>JAWKQB010000001.1:600000-1200000 GCA_041390365.1 Syntrophotaleaceae bacterium | reverse complement strand
GCAGGGGGGGATATCCCATTTTGTCGAACACCTCCTTTTCAAGGGGACCAGCCGACGCACTGCTCAGGATATTGCCAAGGAGATAGACTCCGTCGGCGGTGTCCTCAACGCCTTTACCAGCCAGGAATACAGCTGCTTCTATGCAAAGGTGGCCGGCCGGAAATTGCCCCTGGCCCTCGACCTGCTGAACGATATCCTGCTCCATTCGGTTTTCGATCTCGACGAGATTGAAAAGGAACGGCGGGTGATCCTCCAGGAGATTCTGATGGTGGAGGATACACCCGACGAACTGGTTCACGAGCTCTTTTTCCATGCCCTGTGGCCCGACCACCCTCTCGGCCGGCCCATTCTGGGCACTCTTGAGAGCGTCAAGAACCTCGATCGCAAGGCACTGCGCAATCTGCTGAAAAATCATTATTGCGGCAGCAACATCTTGGTCTGTGCAGCAGGCAATGTAAATCATGATGATGTCGTCTCCGAAATTCGTCGGGGTTTCGACAAGCTGCCCCCTGGTAAAAAAATTCTGACTTCGCCGCCCAAAACGGTTCGGCATACGGTCAGAACCCAAAAGAAGGAGCTCGAACAGGTTCACATCTGTCTCGGTTCGACGGCCCTGCCGCAAGGGCATCCCGACCGTTACGCCTGTCAGCTGCTCAATACAGCTCTCGGCGGCAGCATGAGCTCCAGACTTTTTCAGAAACTGCGGGAACAACGGGGGCTTGCCTATTCGGTCTACAGCTATCTCAACAGCTATTCCGACTCCGGAGCCCTGATCATTTACGCCGGCACTTCCCCCGAGGATGCTCCTCATGCCTGCGGGATCATCCTCAAGGAACTGCACCAGATAACCGAACATCCCCTGTCGGCAGAAGAACTCACCGCCGCCAAGGAGCATTTGAAGGGGCAATTCCTTCTCTCCCTGGAAAATACCGAAAATCATATGACCCGGCTGGCCAGAAACGAACTCTATTTCGGCCGGCTTCTGGGTACGGAAGAGGTTCTGGAGCGGATTGACAAGGTCGGAAGCGAAGATATCCTGCGTCTTGCTGCAGAAATTTTCCAGGATAAGTCGCTCTCTCTGCAAATGGTGGGAAGGGTGGATGAAAAAGATTTCCCACTTCTGGATCTGACCCTGGGAGGCGACTGAACGACCGGTCCCTCCAATTCATGCTGAATCCCTATGAACGAACTGGTTGTCGACATCAAACTGCTGCGCGAAGCCGCCCTTATTCCGGCCTACATGACCGATTTCGCCGCGGGGATGGACCTCTGCGCCTGCCTGGAACAGCCCTGTCATCTCTCTCCCGGAAATCGCACGCTGGTTCCGACGGGAGTGGCCCTGGCGATACCTCCGGGTTATGAGGGTCAGATCAGACCCCGTTCCGGCCTGGCCCTGAAAGAAGGACTGACCCTGGTCAATTCCCCCGGCACCATCGATGCCGACTACCGGGGGGAGATCGGCATCATTCTGATCAATCATGGGCAGGAAACCGTTGTCATCCAACCGGGGCAGCGGATCGCCCAGATCGTTTTTTCTCCGGTCCTTCGCGCCTCCCTCCGGCCTGTTGATGAACTGGAAGTGACCGACCGCAACCATGGAGGGTTCGGTCATACCGGCTGAAAGAATATCCCCGATCTGGCGGCCTTAGGGGGACCCTGCTAGACTCTAACGAGAGAACAAGTTTCCCGCATTACTTTCATCTGGGAGATTTCGCCATGCTTTTATCCCTGAACCCTGAAAATCCCCAACTGCGCCTGATCAACCGCATCGTCGACTGTCTCAAACAGGGCGGTGTCATTGCCTATCCCACCGATACCATCTATGGATTGGGATGCGATATTTTCAATAAAAAAGGGGTTAAAAGGTTGTATCAGCTCAAGCAGCGAGATCCCCGCAAGCCCTTCTCATTTATCTGTGCCGACCTTTCCGATATTTCCAACTATGCCCAGGTCAGCAATTTTTCCTTCAAGATCATGAAGCGTTATCTTCCCGGACCCTATACCTTTATCCTGGAAGCGACCCGAATTGTTCCCGATATTCTCACCACCCGGCAAAAAACGGTAGGGATCCGGATTCCCGCAAACCCCATTGCCCTGAGCATTGTTCAAAACCTCGGTCATCCCCTGGTTACCACCAGCGTCAATGTCAGCGGTGAAGAACCTTACTACGATCCCGCCCAGATCGAAGCCGATCTCGGGAAGCAGCTTGATATCGTCGTCGACGGAGGAATTGTCATGGGAGAACCCTCCACCGTCATCAGCCTTGTCGAGGACCGGATCGAAGTGCTTCGCCAGGGCAGCGGCAGCACGTCCTGGATTCATCAACTCTAGGAGCCTTGGCTCGCAATTCGCTTTATCCCTTTTCCTTGAAATAAACGGCTGCTTCAGGTTATAGTCTCGCCGGCCAGGTAAGCCGGAGCGGGCATTTCTGCCCGTTATTGCCGGGCTGGAATGGGAGTTCGATCTTGCCTGCGTTTTTCAATCAAGCGATGGTGTTCGGCCTGCTGGGGGGGCTCGGACTTTTCCTGTTCGGCATGAAAATCATGTCGGAAGGGCTGCAGAAGGTGGCAGGGGATCGGATGCGGAAGATCCTCACCGCCCTAACCAACAACCGGATCATTGGTACCCTCGTCGGGTTAGCCGTGACCGCCATTATCCAGTCCTCCAGTGCCACGACCGTCATGGTGGTCGGCTTCGTCAACGCCGGTCTCATGACCCTGACTCAATCGATCGGAGTCGTTCTGGGTGCCAACATCGGCACCACCATCACGGCCCAGTTGCTGGCCTTCAAGATCACCCAGTACGCACTCCCCGCCATCGGTCTTGGGACCGGGCTGAAGCTTTTTTCCAAAAGCAGGCAATGGAGCTACGTTGGCGAAATCCTGCTCGGCTTCGGCATCCTCTTCTTCGGCCTCGCCACTATGAAAGAGGCCTTCGATCCGATCAAGGACAGCGTCGAGTTTCAGAATTTTTTCCTTATGGTCGGCGACAATCATCTCCTCGCCGTCCTCCTCGGCGCCCTGCTGACCATATTTGTTCAGAGCAGCAGCGCCACCATCGGCATCACGCTCGCCCTGGCCACGGCAGGTCTGATCTCCTTTGAAGCGAGCGTCGCACTCATTCTGGGTGAAAATATCGGCACCACCGTTACCGCCAATCTTGCCGCAATAGGCACCAACCGGGTTGCACGCCGTACCGCCCTCGCTCATTTTCTTATCAATTTCCTTGGCGTCGGCTACATGCTTTTGCTGTTTCCGGTGTTTCTGGACTTCGTCAACCATATCACCCCGGAGGATGCCGATTTTGTCGTACAGTCAGTCGCCGAAGCCGAAAAGCTGGGTGTCGTTTTGGGCGATAAACCCTTTATTGCCCGACACATCGCCAATACCCATACCCTTTTCAATATTATAAATACACTCATTTTCCTGCCTCTTGTGGGGGTTTTGTGCCGGCTGACCACCCTGCTCATTCCCGGCAAAGAGGAAGCCTCGGAATTTCATCTCAAGTACCTCGACAACCGGGTGCTCAACACTCCTCCCATCGCTTATGGACAGGCCCGTTCTGAGACCCGGCGTATGGCTCAGATCACCCTCGAGATGTTCCAGGAAACCTTGGCCATTTTTCCACACATCGATGAAAAAAGGCTGGTACACCTTGAGAAAATGGAAGAGATTGTCGACCTGCTGCAGAAGGAAATCACCGACTTTCTTGTCGCCCTGTCCCAGCAGTCGATTACCAGGCAGATGTCTCAGGATGTCGCCGCGATGATGCACATGGCCAACGATCTGGAGAGGATAGGGGACCACTGCGAGAATCTCTGCAAACTCTTTGTCAAACGGAAACAACAAAAGATCTCCTTCTCTGAAAGCGCTGTCGAGGAGATCATGGAACTGGCCGAAAAGATCAGGGAATATCTGGCTTTCACTATCGATGCCCTGGAAAGGGAAGATCGTTCCATCGGCGAGAAATCCTTTTTCCTCCTGGGGGTTATCGACAATCTCGAGGAAAACCTGCGGAACAACCACATCGCCCGCCTTAATACGGGCGAGTGTGCCGTCAACCAGGGATTGCTCTTCATCGACATCCTCCATCACTTCGCCAAGATCGGCGATCACACCTTTAACGTCACCAAAGCCCTTTCCCGATCGGCCTGATTATTTAATACAGCGAAGTTGTTGAGGTTTTTAGAGATGGAAGAGATGATTTGAGGTCGACTTTTCCCTTGACATTTACCAGTGGATGGACAATAATCCGCCTCACGTTGATTGACGGGGCGTAGCGCAGCCTGGTAGCGCACCTGCATGGGGTGCAGGGGGTCGGAGGTTCAAATCCTCTCGCCCCGACCATTCAATGAGAAGAAAAAACAAGCAGTTAGGCCACTCCGAAAGGAGTGGCCTTTTTGCGTTGGTGCGCCAGGCATGGCGCGTAGCGCCTTGACTGGCGCTGTTCCGGTTGTTGTGGTGATAACCGGATGACTTGGGGGTGTAAGTCCCCTGTGGACCCTGATGGCGGGAACCACTAGCCGAACGGCAAGGGTGTCCACCGCGAGGTGGGATCTGAAGGAAGCCGCAGGCAAACTCCCGGCCCGACGAACAGAAATCGCATACGAGGCAGTTCCATCCGGGCGAGAAGGCCAACATCTTCAAAGCCCCATAGCCATCCGGGAGGGTGGGGCTGTAGATGCGGCGGGTATATGGGAGGAAGGTCACGCGCATTACCCTGGGAGATCTGCCGATCTGCCTCGTGCTACCGGCGTCGAGAGGCGTCGGGACGGGTCGGCAGAAGTCAGCAGAGGCCATAGTAGCCGGGGTTGACCATCCCGGTGAAGGGCCGAACACGAGGCGCCATTCAGGAGACTCGAATTTCGATGACGATCGAAGAAGCAGAAGCCCTGGTTGAGATATCAGGGGCCGCGCCCGAGGGTAGCGACCGGAAGTCGCAAGAGTATGGCACAGGTGCGTCAAACGTCACGGCATGCCGGGAACCGTCCTGGACGGAAGCGGAGACGCGGCTGATGGAAGAGGTTGTCAGTCGCGGCAACATGATGGCGGCCTACGACCGGGTGGTTGGCAACAAGGGAGCCCCCGGCATCGACGGGATGCAGGTGGGTGAGCTGAAAGGCTACCTGGTCAAGGAATGGCCGCGCATCAAGGAGGACCTGCTGAACGGAAGCTACCAGCCCCAACCGGTGCGGAAGGTCGAGATACCCAAGCCCGGCGGCGGGGTGCGCATGCTCGGCATTCCCACGGTGCTGGACCGGCTCATTCAGCAGGCGCTGCATCAGGAGCTGATGCGGCTGTTCGATACCGGATTCTCCGATAGCTCCTACGGGTTTCGGCCCGGACGGAGCGCCCACCAGGCGGTACAAGCAGCCCGCAGGCATGTGGCCGAAGGGCGGCGGTGGGTGGTCGATATCGACCTGGAGAAGTTCTTCGACCGGGTCGGACACGACGTGCTTATGGCACGAGTGGCCCGCAAGGTCAAAGACCCCCGTGTACTGCGACTGATCCGCAGATACCTGAGGGCCGGAGTGCTCGAAGGGGGGATCGTCTCGCCACGGGTGGAAGGGACGCCGCAAGGCGGCCCGCTCTCGCCGCTGTTGTCGAACATCCTGCTTGACGAGTTCGACAAGGAACTGGAGAGGCGCGGCCACGCCTTCTGCCGTTATGCCGATGATTGCAACATTTACGTGCGCAGTCGGCAATCGGCGGAGCGGGTCATGGCTTCGCTGATCCAGTTTCTCGAACAGCGGCTGAAACTCAAGGTCAACCGCGTCAAAAGCGCCGTTGGCCGCCCCTGGGAGAGAACCTTTCTGGGTTACAGGATGACCTTTCACAAGAAACCGCGGCTCAAGGTGGCTGAAGGCTCTGTGAAACGGTTCAAGGCCAACCTCAGAGAGCTCTTTCGTCGGGGAAGGGGACACAGCCTCAAACGGGTCATCGAAGAGTCCACCCCGAAACTGCGGGGATGGATCGCCTACTTTCGGCTGGCGGAAGTCAAAGGCATCTTCGAAGAACTGGATAGCTGGGTCAGGCGGAAACTACGCTGCATTCTGTGGCGGCAGTGGAAGCGCTCTTTTACGCGGGCCAGGAATTTGATGCGGCGGGGATTGTCGGAACTCAGAGCATGGAGGTCGGCTCAAAACGGGCGAGGCCCCTGGTGGAATGCAGGAGCCTCGCACATGCACGATGCGTTTCGAAAATCCTTCTTCGATAAACTGGGGCTGATCTGCTTGGTAGACAGTCTCAGACGCTTTCAGAGTGCTTTGTGAACCGCCGTGTACGGAACCGTACGCACGGTGGTGTGGGAGGACGGCGGGGGTGACCCCGCCTCCTACCCGATCAGGGAATCCTTTCATTGGGTGGGATGGTTTGAATCCACCCTGGATCTATCCATGCGTTGAATCGTGGTGGTTATCTTTCACCGCTTCACTGCTGCCGATCGGTTTTTCTCCATGATCTCGACCCGCGAGATCTGATGTATCGGACATTCAAGTCGATACGCCAAGTTTTGGCAAAATAACTTTTTGCAGAAGAACCCATACAAATAAAATAGCAATGATTGTCACAAGGCTTTCCATAGGCTTTCCTACCAAGGTTAAAGGCCTTCTCAAAGGCAATCTATGGGGTTACCTGCCGTCATGTATTTTCTAAGACGCCAACCTGGCGTCCTTTAGAATTTTCAACCTCTGTTGCACGAGCCTGAAGTCGATTCGGTCGCGGAAAAAGATGAAATTTCCTTTTTGACTTCCGTTGAGTTGCAGTTGGGGCACGATATGGGTCCCGCCTCAACGTTTTTCTGCAGTTTTTCAAATCGGTGACCGCATTTCTTACACGAGTACTCGTAAACAGGCATGTTCGACCTCCAAAATATAATATACGGATTATTGAATAAAATAAAATCTCTTTTCCTTTCTGTCAATGACTTTCAGCAGGCTTCTTTGAGGCCGTTGGTAAACACTCAGGGCGGCAGACGCTGGCGAGAGTTCGACCCATTGCGAAGAATCCGAGGCACAAAATGCGCTCAATGTTTACCTGCTGGTCGCAATCCAATTTAATTTATTAGTTTAAAGGTTGCGACATTAGTGATTTGACATTCTGAATCATTGTGTGTAATCTAACGCATTGTTTTTTGGTTAGAAGTTGTCGGTTGGAATGACCGCTTGATATCTGAGGGTGTCAGCGGTTTTTCTGTAGGGGGTATTCATTTTTGCAGACCGAAGCGCTCCCCTGAGGATGAGTATGAAAGATTACACCATTTCCGAACTCGTCGATCTGGCAACGATACAGAATCTCGCCGATGCAGTGTACCAGGTTACAGGTATGCCGATCGGCATCATTGACGCCACTGATGGGTCGATCCTGGTGGCCACCGGTTGGCAGGATATCTGTACCTTGTTTCACCGTGCACACCCTTCTTCCCTGAAAAATTGCCGTGAAAGCGACAATTACATCAAGGAAAATCTCGTTTATCGGGAACCCTGCTCTTATCGCTGCAAAAACGGGCTCTGGGACATCGGCGTCCCGGTCATCGTGGCGAACCGTCATCTGGCGACGATTTTTCTTGGACAGTTTTTTTATGTAGGTGAGAACGCCGACCGGGGCCGCTTTATTCTGCAGGCGCAAGAACATGGTTATAACCTTTCGGAATATCTCGCAGCGCTTGATCGAGTGCCCGTTTTTACCAGGGAAAAGGTTGCCGACATCATTACCTACAACAAAGCGTTTTCGCGTTTTTTGACGGATCTTGCCGAGAATTCAATCCGTAATTTTGAAGCGAAACAAGCCTCAATGGACAGCGCGGAAAAATACCGGGCCATAGTCGAGGCCTTCGACGGCTTGATCTACAGCTGTTCGGAAGATTATCGCATTGAATACATGAATGAGAAGTTCATCCAGCGAACCGGGAATAACGCCGTCGGCGAACTTTGCTACAAGGTTTTGCATGAGAGAGATTCCGTCTGTCCCTGGTGCGTGAACGAACGGGTTTTTGCAGGCGAAACAGTCCATTGGGAGGTGCAGAGTCCGAAGGACGGACGTTGGTACTACGTGGTCAATTCTCCTATCCGCAATGCGAACGGCTCGATGTCCAAGCAATCCATGATTATGGACATAACCGAGCGTAAGGTGGCCGAGGAGGAGCGCAAAATAACCATCGAATTCCTCAGCCTGGTCAATGCCTGTACCGGAACTCAAGAACTGTTATCCGCGGCTGCAGCCTTTTTTCGGCAGCATTCCGGCTGTGAGGCAGTAAACGTCCGCCTGAATGAAACGGATGAAAATTCGTACAGGGAAACTTACTTGCCGGGTGATACCACCAGGTACGAGCGACAGTCCTTGTGCAATGGCGAGAGATACGAATCAACGGCCCTGATACCGCTTGATTTTGGTCAAGAGCGCTTGGGCGCACTGGAACTGAATGATCGGCGAAAAGGACTTTTCTCCCCAGAGGTCATGGCGCTGTGGGAGAGACTTGCGGGGTATCTGGCGGTGGCCCTGGCGAAGTGCCGCTCGGAAGATGCGCTGAGAATGGCAAAGGAGGAACTGTGTCGCTCCCATGATGAACTTGAAAAAAGAATTGCCGAGAGGACGGAACAGCTGGAAAAAACTGTTGGTGCGCTGCGTACCAGCGAGGAGAGATATGCCATGGCCGTTCAGGGATCAAATGACGGTATATGGGATCTCAATCTTGCAAACGGCGACACTTTCTTTTCGCCGCGCTGGAAAAGCATGCTCGGCTATGAAGATGATGAATTTCCCAATAATTATGAAAAATGGAGGGAAAGAATCCATCAGGATGACCTGAATTTGGTCATGGAAGCGAGGAATGCATGCCTGGTCGGACAGATCCCCACCTATGAGGTCGAGTACCGGCTTCAGCACAAAGACGGCAGCTACCGCTGGATCCATGCGCGAGGAATCTGTCAGAGGGATCTGGCGGGAAAACCGGCCAGGTTTTCCGGTTCCCACACCGACATAACCGACCGTAAAAGAATTGAAGACACACTGCGAGAGTCCGAGAAAAAATACCGGACTCTTTTCGAGAGGTCGAGGGACACGATTTTCATTTTGCATCCAGCGAGAAGGATTATTGACATCAACCAGGCCGGAATCGAACTTTTTGGATATTCCAGGGAGGAACTTTTTTCCCGGTATCTGGAAAAACTCTTCTGCAATCCGGGTGACTGGGAGCTGCTGTGGGAAAAGATGGACCGATCCGAATTTGTCAGTGATTTCGAAGTCGAAATGATGAGAAAGGACGGCAGGAAAATCGTCGTTCACTTCTCCATGTCTGCCATCAAGGACGATGAAGGCCGTATGTCCGGTTGCCAGGGGATAATTCACGATATCACTGACCGAAAACTTCTGGAGCGGCAACTCATGCAATCGCAGAAAATGGAATCCGTCGGTATTCTAGCCGGGGGTGTGGCCCATGATTTTAACAACCTGCTCACTGCGATTTCAGGCTACGGGGAAATACTGTCAGAGAGCATCCGTGAAGACGATCAACTTTCTCATGAGAGTATCAGTAACGTGTTGAAAGCCGCTGACCGGGCTGCGGAGTTGACCAAGTCTCTGCTCGCTTTCAGCAGGAAACAGCTGATCAACCCGAAACCCGTGCTCCTGGACCCTCTTATCAGTGAAACCGGGAAAATCATTCAAAGGATTATTGGGGAAGATATCGAGTTCAGCATCGATTTCAGCTGCAGAAATCTGCAGGTCAAGGCTGATCCGGGCCAAATAGAACAGGTCTTGATGAATCTGGCGACCAATGCTCGTGATGCCATGCCAACGGGAGGGCATCTGTCAATCACCACGAAACAGGCGATTGTCGAGGAGGGGATGGAAAAGCTGTATGACCTTCCAACTCCCGGTAAATACGCCCTCATTTCCGTAGCCGATACCGGCAACGGGATTGACAAAAAGACGCTGCAAAACATCTTTGAGCCGTTTTTCACCACCAAGGAGGTGGGGAAGGGAACCGGCCTGGGACTGTCCATAGTTCACGGAATCATCAAGCAGCACAACGGCTCCGTTTTGGCCAGCAGTCAACCCGGCAAAGGAACCACGTTCGATATTTATCTGCCTTTGGCCAAGGGTCAATTCGTCAACGAAAAAATGACCTTCACCTCCCAGCCTCCCGGCGGTAAAGAGACTTTACTGGTGGTCGAGGATGACGAGACCGTGAGGATGTTCATAAAGAGAACCCTGGAAAGGGTCGGTTACAGAATCATTATTGCCGAAAACGGTGAAGAGGCGGTTGTGCGGTTCAGGGAGAACGCCGATATTTCCCTAGTTTTGTCTGATGTGGTCATGCCCAGGAAAAACGGCAGGGAAATGCTGGATGAAATAAAAAAGCTGAAACCGGGAATTCAAGGAGTTTTTATCAGTGGTTACACGGCAGAAACCATGCAAAGAAAGGGGATGCTTGATGCCGCGCTAGAGGCGGAAATGATTACAAAGCCTTTCAGGCAGGAGGATTTATTGAAAAAAATACGAGACGTCCTGGACAGGACCGTGTCCTCCCCGAATTAAGGGTTTAAGGTTTCCAAAGGGGGCAGGCCACTTTTGCGCTTCGAACAAGTAGTCTTCCCCTCGGGCATCTCCTAATTCTTACGCTGTGCCTTATTTTCCCGTTGCCTCGCGGGCGAGCCCAGGAATTGCAGTACCGACCTCGCAACGACTTTCGTGTTCTCCGACAGAAAGGCGTGGCCGCCGGGGTGGTACTCGAAACGCCCCCGGGGCAGGAGCCCGGCGAGGGTCTCGGCTGCAGTTGCGGGGAGGAGGACGTCGTCCGCTCCGGCGAGGACGAGCGCCGGGGCGTCAATGCGCGGCGCCCGGTCCCGGGAGTCGTGGGCCAGGCAGGCGTCGGCTTGCGCCGAGAAGCCGCGCGCCGAAGGGGCGGGCGCGCTTGCGAGGGTCGCCAGGGCCCCATCGATCAGCGCGTCGTTCTCGAGGGTCGCAGGGCTGAAGATCCAGGCGAACTGCTGGCGCCGGAAAGCGTAGGCTTCTACCCCTGTCAGGAGAAGATGCCGCCAGGCGTCGAGGGCGCGGCGAGTCCGCCCCGGGAGGCGGGCCGCGGTGGCAGCGAGCACCAGCGAGCGGATCCGGTTCGGTGCGAGGAGTGCCAGTTCCTGCGCTACAAGGCCGCCAAGCGAAAATCCGAGCACGTCCACCGAGTCGAGGCAGAGGTGATCGAGCAGGGCGAGGGCGTCGGCGGCGAGCCGGGCTGTAGTGCATGGTTCCGGTGGCGGACCGGAGAGGCCGGACCCGCGGGTCTCAAGGAGCACCAGGCGACGCTCGCCGCACAGGGCTTGAACCAGAGGAGCCCACGCGGACAGGTCGAGGCCGATGCCGTTCAAGAGGAGCAGGGGCGGTCCGTTGCCGGCGATCTCGTAATGGAGCGGCGCTCCGTCGAGGGTCAAGTCACCGGCCTCGGCTGCGCCGTTGTCCGCCGCACAGGAGTCGACATCCTGCGAGCGTTCGAGCTGGGCCTCGACATACTGCGCGAAGTCTTTCAGGGAGCGCAGCTTTACTGAGGACTTGTCGCCAACCCGGATGGCAAAATGCTCCTCTAGGGCCGCGATGAACGCTGTGAAGCCGAGCGAGTCGAGGGCGTTGTGCGCCACGGCCTGATCCGGCTCCAGCTCGAGGGCCGTCTGCGCGTTGCCCCCAACCTGCACTACGAGCTCCCTCAGTTGATCGATCATTGTTGCTGCCATGTTTCCTCCTTGTTACCCTCTCTAAGCTTGAACCGCTGTACCTTCCCGGTGGAGGTGCGCGGCAGTTCGGCCACAAACCGGATTCGGGCCGGGCACATGTGGTCCGGAAGACGTTCCCGGCAGTATCGCCGCAGCTCTCCGACCAGTTCCGGCGACCCGGTCACAGTGGGGTCGAGTACGACGAAGGCGTCCGGGACACCGAGCCCGCCAACCCGGGAGGCCACTACGGCGCACTCGGACACAGCGGCGTGCCCTCGCAGGACCTCCTCTACAGCGTTGGGTGAGACCCAGCAGCCGGCCGACTTGAACATGTCGTCGCTCCGTCCGCGGTGATAGTAGAATCCGTCCCGCTCCACAAAGAGGTCGCCGGTCGCGAGGGGAGCGTCGGCCGCAACCGGCGAGTTGCCGAGGCCCGGGGTTCGCGTCGGGCCGTCAATGAGCAGCTGCCCCTCGTTTCCGGGAGAGACATCGTCGCCGTGCTCGTCCACCAGCCTCGCCCTGTAGCCCGGCACCAAACTCCCCGCCGACCCCGCGACGGCCTGACCGGGAGCGTTCGAGATGAAGTGGTAGGCCATCTCGGTGGAGCCGATGCCGTCGAGGATTTCAAGCTCGGTGACCCGCTGCCACTCTTCGAACAGAGCCGCCGGGAGCGCCTCGCCGGCCGAGCAGCAGAGTCGCATCGGCAGCTGCTGCCGGACCTCCGGCCACGAACGGAGGATCTGAGCGAAGAGCGTGGGGACCGAGAAGAACACCGACGGGCTGTGTCGACGGACGATCTCGAGGACCGCTGCCGGATCGGGCTTTCCCGGGTGGAGGATGGCGGTGGCGCCGAGCCGGAGCGGCAGGGCCAGGCTGTTGATGAGACCGTAGGCGAAGGAGCACTTGCTCGTGGAGAAGATGACGTCCTTGCCTGTTAGCCCAAGCACGGCCTTGCCGACGAGATCGCACGGCAGCAGAAGAGCTTGGTGCCGGTGCGGCACTCCCTTGGGCGCGCCCGTGGAGCCGGAGGTGTAAAGAACATAGGCGAGGTCGCTGTCGGCCGGCTGAAAGGCGTCGCGGAACTCCATCCCCGGGCATGCCCAGTCCAACAGTCCCACCTCGTTGCACAGGATCTCCTCCAGGGAATCTGCAGGCGACATCGCTGCGCTCCCCTTCAGGGAGATTCTCAGGCGCGCGCCAGCGTCCTTCGCGATCTGCGCCAGTGCCTCCTGGTCGAGCTCGGAGTTTACCACGACCGCAACGGCACCGGACAGGAGGCAGCCGAGAAAAGCCACCGGGAAGGCGAAGCAGTCGGGGAGGGCGACCAGGATGCGCTCCCCCGGTGCGACCCCCCGCTCCCGCAGCCGGCGTGCCAGGCAACAGGCTCCCTCGCCCAACTCGCGGTACGTGTGGACCCTGCCGGAGCAAAGATAGACTGTCTTGTCCGGGCGGCTCCAAAGGTTGTGCTCCAGGAGCTCAAGAGCGGCGTTCGTCGTGCCCAACGATCCTCCCTGCGTGTGGTCCATGGACCGCCAGTTCCTGCCTGGTTCTTGGCCCGTTCCGGGCGGTTGGTTTCGTAGCAAAAGAGACATCGCCCTCTTCAAACCTGCGGTCCATTCTATCAAGATCGGCCAGTGAACCTGATCCCTTTACTCCCATTCTGTTTTCTTCCCTCCGTCATACGGTTTGGCCAGTCCCCGGACGATCAGTTCCTGTCCAAGGTTGCCGCCGTCAACGTAGACATCGGCTACAATTCGGAAATACTTTCCCCGCTGCATATTCCTTAAAACAATATGACGGCCTTCCCTCAGACGCTGAACCGTGTACTGTTTGGACTTTCGAGCAAGCGCTTTTACCCGTGGGTGGTTATCTCTCAGTTCGGGCGTATCGATGCCATTGATTCGAACCGCAATCCGTTCGCCGATGATCGGCGGATAGCCTGAGATGTTACAGCGGAAGGTGTCTCCGTCGTAGATGCTCGTAACTTCTGAAACAGTGGCTTCTCCATATATTAACGGACTGGCAACAGCGGTTGTTGCCAGAAACAGGAGGACGGCAAGGAAGAAAAATCGTGGATGTCGCATGCGGTCTATACAAAAAGGTAATTTCTGTTTGCGGCGAAATCCTCTCACGAACCCTCGATTCCGTGGGATCGAGACTGGATTCAAGTCGGGCAGTAATTATCAGTTTTGGGGAAGAGGGTATATGAAAAAATTACTAATTTTGTAATTTTAAAAGGCCCAACCGGGGCAGAAATTATGATTGCCCTTTTGAGAGCGTAGATCGGAACAGGATCTTTGCTATATACTTATGCAGGAGGATACCAGAGCGAAGGAGAACATATGGCGGTCGGTTGGTCTCGGGATGGTGCCGTTCAGGATCAGATAGACGCTACGGTTGAGGAGGCGGTGGAACGGGCTCGAAGCCGGCTGCCCGCCGGCGAGAGTGCAACCCATTGCGAAGATTGCGAGACGGAGATCCCCGAGGCGCGACGCAAGGCTGTTCCCGGCGTTCGCCTTTGTATCAGGTGTCAATCGGAGCTCGAAAAGAGGCAGAAAACCGTTTCGGCTTATAATCGACGGGGCAGCAAGGACAGCCAGCTCAAATAGAAGGGGGCCGGGGATTTCTGTTTCAACTCCAATATTTACCTCTAATTTTACTCCTGCCGGCTGAGTCTTTTCTTCAGAAAATAACCTCCCGCGCCCACCAGCAGCAACAGCGCCACCAGCAACAGCGTATTCCACAGGCCTGGTTCCGACAGGAAAGCCCTGATGCGATCCGTTACAATGGTCAAACCCGCGATCCCCGGCACCATTCCAGCCAGAGTCCCCAGAAAAAAATCTCTGAAGCGGATATGAGACGCTCCGGCTACCAGGTTGACGAGGGTGAAGGGAGCGATGGGGACCAGGCGCACGGCGCCGATGGCGAGGATGCCCTTGCGGGCGATCTGCTTGCTGATCCTGTTCAGACGGCCCCCGGCAAAATGTCGAATGGTATCCCGGCCCATCCAGTGGCCGATGGCGAAGGTGAGGGCGGCACTGCCCAGACAGCCCGCCAGACTGAAGAAAAAACCGGAAAGAGGCGAAAACAGGGCCGAAGTGACAACGATAAGAACGGTCACCGGAAAAAACAGAAGGCCGCCGACGACGTATGCAAAAAAAACATACAACCAGGCCAGAGGGCTTTGCCGGACAGATATCGCCAAGAAGGTAAGAGTCTCGGTATCGAGGTATTCCTTGAGAGGTGTGAAGCGCCACAAGGAGAGCAGCAACAGAACCGCCAGAGCGAAAAAGACCAGTTTGCGCTTGGCCGAACGGGAATTTTCGGCTGCATCCTGCGCCGGCACCACCATCTGGTCCATCATTAGATCCAGTTTGATCGGCTGTTCCGGATCGATGAGCGCTATCTCCTTTGTTGTGAATGTCTCTTCAAGAATCTGCGGGGAGATCAGGTTCTCCAGACAGTGATCCTTCACATTCAGCAGGTTTATGGCTTTCAGGAGAGACCTCTGGTCGGCGATCGCCTTACCGACCTCCTCCGGTGAGACTCCGAGGTGTTCTCCCAGCAATCGGTTGCGAAAGCCGATAACCCCGATGGCTTCCGATTCGCCCGGTGCCGTTTCCAGTGCCAGATCGCATTCGGTATCCAGACCCATGGAGCGATTGTTGAGATTGGCCGATCCGATCCGGACGAAGGTATCGTCTGCAATCATGACTTTCGAATGAATCCTGACTTCGGATTCTGTTTGCCGTCCCGATGCCCCGACAACGGGGCAGAAGATGCCCAGCCGTCCCTGGTCGTCCGCCTTGGCCAGGGACTGCAGGACCACCCTGCGAAGCTGACCCATGGTGTTTTCCTCCAGCCATCCGGTGTTGCTTTTGGGCAGGATGATGATGATTTCAGGTCCGCTCTTTCCTCCCAGCCTGTTCAGCAGGGCTTCAAGTAAGACCCGGGACGTCAGGTACTGATTTTCGATATAAATGTATTTTTCGGCAGCGGCAATGGATTGGATAAAAAGACGCTGCACCTCCCTGACTTCCGTCCGATTCTTGAAGGCGGGTTCGGTTCTGACAATGCCGATGGCAATGTTCGTCATGTCGACCGCCACGCTTTCGGGCCACTCAATCCCTCTCCTGCCTTCGGGCGTTGGGAGTCTGCTTCCCGTGGCCCGAAACCATCTCTCTCTGGCCAGCTCGCCCAGCTTTCCGGCGATCGGACCTTGAACCAGCGCCTGTACGTCATGAAAGGGTGGGTAGGGTTTGCCGAGAGGATCGATCCTTTGGGGATCGTCAGGATGATGCTGCGGGGTGTCCCAGCGACGGTTGGACAGATCGAACCCTCCGGCCAGGGCCAGACCATCGTCCACCACCACGATTTTCTGATGATGGCAGGCGCCGATGGGGTGCTGGCTGTCGAGGGACAGGTGGATCCGGCGATGGGTTTTCCAGTCGAGGTTGAAGATCGGCAAAGGTTCCCGATCCAGAGCGTAGATGACAGGATAGTCCCAGATCAGAATATGGATTTCGAGTTCCGGATTTCGGATGACCAGGTTTTCCAGAAAAGATCCGATGGTTACGCTACATTCGTCAGAGGAAGAGCGTTTAAGTTTGACGCGGCTGTCGATATCCCAACCGACGATCAGCAGGGAACGGCGGGCTTGAGCGGCGGCCTTTTCGAAGGCCGAGAAGATCGCCTCTCCATCCACCAGAAAGGCCACCCTCTCGGCATGGGCCAGACACCAGCAGTTATCTCCGGGACGTAAAATCTTTTTCATTGGGCATCGACGTCTTCGGAAGTCTGTAAGGGATGACTGGTGAACAGCTCCATTACGGAGAGGAACAGGGACAGGACAAGCGGTCCGAGTACGATTCCGATAAAACCGAAAACCGCCATGCCGCCGAGCAGCCCGAGGATGATGACCAGAGGCGAGATATAGATGGTACCGGCCCTGCCGCTCATGGACAGGGCGCGGATCAGGTTGTCCGAAGGGGAGATCAGCGCTGCGCCCCAGACGAGCAAAATCAGTCCCCTGAAGTAATCGCCCTGCAATACCAGGATCAGCGCTGCCGGAACCCAGACCAGAGTGGTCCCCACTAACGGGATCAGGGCTGCAATCGCCGTTGCGATGCCCAGGAGCACGGGGACGGGGAGCCCAACCAGCAGGTATCCCAGGGTCGCCAGAATTCCCTGAATGAAACAGGCGAAAAGGAGACCGGAAAGAATTTTGGTGACAACCTCCTTGACCCTCTGAATCAACAAACCCTTGATTTCCGATCTGAGCGGGATCAGGTCCAGGATCCTTTGGGCGAAATTTTCCCCGTCCCGATATATGAAGAACAGGGCGACGGCCATGATGACCAGTTCCAACGCGAAGGAGAAGGACTTTTTCACCACCGCCGTTGAAAAGTTGACCAGAACATCCATGGATTGCTGGAGGGCGACCCTGAAAGTTTCCTGAAGATTGATCTCGAAACGGGCGAAAATTGGATTCAGGATATTGATCAGCAGATTCACCGGAGGAAATTTTTTAATCTGGTGCCAGATGCTTGCAGGATCATTGAATAATGCGGGTTCCATATTTTCATAGAAGTCCTGGCCTTGGGTGGCAAAATAGACAATCAGGGCAACGACCGGCAGGACAAGGACCAGAATGACCCCGAGGGTCATCAGGGAAGACGCCAGATTTCTGCGCCTGTTGACGGCCAGGTAGAGACGATCGTAGAGGGGATAGGTCATCAGGGCGATGATGCCTGCCCAGAGCAGAGCCTGCAGAAACGGAAACAGTATGGCTATGACGGCCGCAAGATAGAGAAGCAGGGCAATTAACGCCAGCATAGTGCCAAAGAGATTCCTGTTCACACCTTATCCTTTACAACCATCTGTTTCAGATAGCCTTTTCACCCGTTTCCCTGTGAATGGACACAGAGTCAGGGATGTCTGAGAAGTATGGCCAAGTTCACCACCAGGAGTGGTCCGATTCCGGTTTTATTCAGTCTTTTCAGTGCTGGGAGGACCAAAAACTTACTACCATTGTCCCCGTTGGCTTGCGGATGTCAACTTGACCGGCCGAAGGGCTTGATTCATTTGCCATGCTATACTGTTAATCCGGTAAAGCAGTCCACTGAAGAGGATCAAAGGCAAGGGAGGTATCCATGGTCGAAACAGTGACATTGAACCCCGCACTGGATCGAACATTGTGGGTTAAGTCGATACGACCCGATGATTCGAATCGTATTTTGAAGGAAAACCGCTATTCGGGCGGGAAAGGGATAGATGTCTCTCGCGTGCTGACCAGTCTGGGGATCGCCAACAAGGCGCTCGGTTTCGTCGGAGGTTTTACCGGGGACGAACTGGAGGGGCGTCTTCTGAACGAAGGGATTGCCTGCGATTTTGTCCGCATCGCCGGAGAGACCCGAACCAACATTATCATCAATGACGCGGATGCGGGCAAACAGCTCATCTTCAATGCGGAAGGGCCGGAGATTCAACCCTATGAGCTGATGAACCTGATGCGCAAAATCGAAGACCTGACTCAGCCGGACCTCGTGGTCATCAGCGGCAGTCTGCCCCGCATGATCAACCCTGAAATCTATCGCCGGATCATCGATATTGCCAAGCACAAAGGTGCAACCGTGGTTCTCGACACCGACGGCGAGGCACTCAAGCTCGGCATTCGCGGAAAACCGGACATCATCAAACCCAACCTGCATGAACTGGAAAGACTCGTGGACCGCTCTTTGGAAACCCTGGAGGACATCCTGCAGGCGGCCCGGGATGTGCAGAAACGTGGGATCAATACCGTCCTCGTGTCCATGGGCGCCAGGGGCATGCTGCTGATCAGCGACGATACGGCTTTCAAGGCGGTTCCCCCCGAGGTGGAGATCGTCAACACCATCGGGGCTGGGGATTCCTCCGTGGCGGGTTTTGTCTATGGCCGGGTGAAAAACCTCCAGCCGGACAGATCGCTGGCCTGTGCCGTGGCGGCGGGAGCGGCAACGGTCATGCGACCAGGTACGGCCCTGTGCACGGCCGAGGATTTCAACGAACTCCTCGATCGGGTCAATGTGGAACAGATTTAAACCATAGCGACCCCGGTTTAGCACCCGGGCATCAGTGGCGAAGGGCTTCACCCATTCGCCTGCGTCGTTCCCAAATCCGGAACAGAAGTTTTTCGAGCTCGACAAGGATGAAGATGGAGAAGGTGAAGGCAATCAGGCGCAGCCATTCCTCGGCCGGAATTGCGGCCGTGCCGAAAAGGCGCTGCATGATAGGAACATAGGTGAAAAGCACCTGCAGAATGAGGATGAGGGCGATGGAGCCCAGCACGTAACGGTTGCCGGTAATCCCTTTGAGATTCAGGACCGAAGCCTTCATGTAGCGCGCGTTGAGCAGATAGAAGATCTGGAAGAAGATGAGGGTATTCACCGCCGTCGTCCTGGCGATTTCCAGGGGAGCCCCGTGGATGGTATCCCAGAGGAAGAGGCCGAAGGTGCCGATGACCATGATGAGGGAGGTGAAGCCGATGCGCCAGATCATGAAAGGGGTGAGGAGAGCCTCCTGGGGATCCCGCGGGGGCCGCCTCATCACTTCCGACTCCGGAGGCTCGAACGCCAGGGCCAGGCCGAGGGTGACGGCGGACACCATGTTGATCCAGAGGATCTGCAGAGCGGTTATGGGCAGCGCTTCCCCGGCGAGGACCCCGGTGATGACGATGCCTGCGAGAGCGCCGTTGGTGGGGAGAACGAAGGCGAGGGCCTTCTTGACGTTGTCGTAAACGGCGCGCCCCTCCTCCACGGCGTGAGCGATGGTAGCGAAGTTGTCGTCGGCCAGGACCATCTCCGCCGCCTCCTTGGCCGCCTCCGTCCCTTTCAGTCCCATGGCGATGCCGACATCGGCCCGTTTGAGAGCCGGAGCATCATTGACGCCGTCACCGGTCATCGCCACCACCTCCCCGTTGGATTGAAGGGCCTGAACCAGGCGCAACTTATGCTCGGGGCTGACCCGGGCAAAGATGTCGCTGCGCTGAACCAGCAGGCGTATGTCGCCTTCCTCCGCTTCCGAGAGTTCCTCGCCGGTCACCGGCTCGGGTCCCCCCAATCCCATCCTCTCGCCGATAGCAGCGGCCGTCAGAGCGTGATCGCCGGTAATCATCTTGACCCGGATACCGGCATCGCGGCACTGGGCGACGGAAGCGGAGGCCTCTTCCCGGGGGGGATCGATGATGCCGAGAAAACCCAGAAGGGTCAATCCACCCTGCACATCCTCGAAGGAAAGCTCCTTTCGCTCATCGAAAGATAAACGGGCCAGGGCCAGGGTTCGCTCCCCCCGCCGGGCGATCTCCTCAATCTTTTCCCGCCAGAAGGGGATGTCGAGGGGAAGGTCGCTGCCGGCCGCGGCCTGACGGTCGCACCGTTCCAGCACTCTCTCCGGGGCCCCCTTGAGGTAGACGACCCCGGCACCCTTCGGGACACTGTTCAGGGTCGCCATGAACTTGTGATCCGATTCAAAGGGGATGACGTCGAGGCGGGGATACTCCCGACCGGTTCTGTTGAAATCGAGACCTGCCTTCCCCGCCAGGGTGAGCAGGGCGATATCGGTCGGGTCCCCCTGCGTCTCCCAGCCGCCTTCCTCGGCGGGCCGCAACACCCCTTCGTTGCACAGCAGGGCGGCGCGGGCCATGTCCGTCAGAAGGGGGTCTTCATCCGGAACGATTTTGCGCCCGTCGAGGTTGAAATCGCCTCGAGGTTCGTAGCCGACCCCTTCGACGGCGTAGGTCCCTTCCCTGGTGATGACCGTGGTCACGGTCATTTCATTGCGGGTGAGGGTACCGGTCTTGTCGGTGCAGATTACGGTGACGGAACCGAGGGTCTCCACGGCCGGGAGCCGGCGGATAATGGCGCTGCGCCGGGCCATGCGCTGCATCCCCAGAGCGAGGGTGATGGTGATGATCGCGGGAAGTCCCTCGGGGATGGCCGCGACCGCCAGAGCGACGCTGGCGAGAAAGATGGCGCCGAAGGAATAGTCCCTCACCACCAGTCCGAAGACAAGGGTGGCGACCGCCAATACCAGGATGGCCACGGTCAGCCATTGACTGAATTCGTTGATCTGCTCGGTCAACCGGGTGGTCAGGGTCTGCACACCGCTGAGGAGGGCATTGACCTTGCCCAGCTCCGTTGTTTCCCCGGTGGAGGTTACGATGCCCGTTGCCTGCCCGTAAACCACCAGGGTTCCCGAGTAGGCCATGCCGTAACGATCCCCCAGGGGAGCCTTCGGGGCAACCGGATCCGTTCTTTTTTCGGCGGTTACCGACTCTCCCGTCAGCGCCGCCTCTTCGATGCGCAGGTCCCGGGTCTTCAACAGGCGAAGGTCGGCAGGGACCTTGTCACCGGATATCAGCAGGACGACGTCCCCCGGGACCAGGTCCTCGGCCGGAACGATCTGACGCTTCCCTCCCCGCAGGACGGTCGCCTCCTGGGTCAGTATGTTGCGGATGGCGTCCACCGCTTTCTCGGCCTTCCCCTCCTGAATGAAGCCGATCAACGCGTTGATGATGGTGACGCCCAGGATGACCAGGGCGTCGAACCAGTCTCCGAGCAAAAAAGTGACCACCGCGGAAACGAGCAGGACATAGATCAGAAGATTATGAAAATGCAGAAGAAAACGAATGATGGGGCCTTTCCGGGGGGGAGGGGGCAGACGATTGGGGCCGAAACGCTCCAACCGGGCTACGGCCTCTTCGGGGGTCAATCCCCCGAGGCTGCTCTCCAGACGCGCCATGACGTCGCCGGCGTCCAGAGCCCACCAGTGTTCCCTGGAATCCCCACCCTTTTTCGGCCTGCGATGTCCCTCCGCGTTCTCCTCTTTCAAATCAGCCCTTCCTTTCCACGATGATCCGGCCAGGTCTTTTCGGCATTAAAATTAACAATTTCGGCGACTTTGCCCCGTCGATTGTGAACCTTTTCCGATGCCGCGCAAGTCTTTCCCGGATCCGCCCGGAGATCGTCAAAGAAAGGTCCCCAGCATATGCAGTAACTGTCGGACCTCCTCGGTATTGTCGATGACATACTGGGCATTGGAGGTCCGGGGTTCGTCCCGCACCAGAATGGTGATACCGCGATCCTGCAGTTCCCGAAAGGCATCTTCATCCGTCAGATCGTCGCCGATGTAGAAAGGGACGACATCATCCCCGTCGAGGTCGAGTTTCCGCATGATCCAGGAGAGAGCCCTGCCTTTGTCCCATTCGATATTCGGGCGCAGTTCGAAGATTTTTTTCCCCCCGGTCTTGCGAAGATTGGGGTGAGCCTCGAGCACTTCATCCACCCGCGCCTCGATTTCAGCGATGTGGATGTCGGCCGCCCGCCGAAAGTGAACGGCAATGGCAAAGCGCTTGCGTTCGACCTGGCACCCGGCAATCCCCTGCAGACGATCGCGCAGGGATTGCTCGGCCCGGTCCAGGTCGGGCAGATACTCGAGTCCCTGCTGATAGTTCATGTTGCCGTCGCTGCTTGAAATATCGAAGCCGTGACTGCCGGCATAGATCAGATTCCCGATCCCCACCTGATGCTTGACATCGGGAAGATCCCTGCCGCTGACGATCCCGACAGTGCATTTTTCACTCAGATCCCGCAAGGCCTGGCGCATTTCCCCGGAAATTCTCGCCTCTTCCGGGTTTTCCACAATCGGGGTCAATGTCCCGTCGTAGTCGATAAACACCACGGCCTGTCGCCCCCTGACCCGTTCTCCCATCTGCTTGATATGTTCCAGAGCCAAAGGGAGCTCGTCCGTTGAAGCACGTGCTGTCATGACTTCCTCCTTCAGATCCTTTCTGAACCATTGCCCTTTAAATTGCATGTCCAACAAGTTTAACAGCCGGTTAACGCGAATCCAACCGGCTGGAAACCAGGCAGGACGGCGGCCAGGATGCGGGTAGCAACAGGTTGCGAGCGCAGAATATCGTCAGGAAGAGAAGGGGCCGGGCAGAGGCATCTACTCCGCCCCGAACACCAGTTTTTTCGCCTCTACCCCCTGGATCGCATTTAGGACCCCGACCAGTTCATTGGCAAATTTCTCCTCTCCGAACATATGCAGCAGAAGGAGTCCATACCCCGCGCAGAAATTCCCTGTGACCTCATGCAGTCCGATCCTGGCAGCGATGTAGCAGCCGTAATCCGTCAGATATTTCTGCACTTCGGTCGCTTCCTTCTGTCGGTCCTTGAGATAAACACCGATGATGACCTGTTTGCCGTTGACCATTTCAGATCTCCTTTTAAAAGGGTTTTTCCCGCCCGGGAGCAGGGTCCGCAAAAAAAGAATTGTTAATAGAAGATATCGGTTTCCCCGTAAATTTCCACTCGCCGCAGACCCCTGGACCCACCATTGCGAGGAAAAATTTCCCGAAAATTCGATAGTATATTCAGTAGAACCTGAGAATTCCAATTCAAAGGGGGCTTTCATGGTCGTCAAGGAAAACGGGTTATCGGATCGAAAGGGGAGGGATCTGCTGGAAGAAGGGAAGAGGAGAGTCGTCATTGAAAACCTGACCCCCCAGGTCGATTGCGGGCGGTTCCCGATCAAACGGGTGCCGGGGGAGCCGGTCCTGGTCGAAGCCGACATATTCAGCGATGGACACGACGAGGTCAGGGCGCTGCTGCTGTTTCGTGATGAGAGGGAGTATCAGTGGCACAAGGTGCCGATGACGCCAATTGGCAACGACCGCTGGCAGGCCTCCTTCATCCCTCGTGAAATCGGCATCTGCCGATATACCGTCGAGGGATATGTGGATCATTTCCGGACCTGGAAAAAGGACCTGGAAAAGAAATATCAGGCCGGGCAGGATCTGACGGCCGATCTGCTGATGGGTATCGAACTGATCCGGCATGCCGTGCATCGGGCCGGCGAAGCCGATCGTCAAAGGCTGGCCAAACTGGCGGATACTCTGGCCGATGCCGCCGACCAGAGCCATGCCCTGGCCCTGACAAAAAATGAGGAATTGGCGGGCTTGATGGATATCTATTACGACCCGGAACTGGCCAGTTTCCATTCCAACGAACTGAAGGTGGTCGTGGAGCGGACCCGTGCCCTTTTCAGCAGCTGGTACGAACTGTTCCCCCGATCCTGCGGGGTGGACCAACGGACTCACGGCACTTTCGCCGATTGTGAAAAACTTTTGCCCGAGATCGCCCGTATGGGCTTCGACGTGATCTATTTTCCTCCCATTCACCCGATAGGCAGGACGCGCCGTAAAGGGAAAAACAATGCGACCGAGGCCGGCGAGACCGATCCCGGCTGCCCCTGGGCCATCGGAGCGGAAGAGGGGGGGCACCGGCACATCCACCCTCATCTGGGCACCCTCGCAGAATTTTTGCATTTTCTCGAAAAAGCCAGGGAATTCGATATTGAGGTGGCGCTGGATGTGGCCTTTCAGTGTTCTCCGGACCACCCCTTTGTGAAGGAACATCCCGAGTGGTTTCGCTGGCGGCCGGACGGAACCGTCCAGTTCGCTGAAAATCCGCCGAAAAAGTACGAGGACATTGTCCCCTTCGATTTCGAAACCGACCACTGGCGCTCCCTCTGGGAAGAGCTGAAGCAGGTGGTGGAATTCTGGATCGACCAGGGGGTCTCCATTTTCCGGGTCGACAACCCCCATACCAAGCCCTTTGCCTTCTGGGAATATCTCATCCGTGAGATCAGACAGGAGCATCCCGAGACGATCTTCCTTTCCGAGGCTTTCACCCGGCCCAAGGTGATGTATCGCCTCGCCAAACTCGGCTTCAGCCAGTCCTACACCTACTTCTCCTGGCGCAATACCCGTTGGGAGCTGGAACAGTACCTGCGGGAACTGAGCAGTTCTCCGGTGAGGGAATTCTTCCGCCCGAATTTCTGGCCGAATACACCGGACATCCTGCCGGAGATCCTCCAGTACGGCGGCAAGCCGGCTTTTGTCATCCGGCTGATTCTGGCCGCGACTCTCTCCGCCAGTTATGGAATCTACGGCCCGCCCTTCGAACTGTTCGTCAATTCAGCCCTGCCGGGCAGGGAAGAATATCTCGATTCCGAGAAGTACCAGATCAGGCGTTGGAACTGGGACGACCCCGAACACCTGCGGGACCTGATTGCCCGGCTGAATGCCATCCGTCGCCAGAACCCGGTGTTTCATAGCACCTGGAACCTGCATTTCTGCGAGTCGGACAACGACAATATCATCTGCTATCTGAAGAGCGACCGGACCAGCGGCAATCATATCCTGACCATGGTCAACATGGATCCTTTCAATTCTCAATCGGGAAGTGTCCGTGTCCCGGTGAACGCCCTGGGGATCGAAGAGGGGCATCCCTTCCTCGTGGATGACCTGCTTTCGGAAAGCAAGAACATCTGGCACACCGCCTGGAATCAAGTGGAGCTCGATCCCCAGGATCTTCCGGCCCGTGTCTGTCGACTGTATCCGCGACTCAGGCGGGAACAGAATTTCGATTATTTCATGTAGTTTCGCCGTCATATTCATGGAGGGAAATGACAAGGAGATCAGAAATGCCCGGCATCAACCAGACCGGCCAGGGGCAAACCGCCTGGTATCGGGAAGCGATCATATACCAGCTGCACATCAAGGCCTTTTACGACTCGGACGGCAACGGCATAGGAGATTTCCGCGGGTTGATCCAGAAAATGGATTATCTGCGGGATCTCGGTATCACCGCCGTCTGGCTGCTGCCCTTCTATCCCTCACCTTTGCGGGACGACGGCTACGATATTGCCGACTATCGCCGGGTCCACCCCGACTACAACACCATCGCGGATTTTCGAAACTTCCTCAAGGCTGCCCATAAAAGGGGAATCCGGGTCATCACCGAACTGGTACTCAATCATACCTCCGATCAGCACCCCTGGTTTCAGCGGGCCCGCCATGCCCGGCCGGGAACCGTTCACCGGAATTACTACGTCTGGAGCGATACCCCGGAAAAATACCGGGATGCCCGCATCATTTTCCAGGATTTCGAGTCGTCCAACTGGAGCTGGGACCCTGTGGCCAAGGCCTACTATTGGCATCGCTTCTATTTCCATCAGCCGGATCTGAACTTCGACAATCCCTCGGTTCAAGAAGAGATGCTTCGCCTGGTCGATTTCTGGTTCGAAATGGGGGTGGACGGAGTCCGTCTCGATGCCGTCCCCTACCTTTTCGAGCGCGAGGGGACCAATTGCGAAAACCTGCCCGAAACCCATGCCTTTCTGAAAAAGCTCAGAAGCCACTTGGACAGCAAATTCCGCGACCGGATGCTGCTCGCGGAAGCCAACCAGTGGCCCGAGGACGCCGTCGCCTATTTCGGTGAGGGGAATGAATGCCACATGGCTTTTCATTTTCCGATCATGCCCCGCATGTTCATGGCCCTGCACATGGAGGACCGTTTCCCCCTTATCGACATTCTCGACCAGACTCCCGCGATTCCTGTGGGTTGCCAGTGGGCGATCTTCCTGAGAAACCATGACGAACTGACCCTGGAAATGGTCACCGACGAGGAGCGGGACTACATGTACCGGGTCTATGCCAGCGATCCGCGGGCCCGGATCAATCTCGGCATCCGGCGCCGGCTGGCGCCTCTGGTCGGCAACAACCGGCGCCGCATGGAGTTGATGAACTTTCTGCTCTTTTCCCTGCCCGGGACCCCCATCATCTACTACGGAGACGAAATCGGCATGGGGGACAACTACTACCTGGGGGACCGGGATGGCGTCCGCACCCCCATGCAGTGGAGCCCCGACCGCAATGCCGGTTTTTCCACGGTGAGCCCGCACAAACTCTATCTGCCGGTCATCATCGAACCGGAGTACCACTTTCAGTCCGTCAACGTGGAAAATCAGCTGCACAATCCCTCCTCCCTGCTCTGGTGGATGCGCCGGGTCATCGCCATGCGCCGCCGGTTCAAGGCCTTCGGGCTGGGCGAGCTGGAAATCGTCAATTCCGACAATCCGAAGGTTCTGACTTTTCTCCGCCGTTATGAGGATGAAACGGTGCTGGTCGTGGCCAACCTCTCCCGTTTTTCCCAGGTGGTCAGGCTCAATCTCTCGAACTGTGCCGGGATGCTGCCCGTGGAGGTTTTCAGCCACAACCGTTTTCCGATCATCCGAGAATCGCCTTATGTCCTGACCTTGGGCATATTCGACTATTACTGGTTTTCCCTGCAGAAGGAGCCGGAAACCGAGACAGCGACAAAGGAGTTGCCGCGATTGAGCGTCCGCGGCGATCAGAACTGGACGGCCGTCTTCAAGGGCAAAATCCGTGAGCGTTTCGAAGAGCTCCTTGCAGCCTGGCTGCCCGGCTGCCGGTGGTTTCGCAGCAAGGCGCGAATGATCAGCAAAGTGACGCTGCTCGATTCGATTCCCCTGTTCAAGACCGGTCTGTCGCCGCGGCTGGTACTGTTCCGGGTGAATTACACCGAAGGAACTCCGGAATTCTACCTGCTTCCGCTGGCCTGGGCGCGGGACGCTTCGGTCCGCAATCTGTTTACCGAATTCCCCTATGCCCGAATAGGAGCCTTGCAGGTGGGAGAGGAGCCCGGATCTCTCCTCGATGCCCTCTACCAGGAGGAGGTTCGCGAGGCACTGTTGAAGATGATTGCGGGCAGCAGAAAACTCAAGGGTGAGGCCGGTGAGTTGATTTGCCGCAGACGCGCTGCCTTTTCCTCAGCCGATCTCAGACAAGACCCCCTGTCCTCCCGGGTACTCAAAACCGAGCAGAGCAACAGCTCCATTCTCTATGGGGAGCATTTTTTCCTGAAACTGTTCCGACGCCCCGAGAAGGGGGTCAATCCGGATCTGGAGATCACCAGGTTTTTGACGGAAAAAACGGATTTCCGGAATGTCCCGACCTTTGCCGGTTCCATCGAGTACTGTCCGCCGCGAGAAGAGCCGATGACCATTGCGCTGCTGCAGGATTTCACCAGCAACCAGGGGGACGCCTGGCAGTTCACCCTCGACATTCTCGGCAATTTTTCCGAGCAGGTCCTGGCCCACCCCTCGGAGCTGCCGCTGCTCAAGACGGAGGAAAGGCTGCTGCCGGAAAAAGGGCTGGAATTTCTGGGATCCTTCTATATGGAAATGACCGCTCTGCTTGGTGTCCGAACTGCGGAAATGCATTTGGCCCTGGCCTCCAATCAGCGCGATACGGCCTGGCGCCCGGAAGATTTTTCCGCCCTTTATCAGAGATCCGTCTATCAATCCATGCGCAGTTTGGCACGAAGAAATCTGCAACTGCTGGGGCAGAAGATAGACGCCCTGCCGGCGGCTGATGCGGAACTCGCCAAACTCGTCCTGGACAGTGACCCCCTGATCCTCGGCCGGTTTGAAAAGATTCTGGGAAAAAAACTTTCGGCCCAGAAAATCCGTATCCACGGCGATTACCATCTGGGCCAGGTGCTGTTTACCGGAAAGGATTTCGTCATTATCGATTTCGAGGGGGAACCGGCCCGCCCCTTGACGGAGCGGCGTCTAAAACGATCCCCGCTGCGTGATGTCGCCGGCATGCTGCGGTCATTCCACTATGCCTTCCAGACCATTCTGAAGCAGACCGGCCGGGAAAGGTCGGAAGAATTGCAGCTTCTGAAGTCCTGGCTCCGTGCCTGGCATGAGAGCGTGTGCTCGGTTTTCCTGGAGGCCTACCGCGACCGGCTGGGGCCTTCACCCCTGATACCTCCTGAACGGGAGGAATTCCTCGGCCTCCTCAACAGCTTTCTGCTTGAGAAAGCCCTCTACGAACTCGGATACGAGCTCAATAACCGTCCCGCTTGGGCCGGGATTCCGATGACAGGGATTCTGGAGATTCTGGAAACCGGGTAGGGAGGATCTGCGATGGATCTTGGCGCGGTAGTCCACAAAGATTCCTGCACCTTTACCGTTTGGGCTCCCAGGGCTGAGCGGCTGGAGGTGCGGCTGCTCACTCCCGCGGAAAGAATCATCCCCATGCAGCGCCGGGAGAGGGGATACTGGCAGGCATCGGTGGAAGATGTTCGCCCCGGAACCCGCTACCTGTTGCGTCTGGATGGCGACCGGGAGCGGCCGGACCCTGCTTCCTTCTATCAGCCGGAGGGGGTGCATGGGCCTTCGGAGATCGTCGACCACGATACTTTTCCCTGGACCGACCATGCCCGGCGCCCGAGGCCTTTGGAAGATTGGGTTCTCTATGAGCTGCACGTTGGGACCTTTACCGCCGAGGGCACCTTCGACGCGATCATTCCCCGCCTCGAGGAGCTGTACCGCCTGGGCGTGACGGCCCTCCAGATCATGCCTGTGGCCCAATTCCCCGGCGCCAGGAACTGGGGATATGACGGCGCCTGTCCCTATGCTGTGCAGAACAGCTACGGCGGTTCGCAGGGTTTGAAACAGCTCGTAAACGCCTGCCACCACCAGGGCCTCGAGGTCGTTCTGGATGTCGTTTACAACCATCTCGGGCCCGAGGGGAACTATCTGCGGGATTTCGGTCCCTATTTCACAAGTCGCTACAAAACCCCCTGGGGGGAGGCGGTGAACTACGACAGTGCCGACAGCGACGAGGTGCGCCGGTATTTCATTGAGAACGCCCTGTACTGGCGTCGCCATTTTCACGTCGACGCCCTTCGCCTGGATGCGGTTCATGCCATCTACGATTTTTCCTCACGACCATTTCTGCAGGAACTGGCGGAAACCATGGATCAGGAGACGTCCAAAACGGGGAGACCCTGCCACCTGATCGCTGAAAGCGATCTCAACGATGTTCGCGTCATCCGTCCCCGGAATGAGGGCGGCTTCGGTTTTTCCGCCCAGTTCAACGAGGATTTTCACCATTCGCTGCACGCACTCCTGACCGGCGAAAGGCAGGGTTACTATGCCGATTTCGGGCGTATTGAAGACCTGGCCAAAGCCTATCGGGAAGGGTTTGTCTACGACTGGCGATATTCCGTTTATCGGCGCCGTCGTCACGGCAGTTCCTCGGCGCGAAGACCGATTCGTCAACTGCCGGCTTTTATCCAGAACCACGACCAGGTTGGAAACCGGCTTTGGGGGGAACGGCTGATCGCTCTGGTCGGGTTCGAAAAAGCCAAGCTGGCCGCGGCAGCCGTTCTTTTGTCCCCTTACGTTCCCCTGCTTTTCATGGGCGAGGAGTATGCGGAAAAAGCGCCGTTTCTTTATTTCGCCGATTTTTCAGACCCGGATATCGTCGCGGCCGTGCGCAAGGGGCGAAAAGAGGAGTTCCGCGCTTTCGCCTGGGACAAGGAGCCGCCGGACCCACACGATGCCGCCGTTTTCGCCCGATCCCGACTGGACTGGAGCCTGCGGCAGGGCGGCCGTCACCGGATCATGGTCGATTTCTACCAGCGTCTGCTGACCCTGCGCAGGCAGATTCCGTCCCTGGCCGCTGTTGACCGCAAGGGGTTTCAGGTCCGGGTTGATGAAAACCAAGGATATGTGTCGATCAGGAGGGAAAAGGGAGAAAGTCGGATTTTCTGTCTGATGAACTTCAGCGACCGGTCCGTGACTGTGGATTTTCCCGACGGGGACCTTCCCGACAAATGGAACAGGGTCCTGAATTCAGCGGCAGAAGAATGGCTTGAACCGGATGCACCGTTGCCGGGGCCTGCGGAAGAGGGTGAACCGGTCCGCTTGTCCCCTTGGAGCTGCCATCTTTATCTGGCCGAATAGGCGAGGATACCGACCATGCGCATTCCTATTGCCAGCTATCGGCTGCAATTCGAACCGAACTTCGGATTCAGTCAGGCCGGAGAAATCGTCGACTACCTGAAAGAGCTCGGCATATCCGATCTTTATGCTTCCCCCATTTTCCTGTCCAGGCCCGGAAGCACCCACGGTTACGATGTGGTCGACCCCCGGGAAATCAATCCCGAACTGGGAGGCTGGGAAGGGTTCGTGACCCTTGCAGAACGGATCAAAGGGGCGGGGATGGGATGGATTCAGGATATCGTTCCCAACCACATGGCTTTCGATTCCCGCAATCCTTTTCTGGGTGATGTTCTTGAAAATGGTCCCAATTCGAGGTTTCACCGTTATTTCGATATCGACTGGGACCACTATTACGAAGCCGTTCGGGGAAAGGTCCTGGTTCCCTTTCTGGCCAGTTATTTTTCCGAAGCCCTGGAGAACGGCGACATCCGTCTGGAATTCGGAGAGGACGGTTTTCAGATCTCCTACGGATTTTTCCGGTTTCCGGTCCGCCCCGAATCCTACCCCAAAATTCTAACCCCCCATCTGGCGCCGCTGCGCCGCAAATTGGGGGAAGACCACCCCGACTTCATCAAGTTACTGGGGATTTTGTACATCCTCAAAACGCTCCCGGGGGAAGCCACGGAACAGGAACGGTATGAACAGCTCAAATTCGTCAAGCACACTCTGGCCGAAATGTATCAAAACAGGGACGTCCGAAAAGCCTTTGACCAGACGGTAGAGGTTTTCAACGGCACCCGGGGCCGCCCGGAAAGCTTCAATGCCCTGGAAAGCCTGCTGGCCGAGCAATGGTTTCGCCTGTCATTTTGGAAAGTCGCTTGCGAGGAGATCAATTATCGGCGGTTTTTCACCATCAACGACCTGATTGCTCTGAATGCCAGCGAAGCCGAGGTGTTCCGCGAAACCCACAGTCTGATACTGCAGCTCCTCTCACGGGGACTGATAACCGGTCTGCGGCTCGATCATGTCGACAGCATCTATTTGCCGGGCGATTACATGGTGAGGTTGAGACAGGAGACCGGAGAAGAGGTCTACATCCTTGCCGAGAAGATTCTGACTGGCGGGGAGGAGTTGCCCGACTGGCCGATCCAGGGAACCACCGGTTACGATTTTCTTCCCGTCGTCAACGGGGTTTTCTGCAAGGCGGAATCGGAAAAGAGGTTTTCGGAGATTTATGCCGCTTTTTCCGGTCTGAAGGAGGATTATGATGCATTGCGGCGGAGCAAAAAACGGCTGATCGTCGATAAACATATGTTTGGAGACATCAACAACCTGGCCCATCTGTTGAAAACCCTCATCAGCCGCCACCGCTACGGCAGCGATATCACCATGGACAGCCTCAAACAGTCGCTTGCCGCCATCATGGTCGGCTACCCGGTTTATCGCACCTATATCGGGCCCGGCAACGGCCGCGAGGCCGATTTCCGCACCATGAGGGCAGCGGTTTCCGCTGCACGTCGGGAGAATCCGGCGCTGCTGCATGAACTGGACTTCATCGAAAAGATTCTCCTGCTTCGGTTCGAGGAGCACATCGGTGAAAAAGAGCGGGGAGAGTATCTCCATTTCGTGATGCGGTTTCAGCAGTATACGGGCACCCTGATGGCCAAGGGTGTCGAGGACACCCTTTTCTACGTTTACAACCGTCTGCTCTCCCTGAACGAAGTGGGCGGAGAACCGGACCGCTTCGGCCTGGACCTGGACAAATTCCACGATTTCAACGGGCAGCGCCAAAAAAAATGGCCGCATGCCATGAACGCCACCGCCACCCACGACACCAAAAGAGGGGAGGATGTTCGCGCCCGGCTCAATGTCCTGTCCGAAATTCCTCGCGAATGGGCCAGGCGGATCAGGACCTGGAAGCGGATCAACCGAGTCCACCGGGGAACACTGGGCCGGAGGAAGGTGCCTGATACCAATGACGAGTATTTTTTTTACCAGACCCTGGTCGGGGTTTACCCGCCCTGCGGTGAAATCGGAGATGAGTTCAGGAACCGCATAAAGGACTATTTCATCAAGGCGGTTCGTGAAGCCAAGGTGCATACCGCCTGGCTGAGATCGGATGAGGAGTACGAAAAGGCTTTTCTGCATTTCATCGAAGCAACCCTTGACGCCGGCACTCAAAACCCGTTTTGGGAAGAGTTTTTGCCCTTTCAGAGGATGGTGGCATGGTTCGGCATCCTGAATTCTCTCGGGCAGGCCTTGATCAAGGTCACCGCCCCGGGAGTCCCCGACTTTTATCAGGGAACGGAACTCTGGGATTTCAGCCTGGTCGACCCCGACAATCGGCGTCCGGTCGATTTTCCTTATCGAAAAAAGCTCCTGAAAAAAATGCGAGAAAAGGAAAACAGCGATCTTCCTGGCCTCATCTCAGGCCTGTTGACCGATCCTTCGAGCGGTGCAATAAAGATGTATCTCGTTCACCGGGCCCTTCAACAGCGCAGCCAGAGGCCGGAAATCTTCAATCAGGGCGAGTATCATCCCCTTCTGGTCCAGGGGAAGCATCATCATCGTGTGATCGCTTTTGCACGAACTCTGAATAGCCGAAGAGTCGTCACCGTCGTGCCGAGACTGTTGACCGGTCTGGTTGAGGAGGGACAGTGGCCCATGGGAGAGGACATCTGGGAGGATACCGGATTGGATCTGGAGGAGCGGGATCAGGTGTGGCACAATGTTCTGACCGGGGAGGCGCTGACAAACCGGGAACACTGGAGATTGGGACACCTTCTGAACAATTTTCCGGTGGCGCTTCTGGTCAACAAAAACATGCAAAGAGATGATAAATATGATCATTAGACCAATAAAGTTCAGGTTTAACTTGAAGAAATTATTCCTTTTTCTGGTCTGTCCGCTGCTGGCGGGGATACTGATGCCTTCACCCTGTACCGCCCGGGACGGAGAAGCCGCGTTGCGGCGCAGCTACCAGGCCTTTTTGGCAAGACCCTCCTCGGCCATGCCGATTCAGGTCGTCTCCCAAACCGGAGATGAGATTGAGGAGGCGGAAATTTATGCCGTTCTTAAACGGGACTTTGCGTCTTTGGCCGAAATCTTGTCCAGTCCCGGCAACTGGTGCGAAATTTTTCCGGTGATACTGAATATCAAGGCCTGCACCTGGAAGGCGCGGGAAGGGAAGGGACGGCCGCAATTGACCTTTTACGTAGGACGCAAATATTACGAAGCGCCCGGGGAGGCTTACGAACTGAAATACGATTTTCTGCTCAGGGAAAACCGCAAGGACTTTTTCCATGTCGCACTGGTTGCTCCGGAGGGGCCTTTTGGAACCAGTGATTACCGCCTGGAAGTAAAGGCCATCCCCGTTGCCCAGGGCAGTTTTCTCTCCGTCAGAACCAGCCATCGTTCCAGTTTTGCCAGCCGTATGGCCACCCGCAGTTACCTCGCTACTCTGGGAAGGGACAAAATCGGGTTTACAAGGGTCGGAGGAGACAAGGACAATCCGGAATATATCAAGGGAGTCAGGGGGATGGTGGAACGTAACGCGGTTCGCTACTACCTGGCTCTGCAGGCCTATCTGGAAACCAGGCATATGCCACCGGCGAAACGCTACTCAGCCGCCACGGAGCTGTGGTACGACCTGACCGAGCAGTATCACGACCAGCTCTTCGAGCTGGAAAAATCAAGATACCTGGATATTAAACGGCGGGAGCGCCAACAGCAGGAAAGATTACAGGAAAAGAACGAGCAGAAAGTGGGAAAAAAGACAGCCATCCTCCACTTTTCCATGGCAGGTGATAAAATGTTCATTGAATACAGCAAAAATTTCGAGAACAGCATCCGCTTGAAACAGAACGGAGGAAATTCATGGAAATCCTGCTGGTCATCATCCTCGTTCTCCTCATCCTAACCGTTATTCCGACTTGGCCGTACAGCAGAGGCTGGGGCTACTATCCCAGCGGCATCCTGGTACTCATCCTCATTATCCTGCTGCTTTTCTGGCTGTTCTAGCTGATCCGGCCGGAGGAGGAGCAAGGGCATAGACATGGACCTGTTGCGCATATTGATCGCCATTTTCATTCCTCCCCTGGGGGTTTTTCTCCAGGTCGGCATCGGAAAACACTTCTGGATAAACCTGCTGCTGACGATTCTTGGATATATTCCGGGAATCATTCACGCCGTCTGGGTCATCGCCAAGTACTGAAGGACACCCACCGCTGGTCTTTTCACCCAAGCCTTTCAGGCCTGATGCCGATTGCGCTCCCTTCTCCATCGCAGATAACCGTCCAGATCGTTGCGGGTTCCTTTCAGCGCATACTGAATGACGGCAGCGTCATCCAGATAGCCGATTTTTGGAAGCACATCGGGAACCAGATCGAAAGGGGTGACGAAGTAGGCAACGGCTCCCGCGATCTTTTGCATCATATCCCAGGATATATCCTTATAAATGCCGATATGGTAATCCCGGCAGAGATCGACCATATGGTGCAGGTCCTCCCAGAGATCTTCCAATCCCTCGGGAGGATTGCCAAGCCCTTCAAGTTTCGCCTTCCCCTTGTTTGCCGCATAAACCAGATCGTTCAGATCGACCCCGGGAAGACCGTTTTCATAATGCTTTTCCGCCTTCTTCCAGAGTTCCGGATAATTCAGACCTTCGAAAGGCATAGTCGACTCCTTTTTTCTGAAGCAGTGGACAATGTGTGCGAAGATTTGTCTTTTCACATGATTTATTATAGCACCAAGAGAGTCGCAACGTTTCCAACAGCTGTCCTCGGCCTTTATTTTGGATCAGAATCCCGCAGGAGTTTTTCCCTGGTCCTTCCGTCTGTGGATGGCGCTTCGATCCCGTGAGCTCTGATCTTGCGGTAGAGGGTACTGGTATCGATGCCAAGGTCGCGGGCGGTCCTTTTTCGGCTTCCATTGTGACGATAAAGGGCTTCGGTAATCAAAGCCTTTTCCATGGCTTCGAGATTGTTTGATCCTGCCGTACGGGGCAGTTGTGGAAAATCCTTTGGACGGAATTCGGGCGGCAGATGCTGCATCTCGATCAGGCCACTGCGGCACAGTACAAAAGCGTGTTCCAGGATATTTTCCAGCTCCCTGACATTTCCCGGGTAGTCATATTCCATCAGGCGGGTCAGCACTTCATGGGAGAGGCCGGCAATCTGACGGTTCTGCAAGCGATTGAATTTGTTTATGAAATGGTTTACCAGGAGGGGAATGTCCTCCCTTCTCCGGGAAAGAGCCGGGATCTGCAGATGAATAACGCGAATCCGGTAGAAAAGGTCCTCCCGGAAGCTTCCCTCCCGGACCAGTTCGGACAGACTTTTGTTGCTGGCCGCCAGGATGCGCACATTCATCGGTTCGGATTCGACCGACCCCAACGGTTCTATACAGCGTTCCTGCAATACCCGAAGGAGACGCACCTGCATTGCGGGGGAGATGTCCCCGATTTCGTCCAGGAAGAGAGTTCCGCCCTCGGCCATGGAGAAGCGACCCGGCTTGTCGCGGCGCGCGTCGGTGAAGGCTCCGGCCTTGTAGCCGAAAAGCTCGGATTCGAGCAGGGTATCGGGCAGGGCCCCGCAATTGACCGCCACAAACCGCTTATGGCGTCGAGGAGAAAGGTTGTGAATGGCCCGGGCAAAGAGTTCCTTGCCGGTACCGCTGCCTCCTTCCAGGAGCACGGTGCTGCCGCTTTCGGCAATCTGGGGAAGGATGTTGAAGAGTTCCAGCATGGGTGCGCTGCGCCCGATGATATCCTCGAAGGTGAAACGGGACTCCAGTTCCTTTCTGAGTTCCTCCACCTGGCTCAGATCCTGAAAGGTTTCCACCCCGCCCACGACCCGTCCCCGGCTGTCTTTGAGCAGGGCCGTCGATATGCGTATCGGAATGCGGGAACCCTCATCGCTGACGATGTAGGCCGTCCGGTTGAAAATCGGCTTTCCCGTCTTCATGGTCTGCCGCAGAACGCACTCCTTCTCGCAGATACTGGCCCGGAACACCTCCCAGCAGGGCCGCCCCAGCGCCTCCTCCCGATCGATGCCGGTGATCCGCTCCGCAGCGCGATTGAAACTTGTAATCCGCCATTCGGGATCGACGGTGAAAACCCCTTCATTGATCGAATCCAGAATGATGTCCTGGGTTGCTCGTTCCATAGGATGTTCCTTCACATTGGAATAACGTGTTCATCGAAATCGGGATCGAATTCGGCCTTTGGCTTTCGGCTTGAATACCAAATCCGGAGGCCGAAAAAGGCTGACACCCGATTTCGATAGCGATTTCGGTTTGGATAAACCCCCAAATTTAAACCTGTCCATATCCAATTCTTTAAAGGTGTAACAAAATTTCATGCAAATTGCACGAGATAATGGCCGCGATAAATTGCAAAATGCATTGGTGAATAAGGTGCTTTGAGGATTTAGGATATCTTTTTCTTTTAAAAACAACGGTTTATGCGCTTTGAATCATTTGGTACATTTTTTGAAAAACAATAAGTCATGAAGATTGGACTTCCATATTGGCAGGGGCGTATTTCCCCGGTCTTCGATGAGGCGACCCGCCTCGTGCTGATTGAAACGGGCTCGGGAGGGGAGGTCCGGCGTGAGATTCGAACGCTGACCTGCTTTGATCCCTGGGGTCGGGCCCGGGAGCTACTGTCGCTGGGAGCCCAGGTTCTCATCTGCGGAGCCCTATCCGGGCCGCTGGAGATGGCCCTTCATGGAGTCGGCATTACCGTCATCGCCCGAACCTGCGGCCCGGTTGAAGAAGTCCTAGGCGCTTACCTGAATGGCCGGCTGGAAGATGATGCTTATCTGATGCCTGGCTGCGGCCGGCGTAGAGGATTTCGGATTCGCCGCAGGCGAGGGCACCGCTGGTAAGAAGATTTGGAAACCTGAAGCAGAACAACATAAGGAGGTTTTGCACTTGTACACGGAATTGGTCATGGATCATGTCATGAATCCACGGAACGTCGGAATCCTCGAGGAGGCAGACTCTATCATCCAGGTAGGGGATCCGAAGTGCGGCGACTGTCTGCTGGTCTTTCTGAAATTTACCGACAATATCATCAGTGACGCAAAATTCATGATCAAGGGTTGTCCTGCCGCCATTGCAACGGCTTCCATGACGACCGAAATGGTGAAAGGGATGACGCTGGGAAAAGCCTTCGAACTCACCGACGAACAGATTGCCGCAGCTCTGGGGGGCTTGCCGGAAGAGAAAATAAACTGTTCGTCCCTCGCGGTCGGTGCGGTCCACGAAGGCATAAAGCATTACCTGTCGTCATGCATGGAGAAGAATCAGGCCATTCCTTCGTAAAAGCTGATTCGGGGGCACAGAAGGAGACGTTCATGTTCCTTTGTCCCAGGTTCCCGGCGGTAGACCCCCCGAGGTAAAACTCTGGTGGTCAGGCGACCTGGGTCAGTAGCAACCATAAGCCCACAAAGAAAGGAGAGCACCATGCCTAGAGGAGATGGAACGGGCCCGCCCGGCGGAGGTCGTGGTGGGGGAAGGGGAAGAATGGGAGGTCCAATGGCCGCGGGTCCGGGAGGTTCCTGCGTCTGCCCGCGATGCGGTGCCGAGGCGCCCCACGTTGCCGGTCAACCTTGCAACGCCATGACCTGTCCAAAGTGCGGCGCAAGCATGACCAGAAGGTGATCTTGAACCAGGAAGCAAAGGAGGCAGACTATGCCACGTGGAGACGGAACAGGACCGACAGGAATGGGGCCCATGACGGGACGGGCCGCCGGTTATTGTACGGGTTACGGCTTCCCCGGCTATGCTAATCCTGCCTTTGGCAGAGGATTCGGAGCCGGGTTCGGGCGGGGCCGTGGATTTTTCGGCAGCGGTGGACGCGGGTGGCGAAACCGCTTCTACGCGACCGGAATGCCGGGCTGGGCAAGATACGGCGGGTACGGATATGGGGCCTTTCCGCCACCAGTTCAGCAAGATCCCGAAGCGGAAAAGCAGATGCTGAAGGCGCAGGCCGATGCCCTGGAAGCGGAACTGCAGATGATCAGACAACGCCTTGGCGGATTGGAAAAGGAGTCGGCTGAAAAATGAAAGGTGCAGGCTGAAGGAACCCTGGTTTTCTCTTCCTTCCGGATTGCGGTTTCTTCAGCCTGTTCCCATCAACAGAAGAGGAGATAAATCGTGAAAATAGCCTTTACTGCAGCGGGAAACACCCTGGATGCCCGCATGGACCCGCGTTTTGCCAGGGCGGCTGGTTATATCATTTATGATACGGAGACGGATACTTTCGTTGCTGTCGATAACCAGAAGACGCTCGATACCGCCCATGGCGCCGGCATTCTGGCCACGGAGTCGATCGTGAACCAGGGTGTGACATGCGTCGTGACCGGGCATTGCGGCCCGAATGCCTTCCGGGCGCTGTCGGCTGCAGGCATCAGCGTTTTCAAGGCCCAGGATCAGACAGTGGCCGAAGCCCTGGAGGCATACCGCTCCGGAACGCTTCCGGCCATGGAATCGGCCGACGTCGACGGCCACTGGTCATGATTATTTCGGTTGCCTCCGGCAAAGGCGGCACCGGCAAAACCACGGTGTCGGTCAATCTGGCGCGGATCATCGGTCGCGGTGTTCAACTTCTGGACTGCGATGTCGAGGAGCCGAATATCCACCTGTTCCTGCAAGGAAGACAGACCGGCAGCGACAGTGTAACCATCCCGATTCCCGAGGTCGACGAGTCCCTTTGCAACGGGTGCGGCGAGTGCGGGCGATTCTGCCGCTACCATGCCATCGTGTCCTTCGGTACCGTCCCCCTGGTTTTCGCCGAATTATGCCACGGGTGCGGCGGATGCGCGCTGGTCTGTCCGCAAAATGCCATTCGGGAGGCCGGCAAACGCATCGGCGTGGTCGAGACGATGGAGACGGAAGACATCTCTCTGATACTGGGGAAACTGGATATCGGCCTGCCCATGGCGCCGCCGCTTATCCGGGCCGTCAAGGCCCGACTGAACAGCAAGAGGATGGCGATCCTGGACGCGCCGCCGGGCACCTCCTGTCCGGTCATCGCCACGGTGCGGGGTTCGGATTTCGTGGTGCTGGTTACCGAGCCGACGCCCTTCGGACTGCATGACCTGAGGCTGGCGGTGGATATGATTCGGGAGCTTTCCATCCCCTTTGGCGTGGTCGTGAATCGCATGGGGGTCGGAGACGATCGGGTCCACAGGTTCTGCGGGGAGGAGAACATCCCCTTGCTGCTGGAACTGCCCGACGACCGGCGCATTGCCGAGGCTTATTCGCAAGGAGAACTGGTGGTGGACGTGTTGCCCGAGTATGCCTCCAATTTCGCGACCCTCCTGCTGAATATCAGGGAAGTCAGAAACGCCTGGGAGAGATGATCCATGTCCGACTCCAAAATTGAGGAACTTGTCATCATCAGCGGCAAGGGCGGTACCGGGAAGACCAGCATTACGGCTTCCTTTGCGGTTCTGGCCGGATTCTCGGTGATTGCCGATTGCGATGTGGATGCGGCGGATATGCATCTCATCCTGACACCCCGGGTCCTGGAAAAGCATGAATTCCGTTGCGGCAATCAAGCCGTGATCCGTCCCGACGATTGTGCAGCATGCGGGAGATGCCAGTCCCTGTGCCGGTTCGATGCGATTGTCGAGGGTGCGGACGGCGAGTCGTATGTCGTTGATCCCGTTGCCTGCGAAGGGTGCGGGGTCTGTGTCCGTTTCTGCCCTGTCCAGGCGATCGATTTTCCCGAATCCTTGTGCGGGGAATGGATGGTGTCCGAGACCCGGTGCGGCCCCATGACCCATGCACGTTTGGGAATTGCTGCGGAGAATTCCGGCAAGCTGGTGTCGACCGTGCGCCGCGAGGCGAAGCGTCTGGCCGAGGAGCAGGGGTGTCATCTGGTGATCGTGGACGGGCCTCCCGGCATCGGCTGCCCGGTGATCGCCTCTCTGACGGGGACTTCGCAGACCCTCGTGGTCACCGAGCCAACGGTCTCCGGAGAGCATGACATGGAACGGGTTCTCAAGCTCGCCCGGCATTTCAATATTCCGGCCGCGGTGTGTGTCAACAAATGGGATTTGAATCCGAAAATGACGGAGCGGATAGAGGGTCTTGCCGTCCGCCTGGGAGCCCGTCTCGCCGGACGGATCCAGTATGACCGGGCCGTGACCATGGCCCAGATGCAGCAAAAAGCGGTTGTTGAGATCGATGCTCCGTCGGCGGAAGATATCCGGCGAATCTGGAATTCGCTCAAAATATGACAGAGACTTTATGACCTTCGACAGTCTGAAAATAACAATTCTTGTGGACAACAACGCCGGCGACGGTCTCTTGTCGGAACATGGATTGGCGCTATGGATCGACACCGGGGAGAGGCGCATTCTGCTCGATACGGGGCAGGGGGGGTGCCTTTTGCCCAACGCGGAGAGGCTGGGAATCGATCTGACCAGGACCGATGCCCTGGTCATCAGCCATGGGCATTACGATCATACCGGCGGCATGGCCGGGGTCCTGAAAATCGCTCCCCATGTGGAAGTTTATTGCCATCCGGCAGTTGTGGTTCCGCGCTATGGATCGGACTCAGGAAAGCCGAAACCCCTAGGAATCCAGAAAGAATGCATGCGGGCACTGGATAGCCTGCCTGTCCGAAGAATGCACTGGGTCCCGGACCGGAGGGAACTTTATCCCGGGGTCGAACTGACCGGCACTGTTGACAGGAAAACCGCATTCGAAGACACCGGGGGCCGTTTCTACCTGGATCCGGAACTCACCCGGCCCGATCCCATCGAAGACGACATGGCTGTAGGGATACGCACAAGGGGAGGGGTGGTCGTCTGTGTGGGGTGCTGCCACTCCGGTCTCATCAACACTCTGAATAAAATTCTGAGCCAAAGCGGCGGCTCGCGGCTCAGGGCGATCATCGGCGGTTTTCATCTCCTGAACGCTGACCACAATCGTGTCAAGAGTACCGTTCGGGCCCTTGAGACACTGTCTCCGGAACTGATCGTTCCCTGCCACTGTACCGGCAACCAGGCGGTAGAGGCACTGAAAAATGCCTTCGGGGATGGAGTGATCCCAGGATCTTCGGGTCTTACATTCGAATTCTGACTGAACCTTAACCCTTACTCCGTGAAAGAGACATGACAGTCTACGGACCGATTCCCTCGAGACGCCTGGGGCGAAGTCTGGGAATCAATAACATCTCATCAAAGGTATGCAGTTATTCCTGCGTCTACTGTCAGGCGGGGAGAACCACCCGCCTGCAAACAGAGTGCAGGGCTTTCTTCAATCCCAGGCAGATTGCGGCCGAAGTGGTGCACAGGGTGGACAAGCTGCGGGCGAGGGGAGAAACAGTGGATTTTCTCTCCTTCGTCCCCAATGGAGAACCGACCCTTGACGCGCATCTCGGAGAAACCATCGAGTTGCTCAAACCCCTGGACATCAGGATTGCGGTGATCACGAATGCATCCCTTCTATGGCGGAAAGAGGTGAGGGAAGAACTTGCCAAAGCAGACTGGGTGTCGGTCAAAGTGGACACGGTTCGAGAAACAGTGTGGCGTGCGCTGAACCGACCACACCCTTCACTTCGCTTTCAGACCATTCTCGAGGGAATTCTGCTTTTCTCGACCATGTTTCGGGGGGAGCTTGAAACAGAGACGATGCTCGTCGGCGGCATGAATGATTCCGGCAGCGATCTGGAGCAGACGGCTGAATTCATTTCGAGGGTGAAGCCGAGGCGGGCCCGCCTGGCGGCGCCTGTCCGTCCTCCGGCGGAAGCGGGGGTCGAAGTGCCTCCTGAATATTCCTTAAACTGGGGTTTTCAAATATATCGCGAATACGGGATTGCCGCGGAACTCCTCCTGGGTTACGAGGACTCCGCATTCTCCTCGACAGGAGATGCAGCCGAGGATCTGTTGGGCATTACCGCAGTCCATCCCATGCGAAAAGATGCCCTGGAAGAATTTCTGGCTCGCACTCATCGTGACTGGGGCACGGTACGTCATCTGATCGACAAGGGACTTCTGAGCGAAGTGGAATACCGCAACAACCGCTTTTATATTGCAAGGCCTGCTGGAAAAGTGCAGCGCTTATAATGTGCGAAGGGTAGGAAATACCCGCAGGGTTTATTTAGAATATATTGGTGAAATGATGGAAACCTCTGAAAGAACAGCCTTTTTTTCTATCCTGACCAACGCTTCCCTGGTCGCGATCAAATCGGCTCTGGCCATTTTTTCCGGAAGTCTGGCGATCAAAGCCGATGCCATTCACTCCCTGACGGACGTCATCTCGGCCGTCATCGTCCTCGTCGGCATCAAGATTTCCAAGCGCCGCAGCCGAAACTTTCCCTATGGTCTCTACAAGATCGAGAATCTGGTCGCGTTGGGGACGGCTTTGCTGATTTTCGTGGCCGGTTATGAAATCGTCGAGGAGGTTTTTACCCGTGAATCCGGTATACTTCTGTCGAACATTCCCCTGGCGGCCGGCGGGATCGGTCTTTCCATCCTGATTACCTGGCTGTTTTCCCGCTACGAACTGAAGAAGGGACTGGAAACCGGCTCCCCCAGCCTAATTGCCGATGCGCGCCATGTCTGGGCCGACATGCTTTCTTCGGTGGTCATCCTGATCTCCTTGCTGGGTAGCGCCTTCGGACTCGTCCTCGATCGTTACGCCGCCCTGATCGTCGTGGTGTTCATCGCCAAGGCCGCCATCCATATCTTTCTCGATGCGGTGAGGGTCTTGCTGGATGCATCCCTCGATTACGAAAGCATGAACCGCATCCGGGACATCGTGAAAGCCGATCCGCGCGTCGTGAAAACCAACGAGATTCGGGCCAGAAACGCCGGACGGTATAAATTCGTCGAATTGGACCTGGTCCTTCGGGTCAGGGAACTGAAAAAAGGCCATTCGGTCGCCGAGGAGATCAAACAGCGGATCAAGTGCGAACTCGAAAATGTGGATCATGTTCAGATCCATTACGAACCGCAGAAGAAAGACCATCTCATGTTGAGCATTCCCCTATGCGAGGACCGCCAAACCATTTCCGACCACTTTGGCGAAGCTCCCTTTTTTCGTGTTCTCAATCAGAGAACGAGCGACGGGGTCATCACATCCGATTCCATTCTCACCAACGATCATGTTCAGGAAGAAAAAGCCAAAGGCATCAAGGTCGCCAACTGGCTGTTGCAAGAGGGCCTTGACGTTCTGATTCTGCGCAAGGATCTGGCGGGAAAAGGAGCGGGGTTCGCTCTCGGAAATGCCGATGTGGAAATTCTGATCACGAAGGAATTTGATGCTGATAAAGCCCTGGCGGGTATAATCCCCCAAAGGGAATTAAAAAAGGAGGCTTGAAAATGCCGGTATTTATTGCTGATGAACTGCTCGATCGTCTGATCGAGGAGGATGTCCCCTATGGGGATCTGACAACGAATGTGCTCGGTATCGGGAACAGGCAGGGAAAAATCGTTTTTTCCACCCGGGAACCGACGGTGATCTGCGGTACCGAGGAGGCGGGACGAATTTTCCGGAAACTCGGTGCCGAGGTAAAAAAACTGCTGCCGAGCGGGGATTATCTTTCCCCCGGAGCGGATTTCCTCGAGGTTCAAGGAGAGGCCGCAGCCCTGCACGCCGGCTGGAGGGTTTGCCTGAGCCTTCTGGAACATATCTCGGGGATCGCCTCCCGAACCAGGAAAATTGTCGACCTCGCCAAAGAGGTCAACCCTGCCATCTCCGTCGAAACGTCCCGCAAATCCTTTCCGGGCGGCAAAAAGCTGACCATCAAGGCCGTTCAGTGCGGCGGCGGTCATCCCCACCGACTAGGCCTGTCCGAATCGGTCCTGGTCTTCAAACACCACGGGGCCTTTTTCGACGATCAGCAAGCGTTCTGGGCCCACCTGGATCAATTCAGGGAAAGAATCCCCGGCAAAAAAATCACTCTTGAGGTCGAAAACGAAAAGGAGGCCCTGCAGGCTGCAGAAGCCGGAGTGGACATCATCCAGGTCGATAAAATGTCGTGTCCGGAGCTGAAAGCATTGTTGGAAAAAGTCCGAAGCCTGAACCCCGCCACCAAGATCGCCGCCGCAGGCGGCATTACGGAAAAAAACGCAGCGGAATATGCAGCGACAGGCGCCCATATTCTGGTTCTTTCCTCGGTCTTTTCCGGCAGGGCCAGCGATATCGGGGCGAGGATTGTGCCGATCTTGTAACGACTGCTATCGGGCCTGAGGTTTCAGAAACAATCCTCAAATACGATCGTAAGTAAAAAAATACGAGTCCTACCCATAGGATTCAGGACTCGCATTGTCAACATTATCGAAATTTATCGGACCCTAGAGCTCCGCATTATTATTTTTTTCTGCGCCTGCGTGAATGAAGGACAAGGCCCCCCAGACCGGAACCTAGCAGAAGGAGAGTTCCGGGTTCAGGAACCGGAGCGACCTCATTAAAACGAGTTACATGGCTGATCACAAATCCATCCTCGTAATCGGGTATATTCATCTCAGAAGGCAGCAAGGATGTATCAAAAACGCCCCAAGCCATACTGTCTATATTTCCAAACAGACCCCAATAAGTAGCATTCTTGATCAAAAAATATTCTGAGTAGGGAGCATTTATCTCAAAGGCATAAACGCCTGCTACATCTGTGCTGAAGTAGGGAACGTTTTCATCCCTAACCTGATATGTCGCCGTTTGACCGAATTGAGCCAGCACCTCGTTTACCCAGCTCGTTTGTTGGCCCAAATTACCTGTGCCTGAATTGGATGCTAAAAATGGGTCGAGACCACCCACATCAGTAGTGCCCACCATTATACATAATCCAGGCGTGGAAAAAATCAGCAACAACAGGGAGCTTAGCAGGAGATTTTTCATAAATGTACCGGCCTCTCTTTGGAATGCGCCACCAATGGTATTTGAATCCGTGGTCGTTGAGTTTTTGATGCTTACTCTATCTTTAGGCAAACGCTATGCCACAGATTTTTTTCTTATTATATCAAATAGTTACGAACTTGAAGCAAATTATTAACAAGCAAGTGAAAGTTTTTCGACATCGAAGCAAAACGCACAAAAAGGTAAAAGATAATTCATTCCAGTGATTTATCATAATCCGCCTGATTAGGCATCGAATTGTCGCAAAGTATTGTGTAAAAAATAGCGACAAATTGTATGTACAATAAATTTTTTCAGAAAAGGCAAAACTCACCACCCGTAAGTCTCCCTGGAGAAGACTTCACAGAGGGCCAGCTCAGCGATGGAGAGCTTGCGCAGCAGATAGCGGCGATCACGGGCGGGAACTTTGCGAAGGTAACGGGCGGCGAGCCTGGAGCGTTCGACGTTGCTCAGGCAGTCAACGTAGAAGCGGAGTTTATCGAGGCGGGAGGAAGCTTGAGCGGTGCGACGTTGGCCGGGGGTCATGACAGGCCCCCTTGCCGAGTGTGAGACTCAACGTCGGATAAGATATAAAGTTACGTAAATTCAGCATGTTAGTAGCCATATCCTCCCCAATCCCCAGGAGCCGACGGGCACCGTCTGACATCTTGGGTTATTTGTCCGCCATCTGTCAACCGTCCTGGGGGTTCCCTCCATTCCCCTCTCGGCACCCCCTCAGCCCGCCCGGCAAAGCCGGTTTGGGGCTGAGGGGAAGCCGAGGGGTCCCCATGTCGGCCGCCCGCGCGGCCCCCAGAAAACTTGCTTTTCGTATTCGCAAAGTGTCATTAACTGCGGCTGATAGGTAAGGTGGTCCGCCTGGCTTTTCTGCGTTTCCCCAGCCTTCCAGCATCGCGCAACGTAATCCGGACAAGGTCAAGCACCGCCCAGGGATGCTTTTGTTCCTTCATCGCCTGATTTGTCCGCCTGAGAGCCTCTTTTTCCTCCAGTCCGCCTTGAATGAACCCATCGAAGAGCCTGCAAACCTCAACTTGGAATTCCTCCCGGTGTTCGCGAGCTTTCTCTATCTCATCGGGCACCACCGCGCGGGCCTCAGCCTCAGCGATCGACACTTTCCGATCCACGAACCGCACGAACCCAACGAGCGATTCCAGAAGCGCGACGAATGCACGAGTCATCCCCTGAGGGAGCACCACGGAAAGATGAACCATGTCCCCCGGAAGAGGCCGAACGTAAGTATCCAACTCGAACTCCCGGGCCAGCGGGTTGAAGGTCCGAGAAAGATCACCCACCAACCGCCCCACATCGACGGAGGACAACGCAGAAGAAGGGCAGGCCGTAGCCTGCGTCCCGCCCTGCGATTCCAGCCGTTCGAAAGGGATCAATGATGGACAATCGTTTCCGCTCACAGCCCGCGCCCTCCAGGATTGCGCCGCAGATCTTCCAAGAACCGGCAGAGAAGATGCCGCACGATCACCGAAACGGTAAACCCTTCGCGCCGGGCATATTCGTCCAGCTGCCGATAACGGTCAGCATCGAGGCGCACGGTAATTTTCCGATCAAGGTTGTTCAAAGGAAGCTGCCGGCTGCCGGCCGGCTGCCCGCTCCCCAGCGGCCCCGCCGCAGCCGCAGCCGACAGGGGGGCAGGGGAATCCCCCTTGCCCCGTTGTCGTTGTTTCTGAACCTGAGCCTTGTTTCTGGCCGTTTGCCGATCCCTTTTTCTGCTCATCACATCCCCCTTTTGCAAGACATTGTCCGACAACGTCCGACAGTGTCCGACAAATGCAAAACTGTGTCAAGAGGAAAACCCCAGTTTTTCCAGCAGATTAGACAGCAAGGGATTGAAAGTGAAATAAGCGCCCCGGTGTTACCAGTCCGGGGCTCTCCCGGCTTCGGGCCGGGCAGGAAAAATTGACTTGTAGAGCGGGAGAAATGATTGCCGGAACGGCAAATGAAAGGTGTCCCATCCTCGCACAGATCGGACAGCCGATCAAGGAAATACGACATGGAAGAGAGGGAGGACTCCCGGTGCTGGCGGGTAGAACGTCCTGCAACCTCTCCCCAGGTCTGGCGGTCGGCCGGTACCGCCTTGCCCCATTCAGCCGAGCGATTCAACGTCGGATAAGATATATTATGTAAACTTTAGTATGCTGCTAACGAGATGCCCTTATCCGAGGCTGGCCAATTCCAGACGGCTCCCCCACCGGGCCTTGAGTTCCTGGCGCAGGTCTTCGTATTGAGGGTTGGTCAGAAAGTCGGGTTGTTCGACCAGACGGAATGCTTCCTGACGGGCTTCTTCCAGGATGCGGCCGTCGCGCAGCAGATTGGCCACGCGGAAATCGGGGATTCCGGATTGCCTGGTGCCGAGGAATTCTCCGGGACCCCGGATCTCGAGATCGGCTTCGGCGATACGGAATCCGTCGTTGGTTTCTGCCATGACCTCAAGCCTTCTCCGTCCGTCCTCACTGCAACGTTCGGAGCGTATCAGCAGACAGGCTCCCTCTGCGGAGCCCCGGCCAACCCGGCCGCGCAGCTGGTGCAATTGCGCCAGACCGAAGCGTTCGGCATGCTCCACCATCATGACGGTGGCATTGGGAACATCGATGCCCACCTCAATGACGGTTGTGGAGACAAGGATCTGAATCCGTTTCTCCTTGAAGTCCCGCATCACCGCTTCCTTTTCCTCGGCCTTCATGCGGCCGTGCAGCAGTCCGACGGTTACCCCGGGGAAAACCGCTTGACGAAGCTGCTCGGCGCCTTCGGTTGCTGCAAGCAGGTCCGATTTTTCCGATTCCTCGACCAATGGATAGACGATGTAGGCCTGTCTGCCGCCCGTAATTTCCCGGCGAATGACTTCGTAGGCTTGCTGCCTGTTGTTATGCGCGACAATACGGGTTTTGACCGGTTTGCGGCCTGGAGGTAGCTGATCGATGACCGACAGTGAAAGATCGCCGTATACGGTGAGCGCCAGACTGCGGGGTATCGGGGTTGCCGTCATTACAAGGATATCCGGATGACACCCCTTTTTGCGCAAAACACCCCTTTGGCGGACCCCGAAACGATGCTGTTCGTCGATGACGCCCAACCCGAGATTCTGAAATTCGACCCCCTCCTGAAGGACAGCGTGGGTGCCCACCACCAAATGTACTTTTCCGGCAGCGATTCTGGCCAGCAACGACCTTTTCTCCGCTGCAGGTGTGGAACCGGACAGGAGGACCACCGAGAGACCCAGCTTCTCCAACCAAGAATGAAACTGAAGGAAATGCTGCTCGGCGAGGATTTCCGTAGGAGCCACGACGGCCACCTGGGTGTTGTTTTCGATCGCGATCAGGGACGCCATCAGGGCGACTACGGTTTTGCCGCTGCCCACATCCCCTTGCAGCAGCCGGTTCATAGGGCGCGGCGCCATCATGTCCCGCTTGATCTCGCCCAATACCCTTTTTTGGGCTTCCGTGAGGCTGTAGGGCAACATCTTGGCCAGAGGCCGCGTGTAGCGATGACTGACCTGGAAAGCGAACCCTTCCTGGAAAATTTCTCCCTGGCGCTTCAGGGCCAGGCCGAGCTCGAGGAAGAAGAATTCGTCGAAAACCAGGGTACGGCGTGCCGCGTCCCTCCCCTCTTCCAATTCTTTTAATGAGGCGTCCCTCGCCGGCCAGTGACTTTCGGCCAGAGCCTGTCCAAGAGGTAAAAGGTTGTGGCGAACGAGGACCTCTTCGGGAAGAAGGGTTTGGACGGAGTGGGCATAGCGGTCGACTATCTCCCTCCATATTTTGCGGGCGTTTTTCTGATGCAGCCCTTCGGTCAAAGGATATACCGGAAGGATGCAGCCATAAGTCAAAGGATCCAGGGAAGGCAGATCACCCGGGGAGAATTTCCCTTCGAGGAATTCCACGTCGGGATGGTGGATTTCTCGAATGGAACCGAATCGACGGACCTCACCGATAAATACTCCCCAGCGGCCGATGGAAAATTTTTTCTGCATCAAGCTTTGCCGATAGTGAAACCATTTCAGAGAGATATGCCCCGAACCGTCACCGACAAGAACTTCGTACAACTTTTTGCCCCGTGCCGTGACGGATTCCCCGACGGCGAGGATCTCACCGGTAAAAACTTCGAGTCGATTCTCACGAATATGGGCTATCTTACTGAATTGACGACGGTCTTCATACCTGTTCGGCAGAGTATAGAGGGCGCTCTCCACGTCGGAGAGCCCCATTTTTGCCAGTTTTTCGGCGATACGCGGACCGACCCCCCGGACCTGGTCGAGGGGGGTCGTCAGAATTTGGCGGGATTTTGCGGAAGGCGGGGTTAGGGTCATCAGCCCTTGATTTATTTGGCGACGGCAGCGTTGAGATCGCGAAGCAGGGCTTCAACATCGATGCCATGGGCCTTGGCGCCCTGTTCCACGCTTTCAAACTTGGCTGCGGCGCATCCTATACAACCCATCTTGTACTTCATGAATACCTGGACCACTTCCGGGCCCATCTGCAGAACATCCTTGAAGGTCATGTCCTTGGTGATTTTGTCACTCATAAAATCCCCTTTTTACTCTTTTAGGTAGATAATTCACCGTTCATTCGTACTTGATATTGACGATTTCGTAAACACGCAGGCCGGAAGGAACCTTGATCCTGACTTCATCCTCCAGACGGTGGCCGATGAGTGCCCGGCCGACCGGCGAGGTGACGGAGATCTTTCCCTTTTTCAGGTCGGCTTCGTCTTCCCCGACAATCTGGTAGCAGACTTCACTTTCGGAATCGACGTCGAAAAGAGTGACGGTGGCCCCAAAAACCACCTTATCGGCATTGAGTTCAGCAGGATTAATGACCTCAGCCCGGGCAATCTTGTCGTTAAGTTCCTTGATCCGGCCCTCGATGAAGCCCTGGCGGTTTTTGGCCGCGTCGTACTCGGCGTTTTCCGAAAGATCGCCATGGCCCCGAGCCTCGGCAATATCCTGTACGACCTTGGGGCGTTCGACCCGGACCAGTCTTTTCAGTTCTTCCTGAAGACTGCGGTAGCCTTCCTGAGTCATAGGTATGGAGCGTGACATGTTCCTATTCCGTCCTCTGCACTTAAAAATCATCGGGCGGGATAACCCGCCCGATTGGCTCGTGATATGTGAATCGATCTGAGATGACCGGTTCTTAATCGGTGGAATAATACTCTTGAAGCGGCGTGACGTCAAGTGTTTCTCGCTGCAGGGCCAATACGGCGTCGATGGCGGCGAGGATTCCGGCGACGGTCGTATAGTAAGCCACATTGTGAACCAGGGCCGATCGGCGGATGGTGAAGGAATCGGCCACCGAGGCGGCGCCGAAGGTGGTATTGAAAACCATGCCGAATTCGAAGCTCTTGATGGCATCGACGCAATGAGGTCGGCCTTCCTTCACCTTATTGATCGGCTCGACCTCGATCCCCTGCCCTTGCAGATAATCAGCGGTGCCGCGAGTAGCCACGAGCTTGAAGCCTGCCCGGATGAGTTTTCTCATCCCCTCCACGATCAGCGGTTTGTCGGCATCCTTGACACTGATAAACACCTTGCCGGACGTGGGCAGCTTGACCCCGGCACCGAGTTGAGATTTGGCGAAGGCTTTTCCGAATTCCCGGTCCAACCCCATCACTTCCCCGGTCGATTTCATCTCGGGACCGAGCAGAGTGTCGACCCCCGGGAATTTGACGAAGGGGAAAACCGCTTCCTTGACCGACATGTATTCGGGAATGATTTCACCGGAAATGCCGATTTCGGCCAGTTTTTTCCCGGCCATCAGGCGGGCGGCGATTTTGGCCAGCGGGCGGCCGGTGGCCTTGGAGACGAAGGGGACCGTGCGACTGGCGCGGGGGTTGACTTCTAGCAGGTAGATGTCCCGGTCCTTGACGGCAAACTGAATATTCATCAGTCCGACGACGTTGAGCTCAAGGGCCAGGGCGATGGTCTGCCGTCGGATCTCGTCCACAACCTCGGTCGGCAGGGAGTAAGGCGGCAGAACGCAGGCCGAATCGCCGCTGTGAATGCCGGCTTCTTCGATATGCTGCATGATGCCGCCGATCACCACATCCTGGCCATCACAGAGGGCATCCACATCCACCTCGATAGCCTGCTCGAGAAACTTGTCAACCAGAATGGGATGATCCGGGGAAGCCTGCACCGCATGGGTCATGTAGTTCCTGAGCTGCTCAACCTGGTAGACGATCTCCATGGCACGGCCTCCCAGCACATAGGACGGGCGCACCACCACCGGGTAGCCGATTTTTCCGGCGACGATTTCGGCTTCTTCAAAGGAGCGGGCCAGACCGTTGGCCGGCTGCCGCAGACCGAGCTTGATCAGCAGGGCCTGAAAACGTTCCCGGTCCTCGGCCCGGTCGATGGCGTCGGGAGACGTACCGATGATCGGGACGCCCGCCTTTTCCAAAGGCACGGCAAGTTTCAGCGGGGTCTGGCCGCCGAACTGCACGATCACCCCTTCCGGTTTTTCCAGGGCCACGATTTCCAGAACATCCTCCAGGGTCAGCGGCTCGAAATAGAGACGATCTGAGGTGTCGTAGTCGGTGGAAACGGTCTCCGGATTGCAGTTGACCATAATGGTCTCGAATCCGTCTTCGGCCAGGGCCAGCACTCCGTGCACGCAGCAGTAGTCGAACTCGATGCCCTGGCCGATGCGGTTGGGGCCTCCGCCGAGAATCATGATCTTGCGCTTGTCCGTCGGCTGGCTTTCACACTCTGTTTCATAAGTTGAATAGAGATACGGGGTATAGGCAACGAATTCCGCCCCGCAGGTGTCGACCCTCTTGAATACCGGCCGGATGCCGAGGCGATGACGCAGGCTACGGACCTCGTCCTCCTTCATGTCCCACAGAAAGGCCAGCCGACGGTCGGAAAAACCGTACTCCTTGGCTGACCGCAGCTGCAGGGCGAGTTGCGCCTCATCGGCTCCGGGGATCGGTTTTTCGGCCGCCAGATCGTTTTCCATTCGCACGATATCGTTGAAGTTGCCCAGAAACCAGGGGTCGATTCCGGTCAGCTCGTAAATCTCTTCAACCGTCATCCCGGACCGCAAGGCATCCGCGAGGTACCAGGGCCTTTCCCAGTTGGGCACCTGGAGCTTTTCCCGGAGCAGGTTCTTTTCCTCTTCGGTAAGGGAGCGATTATGCTCGGCGGGAGAGCGGAACAACCGGCTTTCAAAACCGTGGGAACCGATTTCCAGGGAGCGCAGCGCTTTCTGGAAGCTCTCCTTGAAGGTCCGTCCAATGGACATCACCTCGCCCACCGATTTCATCTGGGTAGTCAGAACACTGTTGGCCTGGGGGAACTTTTCGAAAGTAAAGCGAGGTATTTTGGTGACGACGTAGTCGATGGTCGGTTCAAAAGAGGCGAAGGTTTCCCGGGTGATATCGTTGGGGATCTCGTCCAGGGTGTACCCTACCGAGAGTTTGGCCGCGATCTTGGCGATGGGGAAACCTGTCGCTTTGGACGCCAGGGCCGAGGACCGTGAGACGCGGGGATTCATTTCGATGACCACCAGCCGGCCATCCCGGGGGTTGACTCCGAACTGGATATTCGATCCGCCCGTATCGACGCCGATTTCCCGAATGATCCGGATCGAGGCATCCCGCAGGATCTGATATTCCTTGTCGGTCAGCGTCTGGGCGGGCGCGACGGTGATGGAATCGCCGGTATGCACCCCCATGGCATCGAAATTTTCGATGGAGCAGATGATGACCACGTTGTCGGCCATGTCGCGCATGACCTCGAGCTCGAACTCCTTCCAGCCGATCACCGATTCTTCCACCAGGATCTCGTTGCTGGGTGAAGCCTCGATGCCGGCCATGGCCATCGCCTCGTACTCCTCGAGGTTGTAGGCGATGCCGCCGCCCGTTCCGCCGAGGGTAAAGGAGGGCCGTATAATGGCCGGGAAGCGCACGTGTTCTATAACTTCCATGGCCTCCTGATAGTTATGGGCAAGACCGGACCGGGGCACCGGCACGCCGATCCTTTCCATGGCCTGCTTGAACAGGGTGCGATCTTCGGCTTTTTCGATAGCCGGCAATTTGGCGCCGATTAGTTCCACACCGAACTTGTCGAGGACCCCCTGTTTGGCCACGGCCACCGCCGTATTGAGGGCCGTCTGGCCCCCCAGGGTCGGCAGCAAAGCGTCGGGGCGTTCCTTCTCGATGATGCGCGCCAATGACTCCGGGGTAACCGGTTCGATGTAGGTGCGGTCGGCAAAACCCGGGTCGGTCATGATGGTGGCCGGGTTGGAATTGAGGAGGATGACCTTGTACCCTTCCTCCTTCAGAGCCTTGCAGGCCTGGGTTCCGGAATAGTCGAACTCGCAGGCCTGGCCGATAATGATCGGCCCGGCGCCGATGATCAGAATCTTCTCGATGTCGGTACGTTTTGGCATTCTGGTTCCTTGGTAATAATGAGCGCCGATGCGGCGGACTGAAAAACGGATTCGCGTTCCATCCGGTTTCGCTGACCGGTCACCTTGCCTACTGCTCTTTTTCCATCATCGCAATGAAACGCTGGAAAAGATACCGGGCGTCGTGCGGACCGGGAGAAGCTTCCGGGTGGTACTGGACGGAAAAAGCCGGCAACCGGCAATGCTCAAGACCTTCGATGGTGTTGTCGTTGAGGTTCATGTGGGTCAGCACCGCCTCGTCCTTGAGGGAGTCGCCGGCGACGGCAAAACCGTGATTCTGGGAGGTGATTTCCACCTGCCGGCTCTCTTCCCGCATGACCGGCTGGTTGCCGCCCCGGTGACCGAACTTGAGTTTGTAGGTCTGGCCGCCGAGAGCCAGAGCCAGGAGCTGATGCCCCAGACAGATCCCGAAAACAGGCACTTTTCCCAGCAACTGGCGTATGTTCTCCTGGGCATAGATGATCGGTTCGGGGTCGCCGGGTCCGTTACTGAGGAAGACACCGTCGGGTTTCATTCCCAGCACTTTTTCCGCAGGGAAATCGGCGGGAACCACCGTAACCTGGCAGCCCGAGGCGGTCAGATTGCGCAGAATGTTTCGCTTGATGCCGAAGTCGTAGGCAACCACCTTGAAACGCTCCTGGCCGTCGGCCTGAGCATAGCCCTTTTCAAGATCCCAGAGACCTTCGTGCCATTCGTAAGGCTCTTTGCAGGTCACTTCCCGAACCAGGTCCCGCCCGACGATGGAGGGAGCACGGCGAGCCTTGGCGATCAGGCTTTCCGGATCGAGATCGATGGAGGAAATGATCCCGGTCTGTGCTCCATTGTCACGAATATGGCGCACCAGGGCCCGGGTGTCGATCCCCTGGATGCCGACAATGCCGTTTTCTTCCAGATAGGCGCCCAGGGACTTGCGGGAGCGCCAGTTGCTGGGGTATTCGCAGGCTTCCTTGACCACGAAACCGGCAAGATGGGGTTTGCCCGATTCCACATCCTCGGGGTTGATGCCGTAGTTGCCGATCTGCGGATAGGTCATGGTCACGATTTCCCCGCAGTAGGAGGGGTCGGTGAGAATTTCCTGGTATCCGGTCATGCTGGTATTGAAAACCACCTCCCCGGTGGTTTCGCCCCGGGCACCCAGGGCCTTGCCGTAAAAAACCCTGCCGTCGGCAAGGGCCAGAATCGCTTTCATAAGGTTAATGCTCCTTGGTGCTTGAAAATACGGTAGAGTGAGGGGTTAGGAGTGAGGAGAAAAAAAAGGAAGACCCTTTTTTAGACGGAAGAATTACACCTCACCCCTCACGCCTCACTCCTCACCTATAATTTACACCGTCCGGCGGTAAACCACCCGGCCGCCGCAGATCGTCATGGTTGCAGCCCCTGCAAACTTCCAGCCGTCGAAGGGGGTGTTGCGGCTTTTGGAGACCATGTCTGCAGCCCGGAAGGTCCATTTATGCTCCGGATCGATCACCGTTATGTCAGCCGCCCTGCCCACTTCCAGGGTACCCCGAGGGATGTTCAGGGCTCGTGCCGGTCCGCAGGTCAGGCAGGAGATGGCCCGGGGCAAGGTCAGGACCCCCTCCTGGACCAGACGCAAAGTCAGGGCCAGGGCAGATTCGAGCCCGACAATGCCGTTCAGGGCAATGTTGAACTCGACATTCTTCTCGTCGATATGGTGGGGCGCATGATCGGTGGCGATAACCCCGAGAGTGCCATCCGCCAGCCCTTCCCTGATGGCGGCGACATCGTCGGCCGTTCGCAGGGGCGGATTCATCTTGGCGTTGGTGTCGTATCCCCGCACGGCCTCCTCCGTCAGTGTAAAATGATGAGGGGTCGCTTCCCCCGTCACCTTTACACCCCTTTTTTTTGCCGCGCGAATGATTTCGACCGCCCCCCGGGTGGAGACATGGGCGACATGCAGACGGGCCCCGGTAAATTCGGCCAGCATGACGTCCCGGGCCACCATGGCGTCCTCGGCAACCCAGGGTATCCCCTTAAGTCCCAGTTCGGTTGACACGAACCCTTCGTTCATGACACCGCCGGCGACGATGGAGAGATCCTCGGCGTGGCTGATGACCGGCAGATCGAAGGATCGGGAATATTCCATGGCACGGCGCATGATCTCGCCGCTGGCCACGGGACGGCCGTCGTCGGAAATGGCCACGCAGCCGGCTTCCCGCAGCTCGCCCATTTCAGCCAGAGTTTCCCCCTGCAGGCCGCGGGTAATGGTGCCAACGGGATAGACGTTGGCAAAACCCGCTTCGGCGGCTCTTTCCAGAATCAACCGAGTCACCGCCTTGTTGTCATTCACCGGCGAGGTGTTCGGCATGCAGGCTACCGAGGTGAAGCCTCCCGCCGCAGCGGCCCGGGTCCCGGAGTATATGTCCTCCTTGTACTCCTGCCCCGGCTCCCGCAGATGAACGTGAATATCGATCAGTCCGGGCACGACCAGGGAATCGGCAGCCTCCACGAGTTCAGCATCGGGCGCTTCAATTCCCTGGCCGATTCCGGCAATTTTTCCGTCCTGAACAAGCAGATCGAGTTTGTCATCGACACCATGGGCAGGGTCCAGAAGTCTGCCGTTTTTGATTAGTATTTTCATCGTCCACCCCGTAAAGACTGTTTTGATTATCGGCAAAAACCGTTCCGGCAGCGCAAGCCGCCGGATTATTCGGCGGGATGCTCGCCGCCCGAAATGAGATACAGCAGGGCCATCCGTACCGCCACGCCGTTTTCAACCTGGTCGAGAATGACGTTCTGAGAGCCGTCGGCCACATCCGAAGCGATCTCCACGCCCCGGTTCATGGGACCGGGATGCATGACGATCGCATCCTGCGCGGCCAGTTTCAGTTTCTCCCGGTTCAGACCGAAGAACCGGCTGTACTCGCGGGTCGAGGGGAGCAGGGTCTTGCCCTGGCGCTCCTGCTGGATGCGCAGCATCATCACCACGTCAGCGCCCTCAATGGCCGGCTCGATGCGATTGAAGGTCTGGGCGCCGAGTCTTTCGATTCCAGGCGGCAGCATGGTTCCCGGACCGGCCAGGCGCACTTGGGCGCCCATTTTCTTCAGGGCGTACAGGTTGGATCTGGCCACCCGGCTGTGGGTAATGTCGCCAACAATGGCGACCGTCAGCCCTTCGATCCGCCCTTTTTTCTCCCGGATCGTCATCAGGTCGAGCAGGGCTTGGCTGGGATGCTCATGGGCGCCATCCCCGGCATTGACCACGGAGAACCCGCAGCGCTCCGCCAGGTAGTGGGGAGCGCCGGAGTGCCCGTGCCGCATGACAATGATGTCGGGATGCATGGCCTCCAGGTTTCGGGCGGTATCCTCAAGGGTTTCCCCCTTCACCACGGCGGAGGTCGACGCACTGATGTTGACCGTGTCGGCAGAGAGGCGTTTGCCGGCAATTTCAAAGGAGGTGCGGGTGCGGGTACTCGCTTCGAAAAAAATGTTGATGATGGTTTTCCCTCGCAGAGTCGGCACCTTTTTGATCTCCCGTGTGCTGATCTCCTTGAAGCTGTCTGCGGTATCGAGAATCTGGGTGATGTCTTCGGCGGACATCGGTTCGATACCCAGAATGTGTTTATGTCGGAAAGACATGGCGGACCTCCGGATGTTCGGACTTTTTGTGCACCCATGCCCGAATGGATGCTGAAGAAAAAGGGTCACGGCCCTGTTCCACCAGGAAACGGACCGATTTGACACGCCGGTTCAGGGTTTGACCAGGCGCACCTCCTCGGGCGCCTGCTGTTCCCCGAACTGAACCAGAATCTTTTCACTGCGCGAGGTTGGCACGTTGCGGCCCACAAAATCGGCCCTGATCGGCAGTTCGCGGTGGCCCCGGTCGATCAGGACCGCAAGTTGGATGGACCGCGGCCTGCCGAGATCGATCAGGGCGTCCATAGCCGCCCGAATGGTGCGCCCGGTAAACAGTACGTCGTCCACCAGCACGATATGCCGGTCATCCAGGGAAAAGGGGATTTCGGTCCTGCCGACGGGGAGCTTTCCCCGCGACCCGAGGTCATCGCGGTACATGGTGATGTCAATGGACCCCATCGGCACCTCCACCCCTTCAATTTCCCGGATCCGGTTCTGCAGACAGCGCGCCAGATGATCTCCACCGCGGCGCACCCCTACCAGGACCATGCCCTCTGTTCCCTTGTTCTTTTCAAGAATTTCATGGGCAATTCGGGTCAAGGCCCGGGCGATTGCCTGATTGTCCAGAAGGATGGTTTCCCGTGTCGTCATTCGGCCTCCCTGACAGGCTGTTCATTCATGTTCGTCCGCCCTTCTGCCCCTTTAGCGGGATTTTCAGGGCACAAAAAAGGGTACCCTCGCCGTATGCGAAAGGATACCCTGTTTATTACCGCTTTATTTTCGAACAACATTATCGCCACCCTTGCTGATCTCTCTGGATCAGCTTAAAAGGCATGCCTGTATCTCTCTGAATCGAACTGTTTCGGGGACTCTATCAAAACCCCGAAGTGCCGTCAATCACAAATCGATCTGGCGGGCTAATGGATCAGTTTTCCGATCCGGCTCCAGCGCGGGCGATGGTTTTCACCGTTCCAGGACCAGTATTTGATGAACGCGAGACCCTTGATTTCGTCGTCGTCGACAAAGCCCCAGAACCGGCTGTCGTGGGAACGGTCCCGATTGTCGCCCATGACAAAATATTTACCTGGCGGCACCAGAACGGGAGGCATGTTGTCCCGGGGCGAAAAATGCGCCGGAAAAACATTATCCTCCTTGTGAACCGCCTGTTCCAGATTGAAAAGCTGACCGTTCAGATAGACCTGCTTGTTGGTTATCTGGACCACGTCACCGGGAACACCTACCACCCGCTTGATGAAATCCCTTCTCTGGAAAAAGGGCTTTTCCCGATCCTCGGGATATTCAAAGACAATGATGTCGCCTCTCTCCGGGTCCCGCAGGGAGAGAATTTTGTCATCGGCAAACGGCACCTGGATGCCGTAGATAAACTTGTTGACCAGCAGATGATCTCCGACGAGCAGGGTGTCTTCCATCGACCCGGACGGAATCTTGAAGGCCTGAACCACAAAGGTGCGGATGATCAGGGCCAGAATCAGGGCGAAGAGGAGTGCTTCACCGTATTCCCGGTACCAGGGTTTGTTGCGGTTTTTGGATTTGAAGAGCATGTGTCATTTCTCTTTCACTTTAAGGATTGCCAGGAAAGCCTCCTGAGGCAATTCGATGTTGCCGACCTGTTTCATCCGTTTTTTACCTTCCTTCTGTTTTTCCAGAAGCTTCCGCTTGCGCGTTATGTCGCCGCCATAGCACTTGGCGGTGACGTCCTTGCGCAGTGCCTTGACGTTGACACGGGCCAGCACCTTGCTGCCGATGGCCGCCTGGATCGCCACTTCATATTGCTGTCTGGGAATGAACTCCTTCATCTTGGCCACCAGTTCGCGTCCGCGAAACTGGGCCTTGTCCCGATGGACAATGAGGGACAGGGCGTCGACCGGATCCCCGTTGACAAGGATGTTCAACCGCACCAGATCGCTGGGGCGGTAGTCGAGGAATTCGTAGTCGAGGGACGCGTAGCCGCGGCTGATCGACTTGAGGCGATCGTAGAAATCAAGCACGATTTCGCTCAGGGGAAGCTCGTAAACGACCATGACCCGGTTGGCCGTCAGATACTTGATTTCCCGCTGAACGCCCCGTTTTTCTTCGCACAGGGCCAGAACCGCGCCAACATATTCGTTCGGCACATGGATCGATCCCAGGATGTAGGGTTCACGGATCTGGTCGATGTACTGAACATCCGGCAGCTTGTTGGCACTGTCCACCACCAGTTCCTCCCCCTGCACCGTTGTGACCTGGTAGCGTACCGTTGGCGCGGTGGTGATGAGATCGACGTTGAACTCCCTTTCCAGACGCTCCTGGATGATCTCCATGTGCAACAACCCCAGAAAACCGCAACGGAATCCGAAGCCGAGGGCCAGAGAGTTCTCCGGCTCGAAGGAAAAGGAGGAATCGTTCAGGCGCAGCTTCTCCATGGCATCGCGCAGGGAATCATACTCCCCGGTGTCGATGGGGTAAAGCCCGGAGAAGACCATCGGCTTGACTTCCTTGAAACCCGGCAGGGGTGCGCTCGCCGGCCGATGAAAATGAGTCAGGGTATCCCCGACCTTGGCGTCCTGCACGATCTTGATGCCGGCGATGACAAAACCGACCTCGCCGGCGGCCAGGGAGGTCATCTCCACCGGATGGGGGGAAAAGACGCCGAGCTTGAGGATTTCGTAACTCCTGCCGCTGGCCATCAGTTTGATTTTGTCCCCCTTCTGCAGGGTCCCTTGCTTGATCCGTACCAGCACGATGACTCCCTGATAGGAATCGTACCAGGAGTCAAAAATAAGCGCCTGCAGGGGCGCTTCGGCATCGCCTTTGGGAGGCGGTATCTTCTGAACGATCGCTTCGAGGATCTCCTCGATGCCGATCCCCTCCTTGGCGCTGGCCTCCACCGCATCGGAGGCGTCGAGGCCGATGATTTCCTCGATTTCCTCCTTGATCCGGGCGGGGTCCGCTCCGGGGAGATCGATTTTATTCAGTACGGGAAAGACTTCCAGGTTCTGGTCGATAGCCAGATAGACGTTGGCCAGAGTCTGGGCCTCCACCCCCTGGGACGCATCGACCACCAGCAGCCCCCCTTCACAGGCGGACAGGGATCGGCTCACTTCATAGGTGAAATCGACATGCCCGGGGGTGTCGATCAGATTGAGAACGTAGGTTCGGCCGTCCCGGGCCCGGTAATTGAGACGCACGGCCTGGGCCTTGATGGTAATGCCCCTTTCCCGTTCCAGATCGAGCTTGTCGAGGAACTGGTTGGTTTTCTCCCTTTCCGTGAGGGCTCCCGTCGCCTCCAGCAGGCGATCGGCGAGGGTCGATTTGCCATGATCTATATGGGCAATGATGGAGAAGTTGCGTATCAGGCTCTGATCCATAAAGGTTGCATATCCTCAAGGTAAAATACCCCGATCCTTTCAGCGAGTTTCCACCGCAGGGCGTTAAATGGCGGTTTCGACTGAAATCTTTAGAAACGACTCGGGCGTGCAAAGACTTTATAGGGTACACAAAGGGCCAGTCCCTTGTAAAGGGAAAAGCCCTGTGCTGCAGCCCTGCTTCGGCGGATCATGTTTTTAATTGCCTCAGATTCGTTGCCCGGTTACGATGCCGCCTGTATGATAGAGACGATTGACATGCCATAAACCCGAGGAGGAGCAAATCCCGTGAGTACCATCGATCTACTGATCAGCGACAGCAGTCGCAAGTTTTCTGCCAAGGCCGCGGTGCGGCAAAAAGTCGCCGGTCTGTGGCGGGAAACACTGTACCGGGATTTGTGGCGCGACGTCGAGAGGGTCGCGGCAGGTCTGCAGACCTGGGGGCTGCGGCACGGTGATCGCGTCGCGCTGCTCGGTCCCAATTCCCCCCGCTGGATGAGTTCCTATCTTGGCATCCTCCACGCCGGCGGTATCGTCGTGCCCGTAGACAAGGAATTGAAAAGCGGTGAACTCCGTCATGTTCTCGAAGATTGCGGCAGCTGCATCCTGTTTACCGAAAGAGCTTACCTTGATGGTGTGGCCGAAATCGGCAGAGAACTGCCGGATCTGAAAAAAATCGTCCTCCTTGATGGTTCCTCGGACCTGAACGCCCTGCAGACGCTGTCTGAGACGATTGCCTTGATGGTTGACGAGTGGCAGCAACTGGCTGAGAAGTTCCATATCCCTCCTGATGAAAGATCCCGCATGGAAGCCCTTGGCCGTCAACTGGAAGGACTTTTGCGGCAAAATTCTCAAGCGGAAACCGCCGAGGTGCAGGAACGTGGCCTGTTTGCCAAGGAGGCGCTGCGGTTTCGAAAATTCTGCCAGGATCATGGTCTTTGCAGCTTCGATGAATTTGTCGTCGCCGATACCCCTCCCCGCCCCTCGGGCAGAAACAGCGAGGATACGGCCGTCATTCTCTATACCTCGGGCACGACCGGACGCTCCAAGGGAGCCATGCTCAGCCACGCCAACATTATCAGCAACATCAGGAATTCCATTCCACGGCTGGACGTCGATCACACCATGCATACCCTCTCCTTTCTGCCCATCAACCATGTCTTCGAACAGGTTGCCGGAATGCTGATCCCCCTGTCTCTCGGCGGGACGATTTCCATCGCCGAATCGATCAAGAAGATCGGCCAGAATCTCGTTGAGGAAAAACCCTCTATTTTCCTTGGTGTCCCGGCTGTTTTCCGGCTGCTGCTGAACCGCATCATGAAAAATATCAACGACAAGGCCCTTTCGAGGGTTTTATTCGCCAATCCGATCACCCGCCCGCTGGTCAGCGCCAAGGTCAAAAAGAATCTGGGCGGCAATGTGACCTTCATCAGCGGCGGTGCTGCCCTCGACCCTGAAATCGCGATCGGCCTGGAAAAACTCGGTTTCACGATCTACCAGGGATACGGCATTACCGAAACCTCTCCCGTCATTTCCGTGGAATGTCCGAACGAAAAAAAAATCGGAAGCGTCGGTCGCCCCATCCCCGGTGTGGAGGTCCGCATCGATAGTCCAAACGAGGAGGGTGTGGGGGAAATCCTGGTTCGTGGTCCCAACGTCATGCAGGGGTACTACAATCGTCCTGAGGAAACCGCGGAGGTTCTCCGAGGCGGCTGGTATCATACGGGGGATCTCGGGAAATTGGACGAGGAAGGCTTTTTGACCATTTGCGGCCGGGTTAAAAACCTGATCGTCACCCCGTCGGGCAAGAATATATACCCTGAAGAGGTGGAAAACGAGCTGTTGAAAAGCCCCTTTATCGCCGAGGTCATGGTCTACGGCCACAAGTTGGACGCCAGCGAGGAGGAGGTGCATGCCCAGGTCTATCCTGACCATGAAGCCATTGACCGGCATGTGAGGGAACAGGGGATTCCGCCCCTGAATGAGGCCGGCCTCAAGGAACTGATTCGTCGGGAGATCGTGGCGGGCGGACAGCGATTGGCGGACTACAAGCGGGTGAAGCGTTTCACTTTGCGGGATGACGAGTTCCCGAAAACGACTACCCGAAAAATCAAACGATTTGTGGTCGAGGCGGACATTTCAGCCACCGAATGAAGATGCGCAGGTCATCGAGGGGGCAGAACGCCCGCCGTCAAAGCAGGCACGACACCGTTGAATCCTGGTTAATCAAGCACGAAAACCCGCGATTCCGCTTCGGCGTGGACCTCATCGTCCAGGGAAAGCCAGGCCTTGACCCGCAGAACCTTGCGACGGATTTCCAAGACTTCTCCCGAAACCAGGACTTCCCTGTCCACAGGCAGCGGTTTCCGGAACCGAACGGAAAGCTCGGCCGTCACCAGTTGCCGCCCCAGCCCCAGCCCGGCATAGATGCAGGCTTCGTCCAACAGGGCGGAAATCACTCCTCCATGCACCACGTCTGCCCAACCCTGGAACCGGGCATCGAGGATCAAACGGCAGCTGGAGCGATTGTTTTCCCGGTCGGTGGTAAAACGGGCTTTCAGACCGGACGGATTGTCCAATCCGCAGACAAAACAGCCTTCACTTTTGAGGACCTCCACTCTCGATCCCTCCCCTAAACCGCGGAACGGTTGATTTTGGACAGTTGATCATTCAGGGTCCAGAAATCGTAGAGAACCCCCAGCAGAAAAAATCCGCCCGTCAACAGATAAAGAATCCCGGTGATCCACTTCCTCATATACAAACGGTGGACGCCGAAGACGCCGAGAAAGACAAGAAGCAGCCAGGCGATATTATAATCGAGGTGTCCCGGGACGAATTCCAGATCGGCCTGCCGATCCATGGACGGGATCAGAAAGAGGTCGATGATCCAGCCGATGAAGAGGAGTCCCAGGGTGAAGAAATAGATGGTTCCGGAAATCGGCCGGCCATAGTAAAACCGGTGCGATCCGGTGAAGCCGAACAGCCAGAGAAGATAACCGAACAATTTGCTGTGAGTGTCGATGATGTTGGTCATTCCGGATTCTCCTTGCCCGGGTCAGGCCCCAAAGCGATTCAGATGGATTTTTTCAAACTCCAGGGAGGATCGGGGATGGGCTTTTTTCTCTTCGCCAGGATAGCCGATACCGACCACGGCCTCGACTTCAAAGCCGCTTGGCAGGTTGAGCAGGTCGCGGATGTAATCGGAAGCCCGGCCACCGGCTTCGGTTGGACGGAGCCGGATCTGTGACCAGCAGCTTCCCAGGCCGAGATCTTCCGCCGCCAACTGCAGGATGATCGCGGCAATCGAACAGTCCTCGATCCAGACATCGCACTTTTCAGGATCGGCGCAAATGACAATAGCCAGGGGCGAGGAATTGAGGAAATCACCACCTTTAGGCTTGGCGCCCGCCAGTCCGGACAAAATTTCGGGGTCGGTGACCACGACAAATTCCCAGGGATTTCTTCTTTTGGATGAGGGGGATCTGAGAAGGGCTTCGACCAGAATATCCACCTTTTCCTGTTCAACGGGCCTAGGTTCAAAACAGCGGATGCTGCGCCTTTTCTGCAAGAGACTGAGAATCATGCCGTTCCCTTTCCTTCGACAAAAGATGTCAATTCATGGAAATCTGAGTTCTTTCAGGAGCATACCTTTATTGCCGGAATGATTCAAGCCGTGATCGGCAGAACGGGTAACGACCTTTGCCAGACCAGGTATGGCGTTGCCGGAGAGAAACGCTTTTCAGAGGTTTTTCAGGTGGGCGAGTTCGTTCTTGTGATAAACATCAAAAAAAATGACGCTATGGTCCGGAATTTTTTCGCAGTAACCGCACTGGTCTTCGAATCGGCGGTTTTCCTTGCGACAGAGTCTGCACCAGTGATAGATCAACCGGTAATCCCGACGACCGACGTACTTTTTCAGCCGCCCGTGATGAACGCCGTGCATCCTTCCATCGGCGTCTTCGGGGTGAAACAGCAGGCGTTCGATCACCTTCATGATGCGGGCATGGCCGGGAGGATCCTGTTTCCTGATTCTTTCGAGCTTGTCAGCAAACAGAGGTGTCGGAAAAAAATCGTAATCAGGTAATTCCATCACGTCTCCAGCAGTCTGCCCAGCTTGGCCAGCTTCCTTTCAACGGCCTGCTGCACCAGGTCCTCCCCGAACATGAAACTGAGTTGCCCGACCATGAGGGCTACGTCGGCCAACTCCTCGATGACCTGCTCGGGTCCTATCTTGTCGCGCTTGTAATGTTTCAGCGCCGCAATCAGTTCGGCACACTCCTCGACGGCCTGATCATACTGGGCCTCTTCCCCCCATTTGGTCAGGGTGGCCCGATAGACTGCTTCATACTTGTTCATTTCCTGGCGCACCTCGGAAGGGTTGGGCGGACCGGGCGTGTCTTTTTCAGGGGTCCCGCTACGAAAGGCTTTACCGTTATCAGACCCTGTCGGGAAAAGCAAGAGGAACCGGTCCTTTTCTTCAAATAGTCGTAATTTTTGGGTTTACAGGTCGAAATCTGCAAGGGGACGGTTTGACGGAAGCTGTCCGGTCACCTATGCTTGTTCTATTACATGCTTATTTCATCTGAAGATTAAAACCGATGCTTGGGGAGATCGCTGACATGAAACCTTTTCATATCGCCGCTCTCATATTGGGATTGCTGGTGGTCACCCTGCTGGTGGTCTTTTTCCTATGGCCGCAGAAACCTTCCTCGCCGCCGGTGGTCACAGAGCTGGAAAGGCCTCCCGCGGCGCCTCTCGAAGCAGAACCGGAGATTCGCTACCCCCTTCCGGCGGAAGAAAGGATCGCTTCCGAGGAAGAGAAACCGGCAAGACCCTTACCGGCTTTGGCCGACAGCGACCCCTACATGAAGGAGCTTTTCCTGCGCCTTTTCGGTGAATCCTCCAAAGTCCTGGTTTCCCAGGAGTTCATTCCTCGCATGGTTCTGATCATCGATTCCCTGCCCCGCAAGGAATATCCCCACCAGCATGTACCGGCACAGTCCCCTCCCGGCCAGTTCCAGGTCTCGGGCGAGGCGGGCAGCAGGGTTATCGCCGCAGAAAACTTTCGCCGCTACACCCCCTATGTCCGGCTGGCGGAAGCGGTACCGTCGGAAAGGTTAAAATACACCTATCTTACCGTCTATCCGCTGATGGAACAGGCCTACCGCCAGTTGGGCCATCCGAAGGGATATTTTCACGATCGCATGATCCAGGTCCTGGACCACATGATAGACACGCCCGAAGTCGAATACCCTCTCCCGGTTGTGCAGCATGTCAAAGCGTTCCGCTATGCCGATCCTCAGCTGGAATCCCTGTCGGCCGGCCGGAAGCTTCTGCTGCGCATGGGACCCGATAATTCCCAACGTATCCGGGATGTTTTACTTAAGCTGCGAAATCAGTTGGTTGGTGAAGGACAGCAAGGAGAATCGTCATCCGCTGCTACAAACTCATAAAAGGTATAAACGAATCTACTCATAAGGAGAGGAAAAATGCTCAGTAATAAGCTGCAGGATGCCTTGAACGAACAGATGAAAAACGAATTCTTTTCGGCCTATCTCTATAAGGCCATGGCCGCCTATTTCGAAGGAGAAGACCTGCCCGGTTTCGCTCACTGGATGCACCTGCAAAGCCTCGAGGAGATGTGCCACGGGGAAAAATTCTTCCGATTCATCTGCGAAGCCGGAGGACGGGCTCTTCTCCTTCCGATCGACGGTCCCAAAACCGATTACGAATCCGCTCAGGATGTCTTCGAATATTCCTGCAAGCATGAAGCGTTTGTCACCGACAGGATCAACCAGCTGATGACGCTGGCCAAGAATGAAGGGAACCATGCCGCTGAAATCTTTCTGCAATGGTTCGTCAGCGAGCAGGTCGAGGAAGAAGCCAGCTTCGGACTCGAACTGAAAAAGCTGAAGCGGATGGGGAACGACGGGCGCGGACTGCTGATGCTGGATCGGGAACTGAGCCAGCGCACCTTCGTCCCGCCGGCAGGGATGAGCATCACCGGGGCCTGAGACGGTCCCGAGGGCAAAAATGGCGTTATATCTGGAAAAACCCCGCCTGCCCCGGGCGGGGTTTTTCCATTTTTGCAGGGTTGATCATCGCGCCCTGAAGGAGCATTTTGCCCGGAGCGGGTGACGGTGTTCCCTGACGCTGCTCCCGATCTCGCCGATCCAGTTAGAGGGCAGCTGCGGTAAAGCGCTGATGATGGATACCAGCAGGGCAGCCGCATAAGGGATGCATTGCAACAGCAGCATGACGGACCACATCAGCAGATCCAGTGATTCCGTACCCAATCGCCCGATCACTCCCGCCGCGGCCAGGAACAGAGCGACCAGAAGCAGGACTTCCTCACGGGCGGCCAGCAGGGCCTGCAGCAGCACCTGCCGGTTGGCCAGCTTGGGCGTGCGGAAGAACGGCAGCCCTGTTTTGACGAAACCGGTGAGCATGGCCACACCGATGGTGTGGGTGAGGGCCAGACCGGCGAATGCGGCAGCCATGGTCTGGACGCTGCTGGCGCCGACCCGGGTTCGGTACAGATAGATCAGCTTTCCGATCTTGAAGATAAACAGGGTCAGGGGCAGCAGGGAGAACACCAGCAACGGAGGGTAGATTCTCCCGGGTGCGGCCAGCATTCCGGCCGTCCAGAACAAAGCGGCCAGATTGAAAAGCAGGTTGATGCCGTCGGCCAGCCATGGCAGCCATCCGGCCACGAAATGGTAGCGTTGACCGAAGGTGAGTCGACTGTCTCCTCCGAAAATCAGCATGCGGCCATGGCGGCGCAGGATCTGCACCGCGCCGTAGGCCCAGCGGAAACGTTGCTTCTTGTAGTCGAGGAAGGTGTCGGGCATCAACCCCCGGCCATAGCTGCGGGGGACGTAAACAGCCTCATACCCTTTTTCGAAGATGCGCAGTCCCAGCTCCGCGTCCTCGGTAATGCACCATTCTCCCCACCCTTCCACCTGTTCCAGGCTCCTGCGCCGGACCATGGTCATTGTGCCGTGCTGAATGATGGCGTTGCGTTCGTTGCGGGTGATCATCCCGATATGGAAAAAACCACGGTATTCAGCATAGGCCATGGCCTTGAAAGCGCTTTCGCCGGCATCCCGGTAATCCTGGGGGGCCTGGACGATGGCGACGTTGGGCTGCAGAAAATGAGGCACCAGGTCCCTCAGCCAGCGGGAATGGACCTTGTAATCGCTGTCGATGACAGCCACCACCTCCGCTTCCCGGGACGTCCGGCGCAGGGCGAAGTTGAGGGCCCCGGCCTTGAAACCGGCGAGCTGGTCGACGTGAAAGAATCGAAAACGGGGGCCGAGCCGTCGGCAATGGGCTTCCACCGGTTGCCACACGTCGGGATTCCTGGTGTTGTTGTCGATCACCAGAACCTCAAACCGGGGATAATCCAGAGCCGCCAGGGCGTCGAGGGTTTCTATCATCATCTCGGGCGGTTCATTATAGGCCGGTACGTGGACCGATACCATCGGCAGGAGGTCGTCTTCTGCCGCCGGCGGCGCCGAGAGCCGTGAGTGCTCCAAAACCCAGAGAGCCTCCGCCCATTCGTGAGCCTCGGCCAGCAGCACCACGATGACCCCGATCATGCCGAAAACCAGCAGTACCCCGACGAGGATGTTGGTCAGAGTCAGATACTGATGGCTGTAATCGTAGACAACCCAGACTGCGGCGGTGGCCGAAGCATAGGCGATGACTGCAAGAAAGCTCCGGCCCCGCTTGCGAAGCCGGCGGCTGTCGACCAGAAGCAAGGCAAAGATGATCAGGGAGACGATGACGGAAGTCGCCGCCAGAACGGGCCAGTCGGGAATCTGGGCAATCGGTTCGTCAAAGGCGAACTTCGGTTGCCGCTCGAAATCATAGACCCCCCAGTAGGCGCCGACCGCCCCCTCAGTTTCCTGTTTCCAGGGCTGGTCAAAGGCTTCCATTACATAGTAGATGTAGTTTTCCGTTTCCGCCCTGGCCAGGAAACGGCGCAGGAAGGTGGCCTCGTTGGCCTCCGAGGCGACGGCTCGCCCTAATGTCCGGCCGTTGCTCGGCCATCCGACCTCGGAAATGACGATGGGCTTGCCCGGGAAGAGTTCTGTGAGATCGCCCATGCGCTCGATGACATAGTCGACGGCCTTTTCGGGGGGTACCCCTTCCCAGTAAGGCAGCATGTGGACGGCAATGAAATCGACATGGTCGGCGAGTTCGGGATGATCGACCCAGACGTGCCAAGGCTCGGCCGTGCTGACCGGAATGTCGATTTCGGCCCTCACCCTGTCGAGAAAGACGGTCAGTTCATCCAGGGAAAGATCGCCGCGAAGCAGTACCTCGTTGCCGACAATGAGGCGAACCACATTGCGGGCGTGGGCGGCAATTTCGAGCAGCCGGGTGACTTCCTGTTCGTTCCGATCCGGATTTCTTTCCAGCCAGGCCCCCAGGGCGACGTTGATATCATGTTTTTCGGCCAGTTCGGGAATTTCTCCCAGAATTCCGTCGACACTGTAGGTGCGGACTGCATGGGTCCGTCCGGCGAGAAGGGACAGGTCCGAGTCGACCTGTTCACGGCTGGGATAGATTCGTTCTATCCCCGATTGACCCTTATGATAAGGGGCGAAGGAAAAACCCTGGATGGTGGCCGGCCAGGGGGGTTCTGCCTCCGGCCGATTAATGGCCGCCCAGCCTATAATGGCCAGTATGGTTACGGCCACGGCAATGATGAAACTGTCTCTGCGCATGGAATAGCCCCACGGAAAAAGGCCTCCCAACAAGGAAGGCCATAAAACCGCGCTATTCTATTCCCGCTCCCGGTCCGGGGTCAATAGGTCTCTGCAGATTGTCAGAGGGCTCAACTGGATCTAGATCCTGGGTGCAGCGGCGAACTGTTCCCTGGCTTTTCGACGGATCTCTTCCAGCTCATCGATCAGTTGGACAATATGAGAGTCAAAGTCTTCGGCCTCTTTGCAGGGGTGTATGACAAGAATGTTGCCGTACTCATCCTCGGAGTAGTGATCCAGCGCCACCTGGGCACAGGCATGAATCGGACGGCCGTGTTCCGTTTTCTGGAAAATCAGTTCAAAATGGTAAGACATGGTGTTTTCTCCGTACTGCGCACGATCGCGTCGAATTTGCATTTATCGATACAGGCACCACATTTGATGCAGACCTCCCGGTCGATGACATGAACTTCCTTGGGGGATCCGCTGATCGCATGCACCGGGCAGACCTTGGCGCAAAGGGTGCACCCGACACATTTGTCCTTGAGGATGACGAAATCCAGAAGTTGTTCGCAGACGCCTGCCGGACATAAATGGTCTCGGACATGGCTCAGGTATTCTTCACGAAAAACCCTCAGAGTGGAAAGGATCGGGTTCGGCATGGTCTGCCCGAGGCCGCACAAGGCGGTGTCCTTGATCCGGCGGGCCAGGTTTTCCAGTTTTTCCAGGTCCTCCTCATCACCCTTCCCCCGGGTGATCTTGTCGAGTGTTTCCCACAGCCGCTTGGATCCAATCCTGCAGGGGGCACATTTCCCGCAGCTTTCGTCCATGGTGAAATCGAGAAAAAACTTCGACACCGCCACCATGCAGGCTTCCTCGTCCATGACGATCATGCCCCCCGATCCCATGATCGATTCGCAGGCCGCCAGATTTTCGTAATCGATCCGCACATCGAGGTCCTTGTAGGTCAAGACTCCTCCTGACGGGCCTCCCGTCTGTACCGCCTTGAACATTTTCCCCCCAGGGCACCCGCCGCCGATATCAAAAATGATTTCCCCCAGAGTAATCCCCATCGGCACCTCTATCAGGCCGACGTTGTTTATCTTCCCGACCAGGGAGAAGACCTTGGTCCCCTTGGTGGTTTCCGTTCCGATGGACCTGAACCAGTCGGACCCCTTCATGATAATGGCAGGAATATTGGCAAGGGTTTCGACGTTGTTCAGGATGGTGGGTTTCCCCCAGTAACCAGCCTCCGCCGGAAAGGGCGGCTTGGTGTAAGGCTCACCCCTGTTGCCCTCCATGGACCGGATCAAAGCCGTTTCCTCACCGCAGACGAAGGCTCCGGCTCCATACTTGATCTCGATTGCAAAACCGAATCCGGTGCCCAGGATGTCTTCTCCGAGAAGTCCATATTCCCGGGCCTGTTCGATTGCGATGCGCAGCCGTTTCACCGCTAGAGGATATTCGGCACGAATGTAGATGGTACCGTTATGGGCTCCAATGGCGTAGCCCGCGATGGCCATGGCCTCAAGAATGCTGTGCGGATCCCCCTCGAGTACCGCACGGTCCATGTAGGCTCCCGGGTCCCCTTCGTCGGCATTGCAGATGACATACTTGACATCGGATTGATACCGGGAGGCAAACTCCCATTTCACTCCCGTCGGAAAACCCGCCCCGCCCCGTCCCCGCAGGCCGCTCTTTTTAATTTCCTGAATCAGTTCCTGTGGGGTCATCTCACTCAGGCAACGGCCCAAGGCCTGATACCCGCCGGCAAGAATGTAGGAATCAATCTCCTCCGGGTCGATGAAACCCGAATTCCGGGTGGCGATGCGCAGTTGTTTCTTCGTCGTCATGATTACATCTCCTGGGCAATTGATTCACCGGGGCCGTAAATGTGGGCACCTTCCCGGCTTTTGGCCTTTTTAAAAACTTTAAGACGCAAATCGGCATTTTCAATGGCAGGATCAGGATAAACCACGTTTTCCCAGCAAAGGTTTTTATTCGAACAATTCAGTTTGACCTGTTATAAATTAAATGAGATTTCCAAACCGCCGTTATTTTTGAAAAAACAACAGGAGGAGGAAAAATGACACGTCAAATGGTTTTCCCGGCACTGTGCGTATTATTGCTTCTCACAGGAGGATGCGGCCAGGGAGATGAACCGGCATCCACGGCGCAGGAACCACCCGCCATCGAGCGGCCGGATGCAGCCGATAAAATCGACCAGGAGATAAGGGAAAGAACCGACCTCGCGGCCGAAAAGGCCGAACAGGCCAGAGCACGCCTGGAGATGATCGAAAATCAGGCCAGGGAACTGGCCCAGGAGGCGAAGGTTGTCGGTGAGGAGGTCATGAGAGTGACCAGGCAGATCGCGGATCTGAATACCCGGCTGGATCAGGTGGATGAATCGGCCGAGGCGGTGATCGAACAGGCCCGCCAGGCTTTGCAACAGGTTCGCGAAGCGAGAGGGAATCTCAGGGTGAGGACAGATTCTCTTCGGAAGGCAATCGAAGGAACGGAGGAAACAGCTCCCTTGGAGACAGCCCCAATGGATGAATCAGCGCAGACCGATGCCTGATGCACCGGACAGTCTCTCTTCCCGTTCCTCCTTCGCGGCCAGGGAGGTGTTGGGATTCCCCTCGCGGCAGGGCAGATCGATCCGGATGATCTGGCCCCGTTTCTTGATGAAGACCTCTTTTTTACTTTCGACGGGTTGATAACGGCTCCCCTCGAAAAGAATGGTGTAGTTTTTTCCGTTATCCAGGCCGGGGATAAAGGCCGGAAGGTCATACTCCACTTCATCGACGATGGCGGAAATGACCTTTTCCAGTTTTTCTTCCCCTTCATCCCGGCGCTGGTTGCCGTTGACATCATGGTAGGCTTCGATAATCACGGTGCCGCGCTGGGTTGGCATCATGGGGATGTGACCGAAAAACAGATTGAAAAGGTTTTCCTTTTGTGCGCCTCCTCCGCCTTTGATATTGAATTCCTCGTGGCTTTTCTCCTCGGCAGAAACCGCAGATATCCCGAGGAGAACGGGGGAGACAACCACCATCAGACTGCAAAGGGCAGACACAGCGATGAACCGGAAAACGGTCATGTTCGCTCCTCTCTTGTGCCCTGAAAGATACCAGAATGGTCGGAATTCGGGCTGTGGGCAATTATAGCCCCAACCGCCGGTGCCTGCCAACCCCCTACTATAAAATTCAATTGGAAATAAGGCTTGCAGTCCCCGAAAGTTCCCGGTAGGCGTCCATGGCGGCGGGAAACGGTTTCAGGGCTCTTTCAAAAATCCCCAAGGCGTAGGCAATGGTCAGTCCGTAATTGCTGGTCGGAACACCGGCCTGCTGGCAGTGCATGATGCGGGAAAGAACCTCGCGCCGGTTCCACATGCAGGAACCGCAGTTGATGACCAGCTTGTAGGAAGGCAGGTCTTCCGGAAAATCGTGGCCCTGCATGTGGGTGAATTCCACCTTGCCGCCAACGTACTGCTGCAGCCAACGGGGGATCTTGACTCTTCCGATATCTTCTCCGATGGGGTGATGCGTACAGGATTCCGCAATCAGAACCCGGTCCCCGGGGACCAGATTTTCAATGGCCATGGTTCCTTTGACGTATTCAACCAGATCTCCCTTGAATCGGGCAAACAGAATGGAAAAGGACGTCATGGCGATCTCTTCCGGAGTATCGGCGGCCACCTTGAGAAAAGCCTGGGAATCGGTGACCACCAGGGCGGGAGGACGCTTGAGGCGATCCAGGGCATCGCGCAATTCCCTTTCCTTGACCACCATGCAGTAAGCATCGTTGTCAAGAATGTCGCGAATCGACTGAACCTGCGGCAGTATCAGCCGACCCTTGGGCGCCTCCATGTCGATCGGCACCACCAGAATCGCCAGTTCGCCAGCAGGAACCAGATCGCCCAAAATGGACGGCGGGTTGATGAATTCATCAGGAACTGTCCGGATCAAGGCTTCGCGAAGCTCGAGCACCCCTTCCCCGCGCTCTGCGGCCGTGGCCACACAGGGCACCTGAAGCTCCCTGAATCGTTCCGTGTGGCCCGATTCCAGCGGAAACAGATCGGTCTTGTTGAAAACCACGATGATGGGAATTTCCCTCCGGCCCAACTCGGACAAAATGGCTTCCTCGAAATCTCCCCACTGCCCGGCTTCGGTCACAATGATGCCGATGTCCGCCCGGTCGAAGACCTGCCGGGTTTTTTGCACCCGCATTTCCCCCAGAGCACCGACATCGTCGATGCCGGCCGTGTCAATGAACAGCACCGGTCCGATGGGCAGCATTTCCATCGGTTTTTCGACCGCATCGGTTGTGGTGCCGGCAACATTCGAAACGATCGATACATGCTGCCGGGTCAAGGCGTTGAGCAATGAGGATTTGCCGACATTGCGACGGCCGAACAGACCGATGTGCAGGCGCATTCCTTTTGGTGTAGATTTCATCTATTCCCCCTGCCGGCCGGCGTTCCGAGACGGGTCACGCTTTCCGGTGAAGTCAGTTCGTCAAATATCTCGGCGCTGACCAGACCTCGTTCCAAAGCCAGCTGGCGCAATCCTTTTCCTTCGATGGCCACGGCCCTGGCCAGTTCCGTCGCCTGCTCGTATCCGATAAGACCCACCAGGGCCGTCACGCTGGCGGTGGAGTTTCGTACCTGCTGCCGGCAGCGATCCTCATCCGCAGACAGCTGCTCGACACAGTGGCGCCGGAAAATTTGACAGGCATTGCTAAGCAGATCCAGACTGCCAAGCAGGGCATCGGCCACCATGGGCAGGAAAGGGTTGAGTTCGAGGTGCCCCATGGCACAGGCATGGGCGATCATCTGGTCTTTGGCCATGACAGCCATGGCCGCCTGGGAGACTGCCTCCGGAATCACGGGATTGACCTTGCCGGGCATGATGGAGGACCCAGCCTGGCGGGGAGGCAGTCGCAGTTCGCCGATGCCTGCATCGGGACCGGAGGAGAGGAAACGCAGATCCCCGGCGATCTTGAGCAGGTTGGTGGCCAGAGCCTTGAGGATACCACTAACTTCCACGAATGCGTCGACATTCTGCGTGGCATCAATCAGATTCTCCGCTCGGGCCAGACCCAGGCCGGTAATGGCGCGCAGCCTGTCCACCACTCTGAAAATATACTGGCGGGGGGCGGCCAATCCGGTCCCGATGGCGGTCCCGCCGAGATTGACCACGCGCAGCCGTTCCTCGCATTTATAGATGCGCCAGCGATCCCGGGCAAAGGCGTCGGCATAGGCCGACATTTCCCGCCCCAGGGTGGTCAGAGCCGCATCCTGCAATTGGGTGCGTCCGATCTTGACCACGTGCGCCAGGGCCTTTTCCTGCGTCTGGAAAGCCTCGAGCAGGGCCACAACGTCCCTTTCCAGCTGGCGCAGGAGATGAATGGCCGCCACCTTAAGGGCTGTGGGATAAGTGTCATTGGTGGACTGGTGGAGATTGATATCCTCCAGTGGACAGACCGTGTCGTAATCCCCGAGCGGCTTGCCGAGCAGCTGCAGGGCACGGTTTGCCAGCACCTCGTTGACATTCATGTTGGTGGACGTTCCCGCCCCGCCCTGAAGCGCATCCACCACCACATGCTCGTCGAGAAGCCCCTCCATCATTTCCGTACAGGCCCTTTCAATGGCCTGTCTTTTTTCTCCGGCCCAGCTGCCGAGATCTCCATTGGTTCCGGCACAGGCGAGTTTGACGGCGCCGTAGGCATGGACCAGCGCCGGGTTCACCCGCCTTCCGCTGAGCGCGAAGTTCTCCAGGGCCCGAAGCGTATGGATTCCGTACAAGGCCTCGGCAGGGACCTCCCGCTCTCCCAGCAGATCTTTTTCCTTGCGATATTCGCTCATATCAGAAATAGATGTCCCTGACTTCACGATCCCTGATGTCCTCGAGCTGCTTAAGGGTTCGCTGCTTCATATCCCCATCGTCCATTTTTTCGAGTTCCTCGGCGATCAGCTTCTCCCCCACCGCTCTGGTCTCCGGTGAAGCGTAGTCGACCAGGTATTCCTCGAGGGTCAACAGGGCATTGGGAGTACAGAACCGCTTGATGAAACCGGGAATGCTGAATTCCATGAAATGTTCCCCAGTGCGTCCACTCCGGTAACAGGAGGTGCAGAAGCTGGGAACGTAACCATCGCTCATCAACTCCCGCATGACTTCGTCAAGGGAACGGATATCTCCGAGAGAAAACTGCTCCCGCTCCATGACCTGGGCATCACCGGCCTCGGTATAGCCGCCCAGTTCGATCCGGCTGCCGGCATCGATCTGGGAAACCCCAAAGGACATTAGTTCGCGGCGAAGCTCCGGTTTTTCCCTGGCGGTCAGAATCAGGCCGGTGTAGGGAACCGCCAGGCGCAGGATGGCGATAATCCGTTTAAATTCGGCGTCGGTGGTGAAATATTTCTCGTCGAATTCCACGCCGTGAGCGGGACGCAAACGGGGAAAGCTGAGGGTATGCGGCCCAACATTGTATTTCTCCTGGAGATACAGCGCATGCCGCACCATGCCGAGAACTTCAAAGCGCCAGTCGTAAAGACCGAAGAGCACACCCAATCCGACATCGTCGCACCCGGCCTCGAAAGCCCGGCTCAGACCATCCAGACGGTAGAGGTAGTTTCCTTTGCGGGTATCGCCGGGGTGCATCATGGAGTAGGTTTCATGGTGATAGGTTTCCATGAAGATCTGGTAGGTGCCGATTCCGGCTTCCTTGACCTTGCGGTAACCCTCGTGATCCAGAGGAGCGGCGTTGATGTTGACCCTCCGGATCTCCCCGTACCCCGATTTGACCGAATAGACGTTACGCACCGTATCGGCGATAAAATCGGCGTTGTATTTGGGATGTTCGCCGAAAACGAGGATCAGCCGTTTGTGCCCCTTGTCTTCGAGGGCCTTGACCTGTCCGCGGATCTCCTCAGGAGTGAGTGTTCTTCGCAAGGCCTCGAAATTGGAGCGTTTGAAAGCACAGTACGTACAGTCGTTAATACAGTCGTTGCCGATATATAGAGGGGCGAACAGCACGATGCGGTTGCCATAAACATTTTTCTTGAGCTGCCGGGCAGCGTCAAAAATCTCTTCAAGCAGGTCCGGCTCATCCGTCAAAACCAGCTCAGCGGTTTCTTCGACTGTCAGAGCCTCCTTGGCAAGGCTCTTGGCTATGATATCCCGAATCCTCTGCCGGCTCGGCTTGCCTTTGGCAAGCAGACCGTTGAGATGATCCTCGTCAATGAAATCGACGGCACCCTTGCTTAAAGTCATTGCTGGCAACGCACACATAGTTAAACCTCTTTCTTAATTATGATTTAAAAGTCTTTGTAAGATTGGGAGAATCCCCTCTTCCCTTGCCGACAACACGACCCAGCGCCGCAATCTGCTTGAAAGCCAGAGCGCAACTTTCCTCTGCCTCTTCGGTGCTGGCCGCTTTCGCCGGGTAGATCTCGTACATCTGCCGATACTTGCGGGGAGTCAGATTCGGCATGATGATGTTGGCACCCTTTTGCAGTCCCTGCTCACGCCCGGTAGGGCCATCCAGAGTTGCCAGAGCGGTCGTGCTGGGAATGTTGGCCTGGGGACAAACAATCCTGGCCAGGGCAATGACCCGATAACCCATATCTGTGGTTGCCGGAACCTGAAGGCCCGCAGGTGCGGCAAGTTCACCGGCGATTTTTGCCAGTGGAGTTCCAGGGTGCGAAATGTAAGGCCCTACCCCGATCATGTCGAGATCGAGGCGCCGGAAGGACAGGATATCTTCGGCCAGATCCTCATAGGTCTGCCCGGGAATACCGATCATCACCCCGCTGCCGATCTCATACCCGAGATTCCGCAACTCCTGGAGAATGGTCAGCCTGTCGCTGCACACACCTGCCAGAGGCGGGTGGATCTGATCGTAAAGATCCCGTCTCCCAGTTTCAAACCGGAGCAGAGCACGGTCGGCGCCCGCTTCCCTCCAGAGGCGGTATTCCTCCATATCCCTTTCCCCGAGGCTCAGGGTGATAGCAAGGGATGTTTCCTGCTTTATCTGCCGGATGGTTTCGGCCATCCACTCCGCTTCGAGCCCCCTGTCTTCACCGGCCTGCATGACCAGGGTACCGAAACCGAACTGCACGGCCTTGCGTGCGCACCCAAGGATTTCCTCCCTTTCCATCCGGTATCTCGGCACGGCCCGGTTGTGGGCTCGGATTCCGCAGTAGAGGCAATCCCTTTCGCAATGATTGGAAATTTCAACCAGCCCGCGGAGATGGATTGCGTCACCGACCATTTCTCTGCGGATGCTGTCGGCCTTGTTCCACAGATCTTCCAGGCGGGCCTTGTCGTCACACTTCAGCCAACCGATAATTTCGTCTTTATCAATCATTCAGTCCAATCCTGTCGTCTGTCTGTTCGTTTCGGTTGCCGATGTTCGTTCCGAGAGTCAACCACCTCATCGCCGCACATCGGCAACCTTCCACATCCGGTATGCAAACGTGCTCCCATTATCTTTAATTGAACGAATTTTTCTTTGACGCAGGTCAAGTTCCATAAAAATATTCCCGGTGAAAATAAAAAAAGCCGGGCGATTTCTCGCCCGGCCTGAAGATGGATTGCAAAATCAGCGGTTAATATCCGAATCCTACAGTTTCTGCCGCTTGAAGTAGTGGGTGTGCAGCAGGTGGTGAGCTTTGTCGCTGAGCGGCTTGCCCAGGTATTTCTCGTAAAGCTCCTTGATGTAGGGGTTTTCGTGGGATTTCCGCTCGGGCTTGCCGGCGTCCTCGTCATAGAGAACCTTGCTGCGCTTGCGCAGGATATCCATGTCGCCATGGTGGTAAGGCTGACCGCCGCCACCGAGGCAGCCGCCGGGGCAGGCCATGACTTCGATGACATGGAACTGCTTCTCGCCGGAAGCCACTTTTTCAAGCAGCTTGCGGGCATTGCCCAGGCCGCTGGCAACGCCGATGTTCAGGGTGTGCGGACCTACCTGAACGGACGCTTCCTTGACGCCGGTCAGGGTACGAACGCCTTCGAAGTTGACATCGGCGAGGGTTTCGCCAGTGGCCAGTTCGTAGGCGGTACGCAGAGCCGCTTCGGCAACACCGCCGGAGCAGCCGAAAATCGGAGCGGCACCGGTGGAGTAACCCAGAGGATTGTCAAAGTCCTCATCGGGCAGGGAGGCGAAATCGATGTTCATGGTCTTGATCAGACGACCCAGTTCGCGGCTGGAAATGACGATGTCGACGTCGGGGTTGCCGTTCACGGCAAACTCGGGACGGGCGGCTTCGTATTTCTTGGCGAGACAGGGCATGACCGAAACGACAACCATCTTCTCGCGGGGGATGCCGAGCAGTTCGGCATAGTAGGACTTGGCGATGGCGCCGAACATCTGCTGGGGAGACTTGGCGGTCGAAGGAACGTCGAGCAGGTCGGGGAACTGGTGCTCGAAGAACTTGACCCAGCCCGGGCAGCAGGAGGTCATGATCGGCAGACGGACCGATTTATCGCCATCCAGGTAGCGCTGCAGGCGGTCGAGGAATTCGCTGCCCTCTTCCATGATGGTGAGGTCGGCGGCAAAGTCGGTATCGAACACGTGGTCGAAACCGAGCTTGCGCAGAGCGGCTGCCATCTTGCCGGTGAAGCTCTGGCCGGGTTCCATGCCGCAGGCTTCGCCGATAGCGGCGCGCACGGCAGGCGCGGTCTGAACAACAGTGACCTTCTCGGGGTTGGCCAGGGCGTCGATGACTTTCCAGGTGTGGTCGTTTTCAACCAGGGCGCCTACGGGGCAAACCTGGGTGCACTGGCCACAGTTGGTGCAGACCGAGTCCTGCAGGTTCATTTCGAAAGCCGGAGCGACAACCGCGTCGAAACCACGGTTGACACCGGACAGAACGCCGCAGGTCTGGACTTCGTTACACATGGTTTCGCAACGACGGCACATGACGCACTTGTCCATGTCGCGGATGATCGAAGGAGAGACATCCTGACGGTAGGTAGACATGACGCCGGGATAGGCAACTTCACGGATACCGAAAGTTTCTACCAGAGCCTGCAGTTCACACTCACCGGACTTGGCGCAGACCAGACAGTCCTTGGGGTGGTCGGACAGCAGCAGGTCGAGGACGGTCTTGCGGGCCTGCAGGACGCGCAGGGTATTGGTTTTCACTACCATGCCGTCCATGACGGGGGTGGCGCATGCAGGAGCCAGGTTGCGGCGGCCTTCCACCTCGACCACACAGATGCGGCAGGAAGCGGCCATGTTGTTGAAGGTCATTTCCTCGAGGTTGAGGTAGCACAGGGTCGGGACAGTGATGTCAACCTTCTTGGCGGCGTCCAGAATCATGCTGCCGGCCGGCACTTCGGTCGCTTTACCGTCAATCGTTATTTTCAGCATAGACATTATCTATGTCTCCTTTCATTACTGTTTGATGATGGCGTCGAACTTACACTTGTCGAGGCAGGCGCCGCACTTGATACAGGCGGCCTGATCGATCACGTGTACTTCCTTCGCCTTGCCGCTGATGCAGTTCACCGGGCAGACCTTGGCGCACAGCGTACAGCCGACGCACTTCTCGGGCACCACGACGAACTCCAGCAGGTCGGTACACACGCCGGCCGGGCACTTCTTGTCGCGGACGTGGGCGCGGTACTCGTCTTCGAACACGCGCATGGTCGACAGAACCGGGTTGGGCATGGTCTGACCGAGACCGCACAGAGCGGTGTCCTTGACATTTGCGGCCAGCATCTTCAGTTTGTCGACGTCGTCGTCGGTGGCCAGACCCTTGGTGATCTTGTCCAGGGTCTCATAGATGCGCTTGGAGCCGATGCGGCAGGGCGTACATTTGCCGCAGGTCTCGTCCATGGTGAAGTCGAGGAAGAACTTGGCGATGGAGACCATGCAGTCGTCCTCGTCCATGACGATCATGCCGCCCGAACCCATCATCGACTGGCAGGCGATCAGGCTCTCGTAGTCGATCTTGACGTCGAGATCCTTGTAGGTCAGCGCGCCGCCGGAGGGTCCGCCGGTCTGCACGGCCTTGAACTCCTTGCCGTTTTCCACGCCGCCGCCGACTTCGAAAATGACTTCTTTCAGGGTGATGCCCATCGGAACTTCGATCAGACCGACGTTGTTGATCTTGCCGGCCAGGGCGAACACCTTGGTGCCCTTGGAGGTCTCGGTGCCGATCTTGTTGAACCAGTCGGCGCCCTTGACCAGGATGGCGGGAATAGCGGCCAGAGTCTCGACGTTGTTGACAATGGTCGGCTTGTCCCAGTAACCGGCTTCAGCCGGGAAAGGAGGCTTGGTGTAAGGCTCGCCGCGGTTGCCTTCCATGGAGTTGATCAGCGCGGTCTCTTCGCCACAGACGAAGGCGCCGGCGCCGTACTTCAGTTCGATGTCGAAGCTGAAGTTGGTGCCGAAGATGTTGTTGCCCAGAACGCCCATCTCTTTGGCCTGAGCGATGGCGATCTGCAGGCGTTTGATGGCCAGGGGATATTCGGCACGGATGTAGATGGTGCCGTTGCCGCCGCCGATGGCATAGCCTCCGATGGCCATGGCTTCCAGCACGCTGTGCGGGTCGCCTTCGAGAACGGCACGGTCCATGAACGCGCCCGGGTCGCCTTCGTCGGCGTTACAGACCACGTACTTGGTGTCGGACTGGTATTTGGCGGCGAAGCCCCACTTCACGCCGGTGGGGAAGCCGGCACCGCCACGACCGCGCAGGCCCGATTTCTTCATCTCTTCGATGACCTGCTCGGGGGTCATTTCGGTCACACATTTGCCCAGGGCCTGATAGCCGCCGACGGCAATGTAGGATTCGATGCTCTCCGGATCGATGAAACCGGAGTTCCTGGTTGCTATTCTGAGCTGTTTCTTCTCTGCCATAGCTATTTTCTCCTTTTATTTAAAAAACCACCCGTTCGTAGCCCACCGGGATGACTTTGACGCCATCCACCATCTCACCGGTCTTGATATATTTCTCGACCAGCGCCTTGGCTTTTTCAGCATTGACCTTGCCGAACACGACCGGCTCCTTGCCGGGCAGTGTGATTTCGACAGTGGGCTCGGAATGGCAGTAGGTCATGCAGCCGGACTGCATGAATTCCACGGCGAGACCCTGAGCGGCGGCTTCGGCCTTCATGGCGTCCAGAACTTCCTTGCCGCCGGAGGCGATGCTGCAGGTGGCGAGGGATACGTTGACGAGGGGCTTGCCGGCCTTGGCTTTTGCGGCGGCCTGCAGCTCTTCGCGCTTCTTGTTGAGTTCTGCAATACTCGATATTTTAGCCATTTTCAAATTCTCCCCTATTAAGAAAAGTCCGCGATGATGTCTTTAACCATGTCAGGCTTCACATGGCCATAGACTTTCTCCCCGACCATGACGATCGGTGCCAGGGCGCAGGCGCCCACGCAGCGCAGACAGTCGATGGAGAATTTGCCGTCGGCGGTCACTTCGCTGACTTCGACGTTCAGCTGCTTCTTCAGGGCATCGACAACCTTGTCTGCGCCCTTGACGAAACAGGCAGTACCCATACAGACGGAGATGGGATACTTGCCCTTGGGAATCATGGTGAAGAAGGTGTAAAAGCTGACCACACCGTAGACCTTTGCCAGGGATACCTCCATCTGGTCGGCGACAAACTCCTGAACCTCCCGGGGGAGATAGCCGAACAGGTGCTGGGCCTTGTGCAGAGCGGTTACCAGGTGCCCCTCTTTGGTGGGAAGCTGGGCGATAAAATTGGCCAGCTCCTGGTAAATGGATTCAGGCAGCGTAGCACGATCAGGCAGCGTACAGGCTCCGGACTTCTGACACGTTGACGTTTGCATACTCGATTTCCTCTCCTTTTGTTTCGCCAAATCGGAATCTGCCTTTGGTTTACAAAAAAAGCTAAGGATTTTTTTAAACATTCAGCCCTCCTCACCCTCTGGACCCTGCAAATCAGATCACGAACCAAAAAAATGAGAGCCGCCTTCGCTCGCCCTCTCCTCATAACAACAAGACAACTCTTTTTACAGCTCACACTTTTTACACAAAACAGCTTTTCATGTCAATGCTTATGCTCACGCTTTAAAACATTTTTTTCCTGTTGCACCAAAGGTCTTCCGTTCCATTTTGTTACACTGGCCAGGCGACCTCATAAATTAGGACAAGTTACTGTAAAATAGTCTGTTTTTAAGAAAAAAATAGCGGTTATCACCTTCAAGGAACCGTTATGAGTTAAAATAAATAACCAGTTCGTTCCAAACCGTTACAGAGGGCCTGGGCGGGATAAGAAAAAAAACCGGAACGATATCTATTTAATCCTGATTTTCAAGAACGATTCGACCGGCAAAAAAGCCCTCTCGGATTCATTTGGAGCTGCGATACTGACGGGCAAGTTCCTCTTGCATCTGAAGCTTCAAGCCCACTTTGAAACCCTGTTTCCACAACAACCTGACTCTATCCAGGAATTCATCTTTTCTTTCCGGGAAAGTTCTGTTATAAGGCCTCTCTCAGACCTCGGACCTGGCCTTGGGCTGATTTCTAAAGGAACACAATAATGAACAAGCTGACTGGAAAACAGAATCGATACCTCAGGGGTCTAGGACATAAACTGAAACCCGTTGTCATGCTTGGCCGCGGGGATCTGTCCGAACATGTCCTCAGCGCTGTGGAAGAGAATCTGGCAGCCAAGGAACTGATCAAGATCAAAATTCAGGAAGGGTGTTCCCTGGACCGCCACGATGCCGCCACAATGCTTTCAGAGAAAACGGGTGCAAAGGTGGTTCAGGTATTGGGAAACACCATCCTGCTCTACCGCCCGAGCGAGGAAAAGATCATTCATGTTCCCTGATTCTTCAGTTCCAGCAGGGTTTCCTGCAGCTTGCAGCCCTTTCCTGCGGATACTTAAACACCTGTGATCCCGGCTAAACCCGCTCGTAAGGATCAAACAGCTTTTTATATTCTTCCAGAGCATAGCGATCGGTCATCCCAGCAATAAAGTCACAGATGACCCTTTCGCGGCCAAACTCCTCGCACCGGCCCTGATGGCTCCAGGGCAGCAAAGAGGGGTTTTTCACAAAACTTTCGAAAATCATGGTCAGGAAACGTTCCGCTTTGACCCGCATGCGTTCGACTTTGTAGTGCCGGTAAAGACGCCTCCGCAGAAACTTTTTCAGCTGAAGGTTTCTCCTCCCCGTCTCCAAACTGAAAGAGACCAGACGCTGCCCGTGCCTTCTCACCGACTCCTGGGTGTCGATGCAGTGTTTTTCTATGTTTCTCAGGGTGGTCACCACCACATCGCCGATCAGGGCCCCGATCAGATGACTGATGGTCTGGTAGACATGCCGCCCCTGATCGAGGCCCGGATACTTCTCTCCCACCTCGGCGAAGGTATCGCGCCAGAGATCGACCTCGTCCAGCTCGGACAATGAAATATACCCGGCTTTCAGGCCATCGTCGATGTCGTGATTGTTGTAGGCGATCTCATCGGCAAGATCGATAATCTGGGCTTCCAGAGACGGCCTTTCCCCCGGATGATATTCGGCCAGTTCAGGGTTTTCCCCGAGATCCCGGTCCGGGGAATGCTTGATGATCCCCTCGCGGGTTTCCCAGGTGAGGTTAAGCCCGCTGAATCCCGGATAACGCTCCTCGAGCAGTTCGACAATCCGCAGCGATTGTCGATTGTGCTCGAATCCCCCGTACTCGGCCATCAGCCGGTTCAGAACCTCTTCTCCGGTATGGCCGAAGGGTGTGTGACCGAGGTCGTGCGCCAAAGAAAGGGCTTCGACCAGGTCCTCGTTCAAAAGCAGGCGCCGGGCGATGCCACAGGCGATCTGGGCGACCTCCAGGGAGTGGGTCAGCCGAGTGCGGAAATAATCCCCTTCGTGATTAACAAAGACCTGGGTTTTGTACTCGAGCCGCCTGAAAGCGGCGCAATGGATGATCCTGTCCCGATCCCGGGCGTATTCCGAGCGGACGTCCTTGAATTTTTCCTGATGCCGCCGACCACGACTGTCGCGGCTTTTGGCGGCAAAAGGGGCCAGGTCCGGCCGTTCCATATAAAAATCTCCCTTCCTGCTGAAATATCCCTTGGGCAAGGGCCTGTGACGGGCACTCCCGGCTTGACGTAAAACCCGAAACATGCTAGGTTTTTCAACCGTTTAAATACCGGTTGCGGAACCTGGTTCCACAGAAAAGAGGCGACCTTCGTGCGCATTATCAGCGGATCAGCCAGGGGCAGAAAGCTGGCTGGTTTTTCCGGAAGTCAGATTCGGCCCACCTCGGATCGGGTGCGCGAGGCACTGTTCAACATCCTCGCGAACCAGCTTGGATCCTTTGCCGACAAAAAAGTTCTCGATCTCTTTGCCGGCACCGGTGCCCTGGGGCTGGAGGCGGTTAGCCGGGGCGCCAGCATCGCTCTTATGGTCGACCGAGGAACGCAGGCCGCACAACTTGTGGAAGCGAATGCCAAGGCCTGCAGAGTCCAGGAAAAAATTCGATTTCTGCGGGGAGATGTTTTAAAAAAAATTCCCGAACTGACCGGCAGCGGCCCCTTTGACCTGGTTTTCCTTGATCCGCCTTACGGCATGAATCTGGCGGAAAACGCCCTGCTGTCCATAGCCGGACACGGCCTGCTGACCGAAGGCGGGATCGTTTGTGCCGAGGTGTCTTCCAGTGAGGACCTGCCGGAAAGAGCCGGAAACCTGAGCTGCATCCTTCGCAGGAGATACGGTTCGACCCGGATCGTCCTCTATTCTATAACCGATACAAAGGCCTGATTGCCATGGAAAAAAGTATTGCCGTCTATCCCGGATCCTTCGATCCCATCACCAATGGGCACCTCGACATTATTCTGCGGGGCCTGGATATCTTTGACCGATTGATCGTCGCTGTCGCCCAGAATGCCAGCAAGCGCGGACTGTTCAGTATCGAGGAACGGCTGGACCTGATCCGGGAAGCGGTCAGGGACTACCCGCAGGTCGAGGTCGATTCCTTCAGCGGGCTGCTGGTCAACTACATGGCCGGAAAGGGGGCGCGGGTTGTCCTGCGGGGATTGCGCGCCGTTTCCGATTTCGAAAATGAGTTTCAGCTGGCCCAGATGAACCACAGCATGAATCCGAATATGGAAACCCTGTTCATGATGACCTCGGTTTCTTATGCCTATCTCAGTTCCTCGATTGTCAAGGAGGTCGCCTCAATGGACGGCAGGATCGATCCTTTCGTCCCTCCCTGCGTCAAGGCGGCACTGGCCCGCAAGTTCTTGAACAGGTGAACCTTCCTCTACTCCTTCCATTCCTCAAAACGGGAAACGAATTGATCCAGGGTCATGACCACCAGCTCCTCCAGAGCCTTCCCCTTGGCAGCCGTAGCCTTCGTGGGGTCGCCCCATACCCCTCCGGTCCAGAACTTTCGTTTGTCCCGAACCAGTATCCCCATGGGAAATTCCGGGTACTCCTCATTCGCGGCGCCTTTTACGAGGTGGGGGTGGGAGTGCAGAATCCGCGAGGTCTCGATCTCCCCGGCATGAGAGTCGCCCGGTGTTTCGATCAGCCCCTTCCCTTCCCTGGCTGCCAGCATGAATTCGGTCAGAACCGCCACGCGCAGATCAGGAAACCGTTCCAGTAATTCTTCCCCGCCGTCGGTCAACATGGCGGAATGGGTACCGCCGGCATGCCCGGTGAGCAGAATGAAATTGCGCAGACCCTGTGCATAAAGGGAACAAACGATATCGATCACGAGCGCGCGCAGAGTGGCCGTGCCGATACTGATCGTGCCCGGATGTCGGGAGGTGGATCGACAGACGCCGTAGGGGATTGGAGGTGCCACGAAAATATTTCGCCTGCCAGCCAGCTTGCGCCCCACCTCCACGGCATGTAGGGTATCCGTCGACAGCGGAAGATGGGGACCATGCTCTTCAGTGGAACCGAAGGGTATCAAAACGGTCCGGGTTTTTTCCAGGCCCTCGATGAATTCCGGCATGGTCATTTCTTCAATGATCATCAAGCTTCCTCCTGATTTAAAAGCGGTCACCGGTCCCTGGTCCAGGGGCAAAGCCAAGTCCCTGGCTTTAACACGAATCCTGTTTTTTAGCCCACTATGAAATACTTATGGTTTTTTCAAATCGAAATCGCAATCGAAATCGGGGGTTAGCCTTTTGGTTCCTGTTTCCGGTCATTGGGATTTTGCTATCCAAGCAAAAATTCAGAGCCAAAGACCGATTTCGATCCCGATTTCGATTTGGATAAAAAATTTAAAAAAACCCTTTTTTGCGCGACCTGCCCGGCAAATCATCCCGGCTGAAAGCCGCTATCGCAAGTCACAGGGGGTTTTGCGGAACGCACTACCAGTCCTGGTCACAACCCTCCAATAGCTAAGGCAGGCCGATGAAGTGATGGGTCTGGGGGATGACGCGCACCATGGGGTGTATCTTTGCAGCGGCGGCCTGGAGCTCCAGCAGCACGGGGGCGGATATGCCCACCCTGCCGGATTCCGTAACCGGTTGCAGGATCAGCAGGGTCTCTGGGGCGGCCCGGTGCATCAAGGCGGCTGCCTGTTCGATTTCGGCAACAGGAGTATTTTCGCCGACCACGGCCTTCACCGCGCAGCAGGTTTTCCTGGCCAGTCGCAGAAATTCCTCATGGATCTTCCAAGGAGTCTCCTGTCCGGTCTGGGAGGCCAGCTTTATATCCATGGAAATCCATTCCAGATAGGTCAGGATGGGTTCCAGTGCTTCGGGAAGGGTGCCGTTGGTCTCCAGATGCACGGGGAGTATTCTTTTTATCACCGGCAGCCAGGAGACCAGAACTTCGCTCTGCATCAAAGGCTCCCCTCCCGTGAGGCTGATGGAATGGTGCAGGCCCCGGCTGCGGGCGGTCCAGTCCGCAAGTATGGCTGTCAGCACCTCAAGGGACACGGGGTTCCCCACGTCCCGAAAATTCCCGGAGCCCGGCGCATCCTCGATGCGGCAGGACTCCTTCGCTGATACCGGGGTGTCGCAATAGCGGCAGCTGAGATTGCACAGGGCCATTCGAACAAAGATCTGCCGGCAACCGACCAGAACCCCCTCTCCCTGAATGGAGGAGAAAACCTCCAGGAGCTGCCCCTCAATCTTTGGCATAACTGGCACAGGCATATTCGGATTCCCAAACGGTGACTTTTTTCACCGCCACGTTCTGGCTGTCGAGGGACGCACCCAACTGTTCGAACAGAAAACGGGCAATATTTTCCGAAGAAGGGCTCTGATCCCGGAACGGGTCGAGTTCGTTCAAGTACTTATGATCAAGCTCGTCAAGAATCCGGTTGGTTTCCTTCTTCAGAATCTTGAAATCGATTCCGAGGCCGGCGGTATTGAGTTCCCTGGCGGAAACGGTCACTTCGACTTTCCAGTTATGGCCGTGAAGGTTCTCACAATCCCCCTGGTAGTTGATGAGATTGTGAGCGGCGGCAAAATGGCTGTGTACAGTGAGATAGTACATTAAATTTAACCCTTCAACTATTTGTTTTTATGACTATTCTTCAGAAGATTCGGTGTCCTTTGCCGATTCCCCGGGAACCCGGTATTCCTCCTCCACCCAGGCACCCAGATCGAGAGAACGGCATCGGAAACTGCAGAACGGCCGATAGGGATTGTTTCCCCACGCCGTTTTTTTGCGGCATTGCGGGCATCTCAGTTCGACCTCCGGAGACTGGTTCCGGCCCCGCCTCCCATTTCCCATGACCACCACCAATCGTTTTTTCTCCATTGTACTCTATTTTCCTGCAGGGAATCTGTTGCCAACGGGTAAGGTTCAGAAGAATATCTTAAGGACGGGCGACAGTCAAAAACATTCCTTCTGGCCAAAGTCCTCGACGAAGGGGATCGAAAAAACAGAAAGGGGTCGGCGAAAACTCGCAGACCCCTGCATTTTGGAGCGGGAAACGGGATTCGAACCCGCGACCTTCAGCTTGGGAAGCTGACACTCTACCACTGAGTTATTCCCGCCGATCAGAGCCGCAATTCTAGGAACCGGGCCTGGTTTTGTCAACGGTTTTTTTCACGGAAGGACTGCAGAAACAGTTCCGCCTCCTGCCGGTTGTTAACCCGGCCCGCAATCTCCTCATGCCGCAGGGCAGCCAGGGCACGACCCACTTCGGGCCCCTGCTCTAAACCCACGTGCCTTTGCAGCCATTGTCCGTCCACCAGATCGGGAATCCGCCCCTCGACGAGGCAGGCGTGCAGGTCCTCACAGCCTTGTTCCACCGCATCGATTTTATGGATTCCTTCTCCCCCCCCAAGGACAGCAAGAAACAGGAGGCAGGCAACCGGATCGGGGCCAAGAGCGGCCAGCCACAGCGCTCGGCCCCTCCGACCGCACCTCAGGGACAGAAATTCACCGAAAAGTTGACCCGAAAGCTCTTGAAACGCCCTCCCCGTATCCTGCAGCCGCCGGCTGCAGCGCAACCTGTCCAGGACCGAGGCTGAATCTTTTGTTCCGTAGCCTTTCAAGAGAGCCCCCAGTTTTAAAACAAGATCACGCCCGATATCGGATTCGATTTTTGCCTTCGCCAGCTCTCTGGCGCGAGGTGCCTGCGGATTACAGTCCAGCGCTGCCAACCAGGTTTCGGCCTGCCTGATCAGCTTTATCCCCTGCCTGTAATCTTTCCCAACGGGCGAGGATCCCAGCAGCAGGGTCAGGATCTTCAACTCCTGCATTAAACGGATCCCTCGCTCCACGGAACCTGCTGAAAGGATACCGAAAAGCTCGTCACGAATCCGTTCGGGCGCTACCTGGGACAACAGGCTGGAAGCCGCCCTCATTGCGTGCAGGGTGTTCGATTCGATGGCCAGCCCATGGGTCAGGCAGTGGCGAATCCCCTTCAGGACACGCAGCGGATCATCCTGCAGCACCGAGGGGGAACAGATTCGGAGCAGCTTTTTTTGCAGGTCCTCTCTGCCGCTCAGGGGATCGTAAAGAACTCCAAGAGATCCGTCTTCACCAAGGGGGAAGGCCATCGCGTTGATGGTGAAATCGCGCAGCTTCAGGTCTTCGAACAGCGAGTCGCTGCGGAACGGAGAAAGATCACAGGTCATGTCGCCTTTCTCCCCGTCCCGGATCACCACCCGGCTCTGCCGTCGTTCTTCATCAAGAAAAAACCAGTGTCCTCCCAGGGTTTCGGCCAATTGCCTGGCTATCGGGGTAGGATCGGCGGGGAAAGCGAAATCGAGGTCCGCCCCCATCCGCCCCGCCAGAACGTCGCGCACGGCGCCTCCAACCAGGTAACACGGCTCTTTCGCCGCCAGTTGACCCAATCGCACGAGAATCAAACGCTGCAGGCAGGAACGAGGGGTGAACATGCCCTCTCCGAAACGCTATTGGCCGGTTCAAAAAAGATAGGCCCGCACCGGGCGGGCCATATCTGAAAAAGGCTCAAACAGGAACTTCAGGACAGGTCCTGAACGGCACGATGAATGATGTTGAACAGTTCCGGCAGATCCTCTTCGGCGATACAGGAAAAAGCAATGCGCAGATCGGTCCGGTTGATCGAAATTGTCCCGACCCCGTACTTTTCCAGAAGGTGCAGGCGTAACACTTCGGCATCAACCCGTTTCAGTTTCAGGCACATGAAATAGCCGGAATTAAAGGGATAAAACTCCCAGGCATCAGCAAAATCTCCCTCAAGAAGCACCTGTTTCGTACAGAGAGCCCGTCGCTTCAGGATTTCGAACTTCTCCTGCTTTTCCTGAATGAAAAGGGGAGAGCGGAGCGCCTCGATGACGAACGTCTGGGACGGATGGGGACAGTTGGAAATGGTGCCGCGGATGATACCCAGGGTCTTTTTCTCCAAAGCATTCAGTACCGGCGCCGGTTCCTCTGCCAGGCCGCCGGCATAGGTTATGAACCCCGTCCGGAACCCCCAGGCGAACTCTTCCTTGGTGGCGCCGTCCAGTTTGATCGCCAGCAGACGCGGATGCCTGTTGGCGAGGCGGCCGAAAAGCGATTCCTTCAGGGTATCCTCGTAGAAAAGCCCGAAATAGGCGTCGTCCGTCACCGCAACGATGTTGCATCCGCTCTCGGCCTGCCGCAGTATGGCATCCACCAGGGCCTCCCCCTCACTAACGGTAGGGGTATATCCGCTTGGATTGTTGGGGAAATTCAGCAGTACGACGGCCTTCCCCCGCTGCCTTGCGGTTTCGGCAAGAGCCTTTTCGAAAGCCTCAACATTGTATCCGCCGGAAGCGGTAAAGGTCGGATGGGTCCGAACCACTCCTCCCCTCCGAACAGCGAAAGTCAGATTGTAATTGCCCCACATCTTGTCTGGAAGAAGAACGTGATCCCCCGGATCGACAAAAAGGTCGGCAACAATCGACAGGCCGTGAGTCAGAGCGTTGGTCACAATCGGCCGGCTGAAAAATTTGCCTTCCATGGACGGGTTTTCCCGCAGCATCTTCTTCTGCCAAAGGTTGCGAAGCTCTGGTTTGCCGGCGGGAGGAGCATAGGGATAGATGTCTTTGGGATCGTATCCGGTCAGCTTTTCATGCATGCAGGAAAGATACATCGGCCCTGAATTTTCTGTCGCGATGCCGATCGTCGCATTGAAGCGATGAGCCTTTTCCTTAGCTTCGGCAGATTGGCTCAGGATCCCCTTGGGAAAGTAAAGCTCCTTGCCCAGGGTGGAAAGCATTTCCAGAATGGCAGGACAGTACCGTTTCAGGTCATCGTTCAATTCTTGGGCCAGCGAATTCACTATGCGATCTCCCCAAAAGTAGTGTCTTAGATAGGTCCGCCAAGTTGTTTTTCGAGCTTTTCAGGGGCGCATTTAAACAATATTCGCGAATTGTTGTCAATGGGAAAAGGGGTGAAAAGAGGCCTGCCTTCACCATATAAAAATTGATGGATCGCCACAAGTGATCGGTCAAACATCCATATAAAAAAAGTGGAGCTTTCGCCCCACTCCGTTGCAGCACGGCTCTTGTCCGGTTTCACCAGAACTTGCCACCGAAACCGACCAGCCAATAATAATGCCGCTCCATGCCGTGTCCACCCCAGGAATCGTTGTCGTATGGCACATAATACTCGGTAAAAAGGTGAATAATTTTCGGCCCAGCTTCCGCCCGGTGGGTGAAACCGATACGCCATTTTTCGATGGAGTAGTCCGAATTGTCCCAGGCGTCTCCGCCATTACCGATCACGTCATTGCTTTGCCAGGTGTTGCAAGCCCAGGCGTCGATTTTAAGATTGTAGCGGAAGTATTTGAATTCAACGCTGGGGCGAAGCTGCACTCTGTATCGCGCCACCCTGTCACCAACCACCGGCTCATTGTGCGGCGGCGCAAAAGTTATGTTGTATTCCAAATTGGTATGGTCCGTAAACCATCCACCATAAGCAGAAAGGCAGGAAGCAAGTAGAATGGAAAACAACATTACCAGTTTAAGTAGCATAATAGTCCCCATTTCACGGCAAAAGACTTCGCACCCTATGATTCAAATCACTCAGCTATCAGGTAATGATTGCAGGGATAAACTTTTGAAAATGCACAAACAGACAAATGCCTGGAGTCCTAACACCAGGAGATCAGTTTCAGGTGATCGACCAGCCAGGGAAAATAGCGCTGGATATCCAACTTATTTCCCAAGAAACCGGACTGGAAGATGTTCAATATTTAAATTCTTTTTAAGAAAAATAGCACGCCAATGAATTTGCGCAATACGATAATTGGAAAAATTTTACCTTGCCGAGAAAAAGTCAAAGGAGAGGAAACCCCATTTTTCTGAAATAGATGGTATTTGTGATCGGGAGTTATCTATGGTCCTGGACTACTACTTGATTACTTCAGGAGATCAGAATGGTCGCGGAGAAGCAGATCGCGTGCGGGGATGTGCCGTTGGTCCAGCAGACTTGCAACAAGCATTTACTGGAGTAATCTGGATCGGGTAGGAGGCGGGGTCACCCCCGCCGTCCTCCCACACCACCGTGCGTACGGTTCCGTACACGGCGGTTCACAAAGCACTCTGAAAGCGTCTGAGACTGTCTACCAAGCAGATCAGCCCCAGTTTATCGAAGAAGGATTTTCGAAACGCATCGTGCATGTGCGAGGCTCCTGCATTCCACCAGGGGCCTCGCCCGTTTTGAGCCGACCTCCATGCTCTGAGTTCCGACAATCCCCGCCGCATCAAATTCCTGGCCCGCGTAAAAGAGCGCTTCCACTGCCGCCACAGAATGCAGCGTAGTTTCCGCCTGACCCAGCTATCCAGTTCTTCGAAGATGCCTTTGACTTCCGCCAGCCGAAAGTAGACGATCCATCCCCGCAGTTTCGGGGTGGACTCTTCGATGACCCGTTTGAGGCTGTGTCCCCTTCCCCGACGAAAGAGCTCTCTGAGGTTGGCCTTGAACCGTTTCACAGAGCCTTCAATACCTTGAGCCGCGGTTTCTTGTGAAAGGTCATCCTGTAACCCAGAAAGGTTCTCTCCCAGGGGCGGCCAACGGCGCTTTTGACGCGGTTGACCTTGAGTTTCAGCCGCTGTTCGAAAACTGGATCAGCGAAGCCATGACCCGCTCCGCCGATTGCCGACTGCGCACGTAAATGTTGCAATCATCGGCATAACGGCAGAAGGCGTGGCCGCGCCTCTCCAGTTCCTTGTCGAACTCGTCAAGCAGGATGTTCGACAACAGCGGCGAGAGCGGGCCGCCTTGCGGCGTCCCTTCCACCCGTGGCGAGACGATCCCCCCTTCGAGCACTCAGGCCCTCAGGTAGTCTGCGGATCAGTCGCAGTACACGGGGGTCTTTGACCTTGCGGGCCACTCGTGCCATAAGCACGTCGTGTCCGACCCGGTCGAAGAACTTCTCCAGGTCGATATCGACCACCCACCGCCGCCCTTCGGCCACATGCTTGCGGGCTGCTTGTACCGCCTGGTGGGCGCTCCGTCCGGGTCGAAACCGTAGGAGCTCTTGGAGAAGTCTGGATCGAACAGCCGCATCAGCTCCTGATGCAGCGCCTGCTGAATGAGCCGGTCCAGCACCGTGGGGAGGCCGAGCATGCGCATCCCGCCGCCGGGCTTGGGTATCTCGACCTTCCGCACCGGCTGGGGCTGGTAACTTCCGTTCAGCAGGTCCTCCTTGATGCGCGGCCATTCCTTGACCAGGTAGCCCTTTCAGCTCACCTGCATCCCGTCGATGCCGGGGGCTCCCTTGTTGCCAACCACCGGTGCGTAGGCCGCCATCATGTGCCGCGACTGACAACCTCTTCCATCAGCCGCGTCTCCGCTTCCGTCCAGGACGGTTCCCGGCATGCCGTGACGTTTGACGCACCTGTGCCGTACTCTTGCGACTTCCGGTCGCTACCCTCGGGCCCGGCCCCTGATCTCTCAATCAGGGCTTCTGCTTCTTCGATCGTCATCGAAATTCGAGTCTCCTGAATGGCGCCTCGTGTTCGGCCCTTCACCGGGATGGTCAACCCCGGCTACTATGGCCTCTGCTGACTTCTGCCGACCCGTCCCGACGCCTCTCGACGCCGGTAGCACGAGGCAGATCGGCAGATCTCCCAGGGTAATGCGCGTGACCTTCCTCCCATATACCCGCCGCATCTACAGCCCCACCCTCCCGGATGGCTATGGGGCTTTGAAGATGTTGGCCTTCTCGCCGGATGGAGACTGCCTCATGTCGATTTCTGTTCGTCGGGCCGGGAGTTTGCCTGCGGCTTCCTTCGAGATCCCACCTCGCGGTGGACACCCTTGCCGTTCGGCTAGTGGTTCCCGCCATCAGGGTCCACAGGGGACTTACACCCCAAGTCATCCGGTTATCACCACAACAACCGGAACAGCGCCAGTCAAGGCGCTACGCGCCATGCCTGGCGCACCAACGAAAAGGGGTTACGGCGCGCGCCATAACCCCTTGTTTTAACTGGCTGGGAGACTAGGATTCGAACCTAGGTTGACGGAGTCAGAGTCCGCAGTCCTGCCGCTAGACGATCTCCCAAAAAACGCCGCTACTTTTACCAATTCATGCCTGTATTGTCAAGGGAAAATCCCCGCCGGACCAGCGATCCGTTCATCGCTATACATTTCAGGGACTTGGCAGTTTGCGAAAAATATGACCATTGGAATTTTTTCTTGATTCGTCAAATACCCTATGCTAGCGTCATAGCCAAATAATTTGTGCGGATACATGTCGAATGGACCTGTGCCAAGCCGATTAGGCAGACCGGGTGACTGGTGAAGCGATGCGACATGCAACTGCACCAAGAGACCGCCTACGGTTAAGCAAAGGAGCAAGAAAGTGGCAGAAGGAACAGTCAAATGGTTCAATGATTCCAAAGGTTATGGCTTTATTGAGCAGGATTCCGGACCCGACGTATTTGTGCATTTTTCGGCCATTCAGGGCGATGGTTTCAAATCATTGGCCGAAGGCGACCGGGTAAGCTTTGAAATCACTCAAGGCCAGAAAGGTCCCCAGGCCGCCAACGTCCGCAAAATCTGATCCCCTCCGACTCGAATCCTCCAAAACCCCGCTCCCCGTTGGCGGGGTTTTGCCTTTTCGGCGGAAGGTTTTCTGTCAAACTCCCCGCAGAGCTCTGGTTACGACCTCCGCAAGATCCCGGGAGAGGTGTTTTTCCTTCGCCATGCCGGTTAGATGCATGTGCATCTGTTTGCGTCGCACGGGCTCGAAACGACGCCAGGAACCGAAAGCCTCCGCAAGTCTTGCCGCGAGTTGAGGATTCTGGCGGTCGATACGCAGGATCTGCTCGCTGAGGAAAGCATAACCACTGCCGTCTGCGGCATGGAATCGCAGTGGATTGCCCCGGCTGAAAACCCCGAGCAGAGATCGAACCCGGTTTGGGTTGTTGAAGTTGAAGGCCGGATGCGTTGTCAACCGGACCACCACCTCCAGCGTTTCCGGCAGCCTTGACCGGGCCTGCACGGCAAACCACTTGTCGAGAACCAGCGGGTCGTTCGCGGAGAATCGGAAAAAGTCCTCCAGCGCCATACGCCGTTCTGCTATATCGCAATTGGCAAGAAGATTCAGGGCAGCGATTTTGTCGGTCATGTTGCCCGCCTGCCGATAACTTTCGAGCAGCAGACGATGATTATCCCCTCCCAGGGTTGTCAGGTAATCGAGGCAGAGGTTTTTAAAGCTTCGGCGGGCGACGGACCCAGGCTGGACATCATAAGGACCGGACTCCTGATTCTTTCGCCATCCGGCAAGAAAATCCTCCTGCAGACGTCCGGCCAATCCCCGGCGAACCGCCTCCCTGGCCATAAAAATCCCTTCCACGTCGATTTCTTCCATCAGTTCGGCCAGATAGAGTTCAGAGGGCAGGGACAGAAGTTGGGCGGCAAGCCCCCGATCCAGATTCTCATCCTGCAGAACCTGCCGGAAGCCTTTCACCAGGGGTTCAGGAAGAATCGCCTCGGTATCAGCATCAGGGCGCAGCGGCACCAGGTCGAGAATGGCCCGGTTGGCGATATGCTGCCCGGCCTCCCAACGACAGAAGGAGTCCTGGTCAAACTGGAGGAGAAAGGCCCGGTCACCCTCATCGAGGTCGTCCTCAAGACGCACTGGCGCAGAGAATCCCCTCAACAGGGAGGGAACCGGTCGCGTGGCGATGCCGGTGAAACGGTAGGTATGGGTTTCTCCCATCACCTCCAGAACCCGGACCGGCAGCCCTTCCCCACTCTCCTCCCCTTCGAGCCGAAGAGGGATCTCCCTTCCCGCGGCATCGAGCAAAGCCATACTCAAAGGTATATGAAACGGTTGCTTTTGCGACTGGCCAGGGGTCGGAGGGCAGTTCTGCCGAACATTGATTTCGAATACCTGCCCCTGCGGGTCATGGCGGCAATTCACCCGCAGGGTCGGGGTGCCGGCCTGACTGTACCAGAGGCGGAACTGTGCCAGGGTCCGGCCGGACACATCCTCCATCGCCTGCAGGAAATCCTCCACCGTGGCTGCCTGACCATCATGGCGTTGCAGGTACAAGCGGACACCCTTACGAAACCGGTCAGGACCGAGCAGGGTCTGGATCATGCGGACCACCTCCGCCCCTTTATGGTAAACGGTGGCTGTGTAAAAATTGTTGATTTCCTGATAACTTTCAGGGCGGACGGAATGGGCCAGAGGTCCCGCGTCTTCAGCGAACTGCACCGTTCGCAGATCCCTCACATCCTGAATGCGTTTGATCGCCCTGGATACCTGATCAGCGGAAAACTCCTGATCCCGAAAAACCGTCAGCCCTTCTTTGAGACTCAGCTGGAACCAGTCGCGGCAAGTGACCCGGTTGCCGGTCCAATTATGGAAATATTCATGTCCGATAACTTCCTCGATCGCCTGATAGTCCGCATCGGTGGCCGTCTCCGGTTTCGCCAGCACATACTTGGAATTGAAGACATTCAGCCCCTTGTTTTCCATCGCGCCCATGTTGAAATCATCCACCGCCACGATCATGTACTGATCCAGGTCATACTCCAGGCCGTAGACCTGTTCATCCCATCGCATAGCCTTCTTCAGCGCAATCATGGCATGGTCACATTTGTGCAGGTTGTGTTTTTCCACGAATATTTGCAGGAGAACTTTTTTCCCGGAGACCGTGATGAAATAGTCTTCAAGGCATTCAAGCCGGCCGGCCACAAGGGCAAAAAGGTAGCACGGCTTGGCGAAGGGATCCGTCCAGGTCATCTCATGCCGACCGCCCTCCAGATCCCGGCAAGACAAGGAATTGCCGTTGGACAGGAGAACCGGAAAGCGCTCCCGATCGGCGGCAATGGTGGTGGTAAAGCGGGACAGGACGTCCGGACGGTCGGGAAAATAGGTGATTTTACGGAAGCCCTCGGCTTCGCACTGGGTACAGAAGATGCCGCTGGACAGGTAAAGCCCTTCGAGCGCCGTATTGTCCCTGGGGCGGATCCGGACCAGGCTTTCCAGAACCAATTCTTCCGGAACGGATTCTATGGTCAGGGTTTGATCGTCAACATGGTACCTGTCTTTTTCAAGAACACGACCCGACAGCCGCAATTCCAGCAATTCGAGGTCCCGCCCCTGGAGCACCAGAGAAGCTCTGCCGCCGGATGACACCGGATTACGCCTGATCTCAAGTCGTGCCCGGACCTCGGTAAACTCCTCATCGAGGTCGAATCGAAGATCGGTTTTTTCGACCAGGAATTCAGGAGGGGTATAGTCCTTCAACCGAACGGTGCGGTTATTTGTATCGTCCATGCCGATTCTCCATGGTCCCATTGTATCTGCTAAAAACAGTTTTCCAATCTGAGCCGTTTTCTTCGGAGAGGGCGTCGGTATCGAAAGACTACTTTTCGACCCCGACCCCGATACCGATAGCAACCCCGATTATTTCCAGTTGCGAACAAAACGGGGTGCGACACCGATCGGAAAATCGATGCGCACCCCTTGAAAACCGACTTCATCCTGATAAAAAATCGTCACTTCAGCCCCAAAAGAGCCTTCTCCAACCGGTCAAGGGATTTTTCCTTTCCCAGAATCTGCATGATCAGGCTCAGACCGGGGCCTTTTGCACTCCCGAACAGCGCCACCCTGGCCGGTTGGGCCACCTTGCCGAATTTGAAAGAGGTCTTTTCCAGCAGATCCTTGAAAACCTGGTCCAGCACCGCTTCCCGCCAGTCCCTGCAACCTTTCAGGTGTTCGATTAAAGCTTCGAAAACGGAACGGTTTTCCTCCACCAAAAACTTTTCGGCGGCGTTTTCTTCAAAAATCACTTCATCGGAGAGGAAACAGCGTGCCTCCTGGGCCATCTCGACCATGGTCTTTGAGCGGTCCTGGAGAGCGGCGACGATGGCCTCGAGTTCGGAACCGGAGCCAACTTTCGTACCCTCTTTTTCCAGATACTCGACCAGAAGTCCCGCCAGCCTTTTCGGATCACCCGTCTTGATATAATGGCTGTTGAGCCAGAGCAGCTTGTCCGGGTTGAACACTCCCGCCGACTTTCCGACGTTTTCCAGGGAAAACTTTTCGATCAGTTCCTCCATGGAAAAAATTTCCTGATCGCCGTAGGACCACCCGAGACGGACCAGATAGTTGACCAGGGCTTCCGGCAGAAAACCCAGATCCCGGTAAGCCATGACGGAGGTGGCTCCATGCCGTTTGGATAGCCGTTTCTGATCCGAGCCCAGGATCATCGGTACATGGGCGAACTCGGGAACAGAATAGCCCATGGCCTGGTACAAGAGGATCTGACGGGGGGTATTGTTGATGTGGTCGTCCCCCCTGACCACCAGGGTGATGCCCATTTCGGCGTCGTCGACCACCACCACCACATTGTAGGTGGGGGTTCCGTCGGAACGTTGCAGAATCAGGTCGTCCAACTCTTCGTTCTGAAAAGAAATGGGGCCCTTGATGCGGTCGTTGAAGGAGGTGATTCCCGTATCGGGGCAGCGAAAGCGAACGACGTAGGGGGTCCCTTCGGGCACGTCTTTCCGATTTCGGCAGGTGCCGTCGTACTTGGGCTTACGCTTTTCCTCCTCCGCCAGCTTCCGTTTGGCCTCGAGTTCCTCCGGTGTGCAATAGCAGCGGTAGGCGGTGCCACGATCCACCATCTGAGCAATTTTCAACCTGTAGAGATCGAATCGCTCCGACTGATAATAGGGCCCCTCGTCGCATTTCATGCCCAGCCATTCCATGGCCTGCAGGATGGCATCGACTGATTCCTGGGTAGAACGGGCCACATCGGTATCCTCGATCCGCAGGATGAATGTCCCGTGATTCTTGCGGGCCAGCAAAAAGTTCAACAGGGCGGTGCGGGCGCCGCCGATATGCAGATAGCCGGTCGGGCTGGGGGCGAATCGTACGCGCATTCCGGACATGTCTTGCTCCTGGATCGAGAGTATGCAAAAAAAGAGGGCCGCCAGCAGCGGCCCCCCGTTTTATACTGCAACTCTTATGGGTTGACAAGGTGTTTTTACCGCTATAAGGATTCTTCCCCTGCCCCCTTCTCTACTATCACCCCGGCGTAGCCGACGACCCCATTCATTTCTCCGGTGACCTCTCCCGAATTGCCGTATTGGATCAGGACCCCGCGAGAGGCATTCATTTTCAGAGCAGCGCAGAGCATGGCCACGGTGGGAAAAACGCCACACATGCTGATCCTTTCTTTCATCACCACCCGATAAAGCCCTTCCGGGTCCAGGTCCAGAATGGTTTTCAAAGCCATCGAATCCTGTTTCCGCGCCCTTTCGGCCGATTCGAAATGGGTCATGTCGGAACTGGCGACCAGCAGGACATCGGAAGAGCAGGCAACCAGCAGATCCCCCAGGGCATCGCCGAAATTGACCAGTTCCTGAAATTCGTTTTGCCCGACGCATATGGAAACGATGGATGATTCGGGCGAGCGAACCTGAATGAAGGGAACCAGAACCTCCAGGGAGTGCTCAAACCGGTGGGCCCGGTCATCCGCAATGGCCCCCGGGCATGTCCGTACGATTTCATCGGTCAGGGACGCGTCTACCCTCACCTTCCCCAATGGGGTTTCCCAGAAACCGGAGGGGAAAACAGCCAGGGGAGCGCCAAACCCGGTATGATTGGGGCCCAGCAGAACTATGGTCGACGGGAAAAGAATTTCGGAGAAAGTCCTGCCGGCGATACCGCCCGAATAGACATATCCAGCATGGGGGACGACCGCTCCGACAACTTTTCTCGCCGGCCGTTCACCCGGCATCAGATCCCTGACTTGCCGAAAAAGCTCTTCCTTGTTTTCCGGATAGAATTTTCCTGCCACAACCGGTTTTCGAACCATGGCCAAACCTCCTTCCCGGACCGTGAGCATTCCGCACAGATTATAACACAGGTCGAAACAGCAAAAGCCAACCCTCAGGGCTGGCTTTTGCTGTTTCGACGATATGGAGGCCCCGACCAGATTTGAACTGGTGATGGAGGTTTTGCAGACCTCTGCCTTACCACTTGGCGACGGGGCCGATTAAATTTTCCCGGCATGAAACGTGACGGTATTGATACCAAATAGCCCCTGGAGTGTCAAGGAGAAATTCCCCTTGGACACCCCCGGCTCCCGATCGCCTCGACACCTGCTCTATCTGGCTGCATGACCGTATTTTTGAAGAATTTTCGGATACTGGTGCTGCCCGTAGGGGATTTCATAGAAAAGCTCCCGCAACAGGCTGTGAACCGGACTTGTCAGCGAAGCATAGAGTTCGTTTTTCAGCTTGCCAAAGTGATAGACGGGGGACTCGGACAGAGCTTGCTGGACATGATCGGCCACCTGCAAGGGGATCTGGGACCTGAGACCATCGTCAAGCACAATGGTGCCGTCGGAAAAATCGGCGGAACCAACTGCCCGCAAAAGTTTTTCCGCGATTTGGCTGTTTTTTTCCTTGGCGGTGACGAACAGCACCTGGTTCATGGCCAGGGTCTTGCGGTACATTCCGTCCTCGGACCCTCCCGTGTCCTGGATAAAGTTGATCAGGGGGTAGGCATTGTCCATGATCTGGGGAACCGTGGAGGGCACTGCCGCCACGAGGCGGTCATATTCGGTCTGATTCGAGGCACGCCAGCGCCGCACCGGTTCGCTTCCCCTGAGCCGTTGGGCAATCGGACTGGTGTATGAAAAATAGCCTTCGATTTTCCCATCGAGGCTGGACTGATAGGCCAGTTGCAGAATTCCCAGGATATCCATGGGGAAGATTTCGACAGCCTGCAGCTGATAGCCGAAAAATAGATCGCCGGCCCGGGAATCGGTGCTGAATTCGCCCTGTTCCCGATAGATTCCGGCCAGTTCTCCGGCGGCAAAAGCGACCAGGAAAAAAGCGTTGTCGGGCACGATGTCCTGATTGGTCCTGGCATGCCTGTCGAAAAGAGCGCAATACTTGAGAAGCGGAGTTTCCGCAGGGAAACCGGCCGTTCGCCTCTGGCCAACCGCTTGTCCCTTGTAATAGGTGCCGAGCATGATCGCCAGCTTGGCCGAGGCATCCCAAAGCTTGTGCATGGCCGCCAGATAATTGTCTGACTGCCTGAAACCGGCGGAGGCGATCCCCTCCTCCTGAACCTTCGGCCCGGCCAGATCGTCGTAAAGGGCAATGGCCTGATCCAGGTAGTGGTCGGCCGTTCCCGGGATGGCGGCAAAAAAGCTTTCACCGGTCAGCGGATCTTGAGGGTCGGACAGACGGCGGGTCACATAGTTCAGGAAGCCCAGGTATTGCGGCAGTACCGCGGCCCTGCCTTTTTTGGTGTTCGCCCAGGTCAGTGCCAGCCGATAGAATTTTTCGGCCCGATTGAACCGGTCCACGAGCCTGGCCGGATCTTTTTCCTCCTCAAAGGTGTTGCGGCTGGCGGTCGCCTCGAGAAAGGCGACGGCAAAATTCAGATTATGGTTATCCGAGTTGATGCCGCTCATCCTTTCAGCAACGGCTTCGACGACGGTGCGATAGCCGTTTTCCACGGTCAGTTTGCCTTTCAGGGCCAGAATGATGGCTCCCAACGGCGCCAGATTGCTCATCTCCTTTTCGATAATGGCACGGGTAATGATCAGGTGAGCGAGGTTTTCATACAGATACGGGAGGCTTTTAATGAAACCCGCCTTTCCGAGGTCGCCCTGCAGGCGCAGATCATCGACTTCGAGCTTGAGAATATCGTTCTGCCAGACATCGAACACACCCCTCATGAAAGCCTGGCGATCGTTCTGTTCCAGGGCCGAGTGGGTTTGGAAAAAGTGAGACCAGAAGGAAACATCCAGCTGCTCCCTGGCTTCGAGAGTCGACAGGGCCACGCGGGCGTTATCCAGGTGCACACTGTTCCCGGAATTGAGGAAGAGCACATACTCCGCCTGGGAAAGGAGAAAATACTTCTTCCACGCCTTTCCGCCGGTCATTGAAGCCGCATCGAGCCGCCCACCTGTGCCGGTCGCAATACCGAGCTCATTTTGCACGGCCTCCCGGTAATCCTCGAGGCTCATTCCGTATTCCCGCCCTTTTTCCTCCAGCAGCGATTGCAGATCGCTCTGCGGATACCAGGTGAAACGGTAGCTGACGTCGAGCAGTGAGTCCCATTGGGATAAGGAGATTTCCGAGGCCAATGCCAGGGAAGGCGCAAGGAACAGTAGATACAGTGCAAACAGGATCCGGTTACATTTCATGGATTTCCTCACTTGGAATGGTGGACACATTCTATGGCTGCAGTCAAAGCCGCGCATTTGTCGGAAAAGTCAGTGGGATTGTAAATACCGACCTGAATTGTATAACCTGTTTCCGGAAAATCGAACTTGAAGATCATATTTCCGCTTCGACACTGCCCCTTCGTTTCCAGCATCGTCGCCAGCTGGGTGCGCAGTTGATCCTCCCTGCTCTGATCGATGCAGGCCTTCAGCTGATTGAGGCTGACGAACAGGTTGGGGTCGAGGTCTCCGGCGCCGCCCAGGGCAATCTTGCTGTTCGGAAGTCCGGCGGAGGCCGGTAGATTCTGTTTGAGGTCACCGCCGGATACAGTTTTCCTCTGCCCGAGGCCGGGAATATCGACGGTGGATGTCGCGCGCCCACCCAGCCCGCCGACTCCCTCGCCGGTGGCCGGTATTCGGGACAAATCGGGGCTTCCGTTCACCGGCTGCCGGTAACCGGCACCGGGTCCTGAGGACCCGCGCAGGCTGACCTGATCAGAAGAACGGTCGGGGGCAAAGGAGCGGCCGGTCAGGGGCGCTGCGCTATCCCCCTGGCTGACCGGACGGCCATAATCGGAAACAAGCCCGGACGTCGCTGGCAGATTGACCGTCGTTCCAGCCGCAAAAGACGATCGCTGGTTCGTTGCAGCGGGCAGGCCTGCTCTTCCCGAAGATTCTCCGAAGGTATAATCTTTTTTCGGCAAACCGGCTTTCACCGGCTGGCTCTGCGAGGCCGTTTTCATCTTTTGAAAAGAACGGTTTTCCGGCAACGCCGCGACTCTGGCGGGTTCCGGCTCATAGTTCCGCATCCTGGCCGGTGCCTTGATGGCAGGCTCCGGTCGTGGATAAACACGCTCCACGATCCTCACCGGAGGCGCCGGAACCGGTGGCGGCTCTTTGGTAAGAGCAGGAGCAACGGCCTCCGGGGGAGGGATAGGGGCCTGTACCGGCTTCGGGGGAAGAGTTTTGGCAACCGCAGGCGGGACATCCCGCGGCACCGGCTGAGCAATCTTCGGCGGGGTGAGCTGTTCTTCGAAAAGCCGGGCGGTGATCTCCACTCTGGCAGGGACTTCATCCTCCAGCGGGGGCACGAGCAACCCGGCCAGGGAGAGAAGCACAACCATACCCAGGCCAAAAGAGACGGCGGCAGAAGTTTTTGGCAGCGGGAGATCGTTTCTCAGAAAATCGGACAGCATCAGCGGGAAGGGTTTGACGAACAGATCCCGCCGCCGTTCCATCCCCTTGTGGATCCCCCTGTTCCTGCGCCGGTCGGCATAGATATCCGTGGCGGATCTGGGCATCGGAATCCGGAATCCGCCCCATCCGTAGGGACTTTTATTCCACAGCTCCATGTCCCCTATTCCTTTTCGGCCAGATCAGGCTGAACCACGGTATGCCCCCCGGAGGTTGACCAGACCCTGCCCAGGGCACCGGCCGCAAACAGAAAATCCTGGCTCAAGGAGGTTTTTTCCGGCAGCAGCAGGGGTTGAATGTTTCGTTGTTTCAAAGACTCCAGGGCCGGGATCAGTTCTTCTGCCGAAAGCAGCATTGCTCCCGCCGCATCGGGCCGGTTGCCCACTCCCCCGCGGATGATCCGGTAGGGAACCGGGTGTTCATCGGTAACCGGATAGACCTGAAGCTCCCAGACCTCTCTCAAATGCTGCATGGGAGCCAGTTGGGTGCTGTCCGGCACGACAGGCACATTCATTTCCGCGAAACGGATATTGATACTGTCGGCACTGGGGATGACACTGAGGCTGATCAGCAGCAGAAAAGCCAGGTCGGTAAAGGAGAAAAGCCATGAGTTATTGGATTTTTTCTTCATCCTGAATCCTGAATTTCAAGTGTTTGCCGTTTCGCCCAGGTCGGCGACCGCGGCGAGACCTTCATCAATACGTTTGTAGGCGAGACTGTAAAAAATTTTCTTCAGGAATTCCAGGAAGGTAAAACAGACCAGGCCGATAAACGTGGTATAGAGAGCCGTCGCGATTCCGGCCACCGTCAGCTCGCTGTTGAGGGTGCCGCTGTTGGAAAGAAAATGAACGACCATGCCGATGATGGTGCCGATGAAACCCATGGGGGGCATGAGGTTGGCCATCATACTGATCGGTTCCATGAACTTCTCTTCAAAATACCGCTCGCTGAATTGATAGGCGGCATCCCGAATGAAGGCATCCGGCGGAACGACCTTGTCAGAATTCCGCTCTTTTTCCTTTTCATCGAGATAGTGCTGCTTGGCCTTGTGAAAGAACGAGGCTGAAATAACGGCCAGGGGGGTTTTCAGGCTGGCGGGAAGATTGTTGAGCCCGTCCCGGTTTTTCAGGTTCTGAAAATTGAAATGGGACAGAGCACGAAAGGATTGATAAGCCTTCATCAAGGCAAAGGCGAAGACGCAGGCCATGATGAAATATACGGTCAGCTGCAGCAAACCGGAATAGCCGTTGATCAGATAGGTCAGTCCGGTGATGATTCCATCGGCCATCTTGTTGAAGATATTGTCCTGTGCCGGCATATGATGAACCTCTCAATGAATGACGTTTCTAATTCCCGATCAATTGGTCAGCCTGCGATGAGCTTTCTTTTCAAAAGCCGTAAACCTTCGCCGAATGTGGAAAAACCGAGTTCGTTGGAATCGACCGGTGAATTGAGGATCGACGGATCTTCCCCATACTGTTTTTCGAACATTTTGACCAGAGATTTGGCACGGCCGAACTGTTGGGCCTGATAGAGGGCGTAGGCACTCAGCAGGTTGATCTGGGCGACTTCGCGGCGGGTCTGGAGATTGGTCCGGGCGGTTTCGTCGCTGATGATGGGCATAGCGTAGGTTTCCACATACCTGTAAACTTCGCAGGAATACTGATTCTCATCGCAGATCGGTTGGTCGTCGGGGGAGATTTCCGGTGTTTGCCGTTCGATGTCGTCGAAGGATGCCTGGAAAACTGTCAGGTTCTGCCGGACGTTGTCCATGTAAACCTGTTTCTGGTCAAGGTCCATATGCCCCAATTCAGGCGAGGCGGGCCAATTGGAGCGGTTGCAGCCGCAACATCCGGCGAGCAACATAAACAGCACGCTCAGAAAAATCAATCCCAAGGTATACATCTTCATTCCAAATACTCCTTGATTCAAATGAAAAATCCCATACAGCAAATCCAGCCTATAAAAGCTCACTACACAATCTTGATTAGTATAGCAACCGGTTTTTGGTTAACAACCTTTCAGCTCGCCGATTTGGTAATAAAAAAAGGTCCTTCAGGCTATGCCGAAGGACCTTTTTTTATGAATGTCAGGGGTGATCAGGACGGGGATACCGTCCCTGCCACCTCCTGTCTGGGTTGTATCAACTCCTTTTCGAAATCGAGCAGATCTCCGAGGATCCTCACGGCCTCGGTGACCGTGAAATCGTCGACGAGATCCTTCTTCCAGGAGGCCGGATCAGCAGCTTTGCCCTCGGAATCCTCCGGCTCGACGGCGGCCTCCTCCCTCAGGGCCTTCAGTTCGTCCAATTCCCGTCTGAGCCCGTCGGGAACAAGCGGATAGCGGCTCTTCTGGCTCCGGTTTTCATTGTGGCTGGCCTGCTCGGCGATACGCAGATAACGAGGATCGGCCGAAAGGCGTTTTCTGCTGTGGGCCCGCAGGGATTCGACAACTTCAGGATGCAGTGACCAGGGTTTGTACTCTGCCCTGGAAACCGAGTCCCAGGCCAGGGCGTATTCGGCGTAACGCTCCCCACTCTTCAGATAGCCCAAAGGATCGGGAAGAACGATATCCGGCACCACCCCTTCCATCTGGGTGGACTGGCCGCTGATCCGATAGAACTTCTGGATGGTAATTTTCATCGCCCCCAACGGCTTGTACCGCTCGAGTTCTCCTCCGGTAAGGGCACGATTCAGGTTGATGATGGTCTGCACAGTCCCTTTGCCATGGGTTCGCTCACTGCCAAGCACCACGGCCCGCCGGTAATCCTGCAGGGCACCCGCCAAAATTTCAGAAGCGGAAGCACTGAACCGGTTGACCAGCACAACCACAGGGCCGTCGTAGTAAACGGCTGAATCCTTATCCCGCAGGATATCCAGTTCGCCGTTGCTGTTCTTTACCTGGACGATGGGTCCCTGGGGTATGAACAGCCCTGCGATCTGGACCGCATCCACCAGCGATCCGCCGCCGTTGTTACGCAGGTCAACCACAATACCATCGATTTTCTGCCGGGCCAGCTCCTGCAGGGCTTTGCGGGTATCATCCGTGGAATTGCGCACCCCGTCCTCCTGCCCCTCCTCGCTGAAATCTCGATAGAAGGTCGGTATCTTCAGATAGCCGAAACGCCCCTTTTGTCCGTCGACCGGTTCCATCACAGTCGCCTTGACAAAAGTCTCCTCGATCTGGACCACATCGCGGATGATGGCAATCACCAGTTCGGTACCTTCCGGCCTGCGCACGGTCAACTTGACGCTGGTTCCCTTTTTACCCCGTATAAGCCTGACCGCATCCCGCAGCCGGGCATCGGTGACGTCAACCGGCTCGGCATCCCCTTCGGCCACCTTCAAAATGATGTCCTCGGCATGGAGTTGCCCTTCCCGGAAGGCCGGGCTTCCCGGGACGATGGAAACCACCTTGATGAAACCGTCCTCCTCACGCAGGGTGGCACCGATCCCCTCCAGGGATCCCTTCATACTGATCTGGAAATCCTCGTTCTCTTCGGGAGGAAGATAGTTGGTATGGGGATCGAAAGCACGACAGACCGCATCGAAATAACGATCGAGATAGTCCTGCTCCCCCACTGTCAGCAGTCGATCGAAAAGCTGGCGGGTGGACACCCGTATCTTTTCCGTGGCCTCCTCGAGTAGTTGCTTGTCGATCTGCCCGGCCGGCAATGCCTTGGTCGACTCGACAGTACGTTTTTCCGGCATCGGCTTCTTTTGGGCTGCCTCCTGCAGATCCAGATACCGCCACAGTACCTGGTATTTCAGGATCTTCCGCCAACGCTCATAAAGCTCGTCCTGATTGCGGCAATAAACCAGCTTTTCGGGGTCGGTTTCCAGATCCTCCTGCTGGGAAAAATCAAAACCCTTGTCCATGATTTCAAGAAACATCTTCTGGACTTCGCCGACCCTGCGTTCCAGCAGCTTTTTTGAGGCGCGCGGGAACTCGATATACCCGCTGATCATTTCATCATCGATCAGACGGGCATACTTTTCCAGAGCCCGCACGTCTTCCGCCAGCAGGAAGCGCTTCTGCGAATCCAGCTGTTTGACATAGAGAGTGAAGGCCGCCCGCGAAAGCGAGTCATCGAACTCCTTGTGGCTGAAATGATTTGCGGCCAGTTGCTGGCGGACCAGGTATGCCAGCAGATGCTCCCGTTTGGTCTGGAAATCGAGAAAGTTTCTGGAAACCTGGGCGGAACTCGAGCCAAGGATGAAAACGAGCAGCAGAATGACACTGGTTGTGAAATAACGGATCAAGAAAATTATTCCTCTCAAATTATCACCTGACTGATGTGAGATCACCTGAAAGATTAGAAGCGGGGAAAACTGAGGCTATTATACTCAACACCGGAGGTATGGAAAAGGGGCAGAATCGGTAAAAATGCTTAACCAGAAAAGAAAAATGAGTCCGATCCCTATTCCGTTGGATCTTCTAGCCCCCACCACCAGGCCCCGCGTGAACTTTTTTGGGACACTGTTCCAATGCATAAAAGGGGCCGCCTTTCACCCGTATGAGGGGAAAAATCCCGGATGTTTGTCCGACATTGCAAATTCAGATTGATGTTTGGTCATCATGCAAGAATTTTGAAGAAATATGGGATCGTTTTTCGCCTTTTCACGTCACCGGCTTCGGGCATTTAACAGTCAATCCGATTTTTTTCACGACGGTAAACCTTTTCAAGCGGAGATGCGTCCTACCGGCCGAAAGAACTTATTCTTCAGGATGCAATAACCATCTCACTTGAAAGAGGACAACGACGATGAAAAAAACGCTTTTCCTGGTTTTTCCGATCCTTCTGGCTGCCTCTGCTGCTCACGCCGACAGGTTCAATGTCGATCTGGGCATCCAGATCGGAACTCCGTACCCACCGCCTGTGGTCGTGTCTCAACCGCCCGTGATCATCACCCAGCCACCCGTCGTTGTCGCCCCTCCGCCTGTCGTGATGGCACCTGAGCCTTATTTTTGGCCCTCTCCCGGTCTTGGAGTTCATGTCGCCGTCGGCGGTCCTTGCGACATGTTCTGGTTCGGGGGCAATTATTACCAGTACCACCGCCGCGGCTGGCTGGCGGCTCCAAGCATCCACGGCCCCTGGCACTCGCTTCCGCCCAGGCATCTTCCCCCGGGCCTGGCCCATAGAAAATATCGGGACATTGTGAGGATCCGCGATATCGACTACAGGCATTACCGCAGAGGTCCTCGCGATGACCGGAAATACGATGACGACCATAAACGGCACCGGGATCATAGCCACCGACGTGGTCGGCATGACGATTGACGGATTTCAAAACCGGGCTTGAGAATGGCGGTGTCGTCTCCAGTGAACGGCACCGCCCTTTTCTTTGAACCCTGGACCCAAGAATCCACCAATTCAGGGGCGCGACCTTCCTCAGGTTTCTCGCCGGCGTTTCAACCCGCTGTACGTGCTGTATATTTTATGGACGGGCATGGAGTGACCCGGACAGCGAGAAATTTCAATCCCTGAAATATTCCGGATCTGGTACAGGGAGAAGACCATTGGGCAGGGAAATCCGTATCGGCACATCAGGATGGGTCTACAAGCACTGGAAAGGGACCTACTATCCGAAGGAAATCCCCCAAGGGGACTGGTTCGGCTATTACACCCGCGACTTCGATACGGTCGAGATCAACAATACCTTTTATCGTCTCCCCAGCCCGGAAACTTTCGAACACTGGCGGGAGGTGGCGCCAAAAAACTTTCTCTACACCTTCAAGGCCAGCCGCTACATCACCCATATCAAACGGCTCCTGGACCCCGAGTCCTCCCTGGACAAGTTTCTCGAGCGGGCCGCTCTGGCCGCCGAAAGTCTCGGTCCGATCCTTTTTCAGCTTCCACCCCGCTGGAAGGCCGATCCGGATCGTCTGGAAAACTTCCTGCGGGCCCTGCCGAAAGACCTCGTCAAGGTTTTCGAATTCCGCAATGACAGCTGGCACGCGGAGCCCATCCGCAAACTCCTGGAACGGTACGGAATCGCCTTCTGCATCCACGACCACCGCTCCATCGGCGAGTGCCCCGACTGGGTGACCGCAGATCCCGTCTACCTGCGCTTTCACGGTCCTGCTGAAGCTCAGTACTCCGGCAGCTATTCGGATCAGGTCCTGGAGGCACAGGCGCAGCGTATTCTCGTCTGGCGAAAAGAGGGGCGAAGCATCTTCGTCTATTTCAACAACGACGTGGATGGACATGCTGTGCGCAACGCCCTGACCTTGAAATCGATGATCGGTCGCCGAATGGATTAACCCACCTGGATCAACTCGATCTTGTATCCATCCGGGTCTTCCACAAAGGCAATGTGGGTCGTGCCATGCTTCATCGGTCCCGGCTCCCGCACCACTTTTCCGCCGGCCTCCTTCAGCTTGTCGCACAATCCATAGATGTCCCTGGCACCGATGGCGATGTGGCCAAATCCGTCTCCCAGCGTGTAAGGCTCTTTGCGTCCCCAGTTATGGGTCAGTTCGATCACCGACTGCGATTTCTCATCGCCGTAGCCCACGAAAGCCAAGGTGAATTCGCCGGCAGGATAATCGTTCTTTCGAAGCAGTTTCATGCCGAGGACCCGGGTATAGAAGTCAAGGCTGCGATCCAGGTCGAGAACCCTGATCATGGTGTGCCGGATATGAAATTCAGTCTGGTCGGACATGTCACACTCCTTTGGTGTCGGCTGCACGACCTCAACGACCGGTCGCCCCGAAAACCCGCTTCAACAGTTCAGTGGTCCGCTTGGCGGGGTTTTTGCGGATGGCGGCCTCTTCCTGCGCCAGGTAATGGAAGATCCCGGCCATCCCCTTGTCAACCACGTAGCCGGTCAGGTCGGTTTTTATCTCCGGAGCATAGGGAATGGCCTTCACCTGAGCGACTGTCTGGTTGTAGACCCGCACCGCACCGACCTGGTTGAGACTCTCGTCGACGACGGGACGCATGGCGGTCGCAAGTTCGGGGCTCATTTTGCGCTCAAAATAGCGTGTGGCGGCATCTTCGGGACCTTTGAAAATGGCTTGAACATCCTGCATGGTCATCTCCCGCACAGCCTCCCAGAAAAGTGCCTTGGCCTTCGGGGTGGCCGCCTCCGCCGCTCGATTCAGGCGCAGTTCGAGATCGTCGAAAAGACCTTCCAGGCCGAATTTGCCGAAAGTGGTCTGAACAGCGGCCAGCTTGTCGGGAAGCGGGATGCGGATAGCCGGATCGGTGTTGAAACCATCCTTTTGTCCCAGTTGCCCAACCACCCTCTCGGTCCCGATCCGCAAGGCCTCCCTGAGGCCGGCGTCGATTTCACTGAGGGATAGAGTGCTGCCGCCTTGATTCCCGTTATTGATCTGACTGAAGACCTGGTTCATCTGCTGCCAGTCGGTCTCGGTACAGCCGCAGAGGATCAGAGCGACAACCAGAAGGGTCGGAAGACAGAATGTTTTCCATTTACAAATCGAATTTTGTTCACTCGAATTCACTGAATCCTCCTTTGAGGCACACTTTTTCCAGGCCTTCCGGTTTTTGCTTTGGTGGCTCCTGCTCGGGTCCTAACCAGTTTTGAACAAAACCCGAAAAAAGCCCTAACACGGAAAGGTTAGGGCTTTACGAATTCTAAATCGGGGAATGTAACGGCCGGGAGGAAACCCGCCGAACATAGCGTATTTTTGATTGACTGGAAAATTGGTTTCTGCTAAAAGGTCCGAAACTTTTATTGGAGAGTGCTTATGATCAGGGTTGACGTCTTCTGCCCAGAATGCCTGCAGCCCAACTCCTATCCCTCTGTCCAGGTTTCCCTGCACGGAATCCTCCAATGCCCTTTATGCAAAAAGCCCATAAAAATAACCTCGAGAGCCATCAACGAGGTTATAAGACAACTTAAAATATCCTGCGATTAGAGTCCACCCGAAAATTGGTTGAACACCAACTGGATCCCTATTTATCCTTCAGAGAGGTAAAACGAGATACCTTCATCCAAGGTCATAGTAAAAGCTCCGGCAATTTTGCAATTATCTTCTTCAGAACATATCAAAGTCGGATACTGACGGAACCCCTGAACCTCCCACTGTCGCCGCTCTAAATAGTTGATCGCTTTTCTTGCCGCCTTCACACAGTCTTTGGCTTTAAGAAGAACATGCGCCAGGGATTTTTTCTCTTTTTGGCATCCGGAATTCCTGTAACGGGGAGTGACGTCAAGACTGAGATAATACATTTATTCACCTCACTGATAGGCTGTAAGTCCATCATTCTGCTGCCCTGAAATAGCAACGGCATCAGTAGAGTAGCAGAAAATTTTCAATTTTCTATAAGCAAAGTAAATTTTAAGTATCAACAGGATTTCAGTTGTTCGTGTCGACCCCTGGCTTTCAAAACGCAGATTTTTTTTAGGACTTTAAATCAGATCGCTTTTCATGCGTGTGAGCATTACGACCAAAGATTGGGCAAAAATGCGTCGGATTTCCTCTAAATGATAGATATCGGGGATACCATTTCGAATGTACAAATGCTCATTCGTTTCCTGAAGCAGAAGGGGAGCCTTTCTCCCACGCGGGCCTTGGCCGTCCCATCCGTGTGCCGCCATCACGTGACCGTAAGTTGAAGTGTAGGTGGTGTTCCGGGCTATCCTGATCCCTGTTCCATGGAACCTCTTTTCCAGCTCGTCACAATAAGTTTCCAAAAACCCTTCGGGGGCAGTACGGATTCCGCCAGGAGGGTCAAAAGCGCTGGCCTGGAAATCGCTTACGATGATATCGGCATCGACTGGATCGCCTGACGCATCGGTATGGCCAGTCACGGTCGAATGGCCGTCGAAAACGAAAATTTTCTTCTGTGCCGCAAGACTTTGATGGTATCCGAAGTGATATTTTGAAAGAAGGAACCTGCGATGGCTTTCCGACGGCTCACGGCCGGACCGATAGATGGGAAAATCGTCCAAAGCAAGCGGAACGGCCTCGTCCAACATGTCCGGGTGACGATTGACATTTATATAAACTTGACTGAGAGGAAATTTGATCTGTTGGTTGTTTAACAAATCCTGAAAATCATAGAGTGAATCCGTATGCCAGTCCACATTGTTGACTGCCAGGGTCTGTTGATGTTCCGAAAGATCCTCAATCGAAATCTCACTCGGGCACAAAAGACCCGAGTGAGGAATGGATACCATGACATGCTGCTCGAGTCCGGTCATTTTTCCGATAGCCGTTCTTCCTTGGAAAGATCCTTGACGTAGATGACCTTGTCGTCACCCGGTGCATAGAAATTTTTCAAGCGGGCTTCTTCCTGATAATCGTTTCCAAGGTAGAATTGGCGCGTCGGTTCATAAAGTTCACGGGAAGAGGTTTCTATGTAGAGCCTGGTTCCTCCCATTTTTCTTACCGTCTCCTCACTGAGGCGAAGCAGCTTTCTGCCCAAACCCTTCCCGCGAACGTTTCCACGCACCACTATCCAGAAGAGGTCGAAACTTGACCGGGTGCAGGCGATCGGTCCGAAACAGGTATAGCCGACCACGCAGCCATCCAGTTCCGCTATCCAGAAGTTGTAACCGCTCCTCTCGCCTTTTGCCAGCCGTTCCTCGACCAGTTCAACAGCGATATCCACTTCCTCCTGGTAGAAAAAACCGGTCGACTCCGTCACTTTTCTTATTTCCAGGCAATCGGATACCTTCAAGTTTTGCCGGAAAGAGGGTTCGTCCTTGGAAAAATCCTGGGATTGCACTGTTTGCATATTGCCCTCGAGGAATATCGGAAAATTTAACGTCTTACGGCGGCCAGAATTAACGAAACCGTATCTTCGATGGCCATTCCATCCTGCAGGCAGGCAGCCATGAACCCGGAATCGGGAGAGAGACAGGGATTGCAATTGAGCTCAAGAATGTAAAGAGAACCGTCGAGTCCTACCCGGAAATCGACGCGACCATATCCCCGGAATCCAAAAATTTTCCACGCCGCCAAAGCCTGTTTCGACAAGGATTTTAACAGGGGCTCGTCCTCCTGAGGAAAACTGAAGGTCCTTGGTGTATTTAAATACTCGAAGGATTCCTCCTCCCATTTCGCCCTGTAACCCACCATTTTGGGTTTTCCTTCCGGAAAATCGAGAAACCGAATTTCAGCCAGGGGGAGAACGCGGGGCCCTGTGGGCTCTTCAACGATCGAAACATTGAATTCGCGGCCCTCTATGTAAGCTTCGGCAAACCACTTGCCCCCAAAGCTGGTTTCTTTTTCCCGGATTTTCTCTCGCGCAGAGTCTAAACCAAAGACCACCGAGTTATCATCGATTCCAATGGATGCGTCTTCCCAGAGCGACTTCACGATAAAAAACGAATCGCCGGCCTCAGCCGGCCCTTCTTCGGGAGTCCACCAGTTGGGGGTCGGAAGCCCGGCATTGAACAGCAGCCGTTTCGCCAGGATTTTGTCAGTAGAGAGGAAAATTGCCCCAAGGGGACATCCCGTGTAAGGAATTCTCATATGATCCAGTACCGCTGGGGCCAGGTGTATCAGCTGTCCGTTTCCCCCGACCGACTCGACCAGATTGAAGACAACATCAGGAGAAAAGGTGCTGAGGCTGTTCATGACCTGAGGCAGGCGGAAGGAAAACTCCACTGGAAGGACCTGGTGACCAAGGCGTTGCAGAGAACCGCCTACGGTCTCGATCTGAGCCAGAATATCCTGCTGGTCCGGGGAACTCTCGGATGCAATACCATCATGAAGAACGGCGACCTTCATCTGATCATACCCTGAGTGCCCGGACCGCCTGCCAGGGGGCGTTCAGTCCGGCCCGAAGGCAGGCCTCCTCCATGATCCGGCGGATCAAGGTGGCATAGGGGATTTCCTGAGCCGTACAGATAATGGGCAAGTCCGAATGCTCCGGGTTGAGACCGGCAAGCGGGTTGACTTCCAGAAAATTCGGTATGCCGTCGGCATCGGCTCTGAAATCTATCCGGCCGGCGTCTCTGCAACCAAGCTTTTTCCAGATCTCGACGGCAAGAGTGCTCGCGGACCTGGCCAGCTCATCGTTCACTGGACGGTATTCAACCAGCAGTTCGCATCGTTCCTTGTTGACATAGGAGTAGACTTCGTTTTCCGCATTATCCCGCAAAATGATCTCTACCACTCCGATCGCCTCGGTGCGATCCCCGCTACCTATGATACCGACGGTGACCTCCCGTCCGGGCAAAAAGGTTTCCACCAGCACCGGCTGCTTGAATAGCTGCAGGAGCCGCTCCCCCACAGTCTGCAAGCTTTCGGAATCCACCACCTTTGATGCGGCGGTGATCCCCTTCCCTGTCCCCTCGGCAACAGGTTTCAAAAAAAGAGGAAAAGGCAGATCGACCATTTTCAGATCTGCCGAAGATTGAGCCACAGCGAAATCAGCTGTGGGGAAACCCAATTGCCGGACGACCCGCTTGGTCATCTCCTTGTGCAGAGTCAAGGAATTTACCAGGGGATCCGAAAAGGTATAAGGAATGCCATAGGCCTCCAGCAATGCCGGAACAGCCGCTTCGCGGCCGAAGCCATTCAACCCCTCGGCTATATTGAAGACCAGATCCCAGCGTTCACCCATCGCCAAACGCCTGGTCAGGCTCCTTATGTTGCCGAGACGAACGGTCTCGCAGCCAAGATTCCTGAGCACGTCTTCGATGGCATCGATCGTGTCTATCCGATCGAACTCTGCCGTTTCCTCTTCGCTGTAGCCCTCAGCCAGATAATCTTCGCGAAGATCGTAAGTGATACCAACCAGCATTTGTGTCCTCTTATTAGATTGTTGGAGTATGTCGAAACGGCTTTTCATTCCCCCGGACAGGGTGAAAGTCGATGAACTATAGCTCAACTGCTGAACGGTGGCAATATGCATTTGGAGGGGGACGATGGGATTTGAAAAAGGTTGTTTCCTCGATGTTTTTTGCGAAATCGGCGCACTTGATGCGAAGCCGGATCGCTGAATCAGGTCTGAAACAGAAGGGATTCAGGGTGAACGAATTCTGCAAGAAGAACAGGAAAATTATCAGCCGCGCTTCTATAATTAAAGCAGTATTGGGGAATCGAATTCAACCTGGCAGGCCTCGGCATCCAACCGGACCATCCCGCCGACCGGAAGAACGGCGCCGGTGTCTCCGTGGCTGAAATTATAGCCGTAAACACAGGGGGGCCCTTCCGAAAAGAATTCGAAGATGACCTCCTCGATGGAAGGGTCACCCGGATCTACATGGTCGGGAGCCTTGGCGAATTCCCCAAGGACCACTCCGCTGATTTGATCCAGTATGCCTCCCAGACGAAGATGGTTGAGTGTGCGGGCCATTTCGTACCCGCCCTCGTGAATATCTTCGAGAAAAAGAATGGCGCCGGAGGGATCCGGGAAAAAAGGGGTGCCCATCAGGCACGCCAGAGTGGTGAGATTACCGCCTATCGCCGGGCCTTCTGCACATCCGGGAAAAACACAACGCGGTAGCATCTTGTTCCTCAAAAAAGGCCTTTCCTTCCATGGTTTGCCACACATCAACAGGTCGAGGGCATCTCTCAGGGCCAATCCGTCGGCACGCGCATTTCCTTCCGTGTCCTGCCGAATCGAGGCGGAGGGCCCGTTGAAGCTGATCAAACCGGCCTTGGTCAACAGTCCGGCGTTGAGGGCGGTCACGTCACTGAACCCCATCAATATTTTGGGTTCTCTTCGAATCCTGTCGTAGGGCAGGTGGGGCAACAATTGAGAACTGCCGAATCCTCCGGTACCGACAATGATTGCCGAAATGGAGGGGTCGGCGAAGGCTTCGATGCATTCCTGTATGCGATCCTTCAACGGTGCTGCGTAAAGTCCTCTCGATCGAACGAACCTCAAGTTTCTTCCCAGAACCGGTTCCAGGGCCTTCTCTCGCATTATTTCCAGACCTGCTCGAATCTGAACGGTATCGACCGGGGAAGAAGGGGCGATGACGGCAATACGATCCCCCGGTCTCAACCCGGGAGGCTTGATAAATCCCTGGCTCTTCATTGAAGACCTCATGATAACCTCTTTTTCTCCAGATTGTGCCGTTGTGGCAGTCACGCATGCTTTGTCGGGCAGGTTGAAACGCCTCCCAGAGGTGAACTCCATCCAGAATCGGTTGCCGATTTCCATGGCAACCCCGTATAGCGTTTCGAAGAAGCCGGGATGACCCAAGGACCTTTTGGTTCGATCGATTGCCAGCAGAACCAGGCCCACATGGTTACACCCAGGAATAACAAGATTATGCGCACGATATTGCTCTAGAAGATCATCAAGGCATTTCCTGCCTGGGAGTCTGCCTTCAATGCAGGAAAGTGCGAAATCAGCGGTTTTTACCATTAAATCGAGCTCCGGATCGGTTTCTGCATCTCTATCGAGACTTGACAGATCGTCCAGCATGCTTTTTGCTCCAACCGTGTCGCCCTTTCCCAGTGCAACACAAAAGCAGGAAAAATATCCATAACCCAGATAATTCTGATGCCCCTCCCCGGCCAACCGAAAACCATCGCTGATATGGACCGATTTTGCGGCACTGGCCCCCGCCTCATCCCAGTTTCCGAGCATCATCATGATGCAGCTGCGGATATAGTAAGAGCAGGCCCATTCCGGATCATTGGGAAACAGAAGTTCCTGCGACAGCTCTTTGTCCGAGTACTGAAGGGCAGAAGAGGTGTCCCCCGCGACCTGAAAGAAAAAGCTGGCCAGGTTGTTCCAACCGACAGAGATTCTATACAGCCTTCCGGCCTTTTGATCCATCTCGAGCGCTTTGCGGAAAAAAGTTTCCGCCTCGGCAGCCCTTCGCGGAATTCCTTGAAGCGCCCTCCCGATCCAGGTATAAACCGGAGCCAGATCGTCGATGTAAGGCCGCATCCCAAGAACTTGTCCCTTCTCGCCTAAAGACTCCATTTCGAGGATCCGCTGGTAGAAGGCGAGCGCTTCCTCATATTGATTTTTGTATTCGTAGTAGCCGCCGAGACTCCATAAAGCAAAGGCCCTCAGATCCGGGTTTCCGATCTCATCGGCCAGAGCCAGACATTTTTCCGAAGCCTCGAAATAAGCTGTTTGATCGTAGGAATCATAGACCAGTATTTCCCCTTGAAGAGCTTCCGCCTGGATGGAGGCATCGGGACTATCGATCAGTTCATGGAACACGGCCAGAGCTTCTCGGTTCTTCCCCATCTTGAAGAGGTCGTTTGCATTGACAAGCTCGATCTTCTGAATGATGAATTTGCAATCCCTGCTCTTGCTCCCTTTGGTTTTTCGTATGACTCTCAGAATTTCCGTACTCATCTGCCAGCGACCGGAATGGGAGCATAACCTTGTCAATTTCAGCGCGCATTCCAGTGCTGCAGGACTTGCCGTATCGCCCAAAATTTCAACCACACGAACAACGAAAGGGAAATCAGTGAAGGAAATTTCTTCAAGAGCCCGAAGGGTCGCCCGGCTGACGTCGTCATCGAATAGATTCTCGGCAACCAGGGAAAAGGGAAGAGTATCAAGTGACTCGCCAGCCTTTAGCAACCAAAGCGTCAGGACTCCGACCAAAGGTCCGAACACAGGTTTTTTCCCAATCTCCGCCAAAAGGGCATGCAATCCTTTCTTCTCAAAAATATCAAGCGCCAAAACCTCAAGGAGGCGATCGAAATTAACCCTGACTGAGATTGGTGAGAAGGGCGAATCATTATCTTCTACAATCCGAACAAGTATTGCCTGGTCAAGCAATCGGTTAAAAGGTGAATTCAAGTCATTATCACGTATGAATTTCCCGAAATAATTATCGTCGTACAGTAAGTCTTCGTCAATTTGGGTTATCTTTTTATCAAATAAAAGCTGTACAAGACGCTGCAACAGCCTTATCGATTCTTTATCGAATTTATTTGTAATAGGATTGACGAGCTTTACCTTAATATATTCATTAAAAATTTTGTGAGCAGTTATATTTTGAGGAATATGCTGACCTGAATAGGATTCGCAAACCATTCGCAGCAATAGTGGATTCATCAAAATTTGTTTTGAATTTTTACTGATCTTACCTGAGCAAATGTTATATTCTGAAAAATATAACTCCAGAAATGTATTGAGTTCCTCCTCGTTGACTCTTGGTAGAAGAAAATAAGGGCGGGAGATTCTTTTGCCACATTCTTCTGTTTCAAAATGCGAAAGGTGTTTGCGAATGCTCTCCAAAACCCTTGCAACGTGCGGAGACCGTGTCAGGTAATCGAAGGCGACATCCCTCACCGTCATTGCAATCCGCAGCCCCCTGTCCGCGTAGCGGGCCAGCAATAAAAAAGCGCTTTGCAGCAACTCGCCCGGAGAACAGCCTTCCTCAATGGCATCTATGAGAACGTATAAAATCAGGCCTTCTCCCTGCAGGGCAGCCAGGACCGTTTCAAGCGCTTCAGGTCGCCTGCAGGCATGGCGTATTTCCGTTTCCAGATCCTGGATAGCCGGACCGCCCAACTCCCTGGCCTGCAGCAGAAGCGTCGGATGGGGACGGTCCAGCATGCGTTGTGCGGCAAAATAGAGTGACATGGATTTGCCGCTGCCCGCCTCTCCGCTTAAGATCAAACCGGGCTTGGCACCCTCCACCTCATGGTCCCTGCTTTCGAGCCAGTAATGGAAAGCCGATTCAACAGCTTCCCGGGCCACGTAGACTTTGGGGTTGAAACGGCCTTTTTGGGTGAGATCGTCCAGAATTTTTCGGGTATGAGCCTGTGATTCTTCAAGAATGTTTTCGCATGTCAGCTCTGAACAAAGCTCCCGCAGCTGCAGAGCTTTTTGGGTCAACTTCTCTCGCAAGGCTCCGACAATGCGGTCCGACTTCTCCTCATGGCAAGTCGCGTGGCTCAGATATTGAACCCGCTTCTGGGAGGCCCCGTTAAAAAGAAAAAGATTTGAACTGGATCCGTCTCCGGCCTCCCACAGATTGAGGTAAAAAGGGAAAGCGGGAAGAACGGCCTGTCCGTTCCAGAAGAAGGCTTCGAGGTTTCTGCCAAAGTCCGAGGAAGGTTGCGCGGACGGATTGCAGCCCTCAAGCCGCAAAAGCAATCCCTCGGGGGATCTGGCGAATAAGGGGTATTTACAGAGCCATTCGAGTTCATCGAGCCAGGCTGCCAGCTGGGGCCGATATGTTTCCACCAGTCTTGCTGATTCCTCCGAAGAAGGCAAACCGACCCCATGGCTTATCCTCTTGTTTTTCAGATTGGTGAGGTTGCTCAGAAGCAGACCCACTTTCAATCCCGGATGCTTGCGATTATCGAAGATATCAACAAGTTCTTCAATCATCCTGGGCCTATCGTCTTTGAAATGGTCGCAGGTCGCCCGCAGAAATTTTTCCCAATGACCATACTGGGGGCGCTGTAACTGCAAAATGATTTCATTCAAAGACGGTTTGGAGCAACTTTGTTCGCAATATTCTGAAAGGGAGAGCAGTGCCAGGTGCCTGAGGATGTTTTGATAGACTCCCTGAACCAGAAGCATCAGCGCTTTTGAAGGGTCCGGTTCCAGCAGGAAGCGTTCATAAGAGCGGGCAATGATCGTCGGGTAGTGTGTCTGGATTGAATTTTCCAGGGCAGCTATATCGATGTTTGCAATGTTCCGGTTCTGTCCCATTAAATGCTCCAGGCTTTCCTATAATGCCTTGAACGAAAAATCTTTACTTCCCGAGTTCCTCAAGGAATATCGCCACAAACAGACAGAGAAAAGAAAACAGAACTGATGCCACCGGGAAAGCGTAAATAACAACATCCCCGTAGGAGAAAAGCTCCACCATCCTCGGTATGCCTGCAATGTCCGCAGTCAGTATGGCCTGAATGGCTTCCCTGTGAGTCTCGACATCGAAGAGCAGAGGGAAATTCTGCAGAAAAATGGGAATCAGATAGGCCAATATCAGCGACTGTCCCCACAAGGTCGCAAAGCCCCGCCAGATGTTCCCCTTGTTTTCAGAATGGCAGCATTTGGCCAGGGCAAAGAGAGAAAGCCCGCCGAAGATGGCTATAAGGAATAGAAAGCGTTCGATGGATCTGACCTGAACATAGAGGAAAGCCCCCAATTCCGCAGACATGATAAAGGGACTCAGACACAATGCCATGGGCACCAGGAACCTGGGCATGATTTGTCCGAACAGCAGTTCTCTTTCGAGCTTCTCATCCAATAAACGGTCTTTTGTCCCCCAGCCGGGTTTGAGAAATCGGACCGTCAACATCATGAGATAAAAACTCAGCCCTGCCGTAAACCAGACAAATCCGCCCTTTTCCGCCGTGGCTGTGGCCGCAATAAACCCCATGGCAAAAAGCAACCAGAAATAAAACATGAAGGATGCAGAACCCGCGGGAGAAAAAGGGAAGGTTGCCGGCAGGAACAATTTTCGGAATATCGATGAACGCGTCAGACTTCTGCCGAACGAAACGTCGATGAGGTCGGACGAGCCTTTCAAGCTCATTTTTTTCTGCAGATTTCTGATCAGCTTGCCGAGGCTCGCTTTTTTGAAGGAATAGGGCAAGTCCAGCAGCAATTCCTGTCCGCTCAAGTGCATGGCGCGCAGACAGGTGGAGGAGGTATAATTTTTATCGGCCGGAGAGGCGCTTTTCCTTTGCCTTTTCAGGGATCGTCGGCCTTGGAGGAGAGACTCCAAAATAGGATTTTTAATGGCATGGCCCGAACTGCCTGACGGGTACAGGACCTGCAGTTTCTCTTGCAGATCGGTATTCGGTCGGTCGTAGGCTTCTTCCAGGGAGATGGACAACAGCAGTTCCTGGGCCTTCGACTCGATCTGCCCCTCGTCACCATTTTCCAGGAGCTCTAAAATTTCATCCTCCAACCTTCGAAGCGACTGCAAAAAATTCAAACAGTCTGTGATACCCGGAGCGATCAGGCTTAAGGAAAAAGGTGTCGTGCCGCTCGCCCCTTGTTCCGCAAACCCGCTGAGAGCACTTCTGGCTCTTTCGAAGACGGTGGAAACGGCCCGCTCATGTTTGATGGCTTCCCGGACTGAATGCAGGACCAGGCGGACCTCGTTCAGTCGTTTCGTCAAGTCCACCGACCCGTGTGACCAACCAGATTTCAAGGCTCCTGAGTTCAACAGAGGCCGTATACCTCTTCGACACTCCCGGCAATGAGGTTCGTGCCGATCCATTGTTTCGCCAAGTCTGAGTACCTGCTCGTAAAAGGCGATCAGTACCTCCAGAAACTCCTTGGCCGAAGCGTCCAGGTGCGCTTCCTGCCGCAGTGCATTCAACCTCTCCGGATCACCCATGCCCGCGGTCAGGGCCAGGTCGTAGATCCCCAGAAGAAAGGAAATTTTTTGCCTGGCGCTTCGGATACTCTGAAGCATCGGGTTGTCGACCCCGACCATCGCCATCAATTCGGACTCCCGCATTTTGAAAAGGCCGGGCAAACCTTGATGCCACAGGCACCGATCCTGATCGGCTCGATCGGCCTTGAGCTGACGCAGGAGCTCGACGTATTCACAAATTCGAACGAAAGAAGGTTCGCTGGGGGGAGTTTGTTTCAGTGAAGGAGCGAGGTTGGTCAGGGCCTGATACAGTTCCCTGCGCGGATCGGTGAGATATTCCATCGGAAGGCAGGAAGGTTCTGCGGTGAGGTCGCCCGCAAGCTGCAGCAACCGATAGCTGGAGCAGGTCAGAAAGATTTCACCGGCCACACCCCGCTCTTCAGGTGAAAGTAGTTCGTTGGAAAAGGTTGCGGCGCCGGCTTGTTCGAGCCAGGTCGAAACAAACTCATCCTGCCCGATCATCAGGGAAAAGCCGACCAGTCCCTCCGTGAGGCGTCCGCGCAATGTCGGCACAGTCGCAACATCGTCGATCAATGCCGCGACCACAGGGGACAAGCCCTTCAACTCATATTCCCAGCGGGTTTTCAATTCCTCATTCAAATCTTTATCGGCACTTTTAACAACCTCGGCGGAATAGGATTGTCCCATGCGCCTGAGAATATCGAGCAGGGCATCCACTCGATAGCGCGACCAGCGGGCATTGTCAAAGGCAAGGTCCTTTTCCAAACCCGCCCTGCCCTCCCGCCCAAGCAAAACGGTTCCGCAATTGGGCGAATCCACAATCGTGTAGGTATGGCCACGGCCGTCATACCAGGGATCAAACCCGGCATACCCGGGACGAGGGGGCCCCAGACGCAAGGGGTAACGGGAATCGTCGACCTCCATTCGCCGTTCCGTTTCCAATTGTTCCAGTGCCCAGCCGTATCCAAAAAGACTGTAGGATTCCTCGCTCTCCAGGGAAAAGGTCAGCTTGCCTCGTCCGCTGCAACCGTTCGGGTCATGCAACACCCAGATCGGACCGCCTTTTTCCCGGAACCGGGCCTTATACAGGTTGAACACGGCTCCCAGATTCTCGGTCCATTCAATCCAGAAAACCCTTCGCGGGACGATTCTGCCCTTCCCCTTCTCGTCCAATTCAAAAACCGGGAACGAGGTGGACAGCAGTTCCCCGGCCTGCTTTTCCATGGATTCCACCCGGGCCATAAAAGCGTTGATCTGCTCGCCAAGCCCGGTAACAGCAAAAAATTCGTCTCCCGATTGCCCCGAATCGATGAACTCCCCAAAACGGGCAAAAAACACCTCCCGCAAGGTCTCCGCCTGCCCGTGTACCGATACGACGCCTTTCTCCTGCACATCGGCAAGCAGCACTTCGAGTGCAAAATACCAATTGGGCTGTTCGAAAACCTCACCGGAGAAATTCCCGCTGTCCGCCTGGTCGGCAAGGTCGACAATTCCCTGCAGCCGGTCATTTTCAGGAAGGGATTTCCCCAGAAGGTAGGAATGGAGGAAAAATGCGGATACCAGGGCATCGAAATCCGGATTCTGGTGCAAAAAAATGCGCACGGGGCGGTCGCCACCACGATACTTCTCGATGCGCGCCCGGGTTAACAGACTCCCAGGCCAAAGTTCCTTCTGTTCAGAGCCGGACAGGAGTTCATAAATCATTCGGGTGGCTGATTTGCATACCGGATGATTTCGTACATGATGGTGATCGATCACCCCCGGCAAAAACGCATTACCCACGTCGAGGTAAAAGGTGCCTTCAGCCACATAACGCGCCACAAACCCATATTCCACATAATCAAATGCAACCGAAGCCGCCATCTCAGCCGTTCCCCTCCCATCAAAACAAGCACCACAAACTGCAAGCCTCAGAACTTTTCATGGCTGAATGTTAAACTTAAAGCCCATTGTCCACAACAATTTCCTTGACCTTGAAATATAATCTTCAGTGCGGGAATCCCTATGATGATCCGCATGATTGGATTCCTGCGGCAGCTGCAAAAAACCAACCACCTTATCAGACTGAAGAGCAGAAAATTGAGCAACTCCGCCTGATAGCCTTTGGCTCGACCACCTTTTAATTCATCCCCCGGCCCGCTTGACCGTCCAACCCTGCTTCTTGAGCTCCTCCACCAGCAGATCGCAGTGGTCCCCCTGGATCTCGATGATCCCGTCCTTGACCGTGCCGCCGGAGCCGCACCGCTGCTTGAGACGGGTGGCCAGGGCCTTGAGGCCCGCTTCGTCGAGAGGAACGCCGGTGATCAGGGTTACGCCCTTTCCCTTGCGCCCCTTGGTTTGACGGGACACCCGCACCACCCCGTCCGCGGGCGGCTGCTGCTGATTCTTGACGCAGGCGCACTCCTTGACCGGCCGGCTGCAGCCAGGACACATCCTCCCGTGCTCGCTGGAATAAACCAGCCCTCCGGTGTTCTTTTTCAGTGCCATCGGTCTTCCCTCCCCCATATGTGATCCCCGATCCTATCTCGCCTGCCTTATCCCCGGCTTCCGAATCAGCAGCGGGCAGACGAGGGTCTGCTCGCCGCAATTTACCCAGACCTCGCCATCCTGAATCGTGCACTGCAGCTGCATGTTGCGCTGTGCAAAAGCCGCCAGCACCCTGCTCTGCTCTTCGGGAACCTCGACCACCCGCAGGTTGGCGAAGCGCTGCAGCTTGTCAACGTTCCGCTGCCACCACTGCTCGGCGGCACGACCGCCGTAAGCGTAGAGACAGACCCGGGCGGCACGACTGCAGGCCTTGCGCATCCGCCGCTCGTCGGGCAGGCCGACATCGATCCAGAGTTCGATCTCACCGGACAAACTCTTCTGCCAGAGATCCGGCTCGTCGTCGACACACAATCCCTTGGTGAAACTCAGCTCCTCGTCGGCATGCAGGGCAAAGGCGAGCAATCGGACCATCATCCGCTCGTCGGTCTCGGAGGGATGGCGCGCAAGCGTCAGTTGATGTTCGCCATAATACGAGCGATCGAGGTCGGAAATCTGCAGGTTTGCCTTAAAGATGGTGGCAGTCAGGGCCATGGGGTATCCTTGGAGAGAGATCGGAACCGGTACTGAAATCTTTTGGGGAAAATACCATGATCACGCCCGATTTACGAGAAGAAGCCTGGATTCCGGATTCAGGGACTGTTAGTATGGTTGTCCCATGAGGGGCATGCATCCAGGAAAGGAACAAACAGGAGCGATATGAGTAAGGATCTGTATGTGAAAAACCTCTCCCTTCAGGCCACTGAAGAGGATTTGCGCAAACTTTTTTCCCTGATGGGCAAAGTGACGTATGTCCATCTGGTCAAGGATGCCAAAAGTGGACAGTTTGTCGGGGCCGGGTACGTAAAGATGTCCACCGAGGCGGAAGCCAGGAGGGCGCGCATCGACCTGGATGGAACCCGTCTGATCGACCGGGTTATCGTAGTGACGGAAGCCCGAGACCGCAATGCCCCCGAAAAGAAAGGTGCTGACCGGGCCGACCACCCTCGCAAAAGACGTTCAAGGCGATAGTTCTTCTGCCCTATGACCTGCGTTCTTCAAGCTGCCAATACCAAGGTCGCTGTAGCCCCGATACACGACCTTCGAATGCTCGATTTCGAAACCGGCCATGGTAAAAGCCTCTGCAAATTCTGACAAATCATGCCGCCCACAGCGCCTTTGCATTTGTGGTCAGATTATTTCCCGGGTGACTTTGTCGGCGGGAGGGAATTCGAGCGCCGGCCTGATGGTTTTCCTCGTAGTAACTGGAACCAAAAGCTGACCACTCATTTACATCTGATTGGAAGACTCAAGAAGTCCAATCCTCGACCCTGAGACCCGGCACACGGATGAACTCTTTGGTGTTGTTCGTCACCAGGGTCGCATCCAGAGAAGCTGCGTGGGCTGCGATCAACAGATCCATGGAGCCGATGGGGGTTCCCGCCTTCTCCAGGGCGGCCCGGATCTCGCCATAGGCCCGGGTCGCCTCTTCGTCGAAGGGAAGGATCTCCAGGGGAATGATGAACTCATCAAGTGCCTTGGCATTCTTTTCCCGGTAGTGGCTTTTGGCAACGCCGTAACGCAACTCGGCCAGGGTGATGGAGGAGATGGCGATGTCGCCGACCTGGTATTCCAGGAACCGCTTGAGCACTTCCGGCGGCTTTTGCTTGATGAGGTAGATGCAGATGTTGGTGTCGAGCATCACCATCAGAAGTTCTCCCGCTTGTCCTGCTCGGGTTGAACACGCGCGGCCATGAAATCCTTGGAAAACTTTTTCAGGCTGTCAAAGAGGACATCCCAGGATTCCGCCTTGGGAATGAGGCAGACCATGTGCCCGCTCCTTTTGATATAGACCTCTTTGTCATCAAATCGGAACTCCTTGGGCAACCGGACCGCCTGACTTTGGCCGTTCTGAAATATTTTCGCTGTCTTCATAAGCAACCTTTCCTGGCGTTAGGTATATATTTATCGTATATACCATAAGAGCAGAAATCGCAAGCCGATTTATGACGAGGAGGAAAAGTCCTCCTGCACCCTGATTGGTCCACAAAAGGCAGGGGTTTGCGGTCAAACGAAAAATTTGGTAAAGGCAAGAGCTGGAAGGGGTTTTTTTTCCGGAAAAAGGAATTGGCAATCATGCAGACCTCCGGATCGGTCAGGATAAGGCAAGTGAGGGTCAATGTCCAGTTGCCGAGGGGGATCATTTTTACATTTTCGTTAACAACCATTCAATCCGGCGGAGGTTTCTAAGCCGCAAATGGGCAAAAACCCGCGCCTGGAACCTGGTATAACGCGATGACCTTGCCTTTTGGAGGGAATTTTCCAGAGCGAACCGCACCTGTTGTGCCACGATTTGCGTCGGGTTGGGATAGACACTGCTGAGCAGTTCCACGGCATATCCGTCCGCACGGCACTCCGCCCGCGGTCAGTAACCGAAGAAAAACTGCAGATGGGGCAGCAGGCGATAGACGCATTTGCCAAGAAACGCCGGAACCTTTTCCAACAGTGGGCAAAGGGCATAGAAACCGGTAAAGCCATTTTTGCGGATATCGATTACATGGCCGATCTCATGGGCCAGGGCCGCGAATACGATTTCTTCCCCTTCCCTGCTTGAGAGCATCGCGCGAGCGGCGCTATGGATTACAATGAGGTGCCTTGAGGGGCCATCGAACCAAACATTCAGGCAAAACGGCATATTTGGATTTTGGTAATCCACAAGCCTGAAGTCGATGCCGTCCTCGCTTCAAAGCGTCCCTTGCCCAGTTTGACCAGGAGAATTTTCCCCGAATTGATAATGTCGTCGAAATCGAGGGACGACAAGGGGCTCTTCCAGTTATCAACTAAAAAGCCGCCCGAGCCTTACAGCTCGGAGCGGCTTTTTACTATTTTTCGACTGATCTCCGACCGGTACCCTGTTTTCCCAAAATACCTGATCAGGTTAAAAGGCAAGATATTTCAATCTCCTACCGTCGCTCCATTTCCTCTCCAAGAGGCCGCACAAAAGCATATGAAGCAGGCTTGACGACCAGGGCGTCGGCTGTTTTTCCCATCCGCTCTTTGCTCCAGACGGTAAAAGGAAGGGTGGCCACGAAGAAACCGCAGCCTATGGCGGTAGCAGCTATGCTCAGGGGCCTCACAACGACAAAGTCTACGATAATCGCTTCTGCTGAAGCGTCCGAATAGTCATCGTCGAAGGCGAGGGCCGGGGAGGAAAACAGAAGTACGGCGATGAAAAATACGGTGGCTGCTCTTTTCATACTGGCTCTCCTTGTGAACAGTAATTGCAGGAGTTTAGCTTAACCAAAGGGAATATGGTAACCGATTATAAATGTACCCTATAAATGGGTTGGAGCAAGTTCTAATGATTACGCCGGAAGTCGCTGGGATGGCGGGTTCACTTCCTGGCGACAGAAGAGCAGGCTTGGCTACTTTCCAAAGTGTGAAAAGTTACCATACCAATTTACTTAGAATTTGCGACCAGGGATCCTGGAAGTGGGCCGCGGCGAATCGGTCGAGGTTACTGAAAGGCGCTTTTCCTTCGTTCTTTTCAACCCTCCGGTAAAACTTTTCGACCAGACGGTGCATTCTTCTCAGCTCTTTGAGGCAAGCCTCCTCCTGGGCGGCGGTTTCCGGCGGTTGCAGCAGGCAGAACTCCAGCATTTTGACATAGCCAATCAATGTGCGCTTTTGGCGTGGTACAGGGTACTGTTGCTCTCAGTAATGGCTCCATTTCTGATTCGATAACAATGCAGGGCTTGATGTAAATGGCGGGCCCGCTGGGCCTGAAGCATTGCTTTGAAGGAAAAAACGTTGTCTTCAAAATAGATCTTTTCGGTAAATCACAATTTTGTTCTTTAAAGAAATTTTTTCGAATAAAGATACATCCACACCATGGTGCTGTAATCTTTGAAGGCGACCCGCGAGTCACGCTGGTCAACAACGTCCCAGAGCGTCAAGTATTTATCCAGAACTGTAACCCTTCGCCATGTCGGAAATCGGGTTGCATGGTCTTCAGGGCAGCAAAGATTTTGGCTACGATTTCCGTTTCGGGCAGGGAGGCCCGAAGGATGTCAAGATATCCCTTGTCCTGCAGACGCCGGAAAGAGGGAGGAAAATTCAGATCGTACACCCACCCGACCTGCAGCAACTTGAGGTCGTTGAGGTTTTGCACCTGCCTGAGATCGACGATACGGCCTGCGAGCAGGGCTGCCGCCACGGGCTCCGAGATTGCGGGCGAATCCGGCAGACCCATTTCCAGGGCCGCGTTGGGCGTGGGGTTTTCTTGCCGGTAATAATCTGTGACCACCCGCCAGATATCCAGCTTGTCGGCGTCCCGAAGCAGGCGCGTGAAAAACAGGCAGATGGCATCTGCTTCGACCGGAAGTGCAGCGCGGTTGTGCCGGGCGATCGCATGCAGCACAAGATCGCGCGTGCCCTCTTCCAGTCCGGCCAGAACCATTTTATCCCGCAGGATTTGAACCCCGAGTTGCGCATGGTCTACAGAACGGGAATCGGCAAAGGTACCGTACCGGGTGTACTGTTCAAAACGGCCGACGTCGTGAAAAAGGGCCGTGATTTCCGCTAACCGCAACTGCTCGGCGCTCAAACCCAACTGTCGTCCCAGTTCCATGATTTCCACGCAAACCCGCTCGGTATGGTCTTTCTTGAGATCGAGATTTCTTTGCAGCTCATCGTTGTTTGAAGTGAACGAAGTGACGTAGCCAGTAAACCACGCTTTCAGGTCATCGATCATTCGAGCGTCGAGCATCTTGTTGCCAGCCTCCGAGTCATCGGTTCGAGGCGAATCCGCGAAAAGTTAGGTTAGGCCCAGCGTCGGATGAACCCGGCCACTTCGCCCTTGTCCAACTCGCCCCGGGAGACACCTACCACCATGTCGGCAAACTCGTCCTCCGGAGCGTCGAAATCATAACCGTTTAAAGCAAGGAAGATAAAAGCGGAAACTGCGCCAACCCGCTTGTTGCCATCAAGAAAGGGGTGATTTTTCACCAGGTGAAACTGGTAGGCGGCGGCCATTTCATACATATCAGTTTGCAGAAACTGAGCCGCATCCCTTCCCTAAAGAGCTTACGTTATTTAACAACTTGACTCCGTCCCCTACGGGGTTCCTAAAGAGCTTACGTTATTTAACAACTTGACTCCGTCCCCTACGGGGTTCCTACGGGGTTCCCTATCGAAACGACAGGATTTGCGAATGGCTCCTCGCCATGAGAAATATCCTGACATAAAAACTCAGGTTGGCCCGAGCTTGACAGGGCTAAGCTTGCGTATAACCTGAATAAGCATCTCGGAAAAGCATACCAATCCACCAAAGGAAAAGGAGTGTGTCATGGCCGAAAAACTTTTCGATGTCATTAAAAAAGATCATCAGGAAGTCAAAGGCATTTTTGAGAAAATACTCCAGACCAAAAAGTCGGATCAACGTGAAAAACTTCTCGATCAGTTGAAGAGCGAGATCATACCCCATATGACCGCCGAGGAAAAAATCCTCTACCGGGATCTGAAGGATGAGTGCAGCGAATGCAAAGAGGACGTGCTGGAAGCCTACGAAGAGCACCATGCGGCTCGTCTTATCCTGGATGAATTAATGGATTTATCTGCGGATGATGAGACGTTCCATGCCAAGGCGAGTGTTCTTCAGGAGATGGTGTCGCATCACATCAAAGAGGAAGAGAGCACAATTTTCAAGGATATTAAAAAACACATGAAATCGGACCAGGTCGAAGAGATTCTGCAGAAATTCGAGAAAGAAAAAGAGAAAGCCAAGGGAAAGGCCCATTAACCAAAAGGTTTAATTTAAATCCGGTGTCCGAACATTTCGATGCCAAACCGCCGGCGGGGGGAGTGGGGCAAGGCAGGGCAGTCACGGGAATCTCCGGAAAGGATTGCAATTGCTTCAAAACAGCTACCATGTTTAGTCAGGGTTTTGATCATAGCGGTCTCCTCCGGCTTTCGTTAGAACAAAGTCAATATATAAACAAAGGCTTGTTTCCGTCAAGCCACACCCACCTTCCCCGCTCGCATCAAGTGGTTGGCCCGGCCCGACCCCAGAGCCAGTACCCCCCTCTATATTCCGGTAAACATAAGATCCAAAGCGGCAATAATGACATCGCGCTGCGAAGAGGCTGAGCCGACCGGATTGGCCAAAGCCGCAACAGGGATGGCAGCGAGCAGATGAGTGAGCAGGATATAATCGACACCGCCTACGGGGATGCGGGGATTGAGGGTCCTCATAGGCAGGCCAACCATTTCGGGCAAGGCCAGCGGGGCCACGACCCGAGTCGAAAGGTTCTCCAGCATCTCGTCCTGGAGGTCCAGCACAAACTCGATGCCCTCGCTTTTCAACCGGTAAACATCGAACTGGGCCATCAGAATCGCCTCAGACCGTCGCTCCACAGACCATGTTCGGCCACGAAACGATTGGCGGCCTCCATAGCATCGCGGTTCTCTTCCACCCAGGCCTGCCGGTCCTGCTCCTGCAGAATCTTTTCAAGGCTATTTTCGAGTGTCTGCGACAAATTGATCTTTCTGGTTTTGGCCTTCTGCAAAAGATCAGCCCGAATGCTCAGATTCGCAGGCTGCTTGCGTGCGGTATTTCCCATATCGGCCTCCATGCGCAATGTGTGCGCATATTATGCCCTTGAATTCAAACCGGGTCAAGGATGGGACTTGTCTCCAAATTTGCACCTAGCGGGACCCCCAGAAACTGGGCGTAGGAGAGAGTGGCGATAAGAGGGTAGCGGATGAGTCGGTAGCTGAGAGGAACAGAAGGAATTTGGAGAAGAGAGCGCCGCTCAGGCAGGTCGACGTCTGTTCCTTCCCCTCCCCTGTTTCTTCATCACAAGTAGACTCTCGTTTTGACTTGGGGAAAACTATGATTTTGACCTCGGAAATCGAGCTACAAACGGTTTGAGGGCATTTTTCAGGATTTCCTATTCTTTTTCAACTAGTTGGTTTGGTCCGATCCCCGGAACCAGGTCATGTTCTCAAGATCGTAATCACCTATTAAATTGGCGATTTATGGTCCTGATCTCTAGCCATCCAAACGTTTTCTGCTACATTTGGCCAAAATCTTAGAAGGCCCATTTCACACCCGAAAATCGACCTGTAAGCGAAAATAAGGCCATTTTTTCCGACTTTTTTATTAAAATTCAAGTAGTTACCCAGGTCCGACCCCAGAGCTACCAGCAGAGCTAGCCAGAGCTAGCCAGAGCTACCCAAGTTGAATTGATAGCGATGGCGGCGTGACGGCTGGGTGTGCCGTACTTTTAAAACGTCAGAATTTTAAAGGGGGCCCGGAGCGGCGACCAGGCGTTCCGCGTTTTTTATTTCAGAAACGCAAAAGCCCCCGAGCCGTGAGGTCCGGTAGCTTTCTAATGATATCAAAGTGGCTATTCTCGACTTCACTTCCGAATTGCAGCGCATCATGGACTAAAAAGGTGTATCCAATGCTGACCTTGCAAATGTGCTCGGGACCTCGCGCGCATACATTTCCAAAGTATTCAACGGCAACTCCAATTTTACGTTGGATACCATGGTGAAACTGGTCCATGCCTTGGACGCAAGACTTCATATTCATGTCGCTGAAAAAGAAGAGAATGTCCGGTGGCTCGGAGTGTACAGCACCAAAAGAAGACAAACATGGACACCTGGTCACGAGATCGAGGTGAAGAAGAAAAAGTCTCCCTATCTCCATGTGTATCCCGCGGAAATACTACCTCCAACAGTAGAGCTAATCGGTTTGGAAAGTGCCGACAGCGAAGGCTGGTCAACTTTTAAAAAAGATATAAAATGTACCGGCTTTTAATTCGAGGATAAAAAATGTTTCAATATAAACTTGATGATTATTTTTTCCCAGAAATATCAGTTAAGGCGAATCCAAAGTATATTCCAGGATCAAGCTCTGCCGAACCATCCGCAAGAATTAGCATGCAAAGCTCCTTTGGTGAAGACGAAGAAGATTCCATCCGGGTTGTTCTTACAGTTAAGGCCGAGAGCGATGGCGAAGGTGAAGTTCCATATAATGTTAAAATCGTAGGCGTTGGTGACTTCACTCTTCGTTTTTTAGAGAAAGATAAGGGCAATTCAGAAGAAGAGAAAAAAGCTCTCAGGAAAAAGGTAGAAGAGAGAATCCACTATAACGGCATGAGTATTCTTTATGGTGCATTAAGAGACCTCATTATGACTCTGACCTCTCGTGGCCCTTGGGAGCCGGTTTTGTTGCCAATGCACTTTTTCAATAAGAAAGCTAATCAAGCAGAAGACAAGGCGCCTGACGACCCTCCCTGACTAGATACACTTAAGGATTCGGCGAAGTAGAAACTGCCGCACCATAACAGCGAACCAAAAGGACAAGGCTGAAAAACTTTGTCCTTTTTTATTTTCCTGACCAATATGCTCCGCTATAAAGAACCTAACGAAAATGTCCAGACACCGCGCCATGCCTCTGAGTGAAAACACGCCGACCTCAACAAACACAAAATTCGGGACTATTCCCGGGCTCATGCTCTCCCGCGTTACCGCGTCACGGAAAATACTGGATAGGTAATCATCCCACGGCCGGACCGATCCGGCAACCGATGACCAACCCACCTGCAGGTTATCATGCCTATCTCCACCACCGCACCGCCAAATTTGCCGCACAGCGGCACGACTGACCGCAGGGCCGAATCATCCCTTTCATGAGACGCAGAGCAGGCAGCACGAGGACACCTCGCAAGCCTTCGGGTCCTTGGTAGGAAATTTCCCGGGGGTGAGGCGCAGTGCCCGATAATTTTCTAGCGGGATCCTGTTTTTCGGGTTGCCATTCTGAATTTCATATATTCAGGCAATGCAATGGAGTCCAGATATGGAGCGGGTTCGCGGAAAATCACAGGGTGGGCTGTTGCCAAAAATTGGCGGGATTCCGGGTTGCCATTTTTCCGGGGCATCCGGGCCGGTGGAGGGGATCGGGCGGGGCGATAGGCAGGAGAATACCCCCCCTGCCCTTTAGGCAAATCTGCTGTTGCTGAGGTGTGCTTACAATGGGCTTACGAAAAGCTAAGGGGCCAGGCCTCTCGACCTAACCCCTTGATTTTATTGGTGGGCGTTGCTGGGATTGAACCAGCGACCCCTGCCGTGTGAAGGCAGTGCTCTCCCGCTGAGCTAAACGCCCGATGTGGAGGGATTTATATCAATTGAAGATGGGTAAGTCAACCGGAATGTTTGGCATTTCTCCCCCTCATTCCTTGTACCTCTCGGCGATCTCCTCCAACCGCTCGATATCGAGCAGCTCGATGACGCGGGAGTTGACCCGCAGTAGATCGTCTTCGGTCATTTTGCGGAACGTGCGCGACAGGGTTTCGCTGACGGTTCCCAGATTGGCCGCAAGCTGGGTCTTGGAGACCGGTAACACCACCTGCCTGCCGCCGCTGGCCTGGTCGAGCAGGTAGCGAGCCAGCCGGGCGGGCACATCCTTGAAGGTCAGGGCCTCCATCTGGTCCATCAGTTCCCGCAGAATGCGGCTGATGCCGCCGATCATGTCGATCGCCAGTTGGACGTTGCTGCGGAGCAGATCCAAAAATTCCTGCTTGGGGAAAAAGAGCAGGACACAATTTTCGAGGGTTTCGGCGTTGGCAGGGAAAATGCCGAGATCGAATATGGCCGCTTCGGCAAAAGTCCGTCCGGGGTGGGCGATGCGCAAGACCCGCTCTTTTCCTTCGGGGGAGAGTTTGTAGATCTTCACCTTCCCGCTCATCGGTACGTAAAATCCGCGGGCTGCGTCCCCTTCGGAAAAGAGAATGGTTCCCTTGGGATATTCCCCCCGCCTGCAGATCCGTACCAGGGCATCCAGATCGCTTTCAGTGGCACCGGCGAAAAGCGGGCATTTTTTGATGGCGGATCGTTTATCCAAGGCACGTAATCCGTGAGGGGTGAAAGTCGTAAGGCGTAATGGCGTAAAGGGTGAAAGGCTTTTGGAAACCCGTGAATCGTAATACATAAAGGATGGAAGCTTTTAGATTTTATCCGTTACGCCTCACTCCTCACACCTCACTCCTCACGGCCTAAAATAAAAAAGGGTCAGCGATCAGCTCGCCAACCCCTGATTATCTGGTGCCGAAGGGGAGACTCGAACTCCCACGGCCCTACGGCCACTAGACCCTGAACCTAGCGTGTCTACCAATTCCACCACTTCGGCTTGAAGCGAGGAAACTTATAACAAAAGGGCGAAACGAATGCAACAAAAAAGTTCGGTTGCTGACAGCCGCAGCCTGGCCAGCCATCAGCCGCCGGCGGCCGGTTGCGCCTTCTGCTTCGACACCATCTCAGCGACCTTTTTCTCCCATTCCCAGGCGGTGCTGACAATGAACTCCAGGTCGTCGAAGCGGGGCTGCCAGCCCAGCATCTTGCGAATGCGGCTGCTGTCGGCGACGAGGGCTGGCGGATCGCCTTCGCGGCGGGGGGATTCTTCTACCGGGAAGTCGATGCCGGTGATCCGTTTGGCCACCTCGATGACGTCCCTGACCGAATAGCCGTGCCCGTAGCCGCAGTTGAAAATCTCGCTGCCGCCTCCCGCCAACAGGTGATTCAGGGCCACCAGGTGGGCATCCGCCAGATCGTCGACGTGGATATAGTCGCGGATGCAGGTGCCGTCAGGGGTCGGATAGTCGGTGCCGAAGAGCTGGAGTTTGGCAAATTCTCCCTTAGCGGTTTTCAGAGCCCGGGTGATCAGGTGGGTGGCGTTTTCGTAGGCCTGGCCGATCCGTGCCTGGGCATCGGCCCCGGCCACGTTGAAGTAGCGCAGGGCGACATAATCGAAATCGTTTGCCGACGCGGACAGATCAGCCAGCAGGCGCTCGCTCATCATCTTCGATGCCCCGTAGGGGTTGATCGGCATCAGCGGGGTCTGTTCGGTGACCGGCATCGTTTCGGGAATCCCGTACACGGCCGCCGTCGAGGAGAAGATGAACCGGGGGATGTCCACCTTGCGTACCGTATCCAGCAGTCCCAGCGCATTCATGGTGTTGTTGCGGTAATACTTCAGCGGCAGGCGAACGCTTTCATTGACCTCGATGGATGCGGCGAAATGGATGACGGCGTCCGGCCGGAAATCGGCCAGGGTCTTTTCCAGCAGCGGCAGATTCTCGAGATCTCCCATCACCAGATCGCCGTACAGCACGGCCCATCTGTTGCCGGTACTCAGGTTGTCGTAGACCAGTACCTCATGGCCGGCTTCACCCAGGGCTTTGACGACATGGGAACCGATGTAACCGGCCCCTCCGGTCACGAAGATGCGGGCGGGAGCTCTTCCCTCCGGTTTCGAGGATTGATTGGATGCCATTGTATAAAGTCCTTTCGGTTGATTTTGTTTATAACCATTACTCAATTGAGCCGGGATCGCTGGGAGGGAGTTCCTTTCGTTGTCAAAGGAGCTGCACCCTGCCTACCGCCCATAATTATCCTGAAACCGGAGGATATCGTCCTCTCCCAGGTAACTGCCCGACTGCACCTCGATCAGTTCGAGGGAAATTTTTCCCGGGTTCTCCAGCCGGTGGGCAACGCCGAGGGGAATGTAGGTGGATTGATTTTCGGAGATCATGAAGGTTTCTTCGCCCCGGGTTATCCGGGCAGTGCCCTTGACGACGATCCAGTGCTCGGCGCGATGGTGATGCATCTGCAGCGACAGACTGGCCCCGGGATTGACGGTGATCCTTTTGACCTGGTAGCGTTCGGCCTGATCGATGCACTCATAGCTCCCCCAGGGACGGGAGACCCGCCGGTGCAGGAGAGCTTCATCCCTGTCCCGGGCCTTGAGCTGTTCGACGATCGCTTTCACCTCCTGCACCCGGTTGCGGGGAGCAACCAGCACGGCATCGGCGGTTTCGACCACGATATGGTCCTCCAGGCCCACGGCGGCCACCATCCGGTCGGAACTGTACAGGTAGCAGTTTTTCGCTCCGGCAGTCAGCACGTCGCCGTGGATTACATTGCCCTCCGGGTCAGCCTGTCCCACCTCCCAAAGAGCAGACCAGGACCCGACATCGTTCCAGCCGGCATCGAGGGGGATGACCGCCGCTTCGTCGGTCTTTTCCATGACCGCGTAATCGATGGAGTTTTTCGGACATGAGGAGAAGGTTTCCAGATCCAGCCGGATGAAATCGAGATCCCGGGCAGATCGTTCCAAGGCCTGCCGACAGCAGGCCAGCATTTCGGGTTGGTAGCGTTCGAGTTCCTCGAGGTACCGGGAGGCCTTGAACAGAAACATGCCGCTGTTCCAGTAATAGTTGCCGGAAGCCAGATATTTTTTGGCGGTCGCGAGGTCGGGCTTTTCCACGAATTCGGCCACCTCACAGGCCTCCTGTTCGACAGGCACGGCAACGGCGGACGACATACCGGCATGACCGCCGGTTGCAGGATGACTGACGCCAAGGGGCCTGGCGGCGCTTCCGAGCGGCTTGCCTGCCCGGATATAGCCATAGCCCGTTTCCGGTTTGGCGGGGAGGATGCCGAAGGTGAGCAGCTTGCCCTCCTCGGCGAGGGGTACTCCGTTGCTGATGGCCGCCTGCAACGCCCCTTCATCCCGAATCACATGGTCGGCGGGCAGCACCAGGAGTACCGGATCGTCCCCTTGCGCCATGGCCTGAAGGGCGGCCACAGCCACGGCCGGCGCGGTATTCCTCCCCACCGGCTCCAGCAGGATGGCCGCTGCCGGCGTATCAATCGCGCGCAACTGCTCGGCCACCAGGAAACGGTGATGTTCGTTGCAGACGACAAGGGGAGCGCACTGCTCCGGCAGCCCCTTCAACCTCAGCAGGGTTTCCTGGAGCATGGACTGGGCCCCGATCAGGGGCAGCAGCTGTTTGGGGTAGAGTTCGCGGGACAGAGGCCACAGTCTGGTGCCGGAACCGCCGGAAAGAATAACGGGGATGAGCATCGGATTCCTCGCTGACTTGATTTTATTGAATGTGAGTACCTGCGATTCTGTTACAGAATGTTATCCGACATTTCTGTGAGCGGCAAATGAAGCCGTTAAAAAATGACCGGGTTTATTCCCAGGGTTTTCAGTTGATTTCCCAAAGCTTCCTTGGCCTCTGAATCCCCATGCACAAGCCGTACCTCCCTCGGCAGTCGGCGCATGCGACGGACGAAATTCAGCAGGTTGCGCCGGTCAGCGTGAGCCGAATAGCCGCCGATGGTGTGAATCCGGGCCCGAATGTCGTATTTTTGACCGTTAAGCCTCACCCAACCCCCTCCGGGGCCGTAGCGCTGAATGTCGTTTCCGGGAGTACCTGAAGCCTGATAACCGACAAATAGAATATCGGTGCGGGGATCGCCGATCAGGGCCTTGAGGTAGTTGACGATGCGTCCCCCGCCGCACATCCCCCCGGCGGCGATGACGACGCAGGGCCTGCCGGTTTTGCGCAGGTAATTGACGGTGTATTCGTGGTCGGCGTGGCTGTCGACAGTCGTCAATTGTTCGAAACTCAGGGGATGACGCCCGGATCGCAGCCTGCCTCGGGCTTCGGCGTCCCAGAAAGGAAGCAGTTGACGGTAGGCTTCGGTAAAACGGCTTGCCAAAGGTGAATCGACGATGATCTCCAAGTCGTCCCAGGGCAACCCCTTGGTAGCGAAAAGATGGCGAGAGCGGTGAATGATCTCTTCCAGTTCATACAGCAGTTCCTGGGTACGGCCGATGGAGAACGCCGGGATCAGCACGACCCCCCTGTCCTGCAGCGCCCGCTCGATGACCCCCTGCAATTTTTTCCGCCGCTCGCGGCGCCCTTCGTGAAGCCGATCGCCGTAGGTCGATTCCAGAACCAGAATATCGGCGCGATAAGGGGATCGCGGCGCCGGCAGCAATGGTGCATAGGGGGCACCGAGATCACCGGAAAAAACCACGTGAATCTCCCCCGAATCCCCTGAAGTTCCTGCATTTTTCCCATTTTTATCGCGAATCCGGCACTGCACGTAGGCTGATCCGAGAATGTGACCGGCGGGCTGGAGCCTGATATCCTGGCCTTCCTTGAGAATCGAGGTCCATTGCCCGTAAGCCAGCGGGACCAGTTGGGACTTCACCCGCTCGAGAAAGCCTTCGACCAGCCGCTGATCGCGGGTGAAACCGACCTTTACCGCGTCCTCCAGCACCAGCGGCAGCAATACGGCCGAGGGTTCTGAACAGTAGATCGGTCCTTTGAAACCGGCGGCCAGCAGATAGGGAATCCGACCGACATGGTCGATGTGAACGTGGGTGACGATCAGGGCCTTGATATGGCCGACGGGAAAGTCGATCTCTTGTCCCCGCTCCGAACCGAGCTTCCCGGGCGGGGTTTCGTCGCCCTGAAACAGCCCACAGTCAACCAGTATGCCAGACTCATCGGAAAGACGCAGTTCGTGGCAGGAGCCGGTCACCCCGTGCAGGGCGCCGTGGTGGATGATTTGGGGGAAGGAATCCATAACAAAAACAGTCCAGAGTCCTGGTTAAAACAGTCAAAATCAAAAGCCGATTTCGATCCCGATTTCGATTTCGATTTGGATGAATAACCCCAAAAAACTGAGCCAAACCTGCCGGTGCAAGTTAGGGATGGGAGCTTTCTGAACATCAGGTGTTATGGGTTTTTCGAAATCGAAATCGAAATCGGGATCGGGTTTCCGCTTTTTGGCTTTTTCTACTGGTCTCATTCAGTTGGTCAAGGACTGGATGGGAGCCGGTATCCGCCCGCCGCGACCGATAAAAACCTCCGAACTGAAATTGTGCACCGGCATGACCGGGGCGCTGCCGAGCAACCCGCCGAATTCGACCATATCCCCGACCCTGGTTCCCGGCGCCGGAATAATGCGCACGGCGGTGGTCTTCTTGTTGATCATGCCGATGGCCATTTCGTCGGCGATGATGGCCGAAAGAGTGGCCGCCGAGGTATCGCCGGGCACGGCGATCATGTCGAGACCGACGGAGCAGACGCAGGTCATGGCTTCGAGCTTGTCCAGGGACAGGGAGCCCCGCTGCACCGCTTTGATCATGCCTTCGTCCTCGCTGACAGGGATAAAGGCCCCGCTCAGTCCGCCCACGGAGGAGGAGGCCATGGCCCCGCCCTTCTTGACCGCGTCGTTGAGCAGCGCCAGGGCGGCGGTGGTGCCGTGGGTGCCGCAGCTTTCCAGGCCCATGGCCTCGAGAATCGCCGCCACGCTGTCGCCGACCGCCGGCGTCGGCGCCAGGGACAGATCCAACACGCCGAACTGGGCCTTGAGACGGCTTGCGACCTCTCGGCCGACCATTTCGCCCATGCGGGTGATCTTGAAGGCGGTCTTCTTGATGCATTCGGCGATATCGCCGAGAGAGGGGTTCTCCAGTGCCCGCACCGCGGCATTGACCACGCCGGGACCGCTGACGCCGACGTTGATCACGCAATCCGCCTCGCCGATGCCGTGAAAAGCGCCGGCCATGAAGGGGTTGTCGTCGGGAGCGTTGGCAAAGACCACCAGCTTGGCGCAGCCGAGGCCGCCGCTGTCCCGGGTCAGTTCCGCCGTTTCCTTGATGATGCGCCCCATCATGGCCACGGCATCCATGTTGATGCCCGCCTTGGTGCTGGCCAGGTTGACCGAGGAGCAGACCTTCTTCGTCGACGCCAGGGCTTTCGGAATGGACTTGATCAGCCGCAGATCGCCGGGGGTCATGCCCTTCTGCACCAGGGCGCTGAAGCCGCCGATGAAATCGACCCCCGTCTCCTCCGCGGCCCGATCGAGGGTTTCCGCCACGGCACTCAGATCTTCGGTCTGGCAGGCCTCGGCGGCGATGGCGATGGGGGTGACGGAGATCCGCCGGTTGATGATGGGGATTCCGTACAGACTCTGGATCTCCTCGGTGGTCTTGACCAGGTTCTCGGCGCTGCGCAGGATTCGGGTCCTGACGTTCTCGTTGAAGGTCTTCAGGTCGGGATGGCTGCAGCCGCGCAGGTTGATCCCCATGGTGACCGTCCTGATGTCCAGGTGCTGGGTGGTCACCATCCTGATGGTTTCGATGATCTCTTCGGGATGGATCAGCATGGCCGGCCTCCTAGATCCTGTGCATGAAGCGGAAAACGTCCTCGTGCTTGACGATGACCTCGACGCCCAGTTCCGCGCCGATATCCGACATGGCCTGCTGAAAAGCGGACAGATCGAAATTGTCCCCTTTGACCTCGGCCAGCATGATCATGGTGAACAGATCGTTCATGATGGTCTGGCGGATATCCGCGATATTGACCCTGTGCTCGGCCATGACCCGGCTGATGCCCGCCACGATGCCTACCCTGTCCAGACCGATGACCGTGATGACGAAACGACTTGATGGCATGGTTTTTCCTTTTTGTTTCGGTATGTGTGAAGCCGGCTTACGACCGGCGAAAAAACATCAATCATCCGCAGATTACGCAGATTTTCGCAGATTTTATCGAAATCGGGATCGGGATCGGTCTTTGATTTTGACGATCCCAGCAAGCCAAAACCCGGGTTTCGATTTCGATAGCGATTTCGATTATTATCCCAGCTGCCAGGCACGCGTAATATGGCCGGAAAGCACCGCGAGGTCAAGGATAGAGATAACGGTCAGAACCTTGGCCGATAGAGAAGAATGGGAATGTGCTCCTGAAAATGGGTGAAATCGTCGTCCGTCGTTAAAACAGGCATCTCATGGTTTTGCGCAACTGCACAGATGAGAAAGTCCGTATTGGAGCCCTGAACGCCCTTTTTTCTACAGGCGTTGAAAAATTCGGCGGCCAATTCATAATCGTGGTCGGTCAGCACCAAGTCAGGAAAGGCCCGCAAGCGATCCCGCAGAGCCTTGAACTGGGTGACAGAGTGGATGCCCGACAATAGTTCCTGGCGAATCGGGCCGATCATCTGCACCCTGAGCTCGGCGATTAATTCGCGCAACTCTCGCACGAATGAATCCTCCGCTATATGGTTGCGGCGCAGAGCCAGAGACCAGACACTTGTATCTACCAGGATCTTCATGTTTTCCGCCGCTGACTCTTGTAGTCGTACTCTGGATCGAAGTCGACCTGGTGGAACAATTCAAGAATCCGCACCTGCTTGTGCCGCAGGATATATTCCTCCAACGCTTCGGTTACAACGGCTTTTTTCGTCTTGTGTTTCCCCAAACGGCGGGCTTCTTCGATCAGTTTGTCGTCAATAGCAAGATTCGTGGCCATGCCCCCCACCCCCTTTCACACACAAGCCTACACTTGAGAATGTGTAAAATCAAGCTAAAACCTTGAATACGTGGGTTCCAGGAGCCTCCTAAGTCTGACAGTCCAAAACCCGATACCGATTTCGATAGCGATAGCGATTTCGAAACCCCAAAAGCTTATTTAAGGAGTGGTTGCACAACCTTTACCGCGGCCAGGTTCTCCTTTTGAGCATTCCAAATCGAAATCGGGATCGGGATCGAAATCGGCTTTTGATTTTTGACTTCGACTCTCTTGACTTACGCAAAACTTACGCATATTCTTTCAGGACAGACCAAGGAGTTTCAGCATGAGTCCGTTGACGCCCAAGCAGAAGCAGGTTTTCGACTATATCTCAAGCCACATCGACCTGCAGGGGGTCGCCCCGTCCCAGCAGGAGATCGCCGAGGCGTTCGGCTTTCGCTCCCTCGGCACGGTGCAGAACTACCTGGTGCGCCTCGAACGGGAGGGGCTGCTGCAGCGGGACTGGAACGCCCGGCGCAGCCTGCGCCTGGCGGCGGTGCCGGAGCAGGGTCTGAAGCTGCCCCTGGCCGGCACGGTGGCGGCCGGCAAACCGATCGAGGCCATCGAGACCCGGGACGCCATCGAGGTGCCGCCGGCCATGGTCGGCAGCGGCGAACATTTCGTGCTGCGGGTGGCCGGCGATTCGATGATCGGGGACGGCATTCTCGACGGCGACTACGTGGTGGTGCGCAAGCAGGCCGACGCCGAGCATGGTCAGACTGTGGTCGCCCTGATCGACAACGAGGCGACGGTCAAACGGCTGCAGCACCGGGGCACGCGCATCGAGCTGCATCCCGCCAACCCCGCCATGCAGCCCATCGTCGTCGACGATCCGGACAACTTTCGTATCGAGGGGGTAGTGGTCGGAGTGATCCGCCATTACCGGTAGCAACCCACTGTGATACCGGTTTGACAAGGTTTTCATCCAAATCCAAATCGAAATCGGGATCGAAATCGGATTTTGGCTTTTGACTTTGGTTGGGATACCGAGGGAAAAAGCTCACACCCGATTTCGATTTCGATTTGGAAAAATCTAAAATTATGATTCGTGACATTCTGCACCTGGCGGTGCCCGATTTTCACGTCGCCCTGGCGCGGGCCGCCGACCCGTCCCTGGCTGGCCGGCCGCTGGCCGTGGCGGCCGGCAGTGGCGACCGCGCTTTGTTGCGCTGCGTTTCCGCCGAAGCCCGGGGCGACGGCGTGCGGCCCGGCATGAATGCCTGGCTGGCCCGTAGATGCTGTCCGGCCCTGCAACTGCTGCCGCCCCAGCCGGAACTGGCTTGCAGGGCCCTGCGGAACTTCGCCGAACTGGCCTCATCCTGCAGTCCCCTGTGGGAACCGGCCGCGGACGGCCGGCTGTTTCTCGATCTGACCGGCAGCCGGCGCCTGCTCGGCTCGCCCCTCGATGTGGCAGGCCGTCTGGAACGGGACGTCGCCGACCGCCTGCAGCTGCCGCTGACCTGTGGCGTGGCCGGCAACAAGCTGATCGCCCGCATCGCTGCCGGCTATCTCGACCGGCCCGGCATCTGCGACGTGCTGCGCGGCAGCGAAAGCCGCTTCATCGGCCCCCTGCCCGCTTCGGTGCTGCCGGGCATCGGCAGCCTGCGCGCCGAGAGGCTGCTTGCCGATCTCAACCTGCGCCGGGTGGAACAGATCGCCGCCCTGTCCGTCTCCCAGCTGGAACCGGTCTGCGGCTCTTTCGCCGCCCTGTTCCACCAGCGGGCCCTCGGCATCGACCCCAGCCCGGTGCGCCCGCCCCAACGCAGCTCCGCGCTGGCGGAGGAGGCCCTGCTGGAACGCGCCGCCAACGACGAACCGGCGGTCCGCGCCGCCCTCGGCCGTCTGGCCGAAGCCTGCGGCCTGCGCCTGCGCCATCTGGCCCGGAGCACCACCCGGCTGCGCCTGACCCTGCGCTACGTCGACGGCCTCACCGACGAACGGACCCGCAGCGGCCCCGTCCCCCTGTTTTACGACCTGGACCTGATGGATGCCGCCGACGGTCTGCTGCACCACGCCTGGCGCCGCCGGGTGCGCCTGCGTTCTCTGCGCCTCGCCTGCGAGCGGCTGGTGCCGCTGATCCGTCAGCTGGACCTGTTTGCCGAACCGCAACAGGAGCTGCACCACGACGCCCTGCAGACGGCCCTCGACACCCTGCGCGCCCGGTTCGGCGCGAAGGCGGTGGTTTGGGGACGGTGTGGTGGTGGAGTGAGGAGTGAGGCGGCTGGCGATAATCCGGCTGATCAGACCGATCGTTCCGATCCGACCGATCGGTCTGCCAGCCGCCAAGATTGCGATTTTAACCTGTAGCCTGTAACCCGAAGCCTGTAGCCATGCCCTTCACCCACCTTCACCTTCACTCCGCCCTCTCCCCCAACTGGGGCCTGCACTCGCCGGAGGTGCTGTGCGCCGCCGCGCGGGCAATGGGCATGGAGCGGCTGGCCCTGACCGACCGCAACGGGCTGTACGCCATCCCGCGCTTTGTCGAGGCGGCCCGTGAAGCCGGCATCGCGCCGCTGGTCGGCGCCGAGGCGGTCAGCGGCGGGCGGCGGGCGCTGCTGCTGGCTCGCAATCGAGAGGGTTATGCCAATCTCTGCCGGCTGCTGTCGGCTCTGCATACCGACGATCCCTTCGATCTGTGCCAGGCATTGGCGGCCCGGCGGAAGGGTCTTTTCGTCATCAGCGACGACGCCGTGCTGCTGGAGCAACTGGTGCAACGGGACCGCGACGGGCTCCATGTCGAACTTTCTCCCGGGCACGGTCCGGAAACCGCCCTGAAACTGGCTCGCCGCCTGGGGCTGCCACCCGTGGCCACCAGTCGCGCCCTGCTGCTGCATCCCGGCGACTACCTGCTGCACCGCACCCTGCGCGCCATCGCCGGCAACACCACCCTCGACCGGCTGTGTGAAGCGGACTGCGCCCGGCCGAGCGACCGGCTGCTGCCGGAGCGGGAACTGGCCGATCGCTTCCCCCACTGCCCCGAGGGCCTGGCCAACACCGTCGCCATCGCCGACGCCTGCTGCACCGACTGGGATTTCTCCGCCACCATCTTCCCCCGCTTCCGGGGACTGGAAGACCGCCAGGCCGCCATGGAGCTGGAACGGCGCGCCCGCAAAGGCGCCCTGTGGCGTTATGGCCGCCTGAACGAACGGATCGAGGAGCGCATGCAGAAGGAGCTGAGTCTGATCCGCGACAAGGGCTTCGCCCACTACTTCCTGGTGGTGGAGGAGCTGGCCGCCCAATCGCCCCGCACCTGCGGCCGGGGCAGCGCCGCCGCCTCCCTGGTGGCCTACTGCCTCGGCATCACCCACGTCGATCCCCTGCGCTACAACCTTTTCTTCGAGCGTTTTCTCAACGAAGGGCGCACCGATCCACCCGACATCGACATCGATTTCCCCTGGGACGAGCGGGACGATGTGCTCGATTTCGCCTTCGCCCGCTATGGAAAGGATCGCGCCGCCATGGTCGCCAATCAGGTCGGCTTCAAAAGCCGCGGCGCCCTGCGCGAGGTGGCCAAGGTCTTCGGCCTGCCCGCCGACGAAATCAAGGATCTTACCGCCCGTCTGTCCGGCTACTGGTCTCCGTCCAAAGGGGTGCAGGCCCTGGCCGAACATCCCCTGTTCCGCGGCGAACAGCTGAGCGAGGACTGGCAGAGGATCATCGCCATCGCCGGAAGGCTGGACGGCCAGCTCCGGCACCTGGCCCAGCACTGCGGCGGCCTGGTGGTGGTGCCGGAGGAGATCCGCCGCTACGTTCCGGTGGAGATGTCCGCCTCCGGCCGCCCCCTGATCCAGTGGGAGAAGGACCAGACCGAGGCGGCCGGTCTGGTGAAGATCGACATCCTCGGCAACCGCTCCCTGGCGGTGATCCGCGATGCCCTGGCCGCCGTCCGAAAGAACACCGGCCGGGAGATCGACTATCGCCGCTGGCAGCCCCTCGCCGACCGCAGGACCCGCACTTTGCTCTGCCGCGGCGAAACCATGGGCTGCTTCTACATCGAATCGCCGGCCACCCGGCAGCTGCTGTGCAAGATGTGGGGCGGTGCGGCGCTGCCCGACGAGGAGACCCTGTTCGAGCACCTGGTCATGGCCTCGTCGATCATCCGCCCGGCGGCCAACCGCTTCATCCGCGAATTTGTCGCCCGCATGCGCGGCAAACCCTGGCGGCATCTGCATCCTGCCCTGGCGCCGATCCTCGGCGAAACCTACGGTCTGGCCGTTTACCAGGAACAGATCACGCAGATCGCCATGGCCCTGGCCGGATTCTCGGCGGCCGAGGGGGATCGTCTGCGCAAGATCATCAGCAAAAAGGACAAGGGGAGAAAACTGGAGGATTACCGGCAGCGATTCATCGCCGGCGGTCGGCGGCGGGACGTGCCCGACAGGGTGCTGGGGCAGGTCTGGGAGCAGGTGCTGTCTTTCGCCGGCTACTCCTTCTGCAAACCGCACTCGGCGTCCTATGCCCTGGTCAGCTGCAAATCGGCCTGGCTCAAGGCCAACCATCCGGCGGAATTCCTGGCCGCAGTGATCAGTAACGGCGGCGGCTACTATTCCACCCTCGGCTATCTCTCCGAGGCGAGGCGGATGGGTCTGGCGATCCAGCCCCCCGACATCAACGCCAGCGACCGGCCCTGGCAGGGGCGGGATCGCGGACTGCGGGTCGGCCTGATGCAGATCGCCTGCCTCACCGGGAAAACAGTCGACGACCTGCTGGCGGAACGGGAACGCAACGGACCTTTTGCCGGTTTTGGTGATTTTCTGGAGCGCCTGCCGCAGCTGGCCGTGGAACAGGTCCGGCAGCTGATCAAGGCGGGCTGTTTCGATGAACTGGAAGGAGCCGGAAGGCGGCCGACCCTGATCTGGCAGCTGCTCGACCGGCACCGGCAACCGAACGCGGGAGGATCGCTGTTTGCCGCTCCGGCCGCACCGCCGCCGGAACTGCCGCCCATCGACCCGGCGGACCGTCGGATCCAGGAGCTGGAAACCCTCGGACTGCCCATCTCCCGCCATCCCCTCGACGGTCTGGAAGAGGTCGCCGCCCGCCACGGCGCCATCCGGGCGGCCGACCTGCATCGCCACGTCGGCCGACCCGTCACCCTGCTCGGCTGGTGGGTCACCGGCAAGCCGATCCGCACCGGCGAGGGCCGCCCGATGGAATTCGTCACCTTTGAGGACCAGAGCGCCCTGTTCGACGCCACCCTGTTTCCCGCCGTCTACGAACGCTTCTGCCGCAAACTGGCCCATCCCCGCCCCTACCTGGTCAAAGGCAGGGTCGAGGAGGAGTTCGGAGTGGTCACGGTGAATGTTGGATGGTTGGGGTTTTTGGATTAGGGGCTGGAGGGCAGGGCCTAGGGATCAGGGGCTAGGGGCAGGGGACCAGGCAGGAAAAGCCAAAAAGGCCAACGCCCGATTTCGATAGCGATTTCGATTTCGATTTCGTTTTCGAAAAAACCCATAATCCTAGGATTCAGCGAGCCGTTAACCCCCGATTTGTTCTGAAAGTTCGGGTTGGGTTTTTGGGGGTTGGCAATCCAAATCGAAATCGAAATCGGGATCGAAATCGGCTTTTTGCCTTTGACCTTGGACCAGGGACCCGGGACTCGGGACTCGGGACCGTTTTTGACCGCCTTTTACAGACACCAATACCGCAGATTGTACCGAAGCACTTCATCCCCGTCCAGCAGGGCCTTCACATCCGCCACCACCCCGCAACCGTTGCCGGAATTGCACAGCTGCTTCAGCTTCGCCGGGGTGAATTCCTGCCGGAAGACGTCGTGCGCCACGGCCCAGACCACGCCGTCCAGGGGACCGGCGGCAGCCGGATCGACCAGTTCCTCGCCGTATTCCATGCGCACTTCCTCGGCATCGGCAATAGGATCGTGGATCAGGACCTCGACGCCGTATTCCCGCAGTTCCCGGACGATATCGATCACCTTGCTGTTGCGGATGTCGGGCACGTTTTCCTTGAAGGTCAGCCCGAGCACCAGCACCCGACTGCCTTTCACTGCCTTATCGGCATCGATGAGCTTTTTGACCGTGTTCTCGGCCACATGCTTGCCCATGCCGTCGTTGATGCGGCGGCCAGCCAGGATCACCTGCGGATTGTAGCCGATCGCCTCAGCCTTGAAGGTCAGGTAATAAGGGTCGACGCCGATGCAGTGGCCACCGACCAGACCCGGGGTGAACTTGAGGAAATTCCACTTGGTTCCGGCCGCCTCCAGCACTTCCCGGGTATTAATCCCCATCTTGCCGAAGATAATGGCCAGTTCATTCATCAGGGCGATGTTCAGGTCCCTCTGGGTATTCTCGATGACCTTGGCGGCCTCGGCCACCTTGATGGAGGAAGCGCGATGCACCCCCGCCATGACAATCATCTCGTAGATCGCAGCCACCGTTTCCAGGGTTTCGGCATCCTGGCCGGCAACCACCTTGACGATCTTGTCGACCGTATGAACCTTGTCCCCAGGGTTGATCCTTTCCGGGGAATAGCCGAGCTTGAAATCCCGCCCGCAGACCAGGCCGGATTCAGCTTCTATGATCGGCAGGCAAACCTCCTCGGTAACGCCGGGATAGACGGTGGATTCGAAGACAATTATGGAGCCGGGACGGATATGACGACCGATAGTCCTTGAAGCGGACTGCAGAGGGGTCAGATCCGGCTTCTTGTAATCGTCGATGGGAGTGGGCACGGTGACGATGAGAAAAGACGCCTCCCCCAGCCGGGCAGGATCCGTGGTGAAGTCGATGGGACTGGCGGCCAGCTCCTCCGCCGACAATTCGCCGGTAGCATCCTCACCTGAGCGCAGTTCCCGAATTTTCTCATGACTGATATCAAAACCAATCACGTCGGCCTTGCGGCTGAAAGCCGCGGCCAGAGGCAGACCGACGTAACCGAGGCCGACTACGGCGATTTTTGCTTTGCGGGAAATGATGTCCGAGGCGATGATCATACTTTTTCTCCATTCATTTCATTGAAAAGGCCAAAGGCCTGCGACAGTAAGGACCTTAAGGACGGCAGGACCGAAAAACCAGCAACAAGCCCTACCTCGGGCCTCGGGCCTTTTGCCTCCTGCACTCTTCACGCTTCACAACTCAAAATACCCCCGATACCACTCCACGAACCTCTGAACGCCCACTTCAATCGGCGTGGCCGGTTTGAATCCCACATCCCGGGACAGGTCGTCGACGTCGGCGTAGGTTTCGGGGACGTCTCCGGGCTGGATGGGCAGCATGTTTTTCTCGGCCTTTTTGCCCAGAGCCTTTTCCAGGGTTTCGATGAGGTACATCAGTTCCACCGGGGAATTGTTGCCGATGTTGTAAAGACGGCTGGGGGCGCTGCTGGTGCCGGGATCGGGGTCGGCGCCGTTCCAGGCAGGATTCGGTTCCGCCGTCTTATCCAGGGTGCGCACCACACCTTCGACGATGTCGTCGATGTAGGTGAAGTCACGCCTCATTTTACCGAAGTTGAACACGTCGATCGGTTCCCCGGCCAGGATCGCCCTGGTGAACAGGAACAGGGCCATGTCCGGCCGCCCCCAGGGGCCGTAAACGGTAAAGAACCTCAGCCCGGTGACCGGCAGATTGTAGAGGTGGGCGTAGGTGTGGGCCATCAGCTCGTTGGCCTTTTTGGACGCGGCATACAGGGATACGGGATGGTCGACGTTGTCATGGACCGAAAAAGGCATGCTGGTATTGGCACCATAGACCGAGGACGAGGAGGCATAGACGAGATGTTTGACTCCGCCGTGCCGGCACCCCTCGAGGATGTTCATGAAACCAACCAGGTTGCTGTCGACATAAGCGTGAGGATTGACCAGAGAGTAACGCACGCCGGCCTGGGCCGCAAGATTTACCACCCGGTCGAACCCCTCTTCGGCGAAAAGCTTTGCCATGCCATTGCGGTCACCCAGGTCCATCCGCACGAAACGGTAATTATCCGTGCCGGCGAGCAGATCGAGCCTGGCCTGTTTCAGGCTGGGATCGTAGTAGTCGTTGACATTGTCGAGCCCGACCACCTCGTCGCCCCGTTCGAGCAGCCGGCGGGTCAAATGAAAGCCTATGAAACCGGCATGGCCGGTCACCAGAATTTTTGCCACAGATCACCTCCTGGACTGGACTCCAACGAGCCCTTGTTCCGCCAATTCAGCCCGCCGTCCGATGCCTATATATTCGAAACCTTCTTCCCGCATCTGTTCCGGGTCGTACTGATTTCGCCCATCGAAAATGATCGGTTGCAGCATGATTTTTTTCATGGCGCGAAAATCGGGGGTACGGAACGGCTTCCATTCGGTGACCAGGGCCAGGGCATCGGCCCCTCTGAGGGCGTCGTACTGATGGTCGGTCAGCACCAGGTCGCAGTTATCCAACCAGGCGCGGGGAAGAACTTTGCGGGCCGCATCCATGGCCACGGGATCATAGGCCTTGACTCGGGCGCCGGCCTCGATCAGTTTGTGAAGCAGCACCAGCGAAGGAGCCTCGCGCAAGTCGTCGGTTCCCGGCTTGAAGGCCAGCCCCCAGACCCCGACGGTCACGCCGCTGAGATCGCTGCCGAACCGCCTGCTGATCTTGTCGAACAGCACACGCTGCTGCCCCTGGTTGCGTTCCATCACCGAACGCAGGACCTTGGGGTCGAAATCGCAACTTTCCGCCATGTGAATCAGGGCGCTGACGTCCTTGGGGAAACAGGAACCGCCGAAACCACAGCCCGGGTAGATGAAAGAGTATCCGATGCGGGAATCGCTGCCGATACCGCGGCGCACGTTTTCCACGTCCACGCCCAGTTCGTCGCAAAGGTTGGCAATCTCGTTGATGAAGGATATCTTGGTTGCCAGCATGGCATTGGCGGCGTATTTGGTCATTTCGGCGTCCCGCACCCCCATGTAGATGGTGCGGTCGCGACTCATGTTGAATGGTGCATAGAGCTGACGCATTTTCTCCCGGGCCCGTTCGCTCTCGGTGCCGATGATGATCCGGTCAGGGCGCATGAAATCGTCGATCGCCGCACCTTCCTTCAGAAACTCAGGGTTGCTGACGACGTCGTAATCTATCTCCACCCCGCGCACCTGGAGTTCATGGCGGATGACCGCACGGACCTGGTCGGCGGTACCGACGGGGACGGTCGACTTGTCCACAATCACACAATATTCGGTCATGAAGCGGCCAATTTCCCGGGCAACGTCGAGCACATGGCGCAGGTCCGGGCTGCCGTCATGGTTGCCGGGTGTGCCGACGGCAATGAAAAAGATGCGGCAATCTTCCATGGCCTTGGGCAAAGAGGTCGTGAAATGCAGCCTCCCTTCCCGAATGTTATTGTGCAGCAAAGGTTCCAGACCCGGTTCGTAGATGGGAACCCGCCCGTCCTTGAGCACGGCGATCTTTTCTTCAGAGGTGTCGACACAGGTGACGGTATTGCCCATCTCCGCAAAACAGGTGCCAGTTACCAGTCCAACGTATCCGGTTCCGATGACGGTCAGATTCATGGGACACTCCTGATGGAAAAAGGCCGTTGCCTGGTGGTAAGAACGGCCCGATAAATGAAATTTCTCCTGCTGACAGCAACCAAAAACAAGTTTTCTTCAACAGCCTGGTGAATAATTTATACCCCGTCCAGAATACCAAGAATTTCCGCCGTTCGCTCCTCCATCAGAGTGCGGTTGCCGCGGGATTCGACATTGAGCCGCAACACCGGCTCGGTATTGGAACAGCGGAGGTTGAATCGCCAGTCCCGGAATTCCATGGAAAGGCCATCGGTATGATCCAGTCTCGGACCCTCTGAAGAGAAGCGGGACATGACCTTGGCGATTGCGGCTTCCGGATTTTTCAGACGACGGTTGATCTCGCCGCTGGCTGGAAACAGGGCGATTCTTTCGTCGACGAGATCGGACAGGGTCCGTCCGGTACTGCTCATGAGTTGCAGAACCAGCAGCCAGGGGATCATGCCGCTGTCGCAGTAGGCGAAGTCGCGAAAATAGTGATGAGCGCTCATCTCTCCGCCATAGACGGCATCTTCACCGCGCATTCGTTCCTTGATGAAGGCGTGCCCTGTCTTGCTCTGGATCGGAACTCCGCCTGCCGAGCGAACGATATCGAGAGTGTTCCAGGTCAGCCGCGGGTCATGGATGATCCGGGACCCGGGAGTTTGCTGCAGCATGGCCTCCGCCAGCAGACCGACAACGTAATAGCCTTCAATAAACCGTCCGGCTTCATCGAACAGGAAACAGCGATCGAAATCGCCATCCCAGGCAATCCCGACCTGGGCCCCGGACCGGATGACAGCCTCCGCGGTTGCGGCACGGTTCTCCGGCAGCAGAGGGTTGGGTATGCCGTGGGGAAAGGTACCGTCCGGTTCATGATGAACTTTGACGAAAGTGAAAGGCAGACGTTTTTCCAGCGCATCCACAACCGGTCCTGCACATCCGTTGCCGGCGTTGACCACGACTTTGAAGGGCTGAAGCCGTTCAGGGTCTACATATCCGAGCAGATGATCTATATAGGCGGAGCGGGTGCACAAGGAGCGAACGCCGCCACTCTTTTTCACTGTCGGGAAAACCCCTTGCGAAACGAGCTCGCCCAGTCGATGGAGGCCGCTGTCGCCACTGATCGGCCTGGCACCTTCCCGGACCAGTTTCATGCCGTTGTATTCGGGAGGGTTGTGACTGGCAGTGACCATGATGCCGCCCGACAACTTTTCCGAAAAGGTCGCGAAATACACTTCTTCGGTCCCGCAAAGTCCCAGGTCGTCGACCTCCACGCCCCCGGCCACAAGTCCATCGGCCAGGGCATCGCACAGCGCTTTGCTCGAAGTCCGCACATCCCGTCCGACCACGACCCTTTCCGGTCCCAGCCACAAGGCATAGGCCCGGCCTATGCGAAACGCGAGATTTTCATTGAGCTCTTCGGGAATCCTTCCCCGAATATCGTAAGCCTTGAAGCATTTCAGATTCATCGTGACACTCACCAGTTGACGGGTTCCTGGGTCTGCAGGGTGACACCGCTGGGCAGCGGGCTGTCGAGAAGAATGTTACCCCTTGGGTGTTCCCGTACCAGAGACAGTCCGGGTAGCAGGTTTCCTTCCAGAAAGCGACACCCGTGCCCGTCGCTGCCCAGACGGCTATACAGATCGTTTTCAAGAAAGCGCTGAGCCGCCTGTCGGACCGCAGCACCGTACCATCCGGCAAAACTTCCGAGGTTGCCCTGGAACAGACACCCCGCCTCCTGCAGAGTCAGGCGAAGATCATGACAGGACATCTGTTCCCCTCGAGTTGCAGGCAGTCGCCTGCCGAACAGTTTTCCGATCCGGCTTCTCAGCACCCCGTTGTTTTTTGCGGGAAGGGACTCGTTCAGCAGGGGGGACCGTTCGGGGTGAGCGAAAAGTGGTTTAAGTCCCCTTTGCAGAATAAGGTATACGTTTTCCAGAATGACTTCCACTCCGGCCTTGCCGGGAATTTCGACAAGCAGCAAACGGCTTTCACCCAAAGCGAGGGGATCTATCAATTTCTCGGGAAAATTTTCGTCGAGATAATACTCCATCCCCGGTTTTACTAGCAAAGGGATTCCGGCCGCAAGCAGGTTGCGCTGCATCCGCTCGGTCAGTTCCCTGACCTGATCGGGACCTGTATCATAGCGCCCGGACATACAGTGAGGTGTGCAATGCACGACTCGAAAACCGGCGGCGGCCAGCATTCTCCCCATAGCCAGGGACTCGACCATGGTTTCCGGACCGTCGTCGATTCCGGGCAGCATATGACAGTGCCAGTCAATCATTTCAATCCTTTGAAGCCTGAATCAATTCAGTTATCAAGCGGATAGTCTATCCTTATTTTTCAAGGCAGCAAGCCGCCGCTGCTTCCTTTCCGGCCTGTTTCGGCGACAACCCGAAAGGGAGCGTGTGTTTATAGCAGAAAAGAAAATTAATGGCAATTTAAAATCAGTCGTGAAAATCGTCCTGTTGGCGGTCGATCTTCAGCCACAGGGTAGTTTCTTTCCGGGAGTTGCCTGTTTTCCAGGTGACGATAGCGCGGGAGATTTCATCGGCCTCCCTGAGCACCCCCGCTATATCAACCCATCGGCCAAGAGGTACCCGCACTGATGTTTCAAGGTTCTGCAGGTCGATAGGACTTGGCATCCCGGTCAGGCCGGCGGAATTTTTTTGAAACCCTTCCAGATGGGGACGGATGTCCAGATGGGCCATTTCTCCTACCAGAACCGGGCGGACCCAGAACCCGGAATTGATAAGCTGAAAGTCAAGATTTTGACGATATCCGGCATGGCGATGGGCAAGAACCGCCATTTCCCGGATGAAAGGCACCGATTGACCGACCAGAAGAAACCCCTGCAGCCCTTCCTGCACCCGCAGAAAATATTCCGTCTCTTCCAGCGAATTGCCGAGATTTAAATTTGACGACTTGTTGCCAGGGGGACGGTCCACGGGAGGAAGGCCCAGGTTATCGTGGCCGGCGAGAACACTGCGGTTTTCTCGTCTGACTGAAATTTTCAGCATGACAGGGGGCACATCGATCTGACTCAAAACCTCCTCAACAGAAGCTATCTCCTCCGGGGAGGCGTTGACGATCAGTTTATTTTCCCATTCGGTCACTTTGCCGCTGCTGCCGATGAGATCCTTTACCATTGGTAGTGCCCTATTGGACGATATGTGTCGCAGATGCAAAACCTTGATATCCGCTCTCGCCGGAACCGAAAACAGGCAAAACCCCAGGACGAGCAGAATCAGAGCATTGCTATGGCATCTTTTGGTCCAACCGCCGATCATCCTTTCCTCCTGCAAAACCTGAAGGCCTTCAGTCATAATCTTTCATGACTTTGCACTGACAATTCCTCCTTTCCAGCCTTAGCAAAGTTCCTGCCAACAAAGCCGGAGTCTCCCAGCTTATCTAAAACGGTAGCAGGCAAGTCTTCCTTCAGTTCAGGGCTTTGCGGGCACGACAAGAAGGCAGTTTCGATAGGCTCGTCGGGAGTCGAACCCGATGAGATTCAGGATTCATCGGTTTTCAGGAAATCGCCGGGAAAAACAAAGATAGATTTGGATGCGGAACAAAACCAGAATGCAGGTTTTGGGTAGTGACCTACAGAAATTACCGGAGGTGAGTCAAAAAATACGTCAGAATAATCAACACCAGGCAGCGCAATCCTTGCCCAGTCTTTTTGCCTGATAGAGCCCTTCGTCAGCCCTCTGAATAATACTCGCGACATCCTTATCGAAAGGATGGGCGGTCGCCCCGCCGATACTGATCGAACACTCGATTTCCAGGTTGTCGACCACAAAAGGTTTTTCCCTGACCGCCCGGCCCAATCTCTCGGCAATGTCCCGGCACTGTTCCGAGGTAGTCTCGGGCATCACCACCAGGAACTCTTCGCCGCCGAAGCGGCCGACGATGTCATAAGGCCGCAAGGTCGATTTGAGCCGGGTCGCCAGTTCCTGCAGAACCCGATCACCGACATGATGACCATGTCGATCGTTGATGTTTTTGAAATCGTCGAAATCGAGCATCAGGCAACCGAAGACATGGTTGGATCTGTTGTTGGAGTCCCTTCCCCGTCGGGAAAAACTCGCGTCGGCCTTTACCAATACCTCCCGGCGGTTGAAAACGCCGGTCAGGGGATCGGTGGTTGCCAGAAAATGAAGAATCTCCTGAGCCCGGGCCAGTCGCTCGGTTCCCTTTTTAACCATGATATAGATACAGCCGAAAAGAGCAATGAGCACCCCTCCCAGCACCAGGGCCGAAAAAGCCACCTGGCGGGCAATCTCGTGACGGTAAGGCCCAAGGCTTTTGCGAATCTCGAAAGCGCCTAGAACCCTACGATTGCGGCCCCAGATGGGGATGTAACTGACCACCTGGTCGGCGGGCCCCTGAAGGTTTCCCTCGAGGTCGGGTGCAAGGACGTTCTTTTCAAGCCGATGGGCCGTTGTTCCGGAAAGTGCGGCCGCCAATTCCGGAATCCGTTGGCCCGACTCCCCCGCTTTTTGGTTGAAGGTTTCGTAGATGATTCGATAATCCAGATCATAAACCCGCATTGAATCGGCAGCAAAGGATTCGAGATAGTTTCGCAGCCGCTTATCAAACAAGGGTCGATCCGCCGCGGGGAGTTTCAGCGTGGTTCGTCCTGCGGCGTCGACCGAGATCAGGCTCTTCTTGTCCTTTATCATGACAACCTGGCAGATCCCGGGGGCATTTTCTTCGATCCTCTTTTTCAACTGCCAGGAAAAAACGCGGAAGATGCCGTAAGTCGCCGTCACCAGAATGGCGACAAGGCAAAGAAGTCCCACCCAGGTAAACTTTCGCAGCAGGACCCGAGGATCGCCATTAAAGTCGAGAGAAGCGTCTATGACGGCGGTGGCAGGAGCCATGGACCAACCTTCGTTTCAAGGAAATGGAACAGGGGATTTTCCGAAAAAACCGAAAGGGATTCTGTCTGATCGATCCAGCGGCGGGGCAAAACAGAGGATGATTGCCAATCAACCGATAAGAACCCGGAATGACACAATATTTTTAGCGAATCTGAAAAGCAATTACAAGGATTTTAATGGGGTGAAGGTATTTTTTTCTTTGAAAAAAAGGATTAAAATGGCTGGAAATGTCGTTTTAATATCAGGATTTTGCAAATATTTTTATGAGGAAATCAGACCACATTGCCCGGCGGTTTGCGCCGTTTGCTTGCATGCTTTTTCAGTTAATCACTTCCGCACCCATCCGGCGCAACCGGTCCAGAGCCTTTTCGCCTCCCTCTCTGGTGACCGGCCGGCAGGCCGGCAACAGCAGGCAGACTTCGAACCCCTCACGACGGGCGTCCATTGCCGACTCCATGACACAAACGTCGAGCGCCAGTCCTCCGATCCAGAGGCGTCTGACACCGTCGCGCCGCAGCTTGGCGGAAAATCCCGTTTCGTCAAAAACGGACAGCTGATCCTGGTCGAAACGAACACCCTTGGTCACCACCACGGAGCCTTCGGGAACCATCAGATCCGGGTGGAAAGCGGCCCCTTCGGTATCCTGCAGGCAATGCACCGGCCAGGGTCCCTGTTGGGGCGAGAAGCTGGGATGCCCTTTTGGATGCCAATCACGGGACAGATAAACCGGCAATCCTCGTTCTCGTGCGGCCTGGATCCAGGAATTGAGAACAGGAACGACCTCGTCGCCCCCCTCGATGGCCAGAGTTCCACCGGGGCAGAAATCGTTCTGCACGTCCACGACCAGCAGTCCATCACCTTCCTGCAGCATCTTTGCGGGCTGAAGCATGGGCGCACTTCCTTTCAATTCAGTGGCTAGTTGCTAGTGTCCCGTGCGGTTTATCCTGCCTTCAAATTCCGGCCCTTTTGGCCGCTGTTTGCGTTGCGCCTTCTCGGCTTAACTCAGGCTAGGCCTGCGGCGGCGGCCAGCCACCAGCAACTAGCCACCAGCTACTGTAGTTATAACCGAATCATACGCGATATCGAGCAGAGTCTCCAGTTCGGCGGAAGATATGGTCAACGGCGGCATGAAGTAAACGACGTTTCCCAGGGGCCGCAGCAACGCGCCTCTTTTCAATGATTCCTGAAAAACCCGATAGCCTCGCCTTTCCTGCCACGGAAAAGGAACCTTGCCCGTCTTGTCCAGGACCAGTTCCAGCGCTGCCACCATACCGCAGCGACGGAATTCACCGACGTGGGGCAAACTCTCGAAACGCTCCACCGCCTTGTCGAGTATCGCCATCTTTCCGATCAGGCTCTCGAGAATCCGTTCCTCCTCGAAGATTTTCAGCACTTCGACGGCGAGGGCACAGGCCAGAGGATTGCCGCTGTAGGAGTGGGAATGGAGAAAGGCCTTGAGGGTCGGATACTCGTCGTAAAAGGCCCGGTAAATGTCTTCAATGGCCAGGGTCACCGAGAGGGGCATATACCCCCCGGTAATCCCCTTGGACAGGCAGAGCAGATCGGGCGCCACCCCCGCATGCTCGTTGGCGAACATTCTGCCGGTTCTGCCGAAACCCACGGCGATCTCGTCGGCAATGTAGTGAACCTGGCAGTCGTCGCACAGGCGCCGCAGTTTTTTCAGATAGACAGGAGGGTAGATGCGCATGCCCGCCGCACCCTGGATCAGGGGTTCGACGATTACGGCAGCAATTTCATCTCTGCGGGAGACGACAAGTTTTTCAAGGTGTTCGAAGCACTGGGCAGCACAACTGTTTCGCTCCTGTCCATAGGGGCAGCGATAGCAATCGGGTCCCTGGACCCGCCAGGTATCCAGCAGCAGTGGCTGATAGACCTGCCGATAGAGATCGCAGCCGCTGACCGAAAGAGCGCCGATGGTTTCTCCGTGGTAGCCTTCGCTCAGAGAAACGAACCGGGTCTTCCGGATATGACCCGTCTGCTGCCAGTACTGAAAACTCATTTTCAGAGCCACTTCCACCGCGGATGATCCGTTGTCGGCGAAAAAAACTTTAGTCAAATGGCCGGGGGTCATTTCGCAAAGTCTACGGGCCAGTTCCACGGCAGATTCATGGGTAAAACCGGCAAAAATATGATGGGCGACCCGTCCGGCCTGCTCGGCCAGGGCTCGATTGAGACGGGGATGATTATGGCCGAAAAGATTGACCCACCAGGAGGACACCCCGTCAATGTAGCGTTTGCCGTCCATGTCCACCAGATAGACCCCCTCCCCGTGGGAAACGGGAATGGGCGGAAAGGTTTCGTGGTCCTTCTCCTGGGTGCAGGGATGCCAGACGTGGCGGCGGTCGAATTCGAGAATTTGTTCCTTGGTCATGAATTCCTCTGTGGTACCCTCTATGATGAAAAGCTCTTGGGGGTAAAGTGATCACCCCCCTCATACCTAATTCTGATTCTCAGATTAAGGATATATCTATTTGTTTTTTCGATAATTTTTTATTTCTTTTACAAACCGATCACAGTCCGCAAATCGACGAAGACAGCCCGCTATTATTTTCACTTTCCGTTGCGGATCGCCCTCCTCCACCCTGGGCAGGCTTCCCCACACCGGCAGGCCGGTCAGTTCGGCCAGCATCTCCGGGGCATGCGCCTCGGCAGGGTCGGGCTCGGAGGGCATGCCGTTGACGATCAATCCGGCCAGGGGCAGATTTCTTCGGCAAGCGGCTTCCACCGTCAGCAAGGTATGGTTGATGGTCCCGAGGCCAGGCCGGCAGACAATGAGCAGGGGCCATGCGAGATGGGAAGCGATATCGGCAACCAGAAGCTTCCCAGCTAAGGGTACGAGGAATCCTCCGGCCCCCTCTGCAAGCGTAAACTCGTGGCGGCAGGACATCGATTTGGCCGCGTCCAGGATGACGGAAAGCCGGATATCGATTCCCGCCCGCCTGGCGGCAAGGGATGGAGCCAGCGGTTCGCGAAGCCGATAGGGGCTGATCAGATCGATCGGTTCCCGACAGCCCGATGCACATGCAAGCAAGGCTGCGTCTTCTCCCGGCCCATCGGGGTCGGGCACGCCGCTTTCCACCGGTTTCAAGACGCCGACATCGATGCCGCTGTCAGCCAGCAAACGGGCCAGTCCCGCTGCTACGATTGTCTTGCCGACGGAGGTATCGGTTCCGGTGACGAAAATTCCCCGCGTTCCCGGATCAGGGGCAACCGTCATACTGCAACCCCGCATCCTCGATCAGTTGGAGATCGTCCGACAATTCACGCCCGCGACGGGTCAGATAGTTTCCCACCATGACCCCGCTGGCACCGGCCAGAAAGATCCAGGACTGAAATTCCCTGAGGTTCAGCTCCCGTCCGCCGCAGACGCTGATCCGTCTGTCCGGCAGCAGATACCGGAACAGGGCGATGATCCTCAGGCAGTCCATGGGGGTCAACTCCCGCCGGTTGCCGAGGGGGGTGCCGGGCACCGGAGCCAGAAAATTCAGCGGGATCGAATCGACCTTCAGATCGCGAAGGGTGGTGGCCAACTCCACCCGCTGCCGCAGATCTTCTCCAAGCCCGAAAATTCCCCCGCTGCAGACTGCCATTCCGGCGGCCTTGGCCACCCGAACGGTTTCCACGGCCTCCTCATAGTCGTGAGTGGTGCAGATACGATGAAAAAAAGAACGGGCCGTTTCCAGATTGTGATGGTAGGTGATGCACCCGGCAGCCGCCAGGGCGGCTCCAGTTGCGGAATCCAGAAACCCAAGAGATGCCGATGGCCGAATAGAGGTGGTTCGGCGGATCTCCCGGATGGCGGTCAGAATCCGGTCCATCTCCTCGCCAGGTTGCAGACGGTTGCCGCTGGTGACGATGCCGTAACAGCGACATCCCCTCTGTTCTGCCAATCGAGCCCCTGCCAGAATTTCTTCGACATCTTTCAGAGGATAGATCGGAGCCTCTGCCTGATGATGGGCGGACTGGGCGCAGAAGGCGCAGTCTTCCCGGCACAAGCCGGATTTTGCATTGATGATGGAACAGAGAGCGATCTTGCGGCCGAAAAAGTGTTCCCTCAAGAGCTGGGCTCCGGCAAAAAGGTATGCCAGATCGGCCCCCTCCAGATGAAGCATTTTCAGGCCGTCCTCAGCAGATAAATTCCCGCCGCTCAAGACCTTATCCGTCCACTGATTGATCTGGTGTCTCATTTGCTTCCCCTTTTCGTCGACTTGTCGGGTCAAAATATAGGCAAGACAGGGGATTGTCAACAAGCCACATAAAGACGGTTGACAATTCCCGGATCTTCCCAGGAAAAAATTGTAGCCGGTTGACAGCGCGGGCACACCCGGATATCGTTAAATACAAAGACAATTTAGGCGTTTAACTCGCTACCACCCATGCCATGCTCGGGCCGTTGAACTGATTGCCCGGTTTGAAGATGCGATCTGTTTTCAGGAGGCTGGCTGATTGCGGACACAAGACCCCAATCTTTTCGGTCCCGTCCCCATCGGACCGACGGATGCCATCAAATCTCGCCGGAGGCATGCATGAACAAATCTGAACTTGTAGAAGCTTTGGCCCGGGAAAAAGGTTTGACCTACAAGAAGGCCGAAGAGATCGTCAATATCCTGTTGCAGTCAATGACACAGACTTTGGCGGATGGAGGCCGTATAGAAATTCGCGGTTTCGGAAGCATCGTGGTCAAGGATTACAAGGCATACACCGGCCGGAATCCGAAAACGGGGGAAGTCATCCAGGTTAAACCCAAAAAACTCCCTTTTTTCAAGGTCGGCAAAGCGCTTAGGGACAGAATCAACAATTGACCCCTGGAAGACTGGGCCAGTTTGTCCGTCTGCTTTTCGGAACCGGGTAACGGGGGCATCTTGCGTACTGAATTGCCCCCCCGCTTCCCTTGCCTTTCTTCAGCAAATTGACACACCTCAGGTCACGCTGCCGTCCACCAGACCTCATATCCATTCCATAAGGCGCCTCTGGAAATTATAGCGAAGGGCCCCCACGATGCTTTTGCGCCGAATGCTCCTTTTTCTTTCCCGACAACGGTTCCTCGAAGAGTTTTTTCGCAAAAACCATTTTGGAAGCCGGGCCAAAAAGCGGTTTGTCGCTGGAGAAACCCGCCTGGAAGCTCTGAACACCACCTATCGCCTCAACCGGGAAGGCTTCAAGGTCACTCTCGATTATCTGGGGGAGGAAGTATCGGCTGCGCAGGATGCGGCCGCAGCCGTTGAGGAATATACAGCTCTTGTCCGTGATCTCGCCCGGGAAAATCTCGATGCCGGGCTCTCGGTCAAGCTATCCCATCTGGGTGTTCGGGTCGACCCGGATCTCGCCTTCGAAAACCTTCTGCAGGTCCTCAATACGGCCAGGGAATATGACCGTTTCGTCCGGGTGGACATGGAAGGTTCCGATCTTACCGAAATAACCCTGGATCTGGTTCACCGGGCGCATGCCCAGTATAAAAACATCGGAACCGTCATACAATCCCACCTACGTTCCTCGGGCGAAGATCTGGACCACCTAGTCCGGGAGGGGATACCCGTTCGCCTGGTCAAAGGGGCGTACCTGGAAAACGCCAATGTCGCCTTCCAGAACAGGGAGGATACTCTCCTGTCCTTCATGCGCCTGGCGGAAACCCTTCTCAAAGAGGGGCAGCAGCCGGCCATCGCCACCCATGACGAAAAATTGATCGAATTTGCCTCCGATATGGCTTTCATATTCGGGCTGGACGAATCCGATTTTGAATTCCAGATGCTCTACGGCATTCGCCGCACTCTGCAGGCCGAATTGCTCAGCAAAGGACATCGTGTGCGTATCTACCTGCCCTACGGCAAGGACTGGTACGGCTACTTCATGCGCCGCCTCGCCGAGCGCCCCGCGAATCTGTGGTTTCTGCTGAGGCATTTGAGGGAATAAATCAGTGCTCGTGGCTCGTGGCAAAAAGGGTTTTTCAAAGTTTTTATCCAAATCGAAATCGAAATCGGGATCGAAATCGTCCTTTGGCTCTGGATTTTTGTTTAAAAAGCCTAACCCCCGATTTCGATTTCGATAGCGATTTCGATTTGGAAAAACCGTAAGCTTAATGAGCCATGGCCCATGGGCTGTCTTCATCCTCTCCTCGGAGCCACCGTCAAGGTCCGGTACTGTTTCACCACGACCAGCCCGGGCCGTGCCCCCTTGGACTTTTTCACCCACTTGCCCTCTGCGACCATCACGTCTACTTTTCCCTCCCCTTTCCCCCGGGAATATCCGGCAGCCAGGGATGCGGCGTAGAGCTGATCCTCGAGCGGAACCGGGCCTTCCCGGTCTTTTTTCAGAACCAGGTGAGAGCCGGGGATGTTCAGGGCGTGGAACCACAGGTCTTCCCCCTTGACCAGATGCCGGCTGACATGGTCGTTGACCCGGTTGCTGGTCCCCCAGTAGAGGCGATAGCCGTTCGGAGACAGGGCTTGCTTCACCCCGCGGGCGGGATCGGCGCTGCGCTGTGAAGCGGGGGGACGGGGCAACGGCGGCAGCAGACGGGCCTCTGTCAGTTCCCGCCGGATCGTGCCAAGATCATCTGCGGTTTCCGCCTCTTCCAGAGCCAGCGCCACATGGTCCAGCCAGTTGTACTCGTCTTCCGTTACTTTCAGGCGACGGGCGATATGGTCGCGGCTTCGCTTCAATTTTTTGTAACGGTTAAAATACTTCTCCGCATTCTCCCTCGGGTTCAGGCGCGCCTCCAAAGGGATGGAGACCGGTTCCGGCGGATCTCTGTAATAGTTTTCCAGGTCGACGGCCGCCATTCCGGGCCGCAGGCGGTGCAGATTGGCCAAAAGCAATTCCCCCTTCTCCCGCAGATCCTCCGCACCCTCCGCGGCCCCACGCTCGATAAGAATCCGGGCCTTTCGTGTGGCCAGGCGTTTCAATTGACGCCGGACGAGGGTCTGCAGGACCCGCCTTTCGTCCAGGCCATCGCTCTGCCCTTCCCGCCGCATGTAGTCATCATCGGCCGCTTGGGAGGGTGAAGCCTCTAAGGGTACGGAAGACAATTTTCTTTCGCTTTGCATCCTATTCTGTGGAGAGGGGGGTTGGTGATACTCCCGGCCGGGGAGAAGTTCTCTGCGTCCGTCTCCCCGTATCCTTTTCAAGACATCTACAATGCGCCCCTGCTGGTCCAGCAGCACCAGATTTCCATGAGAATCGAACAGTTCTGCCACAAGGGTGTATACGGCGGGCCCTTCGGTCCCTCTGGCCGCTCCGCTGAACACCAGGCGGACGATCCTTCCTCCCGGCTCCTGTTCCATCCTTATCAGCCTGGTCAGTCTCGCCCGCAGAAGTTGACAGAAACGCGCCGGTGCCGGCGGGTTGGGATACGGCTGGTTGGTGAGATGAATACGCGCTCGACCGGGAGCGACCGAAATCAGAAGACGGTGGGACTCGCGGCCGGTCCAGAGCTTGAAGATCAGAGTGTCCGACGAAGGCTGATATATTTTGCTGATTGCAGCACCGGCGAGAAGTTCGCCCACCTCATCGAGGATCGCTTCGATATCCAGGCTGTCCATGAAAACGTCCTTCCTTCGAAAAAACTTGCGCCGGCCGCGGAGAAAAATAAATCGCCCTATCCCTGACCGATCTGGTATGATTGCACCTTCACGGCACCTGGCTTAACTTAATCCTTTTCTGCCGAGAGTCCAAGGAGGCATTATGTCTGAAAAAACATCCTACCGGATCGGTACCGAAGCCCTGCACGGCGGCCAGGACCCGGATCCGGCGACCAAATCACGCGCTGTCCCCATCTATCAGACCTCATCGTATGTCTTCGACTCCTCCGCTCATGCCGCACGGCTTTTCGCTCTGGAGGAGCCGGGCAACATCTATACCCGGATCATGAATCCGACGACGGATGTGCTGGAGAAACGACTTGCCGCCATGGACGGCGGCGTTGGGGCTCTGGCCGTGGCTTCCGGAACATCGGCCATTCTTCTGGCCATCCTGAATCTGGCCCGGGCGGGTGACAATATCGTCTCGACCAGTTTCCTTTACGGGGGCACCTACAATCTTTTCAACCACACCCTGCCCCGCATGGGGATCAAGGTCACCTTTGTCGACAGCTCCGACCCCGCCAATGTGGCCGCGGCCATCGACGACGGCACCAAGGCGATCTTTTCCGAGACCATCGGCAACCCGAAAAACAATGTCGATGACTTTGAGGCCCTGGCCGCCATCGCCCGGGAACATCGCATTCCCTTTATCGTCGACAACACGGTGGCGACTCCTGTGCTGTTTCGCCCCATCGACCATGGCGCCGATATCGTCTGCTACTCTCTGACCAAGTTTATCGGCGGCCACGGAACCTCACTGGGAGGGGCGGTTGTGGACAGCGGCCATTTCGACTGGTCGAGCGGCCGTTTTCCCGAATTCACCACCCCGGACCCGAGTTACCACGGGCTGATCTATCACGAGGCCCTGGGCAGCATGGCCTACATCGCCAAGATGCGGGTCACCCTGCTGCGCGACCTCGGCCCCTGCATCTCACCCTTCAACAGCTTTCTGCTTCTTCAGGGGCTGGAAACCCTGCCCGTGCGCATGCCCCGGCACTGCAGCAATGCCCTGGAACTGGCGCGGTTCCTCGAAGGACATCCTCAGGTGTCCTGGGTGAATTATCCCGGCCTGCCCAGCCACCCCGACCATCAGCGGGCCCTCCGTTACCTGCCCAAGGGCCAGGGCGGTATCCTCGGCTTCGGCATCAAGGGGGGCAAGGAAGCCGGTACCCGCTTTATCGATGCGGTGAAGCTGGCCAGTCATCTGGCCAACATCGGCGATGCCAAAACCCTGGTCATTCATCCGGCCTCGACCACTCATCAGCAATTGTCGCCGGAGCAGCAAAAAGCCACCGGAGTCAGTCCTGATTTTATCCGGGTCTCCGTCGGCATCGAGGACATCGAGGACATTATCGCTGATTTCGATCAGGCGTTGAAGGCAGCGGCCGTTGGCTCGTAGCTCGTAGCTCGTAGCTCGTAGCTCGTGGCTTGTGGCTTGTGGCTTGTGGCTTGTGGCTTGTGGCTTGTGGCTTGTGGCTTGTGGCTTGTGGCTTGTGGGCAAAGCATAATTCGGTGGCCAATTCTTTTGAGGTTTTTTTATTCTGATGTTGCCAAACTCCAAGAGCCAGGAGCCGGGAGCCGTTTTTCCGTCTTTCCACATCGTCCTCGTCGAACCGGAGATTCCGCCGAACACCGGCAACATCGCCCGCCTTTGCGGGGCCACCGGGACGGTTCTGCATCTGGTCGGCAAACTCGGTTTTTCTCTGGATGACCGTTATCTCAAGCGGGCCGGGCTCGACTACTGGGATGAGATCGTGTTGCAGCGGTGGGATTCTCTTGAGGAAATGTTGCGGCAGAATCCGGGTGCACGCTGCTGGTTCACTTCAAAAAAAGCCGCCAAAAGCCACATTGAAGCTGACTTTCAACCAGGGGATTTTCTCGTCTTCGGCAAGGAGACCCAGGGGCTTCCCGAGGCTCTTCTCGCCGCTCATCCGGAACAGGCCCTTCGCATCCCGATCTTCAACGAGCGGGTTCGAAGCCTCAATCTCTCCACGGCCGCCGGTATCGTTCTTTATGAAGCCTTACGGCAAACCGGGCGGTTGACTTAACCGCCGCAGATGGAAGTCGACATACAAAAAAGGCGCCCCTGCAGGCGCCTTTTTTGTTGATCAAGAATGGTTCCGCTATTCGATCCGGTTTTCGATCCGGATGTAGCGGCTCTTTTCCTGGATCACGTCGAACTGGTCGATTGTCTCGAGAGCAGCCCGAATATCGGCCTCCCTGGCCTCGTGGGTCATAATGACGATCGGCACCTTCTCCCCTTCCTGACGCTCCGGCTGGATCATCGAAGCGATGCTGATCTTGTATTCCCCCAGCACCCCCGAGAGTCGGGTCAGAACCCCCGGCTGATCGAGGACCGTGAAGCGCAGATAGTATTGGGTAACGATATCCTCCATCTTCCGCACGCCCAGTTCGGTCATGAATTCCGGTTTGCACCCCAGAGCGGGAGTACGATTGACGGCACCGGTCAAAACATCCCGGCTGATAGCCATGACATCGCCCATGACGGCGCTGGCGGTGGCATCCATACCGGCGCCCTGGCCATAAAACATGACCGGGCCGACGAAATCTCCCACCAGGCGCACGGCATTGAACACACCGCTGACCTGGGCCAAGGGATTGCCGGCGGGGACCATGGTTGGGTGAACACGGGCCTCGACCTGACCGTTGACCTGCCGGCCGATGGCCAAAAGCTTGATCTTGTAGCCGAATTCACGGGCGAATTCGATGTCGAGGGGGGTGACCTGCGAAATCCCCTCGATATGAATTTCGTCGAAGTTGATCGAGGTGCCGCAGCACAGAGAGATGAGAATGGCCAGCTTGTGCGCCGTATCCACCCCCTCGATATCAAAGGTGGGGTTGGCCTCCGCATATCCTTTGGCCTGGGCATCCTTGAGAACGGCGGCAAAATCGGCCCCCTCTTCGGTCATCCGGGTCAGGATGTAATTGCAGGTGCCGTTGAGGATGCCGAAAATCGACCGGAAACGGTTGACACACAGATTTTCCTTGATCGCCGAGAGGACCGGAATCCCCCCGCCCACGGATGCTTCGAACATCACCTCGACCCCTTTTTCGGCCGCGGCGGCGAAGATCTCGTTGCCATGTTTGGCCAGCAGAGCCTTGTTGGCGGTGACGACATGCTTGCCCTGGGCGATGGCCTTGAGCACAAAGGAGCGGGCCGGTTCATATCCGCCGATCAGTTCGATCACAATGTCGATCTCCGGATCGGTCAGCACCTGGTTGGCGTCGGTAGTCAGCAGTTCGGGGGAAACCTTGATGCCGCGGTCGGTGGTAATGTCCAGGTCGGCGATCCGAGCCAGAGTCAATCGGGCTCCAAGCCTTTGGGCCATCAGTTCCGAATTCTGCTGAAATACCTTGACGACGCCGACACCGATGGTGCCGAACCCCAGAAGTCCTACCCTGATCTCCTTCATAGCTCCCCCTGCTGATAATACGACCTGTCCTCAGAGACAGGTCGAGCCCTGATTCAAAAACCGTAATCTGCCCGGCTTTACCCGAAGGTCTCGAGAACGGTAAGATTGACCTGCTCGTCCTGACCGGGACCGAGCAAATCCTGCGCAAGGTCCTGCAGCCAGCCATCGTCCTGTTCGACCAGAGCCGAAAGACACAGGGCGATGCGCCGGAAACCGGCCCGCCGGCAATGTTCGAGGGCTCCTTCAATCAAACCGGAATAGGTGAAAGGCGCCAGATGGGACCTTTTTCCGCCGCCGGCAAACAGTGCCCAGGCAGCGTTCAGCTTGCCATTGCTCCGGACCAGAATGAATTCCCCGGGAGCGCCCCTGGCATTTCCATCAAGCAGCAGCCGGGTCAATACTCCATTGAGACGCCAGTCCAGAAGTTCGGCCGAACCCTGCAACGGGCGTTGATCCTCAAAAAAGAAAGCGGTCACCACATCGCCCGCGATCCTGTCGGGCGCCTGGTTCTCTATCCTCACGGGGCTCATCCCGAAGAAGCCCTGTAAATACGCGAAATCTTGTCGAGCAGACCGTTCACAAAGGAAGGTGTCTCTCCAGTACCGTAGCGTTTGCCGATCTCCACCGCTTCGTTGATCACTACGCTGGTCGGAACTTCAGGCATGAAGAGGATTTCATAACAGCTCATGCGCAAAATAGCCAGGTCAACCTTGGCCATCCGTTCGATCGACCAGTTGGTGGAGAATTCATCGATGATCCGGTCAATCTGATCCCGGTGCTGATAGAACCCATGGGCAAGAGCCTCAGCGAAGCTCCTTGCTTCGGAGGGAACGGGGGCGTTGGCGTCCTCCAGGGGTTCGCCGAGAACATCATTGCTGAAGCGGAAATTGTTCCAGAAGAGGTTGAGAACGGCCTGCATGTTCTCTGCCCCCTGATCGAAACAGTAAAGAATCTTTACGGCAAGTTCACGCCCCTGGCGCCGATACCCGATCTGCATCTTTATTGCAGTGCCTTGAATACGTTCAACATTTCAATGACGGCCAAGGCCGTCTCCGCGCCCTTGTTGCCGGCCTTGCTGCCGGCACGCTCGATGGCCTGCTCGATGGAGTCGGTGGTCAGGACGCCGAATCCAACCGGCATGCCGGAGTCGAGGCTAACGGAGGCGATACCCTTGGACACTTCCGCACAGACGTAGTCGAAGTGCGGGGTGGACCCGCGAATCACCGCTCCAAGGCAGATGATCCCTTCGTAACGACGGGAGTCGACCATCTTTTTCGCCGCCAGAGGGATTTCGAAGGCGCCCGGTACGCGAACGACCTCGATATCCTCCTCCTCGGCGCCGTGCCGAATCAGGGCATCCATCGCCCCTTCGAGGAGCCGCTCGCAGATGAAACTGTTGAAACGGCTGATGACAATGCCGATCTTCTGACCCTTGGCGTCAAGTTTGCCTTCGATGATTTTGACCATTTATCTATCTCCCGGATAGCGAAACCGTGTCTTGCAACCAGCATTAAAGATTTTCCAGCAGGTGCCCCAGCTTTTCGCGTTTGGTTTTCAGGTATTTTATGTTGGTGCAGGTCGGGGTCATCTCGACCGGCACCCGTTCGACGACCTCCAGACCATAACCTTCGAGGCCGACGATCTTTTTCGGGTTGTTGGTCATGAGGCGGATCTTGCGGACGCCGAGATCGAGCAGGATCTGCGCGCCGATGCCGTAATCCCGCAGGTCGGCCTTGAAGCCGAGGGCTTCGTTGGCTTCGACGGTATCATGACCGTCATCCTGCAAAGCATAGGCCTTCAGCTTGTTGATCAGGCCAATGCCACGACCTTCCTGCCGCATGTAGATGATGACGCCGCAACCCTCCGCAGCGATCTGGCACATGGCCGCATGAAGCTGATCGCCGCAGTCGCAGCGCATGGAGCCGAAGACATCGCCGGTCAGGCATTCGGAATGCACCCGAACCAAAACCGGTTTTTCCGGATCGATCTGCCCCTTGACCAGGGCGAGGTGCTGCAGATCGTCGACATCGTTTTCGTATCCGATGGCCAGAAATTCACCGCCGAAAGGGGTGGGAATGATGGTCTCGGCCCCCCGATGGACAAGGAGTTCCTTCTGCATCCGGTAGCTGACCAGATCGGCTATGGTTACGATCTTCAGATCGAACTTTTTGGCGAATTGCTCCAGTTGGGGCATGCGTGCCATCGTACCGTCGGGGTTCATGATCTCGCAAATCACACCGGCAGGCTTCAGGCCGGCCAGGCGGGCCAGGTCGACGGATCCTTCGGTCTGCCCCGCACGCACCAGAACGCCGCCTTTTTTCGCCCTCAGGGGGAAAACGTGGCCCGGTCGGGCCAGATCGCGGGCCGTGGTCTCGTCGGCAATCGCCACCTGGATGGTGGTGGCGCGGTCCTTGGCGGAGATGCCGGTGGTCACCCCGCGGCGCGCTTCGATGGAAACGGTAAAGGCGGTACCGAAGGAGGAGGAGTTCTCTCGCACCATAAGCGGAAGATCCAGGTGATTGGCACGCTCTTCCGTAAGAGAGAGGCAGATCAGACCGCATCCCTCCCTGGCCATGAAATTGATGGCCTCGGGGGTCACGAGTTCGGCGGCCATGGCCAGATCACCCTCATTTTCCCGATCCTCGTCGTCTACCAGGATAACCATTTTGCCCTGGCGGATATCTTCCAATGCTGCTTCTACTCTAGCTATAGGCATCTTTCACTTCTCCCTTTTCGCGACCCCGTAATATGTCACAGAAAACCGTGCTTGGCAAGGAAATCAAGGTCGACCGACCCCGAGGCCGGCTGACCGGTTTCCCGATACCGCAGCAGACGTTCCACATATTTTCCGAGGATATCCGTTTCGATGTTCACTCGCGATCCCGTCTTGCGGTCCTGCAAAGTCGTCTTGGCCAGCGAAAGGGGAATGATGGTCAAACTGAAGGTCTCCCTGCCCACGGCATTGACCGTCAGGCTGATGCCGTCGATACAGACCGACCCCTTTTCCACCAGGTAGCGGCTGAGAGTGGGGGGATTCTTGATGGTGAACCGGATTGTATTCCGTTCCTGAACCCGCTCGACCACCTGCCCGACGCCGTCGACGTGGCCGCTGACCAGGTGCCCCCCGAGCCGGTCACCCACACGCAGGGCCCGCTCAAGGTTTACCCTCTGACCTGTCTGGAGTTCTCCCAGGGTGGTCCTGGCGAGACTTTCCGGCGATACGTCGGCAGTAAACATCCCATCGCCCAGAGAGGTGACGGTCAGGCAGGCGCCGTTGACAGCGATGCTGTCGCCAATGCGGATCTCTGCCAGAGGCAGTGCCGTCGAAATGGTGATCCTGCCGCTGTCGCCGTCCCGTTGCAGCGTGCGAACGCTGCCAAGATCCTCGATCAGACCGGTGAACATCGTTTCACCTCCCCTTCGACCAGGATATCGTCCTCGAAACGCCGGATCCGAATGTCCTCCAGCTGCACGGCATCATCCAGCAGGGGAACCCCCTGACCGGCGAAAATCCCCTTTCCATCGCTGCCCCCGATCACTTTCGGCGCAATGAACACCATCATGCGGTCGATGAGGCCGGCCTTCAGAAAAGCGTGGTTGAGCACCGCCCCTCCTTCCAGCAGGATGCTTTGCACCCCCCGTCGCCCAAGTTTCCCCAGCAATTCGCAAAGATCGACCCGACCGTCGCGGGGTGGAAGGGCCAGGATCTCGACATTCTCCCGGGAGAGTTGCGGCCCCCTCTGCCTCAAGGCCTGTTCGGTGGTAGCGATCAGGGTGGGTGCTGAAGAAGTCTGGTTCAGCATGCGGGATTCAGATGGAATCCGCAAGCTCGAATCGACCACGATCCGCATGGCATCCCGGCCCGTTTTTCCGGGCAACCGGGTGGTCAGCAGGGGATCATCCTTGAGCACGGTTCCGATCCCGACCATGACGGCATCGAGGCGGTCCCGCAGATGATGGACATAGGCGCGGCTGGTGGCGTTGGTGATCCATTGGGAATCGCTGCTGGAGGTGGCCGTCTTGCCGTCAAGAGTCACGGCGCTTTTGAGAATGACGAAGGGCAGACCGGTGGTGACATGTTTGGCAAAGGGGGCGATCAGGCGGCGACAGTCCTTTTCCAGGAAACCACAGGCAACGTCCACCCCCCCCTGCCGCAGCCGGTTCAACCCCTGCCCGGCAACAAGGGGATTGGGATCCACGGTGCCGACGAAAACCCGCCGGATACCGGCGGCAAGGATCGCTTCGGTGCAGGGCCCGGTCCGGCCGTAGTGGGAACAGGGTTCGAGGGTGACGTAAAGATCGGCGCCCCGGGCTCGTTCCCCGGCGGCCTTCAGGGCGAAGATTTCGGCGTGGGGCTGGCCGGCCTGAGGGTGGTAGCCTTCCCCGATCACCTGGCCGTCGAGGACGACCACGGCGCCGACCGCAGGGTTCGGCCGGGTCCGCCCTTCACCCCGGCGGGCCTGGCACAGTGCCAGACGCATGAAATGGTCCACACCATGCATTTCAGGTTTCTTTCCGTCCCCCGCTATGAGCCAGAATGTCCTTCAATTCCGCCATGAACTCGTTGATATCCTTGAACTGCCGGTAGACGGAGGCAAAACGGACGTAGGCCACCTCATCGGTATCGTGCAGGGCATCCATGACCGCCTTGCCGATACGGCTCGATTCAACCTCGCGCTCCCCGCTCTCCTGCAGCTGACGTTCCAGTTGATCGACGATCTTTTCGATGGTGGAAATGGACACCGGCCTTTTTTCACAGGCGCGCTGGATTCCGGCGATCACCTTGAGGCGATCGAAGGGCTGACGGCGACCGTCTTTCTTAACCACCAGCGGCAGAATCTCCTCGACCCTTTCATAGGTGGTGAAACGCCGCTCGCACTGGATGCATTCCCGGCGCCGGCGAATGTTGTTTCCCTCCTTCCCCAGGCGGGAGTCGATGACCTTGGTATCGCCGAAATTGCAGAACGGACACTTCATGATCGTTCTTCCGTTTCGGTCCCGAACTGCTCCACCTCGATGCCGGATTCACGCAGCATTTCAACGGACAATTCGTCGGGATAACCCTCCAGGAACACAATCCGGACGATGCCGGCATTGATGATCATCTTGGAGCAGATGATGCAGGGAGAATTGGTGCAGTAGAGCGTGGCGCCGCTGATGTTGACACCGTGCTTGGCCGCCTGGATAATGGCGTTCTGTTCGGCGTGCAGCCCGCGACAGAGTTCGTGCCGTTCCCCGGAAGGCACACTGAGGCGGGCACGCAGGCAGCCTATTTCCTGGCAATGGCGGATCCCCGAGGGCGTTCCGTTGTATCCCGTAGCCAGGATATTTTTGTCCTTCACCAGAACGGCACCCACCTGCCGGCGCAGACAGGTGGACCGGCTGCCCACCAGGCGGGCGATTTCCATAAAATATTCTTCCCAGGAAGGACGATTCATTTACTTGAGCCGATGGGCATAGAGGGGGAATTTCTTGCAAAGATCCCGAACTTCACCTCTGATTTCCGCGAGCACTTCCGGCTTGTCCATATCGGAGATCGCCCGCGCGATCCATCCGGCCACCCGTTCCATCTCCGGCTCCTGAAGTCCACGGGTCGTGGTCGCCGGCGTTCCAAGGCGGATGCCGCTGGTCACGAAGGGAGAGCGGGTTTCAAAAGGCACCGTATTCTTGTTCACGGTGATCCCGGCCTCCTCCAGGGCGGCGGAAGCCATCTTTCCGGTAATTTCGGTACCGCTGAAATCGACCAGCATGAGGTGATTGTCAGTGCCGCCGGACACCAGATTGAAGCCGCGCTTGACCAATGCCTCGGCCAGCGCTTTGGCGTTTTTCACCACCTGGGCCGAGTACTCCCTGAACTCAGGGGACAGGGCTTCCTTGAAGGCCACCGCCTTAGCCGCGATGACATGCATCAACGGCCCGCCCTGGATGCCGGGGAAGATATTGCTGTCGATCTGCTTGGCGAACTCCTCCCGGCACAGCACCATACCGCCCCGGGGGCCGCGCAGGGTCTTGTGGGTGGTGGTGGTGACGAATTCCGCATGGGGGATCGGGCTGGGATGGAGACCGGCGGCAACCAGACCGGCGATGTGCGCCATATCGACCATAACCTTGGCGCCGACCTTGTCGGCAATCCGTCGGAAAGCCTCAAAATCGATAAGGCGGGGATAGGCGCTGGCCCCGGCCACGATCAGTTTCGGCCGGTGCTCGACGGCAAGACGCTCCAACTCGTCATAGTCGATGCGCCCGGTTTCCTTCTGCACTCCGTAGGAAACGATATTGTAGAGCTTACCGGAGAAATTGACCGGGGACCCGTGGGTCAGGTGTCCGCCATGGGCGAGGTTCATGCCAAGCACGGTATCGCCGGGCTGGCAGACGGCAAAGTAGACCGCCATGTTAGCCTGGGAGCCGGAGTGGGCCTGGACGTTGGCATGCTCCGCGCCAAACAGTTCCTTGGCCCTGGCGATGGCCAGATCCTCGACAATATCGACCTTTTCGCAGCCGCCGTAGAACCGCTTGCGGGGATAGCCTTCCGCGTACTTGTTGGTCATGACGGAACCCTGGGCTTCCATCACCCGCTCGCTGACAAAGTTTTCCGAAGCGATGAATTCCAGGTTGTATTCCTGCCGCTCGGTTTCCTGATAAATGGCCCGGCTGACTTCGGGGTCAAAACCTTCAAGCATTTCGGACATGCCTTTCCTCCGTGACTGATTTCGCTGTATGAGTAGGTCAAAAATACCGAATGGGCAGACCGCAGCCTGCCCATTCAATGCTGTTGGCCGGCGGTAACTCAGACGCGTCCGTTGCGGATATCGTCTTCGATCCGGGCAATTTTATCAAGGCGCTGCTGGTGTCTGCCCCCCTCGAAACCGGCATCCAGCCAGGTCCCGATCATTTTGCAGGCATTCTCAGCATCCAGGGTTCTCCCGCCAAGGACGAGAATATTGGCGTTGTTGTGTTCCTTGGCCATGCGGGCGGTAAATTCATCCCAGGCGAGAGCGGCCCTGACCCGGGGAAACTTGTTGGCCACAATCGACATGCCTATGCCGGTTCCGCAGATCAATATGCCCTTTTCGGCCTCTCCGCGGGACACGGCCCGACCCACCATGATGCCGAAGTCCGGGTAGTCCACCGAATCTCCGTTGTAGGTGCCGAGATCGCGGACCTCACAGCCTCGCTCCCGGAGGAACTCCTTGATCCGTTCCTTCAGCTCGAGCCCGCCGTGGTCGCTGGCAACGATCAGCATTTCGGCCTCCTCAAACCTTTTTGAACAAAAGCGTGGCGTTGGTCCCGCCGAAGCCGAAGGAGTTGGACATGGCAATCCTGACCTCCGCCTGCCGGGCCTGATTAGGCACGTAGTCCAGATCGCAATCCGGATCGGGCTCTTCGTAGTTGATGGTCGGAGGCACCGCCCCTTTTACCATGGTCAACAGGGAATAGACGGCCTCAATGCCGCCAGCGGCGCCGAGGGCATGACCGGTCATGCTCTTGGTGGAGCTGACCATGGTTTTCGCGGCATGGTTGCCGAGAACCGTCTTGATCGCCATGGTTTCATACAGGTCGTTGAAAGGTGTTGACGTGCCGTGGGCGTTGATATAATCGACCTGGTCCGGATTAACGCCGGCCCGATCGAGAGCCATCTTCATGCATCTTGCAGCACCTTCCCCTCCGGGGGCCGGTGCGGTCAGATGATGGGCGTCGCCGCTCAGCCCGTATCCCGCGATTTCGCCGTAAATACGGGCACCGCGCTTGCGGGCACTTTCATACTCTTCCAGAATGACGATGCCGGCCCCTTCAGACATGATGAAGCCGTCGCGATTCTTTTCAAAAGGACGACTGGCGGCTTCGGGGTCGTCATTGCGGGTGGACAGGGCGCGCATCACATTGAACCCTCCCACGCCGAGACCGGTAATGGTGGATTCGGCGCCACCGGCAATCATGGCATCGGCATCGCCGCGGACGATCATATGATAGGCGTCACCGATGGAATGGGTCCCTGTGGCGCAGGCGGAGACGGAGGAAAGATTAGGCCCTTTTGCCCCAAAACGCATGGAAATGTGACCCGGGGCAAGGTTAATGATCAGCATCGGTATGAAGAAAGGAGAAATCTTCTTGTACCCGCCCTCGAGCATCGCCTGGTGATATTTTTCGATGGTCGGAAGTCCGCCCAGTCCTGCTCCGACCAGAACCCCGACCCTCTCCGCATTGGCTTCGGTGATCTGCAGACCGGAGTCCTGCATGGCCTCTTCGGCTGCCCCGAGGGCATACTGGATGAAGAGATCCATCTTCTTGGTCTCTTTCTTGGGGATGAAGTCGTCAGGATTGAAATCCTTGACCTCCCCGGCGATCTGGGTCGGGAACTCCGAGGCGTCGAACCGGGTAATCCGCCCGATGCCGGATTTGCCCTGCATCAGGGCATCCCAATTTTTGGCTACCCCGGTACCAAGGGGAGAAACGACGCCAAGCCCGGTTACGACGACTCTTCGCATAAATTCTCTGTCTCCTTACGGTAAAGCCGACATCAAAGTCGGCTTCCCGGTATCTTCGAACAACCGGCGCCGGCCTCGGAGGCCGCAGCGGTCGGTATCTGACGATTGAAATGGGAGGAAACTGACGTTTCCTCCACATTTTCCGTAATTCTAGTACAAATCAGGAATTCTCGGCAATATAGTCGATAGCATCCTGAACGGTGGCGATTTTTTCGGCATCTTCGTCGGAAATCTCGATGTCGAACTCCTCCTCGAGAGCCATGACGAGTTCCACGGTATCGAGAGAGTCGGCGCCAAGATCGTCCATGAAGGATGCGTCACCGGTCACCTGGTCTTCGTCCACCCCGAGTTGTTCCGCCACAATCTGTTTCACTTTTTCCTCAATAGAAGCCATTTGCTTCACCTCCTTTTTGTTGTTCGGACCGATACCATGATCGGACGTGTAAACCCTGCAAGTGTCGGGCTTTTACGAATAAAGCCCGGGCTAGTTACATATACATGCCGCCGTTGACCCCGAGGACCTGGCCGGTGATGTATCCGGCAGCCTCGGACGCCAGGAAGGCGACAGCATGAGCGATATCTTCGGCTTCCCCGAAGCGACCGAGCGGGATCTGCCCCTGCAGCTCGTCCCTGACCTTTTCGGTCAGGCCGTCAGTCATGTCGGTCACAATGAATCCGGGGGTGATGGCATTGACGGTGACGTCCCGTTTGGACAGCTCACGGGCGACGGACTTGGTCAGGCCGATCATGCCGGCCTTGCTGGCACAATAATTGGCCTGTCCGGCGTTTCCCATTTCCCCCACCACAGAAGAGATATTGATGATCCGTCCATAGCGCTGTTTCCCCATCAGCTTGGCGGCAGCCCGGCAACAGAGAAATGCACCTTTGAGATTGGTGTTCATCACCGCATCCCAATCCTCCTCCTTCATCCGCATCAGCAGCCCGTCGCGGGTGATGCCGGCGTTGTTAACCAGAATGTCGACCCGTCCGAAAGTCTTGGCCGCCTCGTCGAAGAGCCGCTCCACATCGGCGGCCAGGGCGACGTCGCCGGGAACTGCCAGAGCTTCGCCGCCCTTGCTGCGAATTTCGTCCACCAGCCCGTCCAGAAGTTCGGCATTGCGGGCCGAGGCCACAATCCTGGCGCCGCCGGCAGCAAGATGCAAGGCAATGGCCCGTCCTATACCTCGGGACGCGCCGGTCACCACGGCTACTCTTTCATTGAACATTCGGTTTCTCCCTGTTTCCGGTCCAGACTACAGGTCCTTGAGTCCGGCTGCATCCTGGACATTCTGAATGACGGCGCCCTTGGCAATCCGCTTGATCAGCCCGGACAGTACCTTCCCGGGACCGATCTCGACGAACCTTTCCACCCCCAGTTGAACCATGACCGACACCGATTCATCCCAACGAACCGGCGCACTGACCTGGCTGACCAGCAGTGAACGAACCCTTTCCGGGTCCTGGTTGGGGGACGCCTCGACGTTGCTCACCACAGGGTGCCTCATGGGACCCACGACAACATTCTGCAGCACCTCCTGCAGCCGATCGGCGGCAGGGACCATCAGGGAAGAATGAAAGGGCGCGCTGACAGGCAGGACCATGGCGCGTTTGGCGCCCCTCTCCCCTGCCAGCTTGATGGCTCTTTCAACAGCGGCGACATGACCCGCAATCACGACCTGCCCCGGGCTGTTGAAGTTGGCGGGGGCGACTATCTCTCCCTGGGCCGCCTCGCTGCAGACAGCTTCCAATACAGTATTATCCAGCCCCATGATCGCGGCCATGGTCCCGACGCCTACAGGTACCGCCTCCTGCATGAAGGTACCGCGCTGCCGCACCGTCCGAACGGCATCGGCAAAACTCAGGGCACCGGCGCAGACAAGCGCGGAATACTCGCCCAGCGAATGACCCGCCGAAAAGTCGGCCTGCATTCCGCATTCCGTTTCCACCACCCGCAAAGCGGCGACGCTGACGGTAACGATGGCCGGCTGGGTATTGGCCGTCAGCTTCAGTTCCTCTTCGGGTCCATCGAAACAGAGCCTGGCCAGATTGATGCCGAGACTGTCGTTGGCTTCTTCGAAAACCTGTCGGGCCGCCGGGAAGTTGTCGGCCAGGTCCTTGCCCATGCCGGCGAACTGCGATCCCTGTCCGGGAAAGACAAAAGCAACCATTTCTGCCCTAATCTCCTTACTCTTCAATTCAGCCAGGGTCCTGTCCCTTGCCGCCGTCTCACCACCGGATCAGGGCCGATCCCCAGGTGAAGCCGGCGCCGAAGGCATCCATCAAAATGATATTGCCGGGATTCAGGCTGCCGTTCCGGTTGATCTCGTCCAGGGCCACAGGTATCGAGGCCCCCGACGTGTTGCCAACCCGGGACACGTTGACCACCAGTTTTTCCAGGGGCAATTCAAGACGTTTCGCAGCAGCCTCGATGATCCTGTTGTTGGCTTGGTGGGGTATGAACCAGTCGATATCGTCCACGGTCATACCGTTGGCGCCCAAAGCCTCGATGGCCACTTCGTAGAGGGAGCGCACGGCGACCTTGAAAACCTCGTTCCCCTTCATTTGCAGATAGGGGGGCTGGGCTGTGCCGCCTTTTCCGTCGTAGGGATTGCGCGAGCCGAAGCCAGGCTGGTACAAGAGTTCCCAGAAAGAACCGTCGGAGTGCAGGTGAGTGGACAGAATTCCCCGATCACCCTCCTGCTGTTCCAGTACCACGGCTCCCGCCGCGTCCCCGAACAGGACGCAGGTCGCACGATCCTCCCAGTCGACAATGCGACTGAAGATTTCGGCGCCGATGACCAGGGCGCGCCGAGCCGACCCAGACCGCAGAAAATTGTCGGCTGTGGCCAGACCGTAGAGGAACCCGCTGCAGGCAGCCGAAACATCGAAGGCGAAAGCACGATCGGCCCCGATCAAAGTCTGGACCATGCAAGCTGTTGCCGGCCAGCTGAAATCCCCCGTAACCGTAGCCACAACGATGAGATCGATATCACCGGCGGTCAAACCGGCCATTTCCAGGGCACGCCGGGCAGCCTGAGCGGCCAGGTCGGAAGTGTGCTCTTTCTCGCCGGCAATCCGTCTTTCACTGATGCCGGTCCTGGTCACGATCCACTCATCCGACGTGTCGAGGATCTGTTCCAGATCCTTATTGGTGAGCACGCGTTCAGGCAAAAAGGAGCCTGTCCCGATGATCCTGCTGTATTTCATGTGGCTACTCCTCGGCAGCTCAGGCCGAATACCCCTTCTGTTCGGGCGCCACTTTTGTCGCCTCTCCGATCAGAGTTTCCTGTTGGCAACCCTGGAGCTGAGCAACCAGCCGTTCGTTGACCCCTTGAGCCACCGATTCCCGCGCCATGCCGATCGCGTTCATTATCGCCCGGGGATTCGATCCGCCGTGGCAGATCATCCCGGTTCCCTGTATGCCCAGAAGCGGGGCGCCGCCATATTCGGCGTAATCGACCCTTTTCTTGAAGGCCTTGAACGCCGGCCGGGCCAGGATATAGCCAATTTTGGCCAGAAAGCGACGGGAAATTTCTTTTCGCAGCATGACGCCTATGGCCTCTGCCAGTCCTTCGGAAACCTTGAGAACCACGTTGCCGACAAACCCGTCACAGACCACCACATCGACCGAGCCGTTGTAGATATCCCGCCCCTCAACGAATCCGACATAGTTCAGATTTGAATTCTTGAGCAGACGATGAGCTTCGCGGATCAGGTCGTTGCCCTTGCTTTCCTCTTCACCGTTGGCCAGCAGCCCGACCCTTGCCCGGACCTTGCCCAGCACAGAGTGGGCGTAGACATCCCCCATGGTTGCGAACTGGGCCAGATGAAGGGGTTTGCAGTCGACATTGCCGCCGGCATCGAGGACTACCGTCTGATCTTTCAGATTAGGCAAAATGGTGGCAATGGCAGGTCTGTCGATATTCGAAATGCGTTTCAGCAGAAACATCCCGACCGCCATGGTGGCCCCTGAATTTCCGGCGCTCACCACGGCGTGGGCCCGCCCGCTCTGGACAAGCTCAAAAGCGACTCTGATCGAAGAATTTTTCTTTTTGCGCACGGCATCGGAAGCCGAATCATGCATTCCGACAACTTCGCTGGCATGCTGAATTGAGATGTCGAGCCCCTGCCATGAATGACGTGACAGACAGGCCTCAATGCGTTCCGTATCACCCACCAGGATGACCGAGACTCCCCACCGTCGTGCCGCGGCGACAGCGCCTTCCACCTCAACGTCCGGGGCATTGTCCCCGCCCATGGCGTCGACGGCAACTATGATCCGTTCTTTCAAAAATTGCGCCCTCTATTCAGCGGTTTCAGTGACGGCCTTACCCTTGTAGGTACCACAGCTGCTGCAGACATGATGGGGTTGCTTGGGTTCCTTGCACTGAGGGCAGACAGAAATGCCGGGGGCCGTCAGAAAATCGTGGGCGCGACGCATATCTCTTTTGGACTTGGAGGTTTTCTTCTTGGGTACAGCCATTTGATGTGCTCCTTTTTTACCACCGGCTTGGCGGTCGTCATATTTTTCGCCTGCCCCCTGATCGACAGCCGGGCGGGACATTGAATTAATAGGAGAAGGCTACTTCTTCTTTTTGACCTTGAAATCCTTCAGAACCGAAAACTTGATGTTGAAATCGCCGCGATCACATCCGCAGTCTCCGAGGTTGAGATCAGCGCCGCATTGAGAACAGAGCCCTTTGCATTCCGGCCGGCACAGCGGGCGGACCGGGAGGGCCATCACCACCTGCTCCTGAATCGCGTCGGTCAGATCAATTTCGTCACCCTGGAAAAGAATCAGACCCATATCCTCGGCAGTCAACTCCGCCCCTTCTTCTTCCTCATCCTGAACTTCGGGCAACTGCCGGGTGAAGGCGACGGCAAAACCCTCTTCCACCTTCAGATCGAATTCATTCAGACAGCGGCTGCAGGGGAAACGGGCGATGGTTTCGACCTGCCCCTCAACTTCGACCATCTCCTGCAGGCGGAAGGCCCGCAGGTGTACCTTCACCGGAGAGGGGAAGCAACATTCTCCTGCCTCTTCCATCTCCCGAAGAACGGGGAAGGTCTCGGGGGACTCTTCCAGATCGAGAATCAGCCCAGGGGCTTTTATCCGTTCGATTTGAATGAGCAATCCCATTGTCTCCACCGTCGCGAATAAGCGCGTAGTATAAAGCTTGCCCCTGCTTTGTCAAGGAAAATCAGACCATTGAAAGCCCGTCCTTACGCCGCTTGCAGGGCCTTCGGGCTCTCCCTCGATTCACCTCGGATAACAATACTGTACCATCCGCCGTGACCGGATGGTCACTAACTAGCTCATCCGCCGACTCAATGCAAGGGTTTATTTCAGTAGCGGTACAAAGATTTTCCATTTCCTTGCATTCCGATAAAGACTGGGTTAGAAAGGCTCGGGTGTTCCCTCCCCGACACACATCACCACTTTTTAAATAAACACACACCCGGAGGACGACATGGAAATGGATTCCGCTGGCAAATCTTTTATTTCCCTTCTCGGCATCATGTCCAGGCTCCGCTCGCCAGAAGGCTGCCCATGGGATGCGCAGCAAACACCGGAAAGCCTGAAACCCTATCTTCTGGAAGAGGCCTACGAGCTTCTGGAAGCGATAGACGATGGAAATTCTGATGCTGTCCGTGAAGAGCTGGGCGACCTGCTGCTGCAGATCGTGTTTCAGGCCCGCATCTATGAAGAAAGAGGTGAATTTGACATCCGGAATGTGGTCGAGGGCATTGCTGAAAAACTCGTTCGACGGCATCCCCATGTCTTTTCCGACGCCCGCTGCCGCACACCGGAAGAGGTTACCGTCCAGTGGGAAAACATCAAAGCCCAGGAAAAGTCATCTGCAAGCAGCGCCGGGAAGTCCGTCCTCGGGCAGGTCCCGCAGGCCCTCCCCGCCCTGATGCGAGCAAGCAAGCTGACCGCCCGCGCAAGTAGAGCGGGATTCGATTGGCCGAAAGTGGATGGTGTTTTTGCAAAGGTTCATGAGGAGATTGCCGAGTTTGAGGCCGCTCTTCAGTCAGGGGATCAGCAGTCCATGGAAAATGAGCTGGGGGACATGCTGTTTGCCATCGCCAATCTGGGTCGGTTTCTGAACATAGATCCCGAAGGCGCACTGCGCAAAACCATTGACCGGTTCATTTTTCGGTTTTCCCATATCGAAAAGACCCTGGGTGAAACCGGTCGTCATTTTCAGGACACCTCACTGGAGGAAATGAGCGAGCTTTGGCAATCGGCCAAAAAACTGGAAGACGAAAAACAGACTCGGGACTAAAAACAACGGTCAATCAATCGACTCGCCACCTTTTCAACAAAAGCTGTGGACCCTCTGTGAACAACCCTGTTTACAGACGGCCATGACCTGCACTCCAGCGGGCACCCAACAACATGCCCAATATTTAGGCACATAGTTAAGTCATTGAATTCTAAAAGCTTACGCATCTGCATTGACTGTTCAAGGAAACACCCGGGCGGTCTTTCCGAATTGACCACAAGTTTTGCGGTTATTTCCTATCCCATCGGGCAAACCCCGATTTTTCGGCGTCTTTACAACAGAGATTACGAGAGCTAATAGACGTGAAAAAGCCTGTCGGCAATTCCAACAGGCTTTTCCACGGATTCTTCCCCCCCTGCTCGGCAGGAGGACTTCACTCGACCGCTACTCTTCTATAACCCGACCCTCGTTTTCAGGGGTTTCAGCAGGCTGCTCAGCAGGCGGCTCAACGGTTTCAGCAGGCGGCTCAACGGTTTCAGCAGGCGGCTCAACGGTTTCAGCGGGCTGCTCAACGGTTTCAGCGGGCTGCTCGGTCGTTGCGGGCGGAGCGGTTTCCTCCTGCGTTTCGCAGGCAACAACAGTGAGGGCGGCCATCAGCACCATACTCCAGATCAGAACCAGTTTCTTCAAGGGGTTCACCTCCTTCTGAAAATTTGACGGACCTTTGACAGTGACCCTGGGAGGGCCTGCCAGCTCATTCCCGTTATTCTACCGCAATTTTTTCATTTTTGTTGGTTTTAACTAATTTTTTTGTCCCCCCTCGCAATATCCTCGAAGTTTCAGGATGTTTTAAAAAAAACAGGGGATGATGTATTCACATCATCCCCCTTTTGTTATGAATCTTGGAGAGTCGTCCCGTATCAGGAACCGACTTTCTGAAACCCACGTCCGACCAGCAGGGCACCGGTAAAGGTGAGCAGAACTCCGATAAGACCAGCCAGTCCTGTAGCAAGTCCCGGATGCCCAACACCGGGAACAGTATAATCCGCAAGAGGAGCAAACCTGACCACCTCCATTACCGGGAGAAACTTCAGGGATTCGGCCACCATTTCCAGACCGTCGGGAAAACTGCTGGCAAACGGGCTCAGAAACAGACCCGCGCCGCAGGCAACGGCAAGGGTCAGGGCCAGCTTTTTGGAAAAACCGAAAGCAGCGTTTTCACGACCAAGGAGAGCCAGACAGGCCCCGGTAATGAGTCCTTCCCCGATACCTATCAAGGCATGACTGCCAAGCATGGCCGGCACCACCCTGCCGAATTCGACGGCTCCGGAAGCGGTCAACTCTACACACACCCCAAGGGCGGCCAGCATTACGGAAAACCAGGCAGCCAGGCCATACAACAAGGCCCGCTGCAGAAGTTTCGTATCAACCCTGTGGCGGAGGACTTCGTTCATCAGGGCGCCGACACCGACTCCAATCAGCGCCATGTTGGTGACGTTCGCCCCCAGGGCCACCATCCCGCCATCTCCAAAAATCAGTGCCTGAACAGCCAGAACAAAGGTCATGGACAGAACCCCCAGAGGCGCTCCGAGCAGGGCAGCTGCCAAAACCCCGCCCAGAAGATGCCCTGAGGTTCCGTTGGCAATGGGAAAATTCAGCATCTGTCCGGCAAAAATCAGGGAGGTCACCGCAGCGAATTTCGTCAGATCCTGATTTTTCCCTGATTTCGAAACAACAGCGACCGCGGCCGCTACGCCTCCAGCAGCGATAGCTATGGTGACAGGGCAAACCGCGCCCTGAAGCATCGGATCGGGTATATGCATGGTATTCCTCCTAGTGAGATGTTCCGTAAGTTTCGTTCAACACTAATCCTGCTTTTTAGCCTTATGGTTTTCCAAATCGAAATCGCTATCGCAATCGAAATCGGGGGTTAGCCTTTTTATGCAAAATCCAAAGCAAATGCCCGATTTCGAGAAATAGATTCGTCCAGTCGATTCAGCCTATCGCTCCGGCCAGCCCCATTACGCTGCGATAATACCAGTCCCCCCGGGTGTCCGCAAGCAACGGTCCGATATCCCTTCCAATGAGCGTTTGCGCCCGATAGAGGTCATACAGATACCCGCAAAGGCGGGTGTCTCCAACCAGAATATAACCATTGATGCGTCCCTCCCGGAGATAGACCCGCCGAAACAGATCTCCTCTTTCGAAAGTTACGGCCTCTCCTTCAAAGCGCCCGACCGAAAGGACGGGAAAATCGAGGTGTTTACGCAGAACGTTGGTATTGACGGAACCGCTGAAAAGAACCGGTTCCCCAAGGACCTGCCTTGCAGCCGTCCGCGCCTGTTCCACGGCATTGGGCGCCATGGCATAAAGTCCCGGCCGACCGTCGACGGCATGCCGGGTCAGGGCCACATCCCCGGCAACGTAAATCAGGGGGTCGGCCAGCAGATCCTGCGTTGCGGAAACGCCCCGATCATCGCCGGTCAGGGGGCCGGAATTTGGTGTCACCCCCGTAGCGATGATCAGCAGGGAGGTTTCGATCCGGGTGCCATCGGTCAGTTGTACACCTGCCAGGCGCCCGTCCCGCCTCTCGATACCGGCTACCTCGGTTCCCAACCGGATATCCAGGCTGGTTTTTTCGGCGAGTTTTCGGGTGGCGAACTGCCCGCCTTCCACATCGGTCATCTGCGACAGCAGTCGGTTGTTCCGATGCACCAGGGTGACCTGCAGCCCCCGGTGCCAGAGGGCGAGGGCAGCGTCGGTACCGATAAAACCTCCGCCGAAAACGACAGCGCGCGAACAGGCCTCCTCACGGATCTGCCGGTCGATGTCCAGCATGTCCGACAGACTTTTAAAACCATGGACCCCTTCCGTTTCGAGCCATTCGGGCCGCGGAAACCAGCTCCTCGCCCCCGCCGCAAAGAACAGCCGGTCGTAGCCCTCCACCCGGCCCGATTCGGTCCTGACCTGCCGCCGTTCGGCATCCACCTCGACCACCTTTTCAGACAGGCGGGTGGTCACTCCGTAGCGATTATAGAAATCCTCTCCTTTCCAGAAAACATCGGCAAGGGGTTCCCCCGCCAGGAAGAAAGGTATGATGCAGGGCGAATAGGGAGCATAAGGTTCGTCGCTGATCATCACGATCTCGCCGGCAAAGCCTCCCTGACGCAGGTTCTGCACGAATTCGGCCGCGGCCATGCCGGTGCCGACGGTCACGATCTTCATGATTCACTCTCCCGCCGCCGGGCAAAAGCTTTGCGGCGGAGTTCCCGGTAGAGGGCGAACAGAGGCGGCTCTCCCCCTTCCCCCAGCAGATAGATCTTGAGGTTCTTCACCGCTCTGTTTTCCCGCAGAGGCTCCGATTCGCGAAATACCAGAGCCCCCGAGTGGCAAGCCGAAACACAGGCCGGGGTTTCCCCTTTCTTCAACTCCTCATGGCACAGATCGCACTTGTAGGCGATTTCCCGTCCGTGGGGAGAAGCATGGGTAATCTTGAAGGAGATGGCGTCGAAGGGGCAGACCATGGCGCACATGGCGCAGGCTTTACACTTTTTCGGATTGAGTACCACAGCCCCTGTGTCCGGATCCCTTTGCAGGGCCCCCGAGGGGCAGGCGGAAAGACAGGCGGCCGGATCGCAGTGCCGGCAGGAAACCGGAAAGGCTTCATGCTCCACTCCCAGCACCCGCACATTGACCTGGGTTTTGCCGTCACCCACCAGTCCGAAAAGGGTGCCGCTCGGGTGGTGAGCCACGGCACAGGCCGTTTCACAGGCCTTGCAGGCGACGCACTTTTTATAGTCGACAAAGATCTTCTTCATCAAAGCCTCCCCTCTTCCGCCTTTGCAAGGGCATCGGCGGAGGAAGTCTGAAACGCAATCATTTCGTCGGCCAAGGCATTCACGGCCGTCACATACGCGCTGTCCTGTTCGAGGATCCGGGTGACGTCAGGCTCAAGTTCCTCGAAACGGCACTCGCCGGGGAGTGTATGAATGGCATCGAACAGGGCTCCTGTGTCCTTTCCGGCCATCCTGGCAAAAGCCTCCAGCTTATCCCCGACTTCCTCCCGATAGCGGTTGACAACCAGATGAATGCGGGGGATGCCGAGCTGGCGGGCGAGTTCGGCGGCATGGGCCGCCACCGAAAGGGCATTGAAGGAGAGATCGCTGACCACCAGGCATTGGGAAAAACCCTTTGCCAGGGCCCGGCCGAAATGTTCCACCCCGGCCTGGGTATCAAGCAGGATCGCTTCCTCCTCCCGGAGGGCCAGGTAGTTCAGGACCGAGTCGAGAAGCACATTTTCCGAGCAGAGGCAGCCGGCTGCCGCCTGGACAACAGTCCCCATGACGAGCAGGCTGAGTTTTTCGTCGATCCGCACCCCGAACCGGTCCACAACGTCCTCGACATTGGGATTGAGGCGGAACAGGGCGCCGAAGGACTTGCCGGGACGGGCCCCGGTCTTCTCCTCGATGTAGTCGGGATTCCGGCTGAGCGGCACGATCCCCTTGACCTGATCGGCCGGCAGACCGAGGGCGTGGGGCAGATTCATCTGCGGATCCTCGTCGGCGGCCAGCACCCTGATCCCGCGCTGACCAAGGATTTTGGCCAGGCAGCTGGTCAGGGTGGTTTTGCCGACACCGCCCTTGCCGGTGATGACGACGCGAAATCCTTTGTTGGTCATCATCCTCCCCCTCACAGGCCGAGTCCGGCCCGTTTTTCCATGATGATCGCTTCCATCCGGTCGGCGGTCGCGATGGGGTCCTCTTCCACGAAGAAGTAGCCGCCAAGGAGGTCCTTCGCGGACTCCGTCAGGATCTTGGTGACAGCGGCCGAACCGAGAATCGGCGGCACGGGCCAGAGGTGCACCGGCAGGCCGCTGCCGACAAAATAGGAACCGATGGCCACGGCTTTTTCCGTCGTCCATTCCGGTGCCGACCCGACAACGGGCAGGGCGGCCGTGTCGACACCGAGATGATCGGCCAGCGCCCCGGTCAGAACCAGCATCCGCGAACAGTCGACGCAGGAGCCCATATGCAGCACCGGGGGAATGCCGAGCTGTTCGCACACCGCCTTGAGTCCGGGGCCGGCGAGGCTTTGGGCCCGCGTGTTCATCAAACCGGCCTTGGCCGCGGCAATCGCCCAGCAGCCGGTACCGACCACCAGGATGTCCCGTTTGATCAGCTCCCGGGTCAGGGCCAGATGGAAGAAGTCCTGCTGCACCTTGACGTTGTTGCAGCCGACCAGCCCGACCACACCTTTGATGGTGCCGTTGGCGATAACCTCCACCAGGGGATCAGGCTTGCCGCCCAGAGCGGCCAGAATCTGCTCGACGGTGAAGCCGACCATGGCCTCTTCCGTCTCCTGGGGGATATAGACTTTGGCCTGATTGCGGTTGGGGAAGGCGTCGATGGCGGTCTGGATGATCCGCCGGGCAATGGCGTTGGCGTCTTTCTCCTCAAACTGGATATGCAGCGCGCCGGGGATGTTGGTCTGCTCGCTGGTGGTGATGAACCGGGTGTGGAAGCAGGAGGAAAGGTCGGCCAGGGAGGGGAAGATGCACTGCACGTCGACCACCATCGCCTCCACCGCCCCGGTCATGATGGCCAGTTCGCTGTGCAGCAGGTTGCCCGCCACGTTGACCCCCTGGCGCATCAGGATCTCGTTGCCGGTACAGCAGAGACCGGCGACGTTGACTCCTTTTGCGCCGACGGCTTTGGCGGCCTGCGCCATTTCCGGAGAGCGGGCCCATTCCACGACCTTTTCCGACAGCACCGGTTCGTGGCCGTGAACCAGCACGTTGACCATGTCCGGATCCAGCACCCCGAGATTGGCCTTGATGGTCCGCACCGTCGGCGAGCCGAAGAGGATGTCCTGGCATTCGGTGGCGATCAGCGACCCGCCCCACCCGTCACCGAAGGAGCAGCGCAGCGCCTGGGCGACCAGCGACAGAGGATCGGCGTCGCAGCCGAAATGGGTTCGATGCATGATGTCGACCACTTCACGGTCGATACCCCTCGGCAGCAGACCGATGCGGGCGCCGGTCAATTCTCCCAGGGTTTTTTCAACGTTTTTCAACAGCTCGAGGCGTTTTTTCGGCATGTATTTCAAGACAATGGGGAGGGTCTCCTCCCCCTGCGCCCCGAAACAGGCGATGGCCAGATCGGCGACGTCGTTTGCGACCTCAAGGGTCTCCCGCCCTTCGGCGGGAATGCCGAGGCGACCGGCGACGACAAACAGCTTATCGGGATTAATGATGCTGTAGTCGGTGTTCCGTCCGGTTGCCACATCCTTCAGCAGCAGGGCCACCTTGCGGCCGTGATCGGAATGGGCCGAGGATCCTGCTGCGGCCATGCGGGCCAGGTTCCTGGCGACCATGGTGTCTGCATTGCTGCCACAAACCCCTTTTTGCGGACCTTCCCCCAAGGGGTCGATCCGGCAGGGCCCCATGGAACAGTTGCGGCAGCAGGTGCCGAGCTGTCCGTAACCGCATTGCGGCTGTTGTTTCTCCAGACGATCCCAGGCGGTTTCCAGTCCGTGGGCATCGGCGATCTTCAGCATTTTCACCGCTGCGGAATCGACGCTGCGGCAGTCCGGTTTTTCAAACATGGCGGCTCCTTGAAGGTAAAGACTGATCCGACTAAAATACTGCGGGAATTCTAGACAGAATTAATGGCGGGTTGCAATGAATTGATTGTGAATGGCGGATTAAACAAGTGAACGGTCTTCATCGAAGGCCGATCCTGGCAAGAAATTCCCTTGCCCGGGTGCGGCTGACCGGGAGACGGGCATCGCAATTTTCGAGGCTGACGGTCAGGGACCCGTTTTCGCGGTCGATCTTGTCGATCTTGCCGAGATTCACAATGTAGCTGCGGTGGATGCGATAGAAACTGCTTTTGGACACCCCCTCCTCCAGCACTCCGAGACCAAGATCGCAAAGAAATTCCCCCCTGGCGGTTATGACCTTGGAATAGATGTTTTCCGCCTTCAGATAGAGCACTTCGGCCGGATCAATGAGCCGGATGCCGTTTCCTGCAGTCACGGGAATCTTGACCAGATCGTGCTGGGAGGTGGTGATAAAGGAGGTGATATCGTAGACCAGGCAGCAGTTCAGGGAATCCTTGAACTCCTTGTCCACCAGCGGCATCAATTTCAGCAGGAGGAACCGCTCCTGGTCCCCGCTGTTCATCCGCTTGATGGAAAAGGGGATCGACCGGGTCGAATCCTTCATGAGGGAAAAGACCTCTTTCAGCCGCTCCCGGGATTTGGGACCGTGCATCTCCATCAGATCCCTGCCGAGCAACTCCTCCCGGGGTACATCCCGAAAGATCAGCATCAGGGCATGATTGATGTGGGATACCGAGAAGTCGTTGCCGAACAGGACGATACCCGGATCCAGCTTCTCGAGATGTTCGAGCAGGTTCTTGTTGTCCATCTGGCCGTTCAACATTCTAAAGGACCGGAATCAGGGAAATTTTTCTTCTGCCAGGATTCTAGCAGCAACCGGGGGGAAAAGGCCAGCCCTGATTACAGGCGGAAAGCAGACTTCTGGACACTGGGTCCCTAAAAAAAACCGGCAGCTTTGGGGAGATCCCGAAACTGCCGGCCGAGTCATCGATTCGAATCTGTTTTAGGCAAAGGAACGGGCGAACAGTTCCTCGATCGCCTTTTTGCCGTTTTCCTGCAGGTAGCGGGTGCCAGTCCCGGTAAAGTGGGGATGGCGGATAACCGGCTGATCGGCCCCCTGGCACGGCACCCATGCCGACTGGTTCCAGCGGAACCAGCCGTCCTGCTTCTGATCGAAGACCCACAGAGGCTTGTTGCAGAGCTTGGCGAATTCGGCGCCCCATCCGGTGCCGCCCTTGACGGTATTGTCATCCTGAATTTCGCCGACCACATAGATTTCCTGGCCGTTGTTGATCTGGTACCAGATGCTCTGCAGAATCTTGCGGATGCTGCGACTCTCCGAATAGCGCCGACTCAGCAGGCGCGAGACATATTCGAGACTGAAATCGCCGTTCTTGAGTTCTTCGTGAGTCAGAAAGCGCAGTCCTCGCTGCCGCTCGATCTTGTGCCCCTCGAACGTGAAATTGACCTCGTCGATGCCGAAACATTCGGCATTGGCACCGAAAGCTGCTTCCGCTCCATTGGCCCCACCGCTGTAGAGCACATATTGTTCCCTGTCCATGTCAGACTCCTCCTTCGACTTTGAATACTTTTCATCAAGGGCAGAGACAGCCCCGTCCCCGGATTATTTCTAAACCAGAATGTCCAGCAATGTATCCTGAAAGGCTTTGCGTCTCATTATACAAAAAGAGAACCCATATCGCTGGAAATAAAAATCGCGCGTCGCAGGATCCAATGCCGATCGCCTTGAGGCACTTCTAACCGAGAAGCTTTCATCCTGTCAATCGATTTTCCTGCAAAACCCTGCCGGTCCTGCCCGTTTTCCAAGGCGACTGCGGTATAATAATGAGCATCTCCCAAAAAATTCGCAGGAACGATTGTCCCGCCCGTGATCATCATCGGGCGATTCATGGGAGAAACAGGAAAGGAGATTTCGTCATGACCGATGTCAAGAACAGGATAGAGGAACTGATTGTCAATGCCCGCGCCGCCGCGGCACAGTTCAAGAAATATGAGCAGACGCAGGTCGACTCGATCATCGCGGCCATGGAAAAGGCCGGAACCGCCAACGAAAGGAAACTGGCGGAAATGGCCGTAGAAGAAACGGGCATGGGAAAGGTCGAGGACAAGGTCGTCAAAAACCACATCGGCTGCCATGTGGTTTATGAGTACCTGAAGGACAAGCCCTCGGTGGGCATCATCAGTGAAAACGATGGCATCATCGAAATCGCTGAACCTTTCGGGATCGTGGTGGCCGTTACCCCCACCACAAACCCGACCTCCACCACCATGTTCAAAGCCCTCATTTCCTTGAAGGGCCGCAACGTCATCGTCTTCGCCTTCCATCCCCGGGCCCAGGGATGCAGCGCCGCAGCCGCCACCCTGCTGAGAGACGCTGCCATCGCCGCGGGGGCGCCTCAGAACTGCATACAGTGGATCGAAGAACCGTCCATCGAGGCCACCAACCTGCTCATCACCCATCCGAAGGTCAACCTGGTCATCGCCACCGGCGGCGGCGCTCTGGTCAAGGCCGCCTACAGCTCGGGCCATCCGGCACTGGGAGTTGGACCGGGCAATGTTCCGGTCTATGTGGAAAAAACCGCCAATCTGAGCATGGCTGTCAACAACATCATCGCCTCCAAGACCTTCGACCACGGCACCCTCTGCTCGGCGGATCAGAGCGTCATCTTCGACGACGAGAACATCGCCGAAAAAGCTTTAAGGATGTTTGCCGAAAGGGGAGCATTCATCTGCAGCGAAGATGAAAAGTCGAAGCTGGCCAAAGTCATGTTCGACGAGGAAAAAGGTGTTCCAAGCCAAAAGATCATCGGGCAGTCCCCTCAGGTGATTGCAAGACTCGCGGGGTTCGATGTGCCTGACGACACCAAGCTGCTGATGGTGCCGCTGGATGTCAGTCGTATAGGACCGGAGGACATGCTGAGCCATGAAAAACTTTCCCCGGTCCTCGGCTATATGGTTGCCAGGGGCAAGGACGAGGCAATCGCGACCTGCATCAAGCAGCTCGAGTTCGGCGGGGCCGGCCATACCGCCACCTGCTACTCCCATGACGATGAAGTCCTCAAGGAGTTTTCGCTGGCGGTTCCCGCCAACCGGGTGGTCCTCAACGCTCCTTCCGCTCACGGTTCCGTGGGACAGTTGTACAACGAACTGGTTCCCTCCATGACCCTGGGCTGCGGCACCGCGGGCGGCAATGTAACCACGGACAACATCAACTATCGTCACCTGCTCAACATCAAGCGGGCCGCCCTGCGCAACAAACCCGAAACGGAGGATGAGTAAGTTTGTTGATTCCGGCGGTTCCGGCCCGAACCGTCGGAATTCCGGCTTCGCCGGATTGCTGTTAGTGCAGAAGGAGGGCGGATCGAATGACTGAAAAGCTGGACATCGCCAGAAACTGGCTGCCACGGTATACGGGATCGACGCTGGATGAAATCGGCGATTATGTTCTCCTGACCAATTTCCGCGCTTACCTGAACCGTTTTGCGGCAAGATTCAACTGTGAAATCCGGGGCGTGGACAGGCCGATGCCCTCCGCAACCAATTCCCAGGGCCTGACCATGATCCATTTCGGCATGGGTTCGGCCAATGCAGCCACCATCATGGACCTGCTGAGTGCGCGCAGACCCAGGGGAGTTCTGCTGTTGGGAAAATGCGGCGGTTTGAAAACGTCCTCGGAAATCGGCCACTTCATCCTGCCTATTGCCGCCATCCGCAGTGAAGGGACCAGCGATGAATACTTTCCTCAGCAGGTGCCCGCCCTGCCTTCCTTCAAACTGCACAAGTTTGTTTCCGAGAAGATCCTGGCCCATGGCCACGATTACCGCACAGGGGTCGTTTACACCACCAATCGCCGGCTGTGGGAACACGACCGGGAATTTCTGAAACGGCTGCAGGCCATGACCTGCATTGCCATCGACATGGAAACGGCCACCCTGTTCATCGTCGGCCACTACAACGCCATCTCCCGCGGAGCCCTGCTGCTGGTTTCCGATCTGCCCTTCTCCCCCGAGGGCATCAAAACGGAAGAAATGGACGAAAAAGTGTCCCGGCAATGGACCGACGTCCACCTGCAGATCGGTATCGAAGCGATGACGGAAATCGGTGAAATGGGCGAAAAAATAAAACATTTTCGCTATTAATAGAGTCGCAATCCGCTCCCGCTCGGAGATCCGCGCCCCCTTGTTCGAAAAATCCTATCTGGCATGGGCCATCGTTGTCGTTGTCGTAATCGTAGTCGTTGCCGCAATATCGATTACGATTACGACAACGACAACCGTTCCGCTACCGCTTCACTGACAACGAAAAAACGGTCTCCGAGGTTCATAGCGGGAAAATCTTATAATTACTTGCCCTGGATCAAGGTTTTGTGGTTGTATCCCCCGTATCCTGAAGACAATCAGCGGTCGAGGGTCCCTGTCAAGGAGAATATTGAGCGATGAAGATGGATATCCGGAAATCCGTAAAGGCCTCCAACTACGAGCAGGAAGCTCCCTTTCTGCCCTACCCGAGCAAGCTGTTCGTTGAGACGACGACCTTCTGCAATCTGCGCTGCCCGATGTGCGTCAAGCAGTCCTGTGACAGCAGGGTCATCGACGGGGACATGAGCCGGGAAACCTTCGCCGCCCTGGAGCCCGCCTTTCCCCGTCTCGAATCGCTGGTCCTCAACGGCATCGGCGAACCGCTCATGCACCCCCACCTGCTCGAATGGATTGCCAGAGCCCGTTCAGCCATGCCCGACAGCGCATGGATCGGCTTCCAGTCCAACGGCCTGCTCCTGGATCAGCAAATCGCCCGGAAGCTGGTCGAGGCCGGACTCGACCGCATCTGCCTGTCGGTGGACGGGGTCAAGCCCGAAACCTTCAGCAAGGTTCGCCAGGGGGAAGACCTCAGCGATATGGATCGGGCCTTTGCCCTGCTGGCCGAAGCGCGCCGCTCACAGTCCGACTGCCGGCTCAAGGTCGGCGCGGAATTCGTTACCATGCTGGAGAATTTCCGTCAGCTTCCCGACACCATTCGCTGGGTGGCAGAGCGCGGAGCCGACTTTTTCATCGTCTCCCAAACCCTGCCATACGATTCTTCGTCGGTAAAGCAGACCACCTACCATAACGCCAGCGAGGCGGCCATCGAACTCTTCGACAAATGGAAAAAGCACCTGGCGGAGATGGACCTGGATATCTACCTGTACGACTACATGTCCTGGGAGAGGGAGCGGGTTCTGAAGCATACGGTGGATCCGCGCATCGCCCAGGTCAATACTCTGGTCAATCAGATGCGCAAGGAAGCGCGCAGGACCGACGTTTTTCTCGACGTCATCCAGATGCTGCGGCGGGATTCGGCTCTGCAGGCCGAGGTCATGGACACCTATGCCGAGGCACAGCAGGTTGCCGATGAGCTGGGAATCGCCCTCAAGCTCCCGGTCACGACGCCATTAGCTGTCCGCAAGTGCGATTTCGTCACCGGCGGCTCGGCCTTCATCTCCTGGTACGGGGGCGTCCATCCCTGTTACTACCTCTGGCACCAGTACCGCTGTTATATCAACGACTGGGACCGGCTGGTCAAGGTCAAGGAATTCGGCAACGTCAACCACCGTCCGCTTCTGGATATCTGGAACAGCGATGAATTCCGCACCTTTCGCGGCAACGTGGTGAAGTTCGATTATCCCTATTGCGCCAACTGTTGCGTGGCCCCCTGCGATCTGGTGCAGGAGGAGGATTTCGTCCACGACTGTTTCGCCAACAACGAACCCTGCGGTTCCTGCCAGTGGGCCATGGGCCTGCTGCAATGCCTCCAGTAGGGGCGATTCACGGGAAAAAGGGTCTAGTGTCCCGTGCGGTTAATCCTGCCTTCAAATTCCGGCCTTTTTGGCCGCTGCCTGCGTTGCGCCTTCAACCGCAAGGGACACTAGTCAGCATTGTTGTTTGTTGAAAACCTGAAGATCTTAAACCTTTTCCAAATCGAAATCGGGATCGGGATCGAAATCGGCTTTTGATCTTGATTTTACCCCTCACTCCTCACCCCTCATCCCTCACGCCCTATAATAACCATTCAATCCTGAACCGAAAGAACAAATCGCGTACCGATGTAGATGATTTCATCACCGCAGAAAATCCGCAGAAAGCGGTCGGCCTGGCTCAGACAGTCGCTAACCCGGCTGTTTTCGGCGGGGAGGTTCACAAACATTTCACCGCTGATCTCACCGATGCGGGTTCTGATTCGGACGGTATAATTTTTCCCCAGCCGGTCCAGATCGTCCCACTCTTCCTCGGCGGTAGCTCTGACAGTGACGATGTTGACCACATTCAGATGGACCAGACCCTGCACGGTGGCAACCGGTATGAATCCGCTTTCTCCGTTCAGAAGTTCCCCCACCTTCTGCGGCCCGAAGTGACGGACTTCATAAAGCCAGAGAAACACATCTCCTTCAACTTCGCTGCCGTCGATGAGAGTAAACCGAACCCGGCGCCGCTTTTTTGCAATAACCTGCTCCGTCATATCAGTCTTTCAGCCTCCTTGAAACATGGTCTTGTTGGACGCGAACTTTAGCGCCTCGTCCCGATTGATCCTGCCCGCCACCAGCAATTCCTGGATGGCCTGATCCATCAGCTGCATCCCCTGAGCCTTTCCGGTCTGAATCACCGAAGGGATCTGGAAAGTTTTCCCCTCCCGGATCAAATTGGCCACGGCCGGATTCACATGAAGTATTTCCAGTGCGGCGCAGCGTTTGCCGTCGACGGTTTTCAGCAGCTGCTGGGCGATCACCCCCTTGAGGGATTCGCCGAGCATGGTCCGGATCTGTTCCTGCTGATTGGTCGGAAAAACATTGATGATCCTGTCCACCGTTTTGGCGGCACTGTTGGTGTGCAGGGTGCCGAAAACAAGATGACCGGTTTCTGCAGCGGTAATGGCCAGTTCGATGGTTTCCAGATCCCGCATCTCCCCGACCAGAATCAGATCGGGATCCTCCCGCAGGGCCGCCTTGAGAGCGGCGGCGAAGGACCGGGTGTGACGTCCGACCTCCCGCTGGTTGACAAGGCTCTGCTGGCTGACGTGGACAAATTCCACCGGATCCTCGACGGTCAGGATGTGCTCCTTGCGCGTTTTATTGACATGATCGATCATCGCGGCCAATGTGGTCGATTTGCCGCTGCCTGTCGGTCCGGTGACCAGAACCATCCCCTTTTTGTAGCTGGTGAAATTGAGCACGGCAGGGGGCAGCCCCAACTGCTCCACGGTCAGGATTTTGGCCGGAATCAGGCGGAAGACGGCACTGATGCCGAGCCTTCCCATGAAGATGTTGGCCCGAAAACGGGACTCCAGGCTCGCCACTTCGTAGGCAAAATCGAGGTCCTGGGTCTCCTCGAAAACCGCGCGCTGCGCCTCGCTCATGATCTCGTAGAGCAGAGCCTTGTTCTGCTCGTGTCCGATCGGTCGGTCGAAGATCGGCTCCAGATCCCCCGCACGCCGGATCAAAGGCGGATTCCCCGGACTGAGATGAAGGTCTGAACCACCCTTTTCTTTCAAAATTTTGAACAGCGCGTCAATTTTTGCCATCTGTATTGTCCCCTGGTCATTCATTCGGAACCTGAAAAATGCCATTGCAGCCCAATCAGGGCGTGAGGCGCAAGGTCGTTCCGGCAACCCGGAGCGTCCCCGCCAGGGGAACCAGCAAGTTGCATGCCTGACATTACGGACTGCAGCACGGGAATTTCAAAATTTAATAAACAAGTCGAAATCTTAATTCATAACTACACGAAAGTTAATATTTTTTCTTGCCCTTGACAGTTTTCGGCCCCCTGATAGTGTTCGATAGGCGAGGTTCCATCCCGGAGGGCAAAGGAGGTAGAACATGCCCATGGAAATGCCCAAGGTTAAAGACTGTACCGTCAGCAACTGTGCCTACAACAGAGAAAAAGCCTGCCATGCACTGGCAATTACCATCGGGGAAAATCCCGATCAACCGATCTGTGACACCTTTTTCGAATCCTCCTCTCATGGCGGCGTCAAGGAAGTGACTGCCGGAGTGGGTGCCTGCAAAACCGAAGACTGCACCTATAACAAGGATTTCGAATGTACCGCCTCCAATATCCAGGTCGGAATGAAAAGCGGTCAGCCTGACTGCCTGACCTACAAAAAACACTGACAACCCATTCATTCCTGATCGGAATGGAAACCCCTTTTACCCTTTCCCACCCTCGCGGGTAACCTCCAATTTTTGAACAGTCCTGGTTTTCCAGCAAAGGCCTGCTGTGTGATTATCCCCCCGACCGGTATCCGGCCGGGGGTTTTTGTGCCCTGCTTGCATAGCCGGGTTTCGCCATTAAACTCTGGGTAGCTTGCAGAGTGAACTCATGAACCCCCACTCCCGCTCATTTTTCATTTTATTGAGGTTCAGGATGGATGAATATCTGGTGCTCGGGGCCATTCTGACATCTGCACTCTACCTTTTCTGGACCCAGAAGCTGTCCTATGAACTGATCGCCGCCCTGGTCCTTATCTGCCTGATCCTGCCCTGGCCCCATCCGGATGGAACCTGGGAATCAGTCCTGACTTATCAGGAGGCCTTTTCAGGTTTCGGCAGTTCAGCCGTCATCATGATTGCGGCCATGTTCATATTCGGCGGCGCGCTGGTTCAGACTGGAGCGGCGGAATGGGCGGGAGTCCGGCTTTTTCGGGCTGCTTCCAAACGGGAATGGATGCTGCAGTTGACGATCCTGACCGCGACCACCCTCTGCTCCATGTTCGTCAACGATACAACGACCGTCCTGGTCTTCATGCCGTTGATACTTACGGTCTGCCGGGAAAAAGACCTGGTACCGTCCCGGTACCTGATGTTTGCCGCCTATGGATCGCTCCTGGGCGGCCAATGGACCCTTATCGGCACTCGGAGTAATATCCTGATCAATGATTTTTACCGGCAATATACCGGGGAAGGGCTCGGGTTTTTCGATTTTACCCCCATGGCGGCTGGAATTTTTCTGGCATCCGCCTTCTACCTGATCGCTTTCGGCAGAAGGTTTCTTCCTACCTGGGGCAAAGAGGAAAGATCTGAGGAAACAAGGGAATATCTGGCGGAGGTCCTGGTGATGGAAAGCTCCTCCTCAGTAGGCAAGATAGTCGAGGATCTCGACTGGTCAAAACGGAGCGATCTCGCCATCATCGACGCCCTTCGCCAGGGGCAGAGAATTCCCCGCTGGTTCCGGCTGGAACCCGGCGACGTCCTGATCATGAAAGGACCGCCCCACACGATCCAGGAACTGCTCAAATCCACAGACTTTCAATTGGTGGGTGAAGTGAAAATGGATCAAAAAACCCTGAGGAGCGTCAATCTGGTCACGGTTGAAGCCCTGCTGGCACCCAACTCCTTCTATCAGGGAGCCACCTTTGCCCAGATGGACTTCAGCCGTTTCTATCGTTTTACTCTTATCGGCATATCCCGCAACGGCGAGACCCTGCTCAGCCGACCCACGGAAATCCCCCTCAAATACGGGGACTATCTGCTGCTGCTTGGGAACGTTGGAGATCTGCCTCGCTTGCGGAGCAACCCGAACCTGATCCTTCTGGGGGAAAAATCGGTCCCGGCCATCGGCCGGCGCAAGGCGGTCCTGACCCTGAGCCTCCTGGCCGGCATCATCTTCACCGCGGTGACCGGACTGTTCGCCCCGCCGGTATCTATTCCCCTGGCGGCCCTGCTGGCTATTCTTCTCGGTTGCATCAATCTTCAGGACGCCTACAAGAATATCGACTTGCCGACCATCATCACCCTGGGGGGCATGATACCTCTGGGTCTGGCACTGGAAAAAACCGGGGCTGCAGCCGAAATCGCCCATCTTCTGGTAAGCGCCTTTCACCACGTTTCGCCGTTCATCCTCCTGGCTTCGATCCTGCTCTTGGCGGTGTTGTTGACCCAACTGATCGAAAATGCCGCGGTAGCGATCATTCTGGCTCCCCTCGCCTATCAGGTAGCTGCCGAAACGTCCCTGAATCCCAAACCCTTCATGGTAGGCTTGGCGATCTGCGTTTCATCCGCTTTCTGCACGCCTGTGGCTCACGAAAGCACCATACTGGTCCTCGGCCCCGGTCGCTACCGGTTCCACCATTATCTTCAGCTAGGCAGCATCCTGGCGGTGCTGACCTGGTTGCTTGGCACTCTCCTGACCCCCTTGGTTTGGCCTTTTTGACCCGCCTGTCGTCGTTTAGATACGGCAAACTTCCGTTCTGATCTAACCACTTACATAATTTTTTTCCAATTTGTGTCGTCCAATAAGAACACTTTTTTAAGCGCAATGCGGGTAAAACGTATATTTCACTGCTCAACCTACCGTTTCTACGAAATTTTTGATGATGGCACAAAGTTTGCGAGGGGTTTGATTCCCACCATAGGAGGCGACCATGAAAGACTTCCTGCATACAAACTGCTTCTGGCCGATATTTCCCGATTGCCGCTTTCCCCAGTTACAGGAGGCAAGGCCCTTGGCAAAACCTTTTGCTTGTGCCTGGGATACCGGAAGGATTTTTCACCCCAACCGAAAGTTCTCCTCCCAAAGATCCTCCTGTAGAAGGACCTGAAACGTTTTTTTTATCGATAGGGTTGAAAGATACATTAATTATATTATCCTAAGTGGAAATCCCGTTCGATTCATTAGCTGGTCTGGTCCTGTGCTGCATCGAGGAAAAATAGACCAGCTGGGGAAAAGAAAGGAGGCGGGGCCTGACCCCGAAAAATTCCCCTGATCTTATTGGTTTTTGGTTATTTTCCTTGATGGTGGAGGTGACAAGATGAGGATCACGGAAGAGCACTGTGCGAAAAATCTCGCTCCCCCATCCCGGAAAGCACCTGCTCCTGAAAGCGGTTTTGCCGGCTTTATCGATCCCCTGGATGAACGCTGGGCCTTCATGCTGAAAAAAACCCTCCACGACTTCTACCATCTCCCTGCCTATGTGTCCCTTGCCGCAGAACACGAAACCGGTCAACCCGCGGCCTTTTACGCTGAGCAGGGGGATTCGTCGATGCTCATTCCCCTTTTGATACGCAGTCTCCCCCCCCATCTTCAAGCTCCCCGACACTGGTGTGATCTTGCATCACCCTATGGTTATCCATCACCTCTGTACTGTCCGGGAGCCGATCATATATCCCCCGACTACTTTCTGCGGGAGTTTGGCAGGAGCGCCGCCGATATCGATGCCGTCAGCGGGTTTTTCCGCCTCCATCCGCTGATCGGCCTGCCCTGGGATTCCCTGGATCGACAGGGGAAACTGGTTTATCACGGCGAGACCGTCTATATCGATCTGGTCATGAGTGACCGTGACATCTGGCGTAACACCCGGGAGAATCACCGGGACAATATCCAGCGTTTGCGGGAGGAGGGATTTGAGGCGGTCATGGACGATTGGAGCCGTTGGTCCGACTTCATAACCCTGTACCATGAAACCATGAACCGACTCAAAGCCAGCAGCTGCTACTGTTTTTCCGACTCCTACTTTGACGAATTCCGGTTTGCCCTCGGATTCCGACTGCACCTCTGCACTGTAATAGCCCCGGACGGCAAGGTCGCGGCTTCGGGACTGGTCACTGTCATGGACGGACTGGTCCAATTTCATCTGGCCGCAACAGCTTCGCCTTTCCTTGAAAAAGCGCCCTCAAAACTTATGTTCGACAGCGTCCGGCAGTGGGCTCAAAACAGGGGGGAAAGGTATCTGCATCTGGGTGGCGGTGTCGGCGGAAAAAAGGACAGCCTTTTTCGCTTCAAGGCGGGGTTTTCCAAAAAAAGGGCTGAATTTCACACATTTCGCATGATTTTCAATCAGCAGCGTTATGACCAGCTGGTAATGAAATGCCAGCAGTCGGATGCCGAAAAAGCCTTTGGAAATGATTATTTCCCGGCATACAGAAAAAAGGAGGAACCTTTCCTGGCCACTCCCCTGTCTCGCGGATCTCAGTCTTCCAGAGAATCTTCGTCCGGATAGGGAACCAGTTTGATGCCCTTTTCCGGTGCCGTCCTGATGCCCCCTGTCACGTTGATGACGGAGGTATATCCGCGTTCCGCCAGGAGCCCGGCCGCTTTCGCCGTCCGGTTGCCGCTTCGACAAAGCAGTGCAATGTCCCGGTTTCTGTCCGCGTAGAGCTGCAGGTCGGCAATGAAGCCGTCCAGATCATAACTCCTGTCCTGCCCGAAAAACGTCAATAAAACGGAACCGGGAATGACTCCGGTCTCCCGCCATTCCGGCGGAGTGCGGATATCGACGATCAGTACTCCCGAATCAACCAGTTCCTGGGTCAGAGGAAGATTGCGGTACTCCCCGGCGGTGGCTAATCTGCAAAAAGCGAATAAGGTCAAGACCGTCAGCAAAATTCCAGATTTGTTCACTTAAGATTCCTTTCATATTCAGGCGAACGTCTGCGTTTTCTTTCGCTATACTATTTCAAAACATTTCCAGAATCCAGTTTTTACCCCTGCTCGCAAGCCACAGCAGCAAGTGCTGTTTTGTTGGCTTTGGACGATTTTTTTCCTCGCCCGGGAATACCAGATCCAGAAAAGCCGATTGTTTGCTGTTGGGTTCTTCCGAGGATGACTCCGGTCCCTTTTGACTGAGGGAGCTGCAGAAGTGCCGAACAACGAATGGGTGGATACACGGGAAGCAGCCGAGCTTCGGCGTAAGGAAAGTCGCCGGCAACTGATGCAGAGCCTGTTGCCGGCGATCTACCTTGTCATCCTGGTCGCCGTGGTCATGGCGATTGCCCGATATACCTACACCCGGAATCGAAGGGATGCCGTAGCCCTTGCCGACTCCCTGGTGGAGATGCTCGACCAGCGCATCACGTCTCAAGTTAAAAATCATCTATCCCCCGCCGGTGAGCTGACCAGACTGGCCTCGGGTCTATTTGCCTCGAAAAACTGGAGCACCGAAGCCGTCAACCTGTTCGAGACTCTCGGCCTGCAGTTCCTGGCGGTCTACCCGCAGATTCAATCCTTTCAGGTCGGCATACCCGACGGCCGATTCCTGATGGTGCGGCGCATGTCGGACGGGTCGATGCACACCAAAATCATTCGGCAAACCGGGCCAAACCGGGAGGTCCGCTGGGTGCGTCGCGATCCGGCCGGCAATATCCTGGGCATCGAACAGGATCAGGCAGACACCTACGACCCCCGGACCCGCCCCTGGTATCAGGGGGCGGCCCAATCGCAGGAGGTGTACTGGACCGATGTCTACATATTCTTTTCCAACCGCGAACCCGGTGTCACGGCCGCCCTTGCGGTTCGCGACCCGCAAGGCGACCTGCGCGGCGTGCTCAGCATCGACATCGAACTGGCAGGATTGAGCCGGTTTCTGGCCGGGCTCGAAATCGGAAAAACCGGAAGGGCCCTCATCATTGACGGCAAAGGTCAACTGGTGGCCTTTCCGGTCATGGATCGGATGCTGCGCATCTCGAAAGGGTCTTTTGCCCCGGTGAAGATCGACCAATTGGACAACGCCCTGCTCACCAGAGCCTATGATCGGTTTCGTATCGAAGGCTATGGAATCCGCCACCTGGCCCTCGACGGCAAACGCTATTCCAGCATGACATCGTCCCTCAGGTCGCTGGTCAACCGGGAGTGGACTCTTCTGATCACGGTACCCGAGGCAGATTTCGTCGGTTTTCTCAAGGAGAACCTCCAAAGAGCACTTCTCCTGTCCAGCATCGCCTTTTTCATGGTGGCCCTGATTGCCGCTTTGCTGTTGATGCGAAGTCAGAAAGCGATTCGCACCCAACGACAGTTGGCGGCAAGGGAACGGCGGATGGAGGCCCAAAGCCAGGCCTTTGAAAATATCGTTTCTCTGCCCTCCCTTTACAGACAAGGGGACAATGAGTCCCTGCAGTCACTTTCAGAAATCGTATGCCAAACCATGGCAATCAGGCGATTCAGCCTCTGGAAAACGATGGATCACGGCAAAGACCTGGTCTGCCTGGACAGTTACGACCGGGAAAACAATGGTCATACCAGTGGGACCATTCTTTCACAGCAGGATTTTCCCCGCTTTTTCGAGGCCGTTTCAGGAAGTGACCCGATCGAATCGACGGACCTGGAAAATGATCTTCGGGCGGGAGAAATTTTCAAAGCCTATTTCGAGCCCCTCGACTGCTGCGCCCTGCTGGCAACACCGATCCGCCCGGGGAACCGGTCAGCCGGCAGCGTCTGGCTCGAGCACGATGGAAAATCGAGGGGGTGGTCCAAGGAGGATCGAAACCTGGCCCGGGCGATTGCAGGTCTTCTGGCCTTCCGTTTCCAGGACGATGGGGAACACACCCTTTCTTCCTTTGAAACGGTCCATGAAGACATCCTGGTCGAGTCGCCCGGCGCTGAAGACGGGCAGAAAAGCCAGGCTCCATGGGTTTCCGTGGAAACCTCTCCCACACTTCCTCCACTGCGCACCATGCGGGGCGCTTCTCTACGGGATAGCTTGCAGGGTCCCGACCGGCCGCAGCCGGACCCAAAAACCGTCTACTCCACGGTATTCGAGAATTTGTCCGTAATGGTCGTCCTGCTCGGCGACTCTCTGTTTCTTGCCCATCCTGAGGAAAATACAGCCTGCTCCTTGTTGGAGGATCTTGTGTGCCGAATCGAGCAGATTGCGACAGCCAATGGCATCGAATATCTGAAAATGCTGGGAGACCAGATCGTTCTCGCCACGGGCTTTTCCAACACCTCAGGCCAACACGCCCAAAGGACGGCCGATTCCGCCCTGGCGATTCTCGAGGAGTTGCCGCGGGTCTTTCCCGTGAATTCAGAGTCCGGCGTCCTTCGAGTGGGTTTCGACACCGGCATGGTCCTGGGCAACCTGGTTGGCTGCGGCAAGGGCTCCTTCAATCTCTGGGGTCCCGCAGTCCGCTCCGCCAGCGGAATGGCGAGTTCCAGCCCCGAGAATGGCATTCAGGCCGGTGAGGGAGCCTATCGCCATCTGCAGAACGATTATCTTTTCGGCCAGCGAGGCACCTTTTTCGTCCCGGACATCGGGGAGATTCGAACCTATCTGCTGCGAGGGAAAATAGGATGACGATCACTCTTCGCGCCGAACCGCATGGCGGCTCTACCCAAAAGGCCATCTCCTTGCCGAAAAAATTTTTGGCGGGGGTCGGTGCTCGGCTCATCGGTGGCATCTATTCCCTGGTTTGGACCTTCGCCGCCGCTGCTGCCGTTCTCTGGCAGAGTTTCCGTCCTCTGACCTGGAGAGGGACAGTAAGGCGGGAATTCATCCATCACTGTTTTCAGATCGGAAGGCATTCCCTGATCTTTACCATGGCCGTCGGCTTACTGGTGGGCCTGGGTCTGGTCTATCAGCTTCTCTACTGGCTGGACCTGTTCGGTCAGAGCCAGCTGATCGGCGATTTCCTCATTCTGGTCCTGGCGAGGGAAATGGCACCGATTCTGGTCGGCTTTATCGTACTGGGCCGCCACGGTCTGGCCATGGTCATTGAACTCGGCAGGCAAAAGACCGGCGGGCAGATCCATATGCTGGATTCCCAGGGAATCGACCCCTTTCTGCTGCTGGTCGTCCCCAGGGTGCTGGCCGTGACGCTCGGTACCTTCTGTCTGACAGTGGCCTTTCTGCTGGTCTCCCTCGGAACCGGATTCATCGCCGGCAATGCGTCGAAAGTATCGGCGCTTTCGGCAACCGAATTCCTTAATTCCCTGCTCACTTCCCTCGGTCCGGCGGAATTCGCCATTATCCCGCTGAAGTCGCTGTCCGTCGGTTTCGCTATCGGCCTGCTGGCCTGCACCATCGGATTAACGGAAGCAACGGATTCGGACATGCCCGAAGGTCTGTTGCCCCGAGCCTTCGGTTTGTCGGCAATGGTCATCATTCTGATATCCGGGCTCTACACCCTGCTGCTGTCCCGATAACGGAAAGGGACCCGTCATGATCCGGAAACATCGCATCGTTCTGAGCCTGGATCAAGTCCTGATCGAAGAGGATATCCTGCAAACTCCCTGGCCCGTCTCCCTCCAAACCGACATTTCGGGAAACGAGCTGCTTCTCATCCGTCTGGAGCAACCGGGGCAGTGTACGATCCTCGGAGACCTGTTCTCGGGTCTGCTGCACCCTTCCGTGGGCAACGTGCGATTTCTCGGCCGGGACTGGTCGAAGGTAGGACCGGATTTTGCCAACGGGATGCGCGGCAAAATCGGCAGGATCTTCTGCCGGGGTGCATGGTTTATAAAGCTGACAATTCGGGAAAATATCCTCATGCGGCCGTTGCATCATTCCAGGCTTTCTGTAGCCAAGGTGCAGGCCGAGGCCGCTCAGCTGGGCTTGGATCTGGGCCTTCCCGGTCTCCCCACGGGGTACCCTGAAGAAGCCCTGCCGACCGACCTCGAGCGGGCCGCGTGGATTCGGGCTTTTCTCGGGACCCCTCAGCTGATCCTGCTGGAGGAACCCTTCCAGGACTGGCCACACCCCGCCTCCTGCCGGTTGATTCAGGTCATGGGCAGGGCGCGTCTGAGGGGTGCCGCGGTGATCTGGATGACCCGAAACCCATCTGTCTGGAAAGATTCATCCCTGCCGGCGACCCGCAGGATGCGTCTGGCAAACCGCAGGCTGACCGAGGTGACCTGCCCATGAAATCGAATGATCGTCACCAGTTTCGCTACGTCAATGAAACCGTAGGCCTTATCTTCCTCGTGACCCTGCTGCTGTTCGTGGCAGCGGTATTGGGCAGCGGCCGCTTCCGCGAATGGATCGACCCGGGCGCACGCTTGAAAGTGGTGATGCCGGAGGAGGGCCTGTTCGGATTGGCCGAAGGAGCCGAAGTGGAGATTCTCGGCACCCGCGCCGGAACCGTCACGGATATCGTCATCGATCCGCACCAAAGGATATATGCTGAAGTACGCATAGAGGACGGGATGGAGGCTTTTATCCGGCGAGATTCCCAAGCCATTATCCGCAAACGTTTTGGAGTTGCCGGGGCAGCCTATCTGGAAATTACCCGAGGGCAGGGACAGCCCCTCGACTACGATTATGCGGTGATCAAAGCCAAGGCCGATCGGGCGCCTACGGAGACCCTGACGGCCCTCGTCGACGATCTTCACGAACGGGTCATGCCGCTGATCGAGGATGCTCAAACCGCCATCCGGGATATTTCCGCCCTGGCCAGGGACCTGCAAAACCCCCAGGGAGACCTGCGTCTGATATTGAACAACCTCGCCGACATTACCGGGGGTATTGCCCGTGGCGAAGGAACGGCAGGCCGCCTGATCAGGGAGAAGGAAATGGCCGACAACATCGAGGACCTGCTGACGCAGCTTCGTTCTGTGGCACGACGGTTGGAGCCGATCATGGGTTCCTTGCAGGGTACGGCCGGCAACGTCTCCCGTCTCACTGGCAGGATCGATACCCAGGTTGCTGACATGCCGAATCTTTCCCGGGATCTACGGACGGCCCTGGATTCTCTCAACGGCATCCTGGGCGATCTGCACCAAACCACCCCCGCGTTGCCATCCATTACCGATCGGGTGGGAGATGCAACCTCCAATCTCCCCGTCCTGCTGCTGCAGACCGAGCAGGTCATGGTGGAAATGGAGAAACTCCTGCGACAGCTTCAGTCCAATTGGCTGTTTGGCGGTTCCTCCGACGAGGAACCCCGGCCGGATACCCTTCCTCCTCTGGAGGCACGGCCATGAGGTCTTCCTTGGTACTCAAAATTCCTTGCATGCTTTTTTTGCTGCTGGCTGCCGCACCTTTCACCTTGGTTGGATGCAGTTCAAAAAACCCTGCTGAACGAATGCCGGTCGGGGACGATCACCTGAACCGGTTGAACCGATCAGCACGACTTGTCTACGAAAAATCCGAATATGCCGAAGCCGCCCGTCTTTATCAGCAGGCCCTGCAGAGGGCAAGGTTGAGAAACGGGTTCGCCGAAATCGTCGATGCCCATTACAATCTCGCCGTGACTTTGCTGCAGCAGGACGATGTTGCCGGTGCCCGCAGACAGATAGATGCAGCGAAAGCCGGTTTTCAAAGGCAGGACAGCAAGTTTCCACCGGCGTTTCGCCTGGTGGACGCCGTGCTTCTCTATCGGGCGGATCGCAGAGATCAGGCCTGGGAGGTCACGGACCTCATTCTTGAGGAAAAGGGCCGAGCGGGTCCGGAGGTGTTGGGACGAACCCATTACCTGCGGGGACGCATCTCCGCCGACCGCGGAGATGCTGCAGGCATACAATCCGCCATCACCGCAATGGGATCTCCTGATCCGCCTGATTTGAAGGCGGATCTCGACGAGCTCAGGGGATACCTCGGCCTTTCCCAGCAACGCTGGGCCGATGCGGCAGTTGCCTTCGACCGGGCGGCCTGGCTCCAGCGGCAACTCCTGAACTACCGGGCCATGGCCGCTGCAACGGCCCTTTCCGCCGGGGCCCTGGAACGGGATGGCCGGTCACGAGCGGCGGCAATCCGTTATTTTCAGGCCGGCAGAAGTGCCGGTTTGCGCGGTGACAGGGAAGCAGCCAGGGACTGGCTGACCCGGGCGGCGAATCTGGCTGAAAAGGCAGGGGACAGCGAAACGGTCGAGGAAGTCGGAAAGCTCTTGTCTTTTTTGGAGAATAACGGTGGCCAGGGCGGCAAAGGGCAGAAATGAGGGCCGGGTCGACAGACTCGAACCGGCCCATGAGAGGGAGCCGCAACAGGCAAATATTTTGCGGGGCAGCCACAATCCTCCGAGACGTCCTCAGAGGAGACCATGAAAGAGATTTCGACTAGTGGGCGGTCACTTAGGTGGACATTCTGGAACCCCTCCGGTTCAGGAAAATCCGCCAGGATCGCCAAAACCATCAAGCCTTCTCCTTGAGAAGATCGCGGATTTCCCGCAGGAGTTTTTCCTGAGCGGGAATTTCCGGCGCCGCGGCGGGAGCTTCCTCCTTTTTGCGCTTGAGGGAATTGATCCCTTTGACTGCAAGGAAAATGGCGAAGGCGATGATGATGAAGTTGATGATCTTCATGATGAAATTGCCGTAGGTGATGACCACTGCCGGCGTTTCGCCCGATGCTTCCTGGAGGGTCAGGGCCAGATTTGAAAAATCTATCCCTGCAATCATCATCCCGATGGGCGGCATGACCACATCGGCGACCAGGGAAGAGACGATCTGTCCAAAAGCTGCCCCGATGACGATACCGACCGCCATATCCACGACATTCCCCTTGACGGCAAATTCCTTGAACTCCTTTAGAATGGCCATTTTCCTCCCTCCCTCTGTAAGTGTTGGCAATGGTTAAGGATTCGGTCTTTCCGTTGAGCATTAATTGTTGTTCGAGAATAGTATCCCAATGAGAAAAAATGTCAATCAGGCATTTTTCATCTTGCTTCTATGGGGGATAGAATGGGGGAAGTCCGGAGTCCTTGCCTGCGGATAGCTGACAGAGGGGGGTCGAAATAATTTCTTCGCGCCGCCGAAGCGTTTGTCATCATTTTTCGAGGAAGTGGGTACGACTTGGCTCGATCATTCCATTTGAAAGGAGCTAGTCCTGCAATGAAGCGATAAAGGCGTCCGCCTCTGCGATGGCTCTTTCCATGTCCCGAACCAGGGTATCGACATTGGCCTGGATACTGACCGCTTCATCGCTCAGTCCGGCGATGGCCCGGGCGTTCAGGTTGTGCTTCAGATAAAGAACCTGATCGCGCAGCGGGACCAAAGCCGGATCGAGCTTGGCTTCGGCCCGCCTCATGGCCTGTATCAGTTCCTCGTATCTGCTTTGCATCGCCCGGTATTTGCGCCGGCTCGCCTGCTTCAGATCACTGCTGGCATATTGATCGATCTCCGCCCGCCACTCCTCAAAAAGGGCCACGGAGACATCTTCAACGGCATCGATGCGGTCGCTCACGGCCTCGGCTTTCGCCTCGGTCTCCTGCAGGGTTCGGTTCAGCCGGTTGTACTCCTTTTCCAGTTCCCCGCCTTGAAAAGCGACCACACTTCTGAACTGCTCCATGGCTGTCAGAAACTGGTCTTTGGCCTCGAGCTGAGCATCCCGCGCCGCTTCCACGCGATCGACCATGATTTCACGCTTATGCACCCCGATCTTTTCCATGGCCCCGTAATAAAGGTTGCTGCAACCAAAGAGCATGCCGATCAATAAGCACAACAGGGGCAACGGAGCTTTGCCTGACTTCATCGGTTTCACCTGACGGAATCGTTTACTTTCTTATGAAACGGTACAGAACCAGCAGCAGAATGGCGCCCAGGGTCGCCAACAGGAAGCTCCCGATATTGAACCCGGTTACAGCCCCGAAACCGAGCAACCGGCCGATGAATCCTCCCAGAAAAGCGCCGGCAATGCCAAGCAGGATGGTGATTATGAAACCTCCCGGATCTTTCCCGGGCATAATGAGCTTGGCGATGACCCCTACGATCAATCCCATGATGATCCAAGTCAGGATTCCCATGCTCGACCTCCTTTTTCCGGTTGGTGTTTACCATCGACATTATTTTTCATGTTGCCAGGGCCAGTTCCCTGTAAGTTCCACTTCGAGGGTAAAACTGAGGAATGTTCGAATCAGCACTATGGTCACCAGAACTCCGATAGTCCTGAAGGTCAAATCAACCGCAACAGTGTGAATAATATCCGAAGCGACCAGAAATTCCAGCCCGAGCAGAATGCCGCGTCCCAAATTTTGTCGCACGTCCCGAAAGGCCGTCTCGATCTTTTGTTTCTGAGCCAGACGAACCATGACGATGATCAGGGCATGGAAGGCAGCGGCGGAAATAAGAAAGATGCCGATAGCCTCCACCACCGCCCCGGCCCATTCCGCAAAAGGTTTCAGGTATTCATACAAGGTTACCCTCCCCGATTCCGCAAACCGGTACCGCTTCCGCCTTGCTTACAACATATCAGAGAAAATCCTGCAGGCTATTGATGCTCTTCGGATGCTTCGTTTCCGGTCAGGGTCAGGGCGACAAAAAAAGGAAAATGATCGGAGCCGATGTGGGACAGCCGTTTCATGCTGACATGTCGGAAGTGGCGGGAATGAAATATATGATCCAGGGGGAAACGCAGGAAAAAGTAGTCCGCATGAAAGGTATTGTACATGCCCCTTCCGATTCTTGGATCGAGCAGTCCGCTGACTTTCTGAAAACGCGAGGTGGTCCGGGACCAGGCGACATCGTTGAGATCGCCGAGAACCAACACCGGGAGATCCGAACCGCTGACCATTTTGCCGATCAGATAAAGTTCTGCATCCCTTTCCGCAGTATCCTCGTTTTCCGATGGTACCGGCGGACGGGGATGAAGCCCGACCAGATGAATCCTTCGTCCGTCCGGAAGTTGAAGGGCGGTGTGGATGGAGGGAACATCGGGCTCGATGAGGAACCGGACGGCTGGATCGATCAGTGGAAACCTGGAATGAAGAATCATGCCATATGTGTTCGGCAAAGGATGCTTGACCTGCCAGGGGTAGGCAGAGTCCAGGATTGCCAGTTGATCCGCCCACCATTGGTCGGCTTCCGTGGTCAGAATCACGTCCGGATCAGCCTCCTGCAAAACCTTCAGATAATTGCATAAATTCCGGTTTTCCATCAGGACATTACAGGTGACGAGACGGATGACCGCGCTGTTTCCGTCTGCAGCGGCCTGCTTCACTTGAAAGGGAGACAATCTGGAATAGGGGAACATTTTGACCCCCTGAAACCCGACGGCCAACAGCAGCAACAGGAGCAGCAGTTTTGGCAACAAGGGCATCTGTCCCGCCCGCAACAGGGCCGGCAGGATCAGGGCCAGTCCGATGACCATGAGCTGGAACCTCGGGAAATCGAACCACCGGATCCACCATTCATTCGAACGGATAAGGGGCAGTCCGGTAGCGCCAAGGACGAACAGACTGACCGCGGCCCAGGGATACAAGACGTATGGGGGAATGATGAGCTCCTTTTATAACCTTCTAAACTCCAATATTCCCCCCCTTGCACTGGAAAGCGTACTGCAGAGAGCTAAAATCTTAGCAGCGCAGGGTCGGGAGCCTAAAATCGGTCTTATGAGGTGCCCTATGAAAATAATTCTTTGGATCATACTGGCCATTTTCATCATCGGACTGCTGGTCGTAATCGGCGTTTTCGATCTCATATTCTGAGCTGTTTGCTTTGCTCGAGATTTTGCAGCCACGGGTCGCTTTCAACCGGCCAGCCAGGCTTCGGCTTCGGCTATCCGATCCCTGTCGAAAGCCTTGATCTCGAGACCCGGGAGAAATAATCCTTCCAGCTCACTCACCTTTTTGATCCATGTCTTGTCAGTCAATACAGCTGCCCTCTGAAATTTTTTCATAACCTTCCACATGGAGGGCATACGGGCGAGTTCCAGGCCGATGGCGCCGAGGGAGGGCAGGTGGAATTCAATGACATCGTAAAGCATCTTGCCGTTGACGATATGTTTTGATTTGCTTTCGAGCTCGTCGAGAACAATTTTCATTTCATCGGAATTCAGCCTGCCGCTCATCTCGATATCCAGTCGATCAGCTCCCTTGAGGGTTATCTTAAACATGATGCTTCTCCTTGGAGGACCTTTCCCTCAGGCACCCCTCCTTTGCTGCCAGCCCATTGCGCGCAGTTCCAGATGAGGTTCGCCTACCTCTTTTCCTGCTCGAGGACACCTTCCCCTTCTTCCAGTATTCCTTCCCTCTTTTCCTGTTCGAGAACGCCTTCACCTTCTTCCAGAACTCCCTCCGGCTGTTCCTGCTCCAGAACCCCCTCCCCTTCCTCCAGAATACCTCCTCCGTCGACCTGGTTGTCCTCTACCGCTTCTTCCCCAACAACGCCGTTTTCTTCAACGACTTCTTCCTCGACGACACCTTTATCTGTTTCACACCCCGCAACAACCATGGAACCGGCCGCCATCAGAGCGACCATCAACAAACGAAACTTTTTCATGGTGGGCTCCTTTCTTGCCTGCTTTTGTCGAAGAAATATAAAACCCCGGAACTTTTCCATTTATATACTTTAATCAGACGGCAGATGATTTCAACCTGGAGAACCATCAGAAAAATGGGAACAGACTTCAGGGGGATCGGCAGGGTGGGAAAGACTGAGGGGGTTGGATTATATGAATCTGGTGTCCGTGCGGTTGAGCGAGTCAAGAAATCCTGAGCCAATTTGGTTGCTGTCAAGGCGCGCTGCCGCAGGCCTAGCCAGAGTTAAGCCGAGAAGGCGGAACGAAGATAGCGACCAAAAGGGCCGGGTTTTGAAGACAGGATTAACCGCACGGGGCACTAGGCTGCGTCCGGGGAAAAAACCGTCACCCGGTTTCTGCCCAATCCCTTCGAAGCATACATGGCTCGATCGGCGGAAGAAACAAGGTCGGAAAGGCGTTGAAGACCGGTTATAGGCTGGGTGCGGTCGAGGGCGTCGCTGACACCGAAACTGGCGGTGACGGTGATGCGTCCCTTTGGAACATCCAATCGTTTCCCCTCGATATTGCCACGCAGTCTTTCGGCGACATCGGCGGCGCCCCGAGCGGAGGTTTCCGGCAGCATGACGATGAATTCCTCCCCGCCATAACGGGCGGAAATCTCTGTTTTGCGCAAAACGTCCCTCAAGGTATCGGCGACCATGACCAAAACCCGATCGCCGGTGGCGTGCCCGAACCCGTCATTGACGTTTTTGAAATGGTCCAGGTCCATCACTATCACTGAAAGTGGACGGGAATAGCGTAGCGCCCTTTCGACTTCCTTCAATGCCATTCGATTGAAATGGCGCCGGTTGAAAAGACCGGTCAGACTGTCCGTCATCGCCAACTGTCGCAGTTTCTCCCTGCTTTTGCGCAGAGCGGCCTCGGTTTCCTGGCGTATGCCGATCTCCCTGCGCAACTCCTCATTGGCCAGACTGATCTCCTGTTTTCTTGCCACAAGCTCGCGCATGGTTCTGTCCAGTTGCTCAACCATGGCGTTAAAGGACTCGGAGAACTCCCCCATGAATTCCACCCGCTGGGAAAAATCTCCCGAAGCCACCATCTTTGTCTGCCAGGTCATATGGCGCAGATTGGCCTGCAGGCTCTTGAGCGTGGCTCCGACAAAACCCGCTACCGGAACCTTCCCGGACAGATCCCCGTTGGATATCGAATGAAGATATCCGCGCATTTGGCAGAGGGTTTCATGAAGAGTCCGCAGAGAGTCTATTCCTGAAAAATTCTTTGGAATTTCAGGAGGTAGGGGGAGCAGCAGAGTATCGATCAAAAAGCTTGCAAGCTCTTCTGCTAACTGATGTTCCTTTTCAGGGAGCATTGGGGACACCTCGGGTTCGATGAATCGAAATTGCCTTATTGATCGATTTCGGCAACAAAGCGACAGGTCCGGTCCCCCGTGCACCAGCAATCGACTTCCGTGACCCTGAAGGAGGCGCCGGTAAAGCTCTCCAGGAGCCCGGCGATGAAACCTTCATCATACTTGCAGGTCTGATAGCCGACTTCCGGCAATCCCGAGCAGTCAAGATCTTCTGACACGGTCAATACCAGTTTTCCCTTATCCAGATCCGCTTCCTCGATCCGCAAAATCCCGATCCCCATGTCCCGCAGAACATCCTGCAGTTTCTTTATGAAACCCTTAAAATCCTGTTGATGGGTAAACAGATGCCGGTAAAATTCCTTGCCGGCCAGATTGCCGGATTCAAAAAAAATCTTATCGGTCTCTTCCGCCCCTACATGCTGTTCGATGACATCCCGAAATACAAACTGCATAAGCCGATAGACTTCAAGCCGGGTTTCGGGGCCCAGGTTTGGACGGCCCTTGACCAGGTCTCCCAGCAGATCCCATGAAAATTTATATCTTCTGACTTCCATAAACGCCCTCCATGCAAAATTAAAATAACAAACTTGTTGCAAAATTTATACTCCGAATTTTACCACGGAGTTCTTTGCACCATTATTTCCGCAAACAATGCAGAAATATATTGGACCAACAACCCGGTCCAGGACGAGGGTTTCAACTCGGGGGAAGTTCGTTGGTTTACAGGAAATAACCCCTGTCCTGCAACCGCCCGATTGACAATTGGCCGTTTACTGTTTATCTGAAAGCAATGCCGGGGACCAAGCGTAATTAATTGATTAATAGACATATTTTTCATCCCGAGGCCCTGTCAAATCGACTGGACGATCATCTGGGCGAACCGGACGTGGGACATTGATCTTCAAGGAGGCCAGGATGTACATTCTGGGAATCAATGCGGCCTATCACGACCCGGCGGCCTGCCTGGTCAAGGATGGCAAAGTAGTGGCGGCCGCCGAAGAGGAGCGCTTCACTCACGTCAAGCACGGCAAGCGGCCCGTTCCCTTCACCGCCTATCAGCTTCCCTATCATGCCATCGCTTATTGTCTCGACCAGGGGGGAATCGATCTGGCGGCCCTTGATCATGTGGCCTACTCCTATGACCCCTACATTCTTCTCGGCCCCAATGCCGGCCGGCGTCAGATCGCCTTGCCGCTGCAGCCGAGCGCCGAAGCCATTCCCGAGGACGGGACAAGCCCCTGGGACCCACTTTTTCTCTCCTATATCGTCAATGCCCCCCGCCAACTGGCCGACGGCGCACCCTTCCATATTCAGGCGAAATTCGCCAATTCTCAGAAAAACGGAAAGTTCCGGCACCGTTGGCATTTCGTGGAACACCATGCGGCCCACGCCGCCAGTGCCTATTTGCCTTCCCCTTTTGAGGAAGCGGCTGTACTGACCCTGGATGGGCGGGGTGAACAGGCCACCACCTCCTATCATCATGGAAGCGGCCTGCATATCGAGAAACTGGCTCAGGTAAACATGCCCCATTCGCTGGGTATCCTTTACGAGCGCGTCACGGAACATCTCGGGTTTCTCCACTCTTCCGACGAATACAAGGTGATGGCCCTGGCCTCCTTCGGCAAGCCGGCATTCCTGAAGGAGTTTCTCGACCTCATCCGGTTGCGGGAGGACGGACAGTTTACTCTCGGCCCGCTGCATCTGGAAGAACGCTTCGGTCCTAAAAGAAAAAGAAAAAATCCGTTCACTCAGCGCCACTACGACATCGCCTACTCGTTGCAGAAGGCCCTGGAAGAGACGGTGCTGGAGCTGGCGACCTGGCTGCACCTGCAGACGGGGTCGCAAAACCTGTGTCTTTCCGGAGGAGTAGCCTTGAACTGCGTTCTGAATGCCCGCCTTCGAGACCAAGGGCCTTTCACAAACATCTGGGTTCAGCCGGCAGCAGGAGATGCCGGAACAGCCCTGGGAGCCGCCCTGTGGGTAGATATCCGGGAAGGAACCCCGAAAGGAAGGAATTACCGCATGGACCACGTTTTCCTCGGTCCTGGGTATGATGAACAGGAAATCGAAACCTGTCTTCGCTGGGCGAAGATCCCTTACAGGCGTTTGCAAAACATTGAGGAAGAAACATCGAACCTGCTGGTCGATGACAAAATCATCGGGTGGTACCAGGGGCGGCTCGAATTCGGCCCTCGGGCACTGGGTGCCCGGTCGATTCTGGCGTCCCCGATCCATGCCGAAATGCAGGAGCGGCTGAACGACATCAAGGACCGTGAGGATTTTCGCCCCGTGGCCCCGGTCGTACTCGAGGAGGAGGCCGGCCAATGGTTCGAAAAGGCGACCGCCTCTCCTTTCATGCTCTTCGTTTTCCCGGTGGCTCCGGACAAGGCCGACAGAATTCCTGCCGTGCGCCACGTCGACGGGACCGCAAGGATCCAGACTATCAACAGGCGGCAAAACCCGCTCTACTACGATCTGGTGCAGGCTTTCTTCCGCAAAACGGGGGTTCCAGTGCTGGTCAACACCTCCTTCAATACACGGGGCAAACCGATTGTGTGCACCCCTCGGGACGCTTTGGAATGCTTCTGGACCTCACCCCTGGATGCCCTGGTGATCGGCCCTTTTCTGGTTGAAAAGTCGACGCCCGGCGGGGGGCAAAAATCATGAAGGACGCGACCGTCACGGTGGTCGTGCCAACCTTTCGCAGGCCCGAACTTTTGATTAAATGCCTGAACGCCCTGATGGAACAGGATTTCGACCGGAACCGCTATGAAATTGTTGTGGTGGACGACGGAGTTCAGGAGGAAACACGGCGCCTGGTCGAGCGCTGCGCTGCGGCAATGACCTATTCCGGCTGTCTGCCGGCGGCCGGGGAAACCGCCGGATCCCGGACTTATACCCTGGATGCCGCCGGGTCGCATCCACGATTACGCTACCTGGAAGGTGGCAGGAGCGGTCCCGCGGCAGCCCGCAATTTGGGGTGGAAAGCGGCGAGAGGAGACATCATCGCTTTCACAGATGACGACTGCGTGCCCCAATCCGGCTGGCTGGCCAAGGGAACGGCGTCCATGGGCAAGGGCATCGCCGGAGCAGGAGGACGTGTGCTGGTTCCGATCCCCGATTCTCCCACCGATTACGAACTGGACGCCTCCGGTCTGGAACGATCGCGCTTCGTCACCGCAAACTGCTTCTACCGTCGTTCCGCTCTGGAATCCGTCGGAGGATTCGATGAAAATTTCCGTTTGGCCTGGCGGGAAGACAGCGACCTCTACTTTCGTCTAATAAAAGGGGGGTTCGGGCTGGTCGAAACCCCGGAAGCCGTGGTCGTGCATCCGACCCGCACGGTCCGTTGGGGAGTCAGCATCCGCCAGCAGAAAAAGAGCCAGTTCAACGCCCTGCTCTATAAGAAGCATCCCGACCTCTACCGGCAGCTGCAACCTTCGCCCCCCTGGCATTACTATGGAATCGTCCTGGCTCTGCCGATGTTCGCGACAGGACTGTTCACGTGGAATCTTCCGCTGGCAGCTATCGGTTTCGGGCTTTGGCTCGGGTTGACGTTACGCTTCATTCTGCGCCGCCTGCAGAACACCCGACGCACCCTGGCCCACGTGCTCGAGATGGCGCTGACCTCCCTGGCGATCCCGCCGCTGAGCATCTACTGGCGTTTGCGTGGAGCCCTGCGGTATCGGGTATTTTTTCTGTGAGGATGCGCTTGGAGGAATCGGGATGAACGATCTTCCCTTGCCCACCTACCTTCAGGTCGAACCGTCGGGTCGATGCAATCTGCTCTGCCGCATGTGCCCGATCCGTTTTCGGACCGATCTGCCTAAAAACGGGTCTCCGGCCTTAATGGATTTCCGGCTTTTTGCCGAGTTGCTCGACGGCTTTCCCGGTTTGGAAAAACTGCATCTCCAGGGTCTGGGCGAACCCCTGCTGCACCCGCGTTTTTTCGATATGGCCGCCTTTGCCCGGAAGCGCGGCCTTGTGGTAACGACCAGTACCAATCTGACTTTGCTGGATGAAACGCAAGCCAGAGAGTGCGTGATCAGTGGTTTGAACGAGCTGCATATCTCCGTCGACGGGACCAGTGCGGAAACCTACGAGTGGATCCGCACAGGCGCCGATTACCGGACATTGAAATCCAATCTGGAATTATTGGTCAAAACCAGGCGCCGGATGTCCTCCAGCACGCCGGTTTTGAAACTGGTCATGGTCATCATGCGGAAAAATCTGGCAGAGCTGCCGGATCTTGTTGACCTTGCCAAGGAATGGGACATGGAGGAGGTTTTCGTACAGCATTTGTCCCAGGAATTCAGCGAACCGGACCTCTCCGAAAAGGTACTGACGATGCGGAATTTCGTGGAAGAACAGACCTTGCTGCATGAAAACCCTCAGCGGATCGCCCGATATTTCGGGGCAGCCCGTTCAAAAGCCCGAAAAGCCGGCATACGCTTGCGGTTGCCGAAAACAGAAGCCAGTAAACAGGCCCCGGACAGGTCCGGAAGGGAACGTTGCGATTGGCCGTGGTCGGGAATCTATGTCAGTTGGACTGGTCAGGTGATGCCGTGCTGCATGGCGGCTTCGCCGGACAGGGTCAGCTTCGGCAGTCTCGCCGAAAAACCGGTTCGGGACATATGGAACGGACCGGAGTACCTATCCTTTCGTGAGCAGCTTCAATCCCGCCGCCCACCTCGAATCTGTCGGGAATGTTCGATCTACCGGGGGATTTTCTGATGAGGCGGGTGGATGTGCTGATTCCGACCTGCAACCGGCCGGCCTCGCTGGCCGTGACCCTGACGGGTGTCGCCCAGCAGAGCTTCAAAACGCTCCATGTGACCATCGCCGACCAGAGCGAAATTCCGGCCATGGACAACCCTGCGATACGCACTCTGCGTCGCCTGATTCTGGCCAGAGGCGGCAGCACCGCGTATTTCCACCGCCTGCCCTCAAAGGGAATTGCGGAACAACGCCATTTCCTTCTGAAACAGGCGCAGGCTCCCTACGTGCTGTTTCTTGACGACGATGTGCTGATGGAACCGTGGGTTCTGCAACAACTGGTTTCGATACTTGAGGAACATCGTTGCGGTTTCGTGGGCGCTTTTGGCGCCGGGCTCTCCTTTATCGGGGATGTGCGGCCGGAGCAGCAGCCGATCGAGTATTGGCAAGGCCTGGTGAAGCCGGAAATCGTGGAACCCGGCTCCTTGGCATGGGAACGCTGGCACCTTCACCGCGCCGCAAACCTGTATCATGTCGGGCAGAGATTGCCCGCCGGTGAAATGCGCCTGTACAAAGTGGCCTGGATCGGCGGCTGCGTGCTCTACGACCGCAAGAAACTGCAGAGTGTAGGAGGTTTTCAGTTCTGGGACCGCCTGCCACGCTACCATTCCGGAGAAGAGGCCCTGGTGCAGAATCTGCTCATGCGCCGCTACGGAGGCTGCGGCCTAGTTCCATCCGGGACCTTTTTTACCGAGGAACCCTCGACCGTGCTCAACGAAGAACAAAAGGTGGACGGACATGCCCTCGATCTGCTGAAGGACATGGTGGAAGGGATGAAATCCGGAGAAGACCGATGAAGGTTTCGGCTTTCCAGCCCGGACTGGTGCAGCGTTTGAAGAGGCCTCCCCGCAAGATCGTACTGGTGCGTGCCTGCCGCATCGGCGATTTCATCTGCGCCACCCCGGCTTTCCGGTCGATAAGAAAAGGCTTGCCTGAGGCGGACATCACCATGGTGACGCTGCCGATGCTGGAAGGTCTGGTGCGCCGCTCGTCGAACTTCGACAGTTTTGCACCTTTCCCGGGCTATCCGGGACTGGCCGAACAACTATTTTCGTCACGGTCGGCCAGTCGGTTTTTCTATCGCATGCAGTCGGAAAAGTTCGATCTTGCCATTCAGATGCAAGGTTCGGGAGTCAACTCCAACCCCTTCACCCTGATGCTGGGAGCCAGTGCGACCGCGGGATTCGTGCGACCGGGAGACGGGCCGGGTTTGCTGGATGCGGCGCTGCCCCTGCCGACCGAGGGGCATGAAATCCTCAGGGTCCTGGCCCTGACCCGGTTCCTGGGATTGCCGGATCAGACCCTGGAAACCGAGTTTCCTCTGGCAGCTGTTGACCGTCGGCAGGCCTCACGATTGATTGGAGAGGGAAAGAGCGTCCTGATTGGACTGCACCCCGAAGCACGGGACGCCGCGCGGCGCTGGCCGGCCGAGCGGTTTGCGGAAGTGGGACGCAGGCTGCAGCAACATCATGGAGGGCGGCTGGTCCTCTTCGGAGACACGGAGGGACGGCAGACGGCCGAGGCGGTTCTGCAAGCCGCCGGAGTGCCGGGGATCGACCTGAGCGGACGGCTCAGTCTGGGCCAACTGGGGGCTGTGATCCAACACCTGTCCGTACTGGTGACCAATGACAGCGGACCGGCTCATATCGCTTACGCTCTGGGCACACCCACGGTGACGATATTCGGCGGGAAAGACCCCGCTCGATACGGTGCCCTGCGGCCCGGTCCGTTCCGCATGATTGCCCATCCGATCGCCTGCCGACCCTGTCAACAGGCCGAATGCCCCATGGGCGCCCCCTGTCTGAATCGGGTCAGCGTGGACGAGGTGGTGGCGGAAGCGGAAAGCCTGATCTGCAAAACCTTTAATGAATCCCCCGTATAACCTTGTCGTTGTCAGAATCGTAATCGAACTATTTACCTTGCTCCTGAGCGAGTTGTCCGGGCCTTCCCTTTTCGCCCGGTCATCAGAAAAATGCCGAATTGTTTCATTTCACCGTCCGCACCCTGCTTGATAACCACTGCCGCATTGCGAGCACGGATATCTTCAAAGCCTGCCTCAAAAAACAGTTGGCGCAGCTCTTCACGACAAAATCCGAAATGGAACACGCCGGTATTATCGGTGTGAAACTTTCCCTCCTCCAGATCGAGGTCGGCCACCGAGAGATATCCTCCGGGTTTCAATACATTCCGGATGTGTCGTAACAGAGAGGCGATTTCGGGGATATGATGAAGGGTCATGCTGCTGACCGCCAGATCATACCGCCCCTGCAGACCATCGCCCCGTTCAAAATCGATTTCCATGACGCGCACATTGTTCAGCCGGCCTTCAGCGATCTTCTGGCGGAAGATATCGAGCATCCCTTGCGAGCTGTCGACCCCAACCACTGAACGAACCAGGGGCAGAAGTTCGAGGGCCAGCAGGCCCGTGCCGCAGCCAAAATCCAGGACATCCATGTCAGGCGTCAGCCGTATTTCCTCGCTGATCGCAGCGGCGATGTCCTTCGCCATTTTTACCCTCCGGGGATTTTCGTCCCAGGCGGAAGCCTCCTTGTCGAAATCACGTTTTTCCCTATCCATGCAAAGATCCCTCTTCCCGTTTTGAATTTGACAGTTTGATCAACAAGACATTAATCCTATCGAAAAGGGATCAACGCTGCTGTTCTTTATTGTAATCGGCAGGCGGGCTGGGGGCAGCAGCTGCCCTGTTTGGTCATGACGATCTGCCACAGCTGGATGGTCCGGGCCCGAAACGCTCCTGCGCAGGATAGCAGATAGTACTCCCACATTCGTTTAAAGCGCTCGTCGTACTTGTCCCTCAACTTCGGCCAGGCCTGCTTGAAATTCCGGTTCCAGGCCATCAGTGTCTTATCGTAGTGGGGTCCGAAATTGTGCCAGTCCTCGACCACGAAAAGCCCCTCGACCGCTTTACCGATGTGAGCCGGACCGGGCAGCATGCCGTTGGGAAAGATATATTTGTTCACCCATGGGTCGCAGCCGTTGCGGGAGACGTTGCTGCCGATGGTATGCAGCAGAAAGATACCCTCGTCCTTGAGACAGCGATGCACCACCTGCATATAGGTGCGATAGTTTTTTCGGCCGACATGCTCGAACATGCCGACCGAAACGACCTTGTCGAAGCGACCATTCAGGGCCCGATAATCGGAGTCGTGAAATTCGACAGGTAATCCCTGGCAGCGCTCCCGGGCGTAATGCAACTGTTCCCTGGAAATATTGACCGCCGTCACCCGGCAACCATGGCGTTCGGCGGCATACCGGGCCAGTCCGCCCCATCCGCACCCGATATCCAGGACATGTTCTCCAGCCGAAAGCTGCAATTTTCCGGCGATCAGGGCAAGTTTGTTCTGTTGTGCCTGCTGCAGATCTTCGGTCTCTTTGAAGTACCCGCAGCTGTACTGCTGGTGGTCGTCGAGAAAAGCGAGGAACAGGTCGTTCCCCAGATCATAGTGCTGTTTCGCCACTCGGCGGCAGCGAAACCCTGATTGCAGATTGAAAAGTATCGCCGGCAAAAAACAGAAAAGATAATGCAAGTTTCCCCGAACTTTTTGGTCCAGGCCGCAGCCCAGCAGGCGAAAGAACATTTCGTCCAGCTGTTCGCAATCCCACCAGCCGTCCATATAGGACTCGCCCAGCCCCAGGTTCTTTTCCCGCCAGACCCGTTTGAACCAGCGGTCATCCCTGACCTGAATATCCCATGGCCGGGATCCGTTCAGCCGGATATCGGCTGAGTCCAACAGTTCCTGAAGAATTTCGGCGACCATGCCCCCTCCTTTCCCTCATTGAAAAGCTGCCTCTCTATAAATTCTACTTATATTAAAATCAAGCAAGAGAGGCAAGCGCTACTTCATCAAGGGTCATATCCGCAGGGGGTATCCCGATAACCCGGGTTAGGCCATCAAAACACCAATCGCAATTCAGCCGCCAGGGCATGAGATTCGTAGTCGGAGCGAAAATCACCCTGGTAGTCGACGGTCAAAGAAAACCCTTTTTTGTTCAGCAGGGTCAGGGCCGTTCCCAAGAGCAACCCGTCTGCATCGACATCCTGGCCGGGGATGGCGAATGTCAGACCCGGAGAACCGGCGAAGGCGGAGGTGATCACGCCGTCGTCGATGGAGAAGTCATGCCGCCAGGCGCCGCTCATCTCCAGAGTGGAAAGGAAGCCGGCTCCCATTTCAAACTCGCGCCGGACCCTTAGTCCCGCTTCCGATATCAGGGCCTCCGTATCCCTCCCCTCGACCCGAAGGCCGACGCCCCCGCCTCCAGCTTCGGTGAAACCGTCTTCCGACAAGGCGGCATACTCCAGGGACGCCATCGGGCCGACCGACCATTTGCCGAAGTCGAAAATGTATCCGGCGCCCAGGCAGGCGGAAAAAATGTCTCCATCGTGGTCGCTGACCGCCTCACCCTCCAGGGTTCCCACAACGATATGGCGACGTGAATCGTAGCGGTTGTCACCAAAGGAAACCGTTCCATCCAGATAGAAATTATCCATGAACCAGCTTCCGTACAGGGAGCCCAGCCAGGTGTCGATGTCGCCGCTTCCGGCATCGTGATTCAGGTCGATATCGGCGCGGGAGTAGCCGAAACCGGCCCCGACGAGCAGGTGGTCGCCGAAGATCCGGTCGAAGCCGAGGGCCGCTCCTCTTATCCTGAAATCAGAGCCGGTGGTGCCGTCTTCATCTTCCCGGTCCCCCTCCTGCCAAAGTCCCTTGAACCAGAAACCGTATTTCTTCGGCTTCTGAATAGACGGTGCAAACTGGCCGAGGTCGGTTCCTGAATAGGCCAGGAGGATCGGCTTGTCATGGTCAGGCACTTCCCCTCCCAGGGAGAAGACCCGAATAGTATTCATCCGCTGCCGGTAGGAATGAAGAAATTGGCGGGCGATGGTGAAGGATGTCATCGAATAGTTGTTGTAGGAATCGGGGCTCAGGCTGGAAAAAGCCTGCTCGAATGAGCCGGGGGACAGATTCTGCACTTCGGCGAGAACGGTCAGCAGGTCGCCGGAAGCGACCGATTGAATCCGGTCCAGGTAATCGGCCACGCTCCTGGCCACCGGGTTGGTGGCGACGGTAGTGAAACTTTCGGCCCGGGTTTCGATCCGAACCGCGTCAAGGGTCTGTTCCAGGGTGAAGCTGACCAGGCTGTTGGTGTCGGGAAGGGTGATGTCGGCAAAGGCGCCGTCGACCGATGCTGCGGTGATGATGTCGTAGTTGGTCCCGTCGAAGAAAAACCCTGTTCCTTTGCTGACTTGCAAAACTCCGTCAAGCCCGACGGTCCCGGCGACCGACAGCCGCCCGGAACTGCCGTCGCCGTTGATGACGGTCCGGAAGGTGCTGTCGTCATCCATGGCGTAGCTGCTCTCTATACGCAGGGTCCCTTCGTCGACGGTAAGGTTTTTCATCGTCGGCAGGGATGCGAGGACGAAGGTTCCGGCTCCCTGTTTGCGAGCCTGCTCGAACTCCGCCGGCGTAAAGGCGATGCCGCCGGCGCCGTCGAACACCAGCGTGTCGGTGCCCGCCGCGCCGGTGACCACACCTGTCACCTGCGGCGTGCCGGTGAACCACAGTTGGTCGTCGTCCGCGCCCAGGTCGACCATTCCGACCGTCACCGAGCCGTCGTCCAGCAGCACCTGATCGGCGCCGGCGCCGGTGGTGATGGCGATGCCGGTTCCGCTGAAAGACCCAGGCGCATCGCCGGTGGCAAGGGTACCGGAGTGGATGATGGTATCGGTCCCGGCACCCGTCACAATACCGAAGGTCGCATCTTTCGCGGTCACTTCGATCACACCCCGATTGACGATGGTGTTGCTTCCGTCTCCCGTGCGGATGGCGGTGGCAGCCGCATGAGTAAAGGCGTGGCTGCCCTGCCCGTCTTCACCCGAAGTCGCAACCGAGGCGGTGGCCGTGGCATTGACCTCCAGGCGGCCGTCATTGGTGATGCTGTTGTTGCCATCGCCCGCGGCAACCCCGACCGCCTCGGCGACGGCGCCGGAGGCGCCTGGATTCCCCACATAGGCATAACCATAGTCCTCTCCGCCGCCCACCGCAGCGGCGGTCGCTGTAGCGGTAACGGTCAGTGCGCTGACCAGGCGGATCCGGTTGTCCCCATCCCCCGCCTTGATGCCTTCGGCCCTGGCATCGCCGCCCGCGTAGGCCCGGGACGTATTGTCGTAGGAATCCGTGTTGCTGTAGGCCAGGGCTTCGGCGGAGACGGTAGAGGTCACGGTGAGGCGGTCCACATCGATCTGGTCCGCCCCACCGGCGGTCTGGATGCCCGTTGCGGTGGCCGTCAGGGTGGAGGGCTGAGAACCATCCCCCATGCCGGCATAGGCGACGGCCTGATCCAGGTGATCTACACTGGGGGGATAGTTCGACCAGGCTTTGCCGGTGGTGGTTGCCGTTACAGTGAGGTTGCCGTTGCTGTGGATGGCATTGCTCCCATCCCCCCCTTCAATTCCGGTACCGCGCGAGGAGCCGCCCGCATTGGTCGTTGCGGTGGCAATCCTGGTCGTCGCGGTAGAGGCGACCGCATAGGCCCGCGCATCAACCTCCGACGTCACCGACAGATCACCGTTATTGATGATGGCGTCGTCCCCCTGTCCGGCCCGGATGCCCGTGGCCGTCGCCGTCAAGTCGGCGGTGGTAGTCGCGTTTTCGTCCGCGTACGCCCCGGAGATGACCGTGCCGTCGGCACTGCCGCTGCTGGCCTGAACCGTTACGGTGATCGTGCCCCCAGCCGCGTTGTTCACGGCATTCTGGTCATCCCCCACCTCGATGCCCGTGGCCGTCGCCTCTCCGCCCGCGTAGGCATAGGAGTACGTGGTGGTGGTGGCGGTGTTGCTCTTGGCCAGGGCAACGGCATTGACCGTGGCGTCGACAGTGATGGCAGCATCGTTTTCGATGGCGTTTCGACCGTGCCCGGCCTTGATGCCGGCGGCCGTGGCGGCCAGCGTGGAGGTGTGAGTGGCGTCCCCCAGCCCGGCATAGGCATAGGCCCTGTCCAGGTGGGGGGAGTTGCCGTAGTCCGACAGGGCTTCTGCGGCAACCGCGGCGGCTATTGAAATGGATCCGCCATTGCGTATCGTCAGGTTTCCGTCTCCGGCCTCGATGCCGGTGGCGCTCGCCGCCCCGGCCGAGTTTGTCGTGGCCGTGGCCGAAAGGTCCAGCTGCAAGGAAGAGGCGATCGCGCGTGTTCGGGCATCGACCTCGGAAGCTACCGTGATCTGGCCCTCCGTGAAGATCGAATGATCGCCCTGCCCGGTGAGGATGCCGCTGGCCGTCGCCTCCAGCAATGCCGTTACCGTCGCGTTTTCGTCCGAGCTCGCGGTCGCGATATTGTTGAGCCCGTCGACGCTCCGGGCCTTGGCCGCCACCGCGATCGTGCCGGCGGCGGAGTTGTTCACCCTGGCATGGCCATCCCCTGTCCGGATACCGGACGCCGTTGCCGTCGAGGAGGCTGTCGTCGTGGCATAGGTTTCGGCGATATCCGAGTCCGCAAAGGAGGCTGGGCAGGACTCGGCGACCGCATCGACTATAATGCTGTGGCTATTGACAACTACGTCGTCGCCCGATCCGGAATGGATGCCCAAGGCAGCGGCGGTGGCCGTCTCGGAAGCGTTGGCCGAAGGGTTGCCGATGTTGACCATCGCCGTTGAACGTACCTGTCCGGAGGCTTGGGCGGCGACATCGACAATTCCGGCATTGGCAATGACATCGCCATCGTTGCCGCTGGCGATGCCGGTGGCGGAGACGACAGCGGTGACATCGCTGTTCGCCCGCGCCACCCCGCCGAACACGCCCACGCCATCGACCGATTTCGGCGTGGCCGTCGCCTTCACCTTCAGCAGCGCGCTGGTGTCATTGGTGATGAGGTTGGCGCCGGCGCCGGCATCGAGGCCGAGAATGGTGGCGCTGGCGGTGCTCTCCGTCTGGCCGCCGGAGGAGCCGAAGACGGTGTAGGACTGGCTGGAGGAATCGAGCACGGCGGCGGCGGTGAGGTCGATGCTACCACTATTGTAGAGGCTGTCCGCGCCGCTGCCGGAGCGCAAGCCGGCGGCCTCGGCGGTGGCCACCGTGCCGGACGAGGCGCTGACGCCCCCGGCCAGTTCCACCGAGTAGCTGCTGGCATAGGCGGTGGCAGTGGCGGTGCCGTTGATGGCGCCGGTGTTGACCAGGAGGTTGTCCTCCTCGCCGCCCTCCAGCCCGACGATAGCGGCCAAGGCGGTGCTGCTGGTGTTGGCCGATCCCGCCCCGGCGAACTTTTTCGAACTGCTGGATGCGTTGAGGGTGGAGGCGGCAGTCAGGGTGACAGTGCCGCTGTTGCCCAGGCTATCGGCACCATCTCCCCCCCGCAGGCCGATGGCGGTGGCCGAGGCCTCGCTGCCGGCGGTGGCGCTGCCACCCCCGGCGAGTTGGATGTCGTAGCCCACCGCCCTGCCCGTCGCCGCCGCGGACACCATCAGGGTGGCGCCGGCGAGGTTGGTGACGCTGTCGTTCCCCGCGCCGCCGTCCAGGCCCACGGCCAGCGCCGCGGAGGCGCCGCCGGCGCGGGAGTTGCCCGAGCCGGCCAGCTGCACAGAGGTGCTGGAGGCGTCGATGTCGGTGCTGATGTCGATGGCGATGACGCCGGCGTTCTGTACCGTATCGTTGCCGGCGTCCCCTGCCAGGCCGAAGGCATTGGCCGTGGCGGCGGTTTCGCCGCTGGCGCTGGTGGCGCCGACCAGGTTGACCGCGACCGCCCCCGCGACGCCGCGGGCGCTGGCGATGCGCGAGGCCGTACCGCTGCCGACATCGGCGATGATGATGCGGCCGTCGGCGCCGTTGAGCAGCAGGTCATCGCCGTCGCCGCCGTCCAGGCCGGTCAGCGTTGCCGTTGCCCGGCTCTCCCCTGCCCCGTCGGCATAGCCCAGCAGCGACACCGACACGCTCTGCTGATCCACCTTGGTCTGGGTGCTCAGCTGAATTGAACCCCGGTTCTCCAGCCGGTCCCCCCCAGCGCCGCCGGCGAGGCCGGTGGCGACGGCGACGGCGGTGGTATTGGCGGCGGCAAAGCCGGCTCCGGCCAGATTGGCGGTCACCGACACCCCCTTGGCGGTGGCCGTGGCGCCCGCCTCGATGGTGCCGTCGTTGAACAGGTCGTCGGCGCCATCGCCGCCGGAAAGGCCGGTGGCGTCCGCCGTTGCCGTCACGCTGACGTCGGCCTCGCCGTAGCCGGCCAAAGTGCCGCTGCCGCTCTGGCCGAGATTGACCGACGCCGCGCCGATATCCACCGTGCCCCGGTTGATCAGGCTGTCCGCCCCACCGCCGCCGGCCAGGCCGAAGACATTGGCGGTGGTAGTGGAGCTGCCGTCGGCGTTAACCGCGCCAAGCAGATTGACGCCCACGGTCACCGTTTCCGCCATGGCGGTGGGCACGAGCGCCGCCGGTGTGCTCAGGGAGGGCCGGGGGGTGACGATGCGGCCGGCAACCTCGTTGATGAGCAGATCGTCCCCGGCGCCGCCGTCCATGCCGGTGAGCAGCAGCTCGGAACGGACGCTGCCGTCGGCATCCGAGTAGCCGCCGAGGGTGACCGACACGCTGGTCATGTCCACATCCGCCAAACCCGTCAGGGTGATGGTGCCGCTGTTGCTCGCCTGGTCGTCCCCCGCGCCGCCGCTCATGCCGGTGGCGGTGGCCCGGGCAGTGATGCCGGCATCGGCGAACACGGCGCCGAGCAGGTTGGCGGAAACCGAACGGCCTGTGGCAGTCGCGGTGGCGGTGGGGGCGATGCTGGCGAAGTTATAGAGCAGGTCGGCGTCCGCGCCGCCGTCCAGGCCGGTGGCGACGGCGGTGGAGGTGATGCTGACGTCGGCGCCGCCGTATCCTTCAAGGTTGGCGGCCGCCGACTGGCCCAGGCCGTGGGACAGGGCGTCGATGTCGATGCCGCCGCGGTTGATCAGCGTATCGGCGCCGGCGCCGCCGGCCAGACCGGCATGGTCGGCGCGGGCGGTGGTGGCGAGATCGGCGGAGGAGAAGCTGGCGGCGGAGATGTTGACCGCCACGACCGTTCCCTTTGCCGTCGTCTCCGCCTTGCCCGAAATCAGCCCGGAACTCTGGTTTTCCAGCCAGTCGTCGCCGACGTCGCCAGCCATCCCCAAGGCGCTGGCGGTGCCGGTGGTGTCGGCTGAAGCGAAGGACGCGCCGGCGCTGACACCGCTGCCGGAGATGTTGACGCCGACGGAGACGCTGGTAGTGGTGGCCGTGGTGGTGGCATCGGCCCGCAGCCCGGCGTTGTTGTACAGCCGATCAGCCCCCGCGCCGCCCGCCTGGCCGGTGGCAATGGCGCCGGCGGTGTTGGAGGCGTCGGCGAAAGAGGCTCCCGCCGCAACCCCTTCCAAGGCGAAGGTGCCCGACACCGACATGCTGGCGCGGGTGCTGTCGGTGACAGCGCTGGCGTGGGTCAGCTGATGGTTGCTCAGGATGTCGTCACCGGCACCGCCATCGAGGCCGACCGCCGTGGCGCTGGCACGGTTTTCCCCATCCACCAGCGAGGCCCCCGCCGCCAGCCCGGCGGTGGTACCCTCCAGGTTGACGCCGACACTGGCCGCGGTGACGGTGGCGTTGGCCGTCACCGAATTGCTGCCCCTGTTGGTCAGGACATCGTCCCCGTCAGCTCCCGCTATCCCGGCGGCAGCGGCGGTGGCGACCGTTTCGCCGTCCGCCAGCGCCGCGCCCGCGGCCAGGCCGCTGACGGCGAAGCCGGCGTTGACCGAGACGGTGGCGGCAGCCAGTTCCGCCGTCGCGGTGGTGGTCAAGCTACCGAAATTGTCCAGACTGTCGGCGTCAGCGCCGCCGTCCATGCCGGTGGTCGTGGCGCTGGCGGTGATGCTGGCGTCCGCCGCCGCCACCCCCGCCACCAGCCCCGTTTCCGCGGCACCCAGATTGACCGTGACGCTGGCGCCGGCGATGTCGGCGAGGGCGGTGGTGGTGACGCTGGCGCTGTTGTTCAGGCTGTCGGCCCCCGCGCCGCCGGTGATGCCGGCGGTGGTAGCGGTGGCGCTGGTGGTGGCGTCGGACAGGGACACTCCGGCGGCGACGCCGGTCATGGTGCCGGCGGCGGTCACGCCGACGCTGGCGCTGCTGCTCTGCGCCTCGGCGGTGACCTCGATGGTTGCAGCGTTGGTCAGGCTGTCGTCACCGATGCCGCCATCGATGCCGGTGCCCGTGGCCTGAGACGAGGTGGTGGCGTCGGCGAAGCTGCCGGCCACCGCGACCCCTTCCTTGGCGGCGGCGATGCCAACCGTAACGCTGGCGGAGCTGGTGTCGGGCCGGGCCTCCACCGAAAGACGCGCCAGATTGACCACACTGTCGTCGCCGGCGCCGGCCGCGATGCCGGTGGCAGAGCCAACGGTGCGGGTGGTGCCGTCCGCCAGCGCCACACCGACGGCGGCACCCATCCCTTTGACCCCTTCCGCCGTCACTCCGACACTGGCGCTGCTGGCGGTTGGCAGGGCGGCGACCGTCACCTCTCCGGCACTGGTGATGTCATCGTCGCCGCTGCCGCCGTCGATACCCACCGCCGTGGCGGTGGCGGTGTTGGCGGAGTCGGCGTAGCTGAAGCCGCCCACCAGGCCGAGCTCGCCGCCGGCACCGCCCAGGGTCACCGCCACACTGGCGGCGTCGGCATCGGGGGTTGCACCCACGTTGATGCGGCCGAAGTTGTGGATGTGGTCGGCGCCCGCGCCCCCGGCCATCCCGGTGGAGGTGGCGGTGGCGGCAGTGGCGCCGTCCGTCAGCGCCGCCCCGCCGGTGATGCCGGTGCCCTTGGTGGCGCCGGTGATGGTGGCGCTGACGCTCGCACTGGTGGCTTCCGGGGTGCCCGCCACATTGATGACGCCGGTGGCAGTGTTGGTGAGATAATCGTCGCCATCCCCGCCGTCCAGCCCGCTGGCAGTGGCGGTGGCGGTGGTGGCGTTGTCGGCGTAGGTGACGCCGAGGGTGAGACCGTCACTGACACCGGTCACATCCACCGACACACTGGTGGAATCGGCGTTGGCCAGCGCGCTGGTGGTGACCGCGCCGGCATTGAACAGAGTGTCGTCCCCCGCGTCGCCGCCCATGCCGGTGGCGCCGGCGGTGGCGCCGGTGGTCCCGTCGGTGACCGCGCCGCCGGCGACCAGGGACCACTCCTGGGAGAAGCTGCCGGAAACCGTCAGCGCCACCCCCACGGTGGTGCTGTCGGAGGAGGCAGAGGTCGTCAGGGTTCCGCTGGTGGCATTAATGAGGGTGTCTTCCCCTTCCCCGCCGTCCAGCCCCGCCGCCGTAGCCGTCGCCTGAGTCTCCGCGTCCACATAGGACAGCCCCACCGCCAGCGACTCCTCCACCTTCTGCACCACCACCTCGACGCTGACCGAATCCGCATCGGCGCTTGCCGTGGTTCCGAAGCTCGAGACGTTGGCCAGAACGTCGTCGCCGCTGCCGCCCTCCATGCCCGCAGCAGTGGCTGTGGCCTCCGTACGCACGCTGGCGATGGCCGCGCCGGCGCTGAGGGCATGCTTCACCGCCAACTGCACGTCGGCCCCCACCGTGACGCTTGTAGCGTCGGCCGTCGCCGCCACCGTGGCGATGCCGAAATGGTTGACGCTGTCATCCCCGGCGCCACCGTCGATGCCTATGGCCTCGGCCTCGGCCTGGGTATCCGCCCTCGCCAGCACCGCGCTGGCGTTGAGAGCGCCGTCGACCTTCCCCTGGACGGCTATGGCGACATCGACGCTGGCGGCCGACGCCGTACCGTCGACGGCTAGTCTGGCCGGCGCCGCCACATGGACGGTGTCATCGCCGGCCCCGCCGACGAGACCATTAGCCGTCGCCTCGGACGTGGTGGCCATATCTGCCACCGACGCCTGCAGATCGAACAGGCTGACGGAGCTGAACACCCCTTGCAGCGCGCCGGAAACGATGACCCCTGTGGTGGTCGCCGTGGCATCCACGTCCACCTGCCCGCCGGTCAGCCGGATAACGTCGTCCCCCGCCTCCCCGTCGATCCCCATGGCCTCGGCCTCAGCCGTCACCCCCGAGCCGCCCAGGGCGAAGGAGGGCGACGGAAAGGGCATGATCGGTTCCAGGATCGGCAGGCTCAGGTTGACGCTGACGTCCCCGGCGCCGGCGGTGCCTTCTACGCGGAGCAGGCCGGTGTTGGTGATCTGGTCACCCCCTGCCCCGGCGAGGATGCCGGTGGCGCTCGCCGCGGCAATGGGATCGGCGCTGGAGAGGGCCTTGCCCTGCAGCACGTCGATGATCGACTTTGGGATCCCCTCCGCACCCACCGCCACCGCCGTCTTGTCCAGCTCGGCGGTGGCCTGCACCAGAATGCTGCCGCTGTTGGCGAAGCTGTCGTCCCCGTCCAGGAGGTTGACGCCGGTGGTGCCGGCGGTGGCGAGGGTATCTGCGCTGCCGGCGCTGGTGAACAGCAGGGTTTCCCAGAAGCCGGGACCGATGGTGAGATCAACCAGCGTACCGTTGATATCCACCTTCAGCGCGTCGGCGGTGGCGGTGGCGCTGAGGGTGCCGGTGTTGACGACGGTGTCCGCGCCGCTGTTTCCCTCGAGGGCGGTGGCGCTAGCCTCGACCGTCAGTCCGGAAGCGCCAAGCCCCCAATCGGAAATGTTGATTTCGGCCTTCCACACCTCGCTGCCGGCGATAGCGGCGGCCGCCAGGCTGCCTTCATTCAGGATGCTGTTGCCCCCGGCGCCGGCTTTGAAGCCGACCGCGGTGGCTTCGGCGCTGGCGCTGGTGTCGGCCACCGCCCAGTCCATCAGATTGAACCGGAGTTCGTCATTGCCGGCCCGTGCGGTGGCCGTCACCGAGAAGGTGCCCGTGTTGGTGAAGCTGTTGAGCCAGGCCGGCACCGCACCGTTGGCATCCTGCCCGAGAAAGCCCAGGGCGCTGGCGCTGGCTGTGACGCCCGCGTCGGCGCTGGCCTTGTCGATGAGCTGGAATTCCACGTCGCCGCCGGCCGCCGTGGCTTCAGCCGTCACACTCAGCTGCTGGCTGTTGAGCAGGCTGTAGCGGCCGCCGTCGTCGCGGATGCCCTGGGCCGTGGCGGTGGCTTCGGTGCCCGCCGCCACGCTGGTGCTGCCCGCCGCATGGAACAGGATGTCGCCCGAAACCGCCGTCGCCGTCGCCGCCGCCTGCAGGGATCCGGCGTTGACCACCGTATCCTCCCCCACGCCGGTGTGGATGCCGGTGGCCGCCGCCGTGGCCTGCGAGGCGACATCCTCCTGCGCCTGGGCGGTGGCGGTGGCCGTCGCGCCGATGCCGCCGCCGTTGGTCACCAGGTTGTTTCCGTCGCCGGAGTCGACGGTAGCGGTCTGCGCCGTCGCCAGCGCGGCTGCCGTCTGCTGTGCCGTCGTGCTGACAACGGCGCCGGTTTGGACGGTGATCGCGTCGTCCCCATCGCCGGTTTCGACCCCGTCAAGGTCCGTCTCGGTGCAGAGGATCTCACCATATTCGTTCGCATCACAGGCGCCTCTGGCCTGGGAGGCAAAGGCGCCTATAAAAAGGCTTGCGAGGAAAAAGGCCATAAGCGCGGGGTATTTTGATCTGGAGCATAAACAGAACGGACTGTTGAAACTTTTGCGGACATCCTGAAGCGACTTCCCAAGATCAGCGCACGAATGACTCCCTTTCATGGCCCCCCCGCTCTGCACCGAATGGTGATTAAATATGCACGTTAATCCCTTTAGTCTAATTATGTGATCCGCGGCCTGAGCGTCAAGAACCCAGTCTTGTTAAATACCTGTGAAAGAAAAGGATAACTATTTGAAAAAAGGGAAGATTGAAGGAAATGGACGGCAAAGCCGAGGGAAACACTGGGGGTAGAGTAGAATCATTTGCGCAACCGCAATTGGGTCAGCAGGACTTCCAGCCGGGTTCTGAGGGGTGAGGGGTTGGTGCCGGTGGCGAGAACGAATCCGGCGGTTTTCAGCACCTTGTTCCAGAGGGGCCGCCGGGGAAAGGTTTCGATATGCAGATACCTGTCGAGGGTCTGGGTCCGCTCCCAACCGTCCTGATTGGTGTAGATACTCCAGAGGCCGGACTGACGGGCAAGATCCACCTTGGTCAGGCCGGTGCAACGGGTCCAGTAATTCAGGGAACAGTTCATCACTTCGACGGCAAGATGCCTTTTCGACTCGAACTTTTCCAGATTCATCAAGGTTTTGGAAACATTGTCGAGAGCTTCATCGATAACGCTGAGTTCCTGCATGAATTCCGGCCGAAGCTCCATAGAGAGGGGCCAGAGGCAATGCAGGGATGATTGAATCGACTGGAGCCGCGCCCTGTTCTGGTTGAGGGCTTCGACCACGGCGAGAGTCTGCGGGATATCCTTCGCATCCAAATCTGAAACACTCGCGATTTTGCGCAGAATGATCAGACAAACCGGGTCCTCCTCAACATCCAGAAAAGAAAGATAGACTCCCGCCCGTCCACATCCTCCCCCAGAATCGGGAAGAGCGGCCATGCCCAGGAGGCAATTGCCGCCGCTTCTGAACAGCCCCCGTATCGCCTCTTCTGCCGCAACGGGGCAAGGACCGTCGGGAAAAAGCCCCATGACCTCCCGAAAAGGCCGACCGAGCAGCTTTTCCGCCGAGTGCCCCAGCAGTATTTCCCCGGCATGGTTGCAGAAGGTAATCTCCTCGCTTTCGTTGACGGCCAGTATGGCCTCGTCGATATTGTCGAGCATGGAACTGAGCTGGCGCTGCAGAACGCGCAGTTTCCGCTCGCTCTGCTTACGGGCTTCCACAGCCGAAAAGGACCGGGCAATGCGGATGGCGAGGGCGAAGGCCTGAAAAAGGATCATGATCGCTATACCGACCGAAATCAGATAGACGCTGCGGATGAGCAGGTTCATGTAGAGGATGTCATTGATCACCGCCGCCAGGAAGACGAGAAACCCTGCCAACATCAGGGCCGCTTCGCTCCTTCTGTTTTTCACTGCGCGATTCAGGCTCAGGCAGATATACCCGCCTATGCCGAGAGAGAAAATCTGATAGGGAACTTCCGTGAGACTCACCAGCCGCGAAGGCACGAGTGCGGCATAGGAAAAAAAGAGGGCGGCGACTAACTGGGAAAGACGTGCGACCCTGGAGGAAAACTCCTGGGGGAAAAGAGAGCCGAAAAACATCAGGAACAGGGGGACGGTCGGAAACCAGGTCAGCAGTTCCATGCGGCACTGCCAGTACCATGGGAAATCGGGGAAGACCAGGGTCATGAAGCGCCCGCCCAGGGAACCGAAAGGGATTCCTGCACTCCAGCACAGGCAGAAGAGTCCGAAGTAGAGAAGTGAAGGATCTTCCCTTCGCAACAGGTAGAAAACCAGATGGTAGATGCCGATGACCACCAGCATGCTGAAGAGAAGAAGATCGGCGGCGAAAAGCAGATGCTGCCGTTTTTCGATGTCAGCCGCTGTTCCCAGGACGATCGGCCGATAGGGGCCGCCTTTTGCCAGGTGAAAGTTGGAGACCTGAAGGACGAAATCGAGAACCTCGCCGGCGGCTGGAAGAGCTGCGGTGCCGATCCGGTAGGAAGGTTTTCCGGTATCCGCGGCCATGGAGACGACGCCGTCGGACATCACCTCGATACCGTTTACCCAGAGCCGGTAAGCGGTGGACTGGTCTTCGATGCGAATGGACAGGGGGGAAGTCTCAGCAGGAAGTCTGACTCTGAGCCGGAAAGTGGCGTAACCTGCGCCGGAAAGGGGACCGTTGCCTCCATCATGACCGTTCCAATAGCCGGGAACAGGAAAGTAGACGGGTCTCGGGGACAACTCTTCATCCTTGAAACCGCCCGGATCAAGAAGATGCTGCCAATAGAACTCCCACTGACCATCGAGATAAACAAGGCTTCTTTGATTCCAGCCGGAAAGGTCCAGAAAACCCCGTTCCGCTCGAAAATGTTCTCTCTGGTAGCTGCAACCACCTAGAAGCAACAGCGAAAAACAGAGGAAAAGGCTCGACCGAAACAGCATATTTGTCGATTGCGACGGATCAGGCTTAACCCGCATTATCAACCGCACCTTCCTTCGGCATGGCTGCAAACCAGCTCCCTCGCTCTTTGTAGACCCTTCATTTAATACAGTCAATCTCTTTCTCTGAACCGCTGGAACCGCATGGCAATTGACAGCCCACCGGCCCGAGAGTAGTGTGTGATTTCTTGGGTTGCAGGAGAGTTGGGATCTATGGAAAAGAAGCGTCAATCGATTACAGGAGTGAAGGGAGTATCCGGGGTTTCACCTGGAGCCGTACTCTTCGTGGTCTGCTCGGCCCTTTTCCTGATGCCTTTCATGCTCTCGGCGGTAGCGGTGGCGCTGCCGACTATCGGGCGGGATCTGCAGGCCAGCGCCCTGCAGGTGGGCCTGGTGGAGACGGTCTACATTCTCTCGGTGGCTGTCTTTCTGTTGCCGATGGGGCGATTCGGCGATGTTTTCGGCCGTCGCCGGGTCTTTCTTCAGGGAATCTTCTTCTTTACCCTTGCCACCGCCCTCATCGCCCTCTCGACCTCCATCGAAATGCTGATCGGCTGGCGCATCCTCCAGGGCATCGGCGCCGCCATGGTCAACGCCAGCAGCCTGGCCATCGTGGTTTCTGTCTTTCCCGCCGAAAAGCGGGGACGGGTGCTCGGCATCGCCATCGGCACCGTCTACGCGGGCATCTCCTGCGGCCCGCCCGTCGGCGGTTTTCTGACCGGCAGTTTCGGCTGGCGGGCGGTATTCCTGCCGGGCGTGCTGCTGGGGCTGCTGTCCTGGCTGCTGACCTTAACCCGCATGCGCACCGAATGGCACGAGGCGGCAGGCGAGCCCTTCGACTGGCGGGGCAGCCTGATTTATGCCCTGGCCGTTGCCTGCATCACCCTTGGCGGCGCCCGCCTGAGTTCGGGGGGCTGGGCAACAGCGGTGCTGACGGCAGGTCTGGTTGGTTTGGGACTGTTCGTCCTGGTCGAGCGTCGCAGTCGATACCCCGTGCTGGATATCCGCCTGCTGACAGGCAACCGGGTTTTTGCCCTGAGCAATGTGGCGGCATTCATCAACTACGGTTCGACCTTCGGCGTGGTTTTCTTCATGAGCCTCTATCTCCAGTACGTCAAGGGATTCAGGCCCGCAGATGCCGGGCTGGTGCTGATGCTGCAACCGCTGGTGCAGATGCTGCTGGCCCCCGTAGGGGGACGATTGTCCGATCGTTTCCCTCCCGCCCGGGTCGCAACGATCGGTATGACCCTGTGCTGTTTTGGTCTGCTGCTCGCGGCCACCATCGCTCCCGGCACGCCGGTTGCCGTCGTGGTCGGAGCCCTGCTGCTGCTGGGCCTGGGCTACGCTTTCTTCTCCACACCCAACACCAGCGTCATCATGGGATGCCTGCCCCGACGGTATCTTGGTGTAGCCTCCGGTTTGACCGGGACCATGCGTTCTCTGGGGATGACCTTCAGTATGGTCGTCGTCACCCTCAGTTTCTCCTTCTTCATGGAGGGCCGAACCATTTCGCCGGCGACCATTCCTGAATTCATGGCCAGCATGCAAACCGATATGCTGTTTTTCAGCGGCCTTTCCGTAGTGGGCATCGGCTGTTCCCTGGGCAGGCTTTCCTTTTCCGGGGGACAGGAATGTCGAGGGGATGATGAACTGTGATGGGTATTGGAGTCTGTCTGACCTGAGAGATTCGTTACAGCAGATTCCTGCTTCTGGGTCCTAAACCCTGTTCAGTCGCCAATCGTAATCGAGGTAATCGATTTTGATTTCGGGGTGTTCGCGCAGGAATGATCTCTCCTTTTCATCATAGAGATATCGGGCAATAAAACGCAGCCGCTCCGACCTGCTTTTCCCGAAATCCTCACGATACCATTGGAAAACCCGGGAAAGACGTACCACTTGACGACTCTGGTCGATTCGCACGGCACCGCGGTTGATGAAGGTTCGGGCTGAAACATCGAGTTGTTCGTCCAGATGTTCCGCCTTGTAAACTTCAATGGGTGGGCAGGAACGGGAAGCGCAGACCAGGGCGAAATGGATGCGGGGATCAGGATTGTCGATCATCCAGCGTCGGCGGGGATCATCCCGACCGAAGGGACGGAACAGCGAGTGGGGGAAACGGCGGTTGCCTCGCAGAATGCCGTGCTCCATCTCATCCGGGGAGAAAACCTGGTCGCCGATCTGATAGAAAATGCGCCGGAAAAACCGGGGCACCTCTTTTACGGAACGCCGGATACCGAGATCGACCACCCCGTGTACGACAATGACGTTATACAGATTGATCCAGAAAGCCAGCTGCTGGCTCCGGTCTTCCAGTACGGAAAGATCCATATGCTGCAGGGCCCGGCTGCAACATTCGTATTCACGAAACAGGGAAGAACGCGCCATGTCCTCATATGCGATGCGGCCCCGGTCCCCCTGATAGAAGGTTCCCTGCAGCAAGGTCATGAGGCTGCGTAACCGGCCGGCAATATTCATCCCCTGCGCCGACTCGGGCGGTTCCCCTGAATTAAGTATGAAGTCGCTCGTGATGAGCAGTTTCTTTTTGAACTGCCGAGCTGGCCCGGCCCGTGATGGATCGGCTTGTTCCTTTTTCGCAAGGGCCCGGCAAAGGGCCACTGCCCCGTTGATATAGCCGATATGGGTGAAGGCCTGGGGGAAATTACCCAGTAATGCCTTCCAGCGCAGGTCGTATTCTTCCGCGAACAGGCCGAGGTGGTTGGCCACGCCTTCCATTTTGAGCAGCTCACGCTCGGCCTCCTGGAGTTTTCCCTGGCCGACGAGATTCTGAATCCGCCAGAAACTGCAGATCAAAAAGACCCCTTCCTCTCCCGGAAGCCCGTCGTTGGTCTGATGGACCCGGTAGCGGTGAATGAATCCATCCTGGCTGAGTTCTCGGGCGATAGCTTTCGTAGTCCCCACCATGCGGGGATCGTCATAGGGCAGGAAACCGAAAACGGGCAGCAGCAGGCAGCTCGCATCCAGGGCATCTGTGGCATAATGCTGAACGAAGGATTTTTTCTCCTCGTTCCACCCCTTCTTCAAAACTTCCTGACGGATTTCCTCCCTGACGGCCTCCCATTGATCAAGGTCAGCTGGAAAACCGAAGCGACGGGCAATGGCGATACCGCGATCAAGAGCCACCCAGCACATCACCTTGGAAAAAACGAAATGCTGCGGCTCGCATCGCACTTCCCATATCCCGAAATCCTTTTCCCGCCAGCTTTTCAGGACCGTCCGGCAGATATCCCGCAAAAACGGCCATTGCTCGAAACTTATCTTTCCGGCATAGCGGGAGAGTTTCAGGGCCGCATCCATGATCTCGCCATAGATATCGAGCTGCCGCTGCACCGCAGCGGCATTGCCGATCCGCACCGGGCGGGAGCCCTTGTACCCTTCGAGGTGCATCAGTTCCGTTTCTGCCTGCGGATCCTCTCCCTGCAGATCGTAAAGCACCTGCAGGCTGGCGCCCTTCTCCCTGATCAACTTTTCGATCCAGTGCAGGTACTGCTCCGTTTCCCTCAGGTGGCCAAGAGTGAACAGGGCGTCCAGGGTCAAGGAGGTATCCCGCACCCAGGAAAACCGGTAATCCCAGTTGCGGACACCGCCGATCTGCTCGGGCAGGGAGGTCGTCGCGGCGGCCGCGATGGCGCCGGTCGGGCGGAACTGCAGCAGCTTGAGGACCAGGGCGGAACGTTCCACCATTTTTCGAAAAGGTCCGAGATCGAGGCCATATCCGGTTGTTGCCGTCTCCAGCCATCTGCTCCAGAAGGATTCGGTGTTGCGCAGAGCAAGGCCGCACATTTCGGCCTCCAACCGGAGGCATTCCTTCTGGTCGAAGTGCAGGTAGAACCAGACGAAATCCCCTCTCGACAGTTGCCAGGAGCCTATCGCCCGGTCCCCTTCGACACGCATACCGGTCCGGCTGCAGCAAAGGGACAGGGCATGGCCTCCCCCTTCGGCCACAACCCCGTACCCGTGTTGCTGCAAGCGGGTGGAGGCACGGGCGTAGTCGAAACAGGGGAAGAATTCCGCCGTACATTCAACCTCCCCTTCGGTGACCTGGATCATGCGGTATATCTCGGGATGTTTCGCCTGTGCGGTGGCAGGCATGCCGGTGACAATCGGCATGAAATCGGTCAGGACCATGACCCCGGTTCGGGTGCGAAAGGAGGTCACGAGAATATTCGTTTTCGGCAGGTAACTGGCGACCGAATCCCATTCCCCGGTTGGCCGGATCGAGAAGTGGCCGCCTTTCCCCTCGTCGAGAAGGGCTGCGAAGACGCTGGGGGAGTCGAGATATGGCAGACAGCACCAATCGATCGAACCATCGAGCCCGACCAGCGCTACGGATAGGAGATTGCCGATTATGCCGTAGTCACCGATATTTTTGTACATGCGAGGGTCTCGGGTAAAAAGGTTTCGTTCATTTTATCAGGTCATGCCGTTTTGCCCAAAAAAACAGGGGCGATCGATCGCCCCCGGCAACTCATTACCATTCCGCATGTTCTCTTAGTGCAACACGCTGTATCCCCTGCCCCGCATGCAGTTGTTGATGATCTCCTGCTGGGTGTTGGCCGCCGAAGCCGCCCCGCCGGCGCCACCGCCGATCGCACCGGCGGCGGCCCCTGCAGCCGCGCTGGTGCCGACATCGCTGCCGATAATGGCCCCGAACACGCCGCTAATGATGCCGCTCAGAGCAGCCCCCCCAGCGGCGCCTTGGGCCGTGCTGCGACCGCTGCTGACGCTTTCGGCATATTGCTGGCAATCCGCCAGATCCTGTTCATAGGTCGTCGTGGTTTTTCCCGGGGAGGCTGCAAAATCCACCATAGGCCGGTGACTCTTGCCGGAGCAGGCCGACAGGACAACGGCCAACAGAAAAAAGATGATCCGTTTCTTCATGGGATAATCCTTCCGTCCGTCTTTCAGGTCCGTTTCGACAGGGCTTTACCGTTGAACTGTAACCGAATATCAGGCAGGCATCAAATCTCCCACCCGTCCAAATTCTTCGCCTCCGAAACCCCGCACCCCACTGGCTCATCCCTCCATCCATCGGTCGTAGCTCTGCCGCACAGGATACACGATCTTGTCAGTCACGGCTGGATGTTGGTAGAAGCACGGGGACAGGCAGGTGAAAAAAGTCATTTTGCAGGTAGTATGAAAGGTGGCAGGGGCGGAACCTGCATCTCTTCCATTGCAGCAACTTTTGACCAGGAGCATTCATCATGAAAAGTGCAAATGCCATGGGCCTGATGATTCTCTTCTCCGCGGGATTACTGATAACAGCCGCAGGGTGCAAGCGCAATCACAGTGACGCCTCGACAGGCAGCCCCGCTGGAGCTGCAGGCGGACCGGAATTGAAACGGACCGTGGTGCTGTCGGGGTTGGAGACCCCCTGGGACCTCGCCTTTACTCCCGATGGTGCCATGCTTTTCACGGAGAAATGCAGGGGACTCTCCGTTCGGCTGACGGACGGATCCGTCCGCCGCCTGTTCGGCGCATCCGGCTACGGGGTGGTGGCTGACGACTTTTTCTGCCAGGGACAGAGCGGCATGAACGGTATAGCCGTCGATCCGGAGTTCGAACGGAACCGGTTCATCTATGTTTTCATGCCGTCCAAGCGCAGTGAACCGGCCACCAATCACGTCGTCCGCCTGACCCTTGATGAAGGTTCCAAGGCCGTCGGAAATCGCACCGATATCGTTACCGGGATTCCCTTTAAAAACAGGGGTAACCGCTGGGGCGGCCCGGGCGCCCATAGCGGTGGGCGTATCCGGTTCAGCCCCCTGGATGGTTTTCTGTATGTTGGTACCGGCGACAACCATAACGGGACTCTGCCGCAAGATCCGAACCGCCTGGGAGGAAAGGTTCTGCGGATCGATCGCAACGGAAAACCTGCACCCGACAACGGCTTGTCGCCAGACAGGGATCCGCGGATCTTCACATATGGTCATCGCAATGTGCAGGGGATTGCTTTTCGACCGATAACCGGTCAGCCTTTTTCCTGTGAGCACGGTCCCGGCCACAATGACGAGGTGACCCCCCTGCGAGCCGGGGGCAATGGCGGCTGGGATCCGGCCCCGGAATCAGGCGTTTCCTGTCCGGACAACTACTGCGGGTATACCTCCAACAACCCGGAGGGTCTTCCCACGTCGATGACCGATCTGGAAAAATTTCCGAATGCGATGCGTCCTTCCTGGGCAAATGGAGGAGACTCGGAAGGCATGTGCCCCTGCGTCTTCCTGACCGGGGAAAATTGGGGTGCATGGGAAGGACAGTTGGCCGTCGGTTTCCTTCGCGGCCGTCGTATCGAACTTCTCGAGTTGAATCAGAACAACATGATTACAGGAACCACGACAGCTCTCGACCTCCCCGATGAACGGATACGGTCCATGGTTCAGGGTCCGGATGGCGCACTCTACGTTTCGATAGATGGGGGGGAAATCTGGCGGTTGTCCGTCGAGTGAAATGTCTATACCAAGGGTGCCTGAACTTTGTGACCGTTGCGAAGCATGGCGGTCAACTCGTCGGCTGGCACCGCAGGGCTGAACAGGAACCCCTGGTACCCCTCGCAGCCGCAGGCAATCAGGAAGTCAAGCTGCTCCCTGGTCTCCACCTTTTCGGCAACGGAATTCAGACCGAGACTTCGGGCGATCGCGACGATACTGGCGGCGACGGCGGCGGCACTCGGATCGTCGGGCACATCGTGAATGAAGGATCCGTCGATCTTCAGACAATCGACGGGAAACCGCCGCAGGTAGTTCAGGGATGAATAGCCGGTGCCGAAATCATCGAGGGCCAGTCGGACACCAAGTGCTTTTAGCTCCTGCATGGTGGTGACGGCGGCCAGCGGATCATGCATGATCATGCTCTCCGTCAATTCCAGTTCCAGAAGTCCCCGGTCGACACCGGTTTTTTCTAAAATACGCCGAACCGAATCGGCCAGATCGATCTTGCGGAACTGTCGCGCCGAGAGGTTGACCGCAACGGGCAGTTGGGCAAAATTCTCCCCCTTCCAGGCTGATATCTGTCGGCAGGCCTCCGTCAGAACCCATTCGCCGATAGGCAGAATCAGTCCGGTTTCTTCAGCCAGGGGGATGAATCGGCCGGGGGGAATCATGCCCCTTTGCGGATGTTGCCAGCGCAGCAGCGCTTCGGCGCCGATGATGCGACCCGTGGCCAATTCAACTTTCGGTTGATAGTGAAGCAGCAGTTCCTGACGCTCCAGGGCCCGGCGAAGATCGGCATCGAGCTCCAGGGTTTCACGACTGCGCAACCCCATGGCCGGCGAATAGAAACGGCAGCAGTTGCCTTCCTCCTTGGCCCGGTACATGGCGATGTCGGCATAGCGGATGAGGTTTTCGCTGTTGGCGCCGTCACTCGGATAGATGCTGATGCCTAGGCTGCCGGTGATGGTGATTTCCCGGCCGTTGATGCGGCAGGGTTGGCACAATCGGTGGAGAATCTTTTCTGCAACAGGCTCCACATCAATCTCATCGGCCACCTCGGCCAGAAGAATCACGAATTCATCGCCGCCGAAACGGGCCACCGTATCCGCCTCGCGCACCGATTCGCGTAACCGCCCGGCCACTACCTTCAACAGTTCATCCCCCGAGTCATGGCCGAGGCTTTCGTTGACGAACTTGAATCGATCCAGGTCGATCAGCAGCACCGCGACCAGTCGCCGGGTCCGATGGGCATAATGGATCGACTGCTCGATCCGGTCCCGGAGCAGAACCCTGTTGGCAAGACCGGTCAGCACATCGTGTGTCGCCAGGTATTCATACCGGGCAGCGCTCTCCTTCTCTTCACTGATATCCTTATGAATCCCCAGCATGCGCAGGGGCTGGCCCAGCTTGTCCCGTTCCAGCACCTTGCCCGCCGAATGGATCCATTTCCATTGTCCGCTCCTGGTTTTCATCCGGAACTCATGGGCATAAACGGCCCGGTGTCCGGAAATATATTCCTGATAGACCGTAAGGGCATGGTCGCGGTCATCGGGATGCAGTTGGGTCACCCAGTCGGTAAAAGTAATGCGATATTCGGCAGGATCGTACCCCAGCATTCGGGCATATTCGTCGCTGACGGTGACCATGCCGGTCCTGATATTGAAATCGTAAATTCCCTGACTGGAGGCCTCAAGCGCCAGTCGAAGCCGCTCTTCGCTTTCCGCCAGTTCACGGGAAATCTGCTCCCGGCGCCGGCGAATATTGATCAGGAGGCCCAGAACTGTCGTCGCCAGGGGATAGATGACGAGCACCGGCAAACCGATGACCCTCAACACCTGAGTGGCTGTTGCCAGCGGCAGAGTGAACATCAGCCCCAGCATGACCCCGTGAACAAGAAGACCGAAGCCGTACAGCTCAAGTCCGGAATAAAATTTCCTGTTGCTCCCCCGAAGGTGCCGCCAGGCAATCCCCAGGAACCCGGAAGCAAGAATCACTGAAATGCCGGTTACCATCGCCGCACCGCCCTGGAACAAGCGCAGAAGGCAGGTCATGGTCATGGCAACCGCAGTTGGGATCAGGCCGAAATAGAGACCGGCTATACTTATGACCACCGAGCGGGTATCGAAAATGATGCCCGGAACATAATTCCAGGATGAAAGCATCAGGATGATTCCAAGCATGCCAAGCAGAAAACCGATGAGCAGTCTCTGAGGAATATTTTTCCGGTTCTGATAACGAATCGTGATCAGATCGAAGACGAAAGCAGCGGCGATAAGCAGGGCGGCACTATGAATCAACCCTTCAAAGGCGGTTTGCGTCATGTTTCCTCATCTGAAGCGGGATGGAGCGAACCGGAAGAACCCTTTTGGTCAAAGCGCTGGGCAGATAGTCAAATTCCCGACCTTAACAATGCATAAACCGAACAAAACCGGCTCGATTTAACAGGCGCGAGGTAATAGCGAAAAAAGGATTCAGGAAATGTGCCAACTATCTTCTTTTCGTTAAAAATTTCATTTTTTATCGCCACGATGCCCCAGGAACTTGCCGTCCGATCAGGAATACCTGAAAAGCAGATAGATGCAGGTCAGTAAGGATCCCGCAGATATCCCCAGGGTGAGAAACAGCAGAGCTTTGTAAGTGGCGACCTGATTTCTTGCCTCCTGTGCTGCGCTTTCAAGTCCCTGTATGGTCTGCTGCATCTTTTCGGCCAGCAGGTGAATGGATTTGGCATTCTCTGTGGCAGCAGCCTGAAGTTCTTCGATCTGCCTGCTCAGAACAGGGTCCGTCCTGGCGGTTTCGGGCTTCGATGTAAAGGCGGGTATGGCGGCGCTTGCTATCTGGGCGAGATACGGAGCGACTGCCTTGATGATCGGAACGATTTGGACTGTCATAGAAGCTCCTTGGAATGATCTGCGATTTCAGCACCCAACCGGCCGCTGTTCCTGCAGCCGGTCATGATGGATGCCTTTTGGGAAAAACCGGTATCAACGAAAAGGATCAATGGGCATACCTGACCAAATTGTTTATAATTTCAAAGGCCTCCCAGATTCCTGGGAGGATCAAGTTTTATATTGCAAAATCCATACGGCTCTGTTTAACTTTACAGGCGCTTGCCTATAGTAACATATCGTTATCCTATGTCGGCCGCTCTTTCCTTACCCTCCTTCGCGACCGCCATTCGACAATGAACTTGCTGATGAATTTTTTTCCTTTCCCTCACGGTACCTCCCACTTTATGCGATGGTTGCCAGGTCTTTTTCTGCTGATCGCCATCACTTTTTTCTCTATCGGCTGTCGCCGTGAGGAGCCTCTCAAACTCGGGTTTATCGGCGGCCTCACCGGCCGCTCCGCCGACCTTGGCATAGCCGGCCGCGACGGCGCGATGCTCGCGATCGAACAGTTTAACCTGGCAGGCGGGCTGAATGGCCGACCGGTGATCCTGGAAACAGCCGACGATCGGCAGGATCCCGACACAGCTCGCAAAGCGCTGCAGTCGCTTCTCGACGCCCGCTGCGTGGCGGTCATCGGTCCCATGACCAGCCAAATGGCCGTTACCGCCCTCCCCATCAGCAAAGAGGCAGGCATTGCCCTGCTTAGTCCGACCGTAAGCACCGACCAGCTTTCAGGGCTGGACGATACCTTCTTCCGCCTCTATCCCAGCGGCCGGGAGGCTGCCCGCCAACTGGCCGAACTTGCCTACAATAAACTTCAGCTGCGCCGCATCGCCGTTGTCTGGGACGAAGGCAACCGGGCCTTTACCGCCACCTGGCTGACCAGCTTCAGCGAGGCGTTTTCCCGCCTTGGCGGGCAGATGGTTGCCACCTTGGCCTTCGAATCGGGACACACAACTTTTGCCCCCCTGGTGCAGCAGGTCGGCGCCAGCGGGGCAGAAGGTCTTTTTCTGCTTGCCAACGCTGTGGACACCGGATTGTTTTGCCAGAGCCTGGCCAAATCCGGGGTAAAGTTGACGGTACTGATCAGCGAATGGTCTTCCACTGCCGACCTGGCCGCTTTTGGCGGCCGTGCCGTCGATGGAATTGTCTGTCTGGGAACTCTCAATCGGAACGACCGTTCGGAGCGATTCCTCGCCTTTTGCGAAGCATTTCGCCGGCGCTTCGGCTACGACCCGGGCTTTGCTGCGGTGAACGGGTTCGATGCCGCCAATATTCTCCTGCAGAGTCTGCAGGTTGGGGAAAGTCCTCAAAAGATGCTGCATTTCCTGAAAAGCCGGAAAACGTTCCACGTTCTGCAGGGCACTCTAAAGCTCGATGCCCAGGGCGACGTGCAAAGGAATCTTTTTCCAGCCATCTTTCGCGACGGACATTTCCGCGCCTTGTATTCGCCATGAAAAAACCGCGCAGTTTACGCCGCTCGCTGACCCTCCTGTTTATTTTGGCGGCAGCCTTCCCGGTGCTGCTTCTCGGCCTCTATTTCAACCGCCAGTTGACCGCCTCTCTTACTCAACGGATCACCGCCGACACCCTGTCTCAGGCCCGGGCCCTGCGGGAGGAGATCACCAGGTTCCTGCAGGCCCCTCAGGCCACCCTGCAACTCGTAGGCCGCTTGATTGACGATCACAACCTGCTGGCTGAAGAGGAAATCGACCACTATCTGGGAATAACCGTCGGCAACCGCCAGGTGTTCGAGTCGATCCTGGTGCTTTCCCCCGACGGCCGGATCACGCATATGGGTTTGGCTGATAATGCCCATATTGCCCGGGACGAACTGCTCGACCTGGATCTTTCCGGGCATCCTTTTTTCGTTCGGCTCCGGCAGATGCAGCGTCCCCTGTGGTCGCACACTTTCACCTCGCCCATTAATACCGAGCCGACGGTAGGCTTCGGTATTCCGCTTCGAGAAGGCTACCTGATAGGAAATATTCGCCTGGCGCAGCTGACGAAGCTGATCGCCACCTATCAGAACGGCAATCCGTTAATGGAAATCGTGGTGCTCGACCAGGCGGGTACGGTCATCGCCCACAGCGATCAGCAGTTGGCCCGTCAACGTCTGAATCTACGCAACCACATGATCGTTCGGGACGGCATTGAGGGCAAGGAGGGGGCCGTCTATTGCCAGGAATCAGGAGAAAACCTGCACGGATTGGTTATCCTGCCGCAAACGGGCTGGATGGTCATGGTCAGCCTGCCGTTCGAAACGGCCTTGCAGCCGGTTTCGCGGGTAAGCAGCCTAACCCTGGCCTTCACCTTCCTGGCCATCATCTTTGCCACCGTCATTGCCCTGCTCCTGGCCGGACGTCTGCTGCGCCCCCTTGCGGCCATGGCCGCTGGCACCCGTGACCTTAGCCGCGGCCGGTATGACATCGAGTTGGCCGGCGGCAGCTACACCGAACTGGCCGAACTAACGGACGCCTTCAAGGCAATGGCTGTCGCACTTCAGGAACGCGAACAGTCCCTGGCTCAAAGCCATCAGCGCTATCGCATCCTGTTCAACAACTGCAACGATGCGGTATGCGTGTGCCGGCTTGAGGCAGACGACAGTTTCGGCACTCTGAGCGAGGTCAACGATATCGCCTGCCATCGCCTGGGCTACGATCGGGAGGAGCTGTTAAAAATGAACTTCACGGCACTGTTCGCTCCCGAAGTACGCTGGGATCTGGCCAAACAGCGGCAAAGTCTTCTCATAAACCGTCACCTGCTTTTTGAAAGCGTCCACTTGACCCGCAACGGCCATATGGTCCCGGTCGAGATAAACGCCAGGCTGGTGGAGCTGGACGACGGCAGAGCAATCCTTGCCCTCGCCCGGGATATTTCGGAACGTAAAGCTGCTGAACAGGAAATTCAGAAGCTGGCCTACTACGATTCATTAACCGACCTGCCCAACCGTCGCCTGCTTCACGATCGCCTGAACCAGACGCTGGCCAGGAGTCTGAGACTGCAGAAGCGGGTCGCGGTCTTTTTCATCGACCTCGACCGCTTCAAGACCATCAACGACTCCCTCGGCCACACCATCGGCGATCAACTTCTGACGGAAGTGACGGAAAGATTTCTCCGCGTCTCGCGCCGGGAGGACACCTTGGCCCGTCTTGGCGGCGACGAGTTCGTTCTGCTGGCCCTGGTCGGCAGCAGCGAAGACGCCTCCGGCATTGCCGCGAAACTGCTCGCATCCCTGCAGGAACCGATCGTACTGGAGGGGCAAAACCTTTTTATCACCGCCAGCGTCGGCATTGCATTATCTCCCGACGACGGGACCAATGGAAACCAGCTGCTGCGTAACGCCGACGCCGCGATGTATCACGCCAAGGACCAGGGGCGCAACACCAGCCGCTTCTTTTCCAGTGAAATCGATCGACAGGTAAGGGACAGGATTCTCCTTGAAGGGCAGTTGCGTGGGGCCATCGACCGGGAGGAGCTGGAGCTCTACTTCCAGCCGAAAGTCGACTTGACCAGCGGCAGTCCCAGCGGCATCGAGGCGTTGCTGCGCTGGCACCATGCCGAATGGGGATTGGTATCGCCCGACCGATTCATCCCGCTGGCCGAGGAGTCAGGGCTGATCGTGCCCATCGGCGAATGGGTATTGCGAACGGCCTGTCGGCAATTAAAGCTCTGGAAGGAAGCGGGGGAACCGGCACTGCGCCTGGCGATCAACCTCTCTGCCCGTCAGCTTATGGAAAGCAATCTTGTTGAAACGGTTGACCGGGCCCTGGCTGAAAGCGGAATAGATCCCCGGCAGCTTGAACTGGAGCTCACCGAGAGCATGTTGCTGGAACACAGCGAACGCAACCTGTCCACCTTCCGGGCATTCAGGGAGAGGGGCATCATCCTCTCCGTCGACGATTTCGGCACAGGCTTTTCGTGCCTCAGCCATCTCAAGCGTTTCCCGGTAGATTTCCTTAAAATAGACCGCAGCTTCGTCAGTCAAATGACCAGCGACCCCGACATGGCGGCCATCGCCAAAGCCATCACGACCATGGCCCACACCCTGAATCTGAAGGTGGTGGCCGAAGGGGTGGAAACCGAAGAGCAGTACCACATGCTGCTGAGCCACGGTTGCGACGAGGGTCAGGGCTACCTCTTCGGCCGGCCGGAGCCGGCGGAGAAGATTTTGCAGACGCTGCACTGCCTGGCAAACCCCTGTGATCCTCTGAGACAGAGACCTTTCTTTTCAACCAATCGCTCCACCATCTGAACAGGATTCAATGGGTGCGCCTTTGATTGACAAGTCCCTCCCGCTTCCTTCAAGTACACCTTCCACCCGCTAATCCGTCTATAATAAAAAAAAGCCCTTTTCATAACCGGGGTTCCCAGACAGGCCTGGCGTCCCTGGAGAGGGGCTGTTTACGACGGAGAGCAATCATGAGAACAACCAGCATTCTGACGGCTGTCGCCGCGGCGGTAATGGCTTTGCCGGCTGGCGGTCTCGGACAGGAAACGACGTATCTCGTCCCCAGCGAACAGCAGGCCATAAACGATACTTTCCAATATGCAGACGGACACCATCATTACGGTATCCGCTATGTGGATGGCAGAAGCTTTGGTCATCGTCACCCGTTGACTGTGCACAAGAGGGTTATCATCGGGCCCTATTTCCATGATCGCCACCCCTGGTACGGACACCCACATAAAGGCTTCCGGGATCATCGGGATTATCGTCGGTATGATGACTTTCGGCGGCGGGGCGACTTTCATGGGAACCGTAATCTCCACCGCTTCAACAACTTCAGAAGTGACCGTGATTTACGACGACATGACGACTTCCGCAAAGACCTTGATCGTCATAAGGACTTTCGTCGCCGGCACGACTTTGATCGCGAGGACTATTCTCGGGGTCGATATGACTTTCGACACGATTTTCGACGACACGATTCACGAGGACGTATTCTGCATGAGCGTCGCGGCCAGGGGCCGGGGTTCGGGGGCGATTCATGGCGATTTCATCGGTAAGCTTTACAGCCTCTGAGAAGATTTTCAGGGGGCCGGCTATATGTTCATGAAATTTGGGATATAGTTGTATAAGGTCTGATTAAAATGGAGGTTTCTATGAAAAGATTCTTTCTCCTGCCGGCTTTGATTTTGATCCCGGCAATTTGGGGTTGCGCTGACAAGAAAACCGTTCATGTCGTTCCCGCCGAAACCGGAAAAGTTGTAGTCGCCGTTCAGGCCGACAACTTTTCCTTTAATCCTGCAATCATAAAAGCCGGCAAAGGGGATTTTGTGATGCTGCGGATGACCAACACGACTGCCATGGAGCACAATGTGACGGTCAACAACCCTGTTGGACAAAAGGTTCTGACAATAGATTTGCCAGCGAAGGAAACGGTTGAAATACCCCTGCAGCTGGTTGAGGCGGGTACCTGGGAATTCTACTGCGACAAACCGTTTCACCCGTCACTGGGCATGACCGGACGTATCGAAACCTATCAAAGGTAAAGCTACATGCGGCTGCCGATTGCGCGCAAACTCACCATCTGGGCCTTCCCGTTGCTGATCCTGTCAGCTCCCGCCTTGGCCTTTGCCGAGACTGGAGGCCCGGTGAAATCCATGGAAGCGGCCGCCATCCTTTCCCGCATGACGGCCGCTTTTGACAGGCTGGAGGCCTACCACGCCGATGTAGAAAGTGCTACTTACCGAAACGGCCGCCGGGTTGATGTTCACCGTTTTCGCTATTCATTTCAAAAACCCGGGCGGATTCGGATCGACATGAAAATGCCCAATCCCGGCATGCAGATGATCTACCCCGACCAGGGGGGACGCGTGTTTATCCGATTCGGCGGATGGAAGGACTTCCTGACTTTCCGATTGACGCCGGATAACAAGCGGATCGTGGCCGGGATGGGGCAGCGTTTTGACCAAACGGACCTGGGCCTTCTGATCGCCAACATCGGCCGCAGTATCGGCGCCGGGAAAAAGGGGGAGTTGCATGTTCTGGAAACCAAGGATCGGGTCGTATGGGAAGTCCTGGCCCAGGACCATTTCAGATCCGGGATCGTTACCCGTTACCGCTATGTCATCGATCCCGCCCTCTGGCTGCCGGTTACTGTCGAGGAGAAAACTCCGGAAGGTGAGTTGTTAAGGATTGTGCAATTTCACAATTTGGATACAACTCCAGTTTTCTCGAAGCATCATTTTCAGACCAACTGAAACTTCCCATCTCTGTTCCGACTCCCAAGTTATCCCTCATCGTTTCACGATCCAATCTTGAAACTTTTTTATCTTTATAATTTTCTATAAATAAGGCTCTTTGACGGTCTATTTTTGAATCGTTTTATTTAATCGGGGTGCACCCAGGAAAAATGGCGAACTTTGTTACCGAAACCAGTCTTGGGTCTTGACCATTTTCAACGAATAATGCAATTTATCAGACCGTAGCAACTCCTACAGATTCTGAGGTCAGTGATACAAACATCAGCCGAAACCCGCTTCAACAGCGACTCAATTTGAAACGGCTGGATTCCGCATGGAATGCCATTAAAAAAAGGAGCAACAATGCCTGCCGAAACCAACCTTGGAGCCAAACTGCGTCAACTTCGCGAAGCCAGAGAAATGAACATTGAGGAACTGGCTGAAAAGAGCTGCTGCCACCCTGACCAAATCAGGCGAATTGAGGAAGGCGCATTGATTCCCTCTCTCACCCCGCTGATGGAAATTTCCCGCGCTCTGGGCGTGCGGCTCGGAACCCTGCTCGATGACGAACCGATGGACGAACCGGCGATCTTCAGCCCCGAGCAGGCGACCAATGTGATCCGCTTTTCCGGCAAGGATCCCGCAGCGATCGGCAGCAATCTCGATTTCTACTCCATGGCCGCGGGCAAAAAAGGCCGTCACATGGAGCCCTTCCTGATCGATGTCAAGCCCCTTACCGGCCAGTCTCCACCCCTGTCAGGGCACGAAGGGGAAGAGTTTATCTATGTCGTTGCGGGCTCGATCCGGATCAACTACGGCAAAACCTCCTACACCCTGCAAGCAGGCCAGAGCATCTACTACGATTCGGTGGTCCCTCACGATGTCCATGCTGTCGGCGGCGTCGCCAAAATTCTGGCCGTCGTCTACGTGCCCGGTTAGGAGGCGTCGCTCATGCCCTATACGAATAAAACCATCGGCGCCTTCTTCGAGGACCAGGTCGAACGCCTGCCGGATCATGAATTCATCGTTTACCCGGACCGCAATCTACGCTTCACTTTCCGCCAGTTCAATGAACGGGTCAACCAGCTGGCCAAAGGGCTGCTCGCCATAGGCATCGGCAGGGGTGACCATGTCGGCATCTGGGCCACCAACGTGCCGGACTGGACCACCTTCATGTTCGCCACCGCCAAAATCGGCGCCGTGCTTGTCACCATCAACACGCACTATCGCAGTTTCGAACTGGAGTACCTGGTCAGGCAGTCCGATCTCAAAGCCCTGGCCCTGATTGGCAGTTTCCGTGACCACGATTATCTGCTGACGGTCAAACAGCTGATTCCGGAGTTGGAAAGCTGCCAGCGCGGACAGCTGAAGAGCGCCAGGTTTCCCCGGTTGCGCAACGTCATCTTCATCGGCCAGGAAAAACATCGCGGCATGTACAACAGCCGCGAACTGATGATGCTTGGCGACCACTACGACGACACCGAGCTGGACCGGATCAAGAACTCTCTGGATGCTCACGATGTCATCAACATGCAGTACACCTCGGGGACGACCGGCTTTCCCAAAGGGGTCATGCTCAGCCACTACAACATCCTCAACAACGGCTACTTTATCGGGGATCGGCAGAAGTTCACCGAAAAGGACCGGCTCTGCCTGCCGGTGCCCATGTTCCACTGCTTCGGCTGTGTTCTCGGCATCATGGCCGCCCTGACCCACGGCACCACCCTGGTCCCGCTCGAGTTGTTCGATCCCCTGCTGGTGCTGGCCGCCATCCAGAAGGAACGGTGCACTGCGGTCTATGGGGTGCCGACCATGTTTATCGCCGAACTGGCTCATCCCATGTTCGACATGTTCGATCTCAGCTCCCTGCGCACCGGCATCATGGCCGGATCGCCCTGCCCGGAAGAAACCATGCGTCAGGTGATGGAAAAGATGCACTGCTCCGAAATCACCATTGCCTACGGCCTGACGGAGGCCTCACCGGTCATCACTCAGACCCGCACCGACGATTCGGTGGCCCAGCGCACAGGCTCCGTCGGCGCCGTTCTGCCGGAGATCGAGGTCAAAATCATCGATCCGGAAACCGGCGGCGAGGTCGGTATCGGCGAAAGGGGTGAGTTGTGCTGCCGCGGCTACAACGTCATGAAGGGCTACTACAACATGCCGGAGCAGACCGCCGAAGCGATCGACGCCGACGGCTGGCTGCATTCCGGCGACCAGGCCGTGGTCGACAGCGACGGCTACTACCGGATCACCGGCCGCATCAAGGACATGATCATACGAGGCGGCGAAAATATCTACCCGCGGGAAATCGAGGAGTTTCTCTACACCATGGACGGCGTACTCGACGTTCAGGTGGTGGGAATTCCCGATGAAAAATACGGTGAGGTGGTCGGAGCCTTCATCATTCGCAAGCAGGGCACCGACATCACCGAAGAAGACGTCATCGACTTCACCCGCAGCCGCATCGCGCCCTACAAAAAGCCGAAGCACGTCTTCTTCGTCGACAGCTATCCGATGACCGCCAGCGGCAAGATCCAGAAGTACCGCTTGCGGGAAATCGCCTGCGAAAAACTCGGCATTCAAAAGAGGGTTTTTGCGGACGCTGCGGAAGGCTGATCGTTCGGTTTCCGTTGCGATGTGAGCAATGACCATTGAAAAACAACCCCGGAGCCCACAGGCTGCGGGGTTGTTTATTGCTACGCCCACCCTCGAAGCTTGGCGGCAAGACAGGGCGACAGAGCCGTGACCAGAAGAACGGCGGGCCAGAGGTTGCCATCCTTGAAGGTGTAGGCCGTCAGCAGGGTCTGCAGGGATTTGCCTTGCCAGAGACCGAAGGCAAATTCGAAAACGAGAGTCATCAGGAGCCAGCCGATGCCAACGGCCAGGAGTTCGGATCGACGGCGCGTACCGAGCCACGGCAGTGCAAGAAAGGCAGCAAGGAGGATAAGAGCCGACAAAAGCCCACCGCTCACGATCAGGGCGGCTGGCGGGCCGAAAATCCGGAGGAGAAGCGCCTCCCGCAGAAGGCCGTTCAGAACGGCCAATACCAGAATCCCGGCCCAGACCGCCACCGCTTTAAGTACAATGACTGTTTGCATTGGGAGTATCAAAGGTTCGGCATCAGGCCGGCTTCGCCTCGATGCCCACCGGAAGTTCCCGCCAGTGAATCATAGCAAAAAACCCGGTTGCGAAAATTGCTCCAAGGGTATCGGCCAACATATCCTTTTGAGCATCCCAGATATCTCCCTGGGAACCGAGCACCGCTATCCCTGCTTCACTATCGGCAAGCACCGCATACTGCCACTCGAACAACTCATAACCGGCCGCAACCGACATGATGAAAAAGATCGGGAACAGGAGCAAAACCAGCCTCGAGGAAACCAGCCTGCGTCGCAACAGAAACTCTGCGCAAGGGAAGGCATAAAATCCGACGGTAAAGTGGGCCATCCGGTCGTAGTGATTCCGCTGGAAATGGAACAGTTCGGTCACCCAATCGAAAGGAACCCGTTCGAACGTGTAGTGACCTCCGATCGTATGCAGAAAAACCAGAAACGCCATCAGCAGGTAAGCGCCGTTGGAAAACCGGAAATGCCGCCAGGTCAGAACCAGCATCAGAACGATACCAACGATCGGAAGATTTTCCGTCACCCACACGGCCCTGTCGTAAGGAGCGATTCCGAGCAGGACAAACATGACCACATACATTCCAAGTAATACGGCAGGTACCATTGACTCCTCCCGAGGGATAGAAAAAAGCAATGAAGTGTTAGGTTTAGGTGGCCTTTGCGAGCACTCACATGCCGGCAAACAAATTCACCCGAGCAAACCCGGGTTGTGTTGCCACATCGAAAAGGCTAGAACGCTGGCGAAGGTGACCCAGGCCAGATAGGGCAGGAGCAGAATCGCTGCGATTTTGGCTTGCAAACGCCAGAAAGCGAAGATGGTTGCAACAATAAGGGACCAGAGCAGCAGAATCTCCGCGAAAGCCAGCCCTCCCTGCCGCCAGGCAAAGAAGAGCCATGTCCACAAGGCATTGGCAGCGAGCTGAAGGAAATAGAGGGTGAAGGCAAACTTCGCGCGCCGGACCCCGTGCCTGCGCCAGAGAAGCCAGCCGGAAATGCCGATGAGCAGGTAAAGCAGGGTCCAGACCGGGCCGAACAGCCATCCCGGCGGCGCCCAGGATGGTCGGTTGAGCTGCTGGTAGAAGCCCTCCGCGCCAACCGATGCTGCACCGCCGATGGCGGCGGCAGCAAATGCCAGGAGAATCCAGCCCAAAAGACCCGCCCACTGCTGTTTCACTGATTTTGCAGCAATTTTATTCATCGGCAGTGCATATCCTCAACCGGAGAACCGGCGAAAAATTTTCGGTCACTTTTCGACAGGATTCCCGAAAATCTGCAAATAGAAGTATTCTCCGACTTCCACGGTTTCCTGCGCGGGAAATGCCAGGGCTTTTTTCAGATCCTCCGGGGAAAACCGGAGGCTCTGTGGCGGACCGAATGGGGTATCGCTCTTTACGATCTCGACGATGGCCAGTCTGCCGCCAGGCGCCAGCAGGCGTTCGACCTCCGTGGCGAACCCTTTGAACTGAATCGGGGAGAAACCATGAACGACCGTTGAAAGATAGATCAGATCAAAGCTGAAAGGGGGAAAATCGGTCGGGGCCGTGATATCCCCTACCATCGCAAAGATATTGGTTCCCGAGGTCTCTTTTTGAAGGGCTGCAATGCCGATGACATCGGGGTCCAGAGCAAAAACCTTCCCGCTGCTTCCCACCCGTATGGAAAATTCCTTCGACATATAGCCGTTCCCGCAACCGGCGTCGAGCACTGTTTGCCCCGGCTCAAGCCGCAACGCCGCAAGAATCGCCTCCTTGTTCAGCAGGCTTTCCGAAGATTTCCCCCTATGGTGGTGCCCCTGAACGACCTGCTTTCCGTGGTCGGCGATTTCCTCGTCATTTTTCGTTTTTCGTGTCACTATTCTTCTCCTTCAACAATGCACTTGATCCGGCCCCCGATGAACCCGGTCTTATATTTCTTCCGCAAAAATCGTTTTAGCTGCCGTCCATATCCGACCCGGGCCTATACTATAGAAACTCTTATCCTGCGGCTATCGCTGCTGCCAGGTCCCAGGTCACCGCAGGCCAGGGGCGCTGTGGCCTGCAGCGTGCCTCTGCTTCAATAAGAAGCGCACTGCTACAATTATTATAATATTTGACCTGTTATTTTTTTCCAACATGGATGTTATTGATGGCCGTTTCCAGCTCTGCAAACCGCTCTATACGTGCGTCAGCTGCAGACGTCCCCGCCCCGTCCTCTCTGGCAAAGTGTATCGTCTTCATTCCAACGGTCTGGGCTGCTGAAAGATTCTTATGTCTGTCATCAATGAACACGCAGGTATCCGCGCTCGCCTGGGATTTTTGGAGGAATAGTTCGTATATGGCTGTATCTGGCTTCCGCACCCGGACATCTCCACTTATGATCACGCAATCAAAAAAATCCAACGCAAATTTAAGCCTTAACCATTTCGACCACTCGCTCACGTCGTTGGACAGAAGACCCAGCCTGTAACGGGCGGACAAGGCCTTCGCTACAGGAATGAATGCATCGTCCAGCGTCAACATGCTATCCAGGTATTCGGACTCCACTGCGGGGTATTGGTCGCCGAGCCCAATCTCGTCCCAAAACTGGCAAGAACTGATATTCCCCAGGCTCGCCCGATGGTATGCTGAATTGATAACATCTCTTGAAATATCCCGATTACGCTCTTGTACGAATGGGACAAGCAGATCGTTGGTGTCGTCTCCCACTGTGAAGACAACTCCCATTGCATCGAATACAACCCATTTGATCATTGCGTACCTGCCAACGTCAGGCATGAAAGTCGCGCGGCTTTAGGCGCTCCTGCTCTCTGCCGTGTTATTCGCCGTAGTTTTCAGGAAAGAGAGAACGTTCCACAATCTCGATAAGGATGTGTAAAACCTTGATGTGCAGTTCTTGAACACGGTCGGCAAACTGCCCCGCCGGGGTGCAAATGTGAACTTTACAGAACGGTGCAAGCGCCGCTTCTCGACAGCCTGTAAGACCGATGACCTGCACTCCTATGGACCGCGCCACCTCCGCTGCCTGTAGTACGTTCTTGCTCGACCCGCTCGTGCTCAGAGCCACCAGGCAATCCCCCGGACGACCGTGCGCCTCCAAATAGCGGGAGAAAACCTGCTCATACCCAAGATCATTGCCCACACAGCTCAAATGCCCTGGATCGCTTATGGCTGAGGCCGATAGAGGTGCTCGATCCTTGCGATAGCGGCCAGTGAGCTCTTCTGCAAAGTGCATGGCATCGCACATGGATCCACCATTGCCACATGAGAAAACTCTCCCTCGGCGCTCGAATGTTTCGATGAGCAAACGGCCTGCGGACTCGACTGCTTCTAATGCACTCTCATTTGCAAGTAGATCGTCGAGAGCCATCACTGCCTCTCGTAGGCTGTACTCGATATGCTGTTTCAAAAACTTGCCCTCTTTTGGAAAGATATAACTTTTTGGGTAAACGGACGCGACGAAATGGCTCGCCCAACAGTGATTTCTAAGGGAACCGCCAGGCGCTAGTCGCTCCCGTCAACACTTTTGTTAGCACCCGTAAAGCCTCTTACTCCTCAATGTTGTCTTCCAATTCACGGATCTCTTCTCTTAACGCTTCGCATTTGGCCCGCAAATCGTCTCTTGGATCATCAGTCACTGTCGTAATGGCCCTCTCACCGGATATAGGGCAGATAGGGCCATTGGCAACAACACCTTCAATCTTGGCCGTGATATCTGCGATTGCCTTTTCATAAGCAGCCAACTCCGCCCTCTTGTAGCTAAGCTCTTCACGATAATCAGCCTCACTTCTACCTGCTGATTTAATACGAGTTTGCAGCTTATAAAGAGTGGAGTTCGGCTTTGCCGGATAATAATAAGCGACGCATATTCCGATAAGAAATAGATAAAATAGTTTTTTCATAATTGTTATTCCTATTTTTAGATTGCTTTCCTGTTACGATTTGGCACAATCAGTTACGAAAATCCTCCCTATGCCACCAAACAGGTTAATCAGAGGGTTGGGCTTCATTTATCGGCGAATGAGAGTTCTGCCGCTAGGCCAACAAAGGCCGCTGCGAAGCTGCGGCGAAGCCAGGTTTGGATTCGCGGCGAATCTATGACTCTTTTACGGAAAGCATGTGCAAGAAAACCATAGCTCACGAACACAACAAACGTCATGGCCATAAAAACCGTGCTCATCAGGATAAGCTGGAAGATCGGTTTCATCGATCCCTGGGTTTGAACAAATTGTGGGAGAAAAGCTAAAAAGAAGATAGTCAGTTTCGGGTTGAGAATGTTTAGCAAAAAAGCCTTCAAGATAAGACCAGTAGCCGTGCTTGCAAAGGGCTTTTCTTCAATGGCCAAAGTTGATTTGTCTCGCCAGGTGGCGAATGCAATATAGAACAAATAGGCAATGCCTGCGTACTTCAGGGTCTGAAAAGCGAGTGCGCTGGTGTGCATGAGAGCAGCCAGACCCAGCACTGTAGCCATTAGGTGGGGGAGAATGCCCGACGTGCAACCAATAGCCGCGAACACGGCAGCCTTTCGACCCTGGGTAAGGCCAGTGGATATGGTGAAAATTACCCCAGTGCCAGGGATAAGGACCACTACAAATGAGGTGATGAGAAATTCAAGGTTCAACATTCAACGAATCTCCTATGGATTGTCAGTAGTGGGGAACAGAGATCGAGGGCGGCTTTGCCGGCAGGCTTCTCTAGCGCCAGGATCTTTTCGAGTCGGGCGTGAACGCAAAACGCTGTGAACGTCCTGCCAGAACGAGTCATCGTCAAACCATTCCTTCTTACGTTTCTCCATGTTCGGTATTTCCAATTTGTTTTATAAATTTTTCGCATATCTTGCTGTTTTTACAATTGCAATGAATGAGAAAACAGTGGCGGGGCCTGCCCCCAAAACAGCAGGAAAAGCCGGATGTTCGTCGGTGGGTATAAAAAAACAAATAATACCGATCACAATAATAGGGAGAGACCAAATTATAAGCTGTTTTGCTCCGTATTCGTTAATATCAAACCAATTTTTTTCTGACTCAAATGCTTTCGATATCCGAAATCCATATAGGTTATTCATTTTGATTTTTCTATTCATTAACGGGACGCTTATAGCAATGAATAGAATGCCACAAAAAATGTTGATCGTTGCAATCGCTATGTTTGTTTCCATGATTTAACCTCCATTCACGCCCCGCCAAACAGTAATTGGAAGGGTCATTAAGAGCCTTTCCGCCGACGCGGTTTTTGCGATCCATTGGAAGAGCTTGGTTAGAGCCTATGCTTGACTTGGCACCAAAGAGAAACCATAATGAAACCAAAAAAGGAGGTGCCCATGCCCGCGCTGACCATAAAAAATATGCCGGACGAACTCTACCAAAAACTGAAAGACGCCGCCCACGCTCACCGCCGAAGTCTCAATAGCGAACTTATTCATTGTCTTGAGACGGTGCTGAACCCGCTCAGGGTTACCCCAGCGGAGCGGCTGCAGCGAGCACGGAGTTTGCGACAGCAGGTCCCCGCCGGAAAAGTGACGCCGGCCGACATCGAAGATGCCATCGATCAGGGGCGGCCATGATTGTCGTTGATACCAATGTCCTGGCCTACCTGTATCTGCCTACGGACTACACTGCAAAGGCCGAAGATCTTTTGCAAAACGACCCGGAATGGATGGTTCCAACTCTTTGGCGCAGTGAGTTTCGCAATGTCTTGGCGTTGTATCTACGCAAGAAGCTGTTGACATTGAACCAGGCCGTGGCCATTCAGGCCGAAGCAGAATCGCTGCTTCACGAAAGCGAGTATATGGTCAATTCTCTTGACATCTTGCAACTGGTGCAGCAAAGCAAGTGATCGGCTTACGACTGCGAATTCGTGGCCTTGGCACAAAGCCTGAACGTGCCGTTGATCACCATGGACAAGCAAATCCTCAAAGACTTTCCCACCACCGCCAAACCGTTATAACCCCTTCCGCGTAGGCTCTAACGCCAAGCTCAGCCGAGGAGGCGCGTCAGCGCCGAGGTCGGCTGGAGCGATGTGTTATGCGCGTTCACAGCTTCCGTGCCTCATCCCACAAACCTTCTTTCCCCACTTTCTCGTACCAAGCCTCAAAATCGGCCCGATGTTGCCGCCACGGTTCTGCCATTGGCTGGCGTGGGTCGTCGCTGAGGGAGTATGCCATGCCTTCGATGAACCACACCGGACCAAGCAATTGTGTGAGAACACCAAGCCGCTCTGCCTGTAGGTGGTGAATCATTTCGTGGCGGAGGTAATAAAGTGTCCATCCCCTCGGGCTGACGACTATTCCAGATTTACCAACGGTGCTTGCGGATGCCTTGGTGAACCCAAATGACTGAAAACAAACCTCTGTAGTACAGAAGGTAACGCGCGGGTTTTCGTGGAATGAGCCAACTGTCGTCGAAACGAAGTGAAGGGCGCTTTTGTACAACTCCAATGCCTCTGGGTAGCGCGACACATCGTCGATGCAGATGAAAGCATCGACACAAGAGATACCCTCCACCCACTGCGGTGCGATGACGCGCATTGGTTTGTAGAGCGACCAGGCAGCGGCAGGACTACAAATAAGACAAAGTAGCAGTAGTCGTTTCAACATAGCGCCCCCGATGCGTGTAACGCCACGTGTCAGGGGTGGCGGCACGCTCTTCGCCGTCCCCTGGCACGATATTTCGGCAATCATTGATTTAATCGCATACTCCAAATGCTGCCCCTGTGAAATCCAGTAGCTTTTTGACTATCGATTCTCGTTCCTTGTCAAATAGCTCTGTCCCGTGGGCATCCCCTGGGTAGATTAGCAATTCTTTTGGATTTTCAAATAGTTCGAACATCTTACGAGTATCGTTTGCTCCATCATCATTTTCCGAATTTATCAAGAGCTTAGGAATTTTAATCCTGCTCAATTCATCCTTGTTGAAAAAGACAGTTCCTTCATATTCGATAGGAGCTGAAAAAGCCACGACGCCAACAATACAACTGTTGTTCATATGTCGAGCTGCGACTTTTATGGATGCGACCCCACCCCTGCTTGCTCCAATAAGGATAATTTTCTTCGCACCTGCATCACAAATAAATGAAACAGCATCTTCAAGAGTTCTCGATTGATCGTCCATATGCTGAAAATAATCATATGTAAGGATCATATATTCGTCCGAAATTAGGTCACTAATAATGGCATCCCATTCACTTTTATCATTGGTATCCATGTTGGAAAGGATAATTGCCATGTGGCCTGAACCATAAAGGTTGCCATTGGTAGACCTGCTATACTGAGATAATTGTGTAATTGGAATGCTGACAGATTGTGTGTTGATTAATTTCATTTGCTGTGTCCCATTTTTGCCTGCTGCCGAACAAGCCTAAGCCCAGTCCTGGGGTCGGACAAACCTAACTATTCGATATTTAATAGAAATCTCTTCAAAAAAAGCAGTTATTTGGTGCTATAGCTCGATTTTCGGGGTTAAAACCGCCCTTTTAGGTTTCCGGCGATTCCCGAAGCATAGAGGCACGCCGCTTGCCCCCACACTTCTCCCTATCCCTCGCGCTCCGAGGTTTTCCTGAATCTTTTGAACGAACCGCTTGCTACCGACCGCGACACTCTTTGTCCAAATCTCTTCTCGTCTGCTTTTGTCCGAGGCCAATATTTCCTCGACCCATTCCCGGTGAGCTTTTGCCAACGCACATGGACCATCGGTCTCGATGGCTTCCGCAAGAGCGTCCAAAGCAAGCAGGGTGGTGCGACGCATGGTATCGATCTTCCCAGAAAGCTCCTTTGCGACGCTTTCGCTGGTTGTATTCCTAGCCGACCCGGCCCGCTACCAGTTGAATGGCTGGTGGTATGGAATTGGCCTCGTCATTGTCTTTCACCAGCAGATGGACATGATTGGAGGTAACCGTGTAGTTCAAGATTTGCAAGGAAAACCGGTTGCGAGCTTCGCGCAACCAGGCTACAAAACGATGCCGGTCATGAGCGAATTTCAGTAAAAATTCTTTTTTGTGGCAGCGGTGGGTAATGTGCCAGATACAGCCCGGAATGCGATGCCGATTGGCTCTTGCCATGGTTCCCTCCCTGTGCCAAGCAGGGGAAATCTCACCCGAAAAAAACTATAACCCTGATTTTGTCCCCCAAAATCGGCCCATAGGTGGTTTTTGAGGGGCTATTTTTACAAAAAGTTGCGTAATTCCAATGAGTTCATTTGGTCCGACACCCGGAGCCCCCCCGGAGCCCTGTTATAATAACATTACGAGCAGTATGGCTATTATTGGAGCAAACGGCAATTCTGAATTTCTGATTCCCCACTATACGAATTGATTTCAATAAGTCGCAGTTGGTTAATAAGACCTGGCATAGAAAAATTCCAACCACTGGTATCGCTATATGGCGAACATCGTACATAGATTGGCTTTGCATCGTGAGTCAAGTTAATGCTCAATTGCGTGGTCTTTGCTTGTGCAACATCTAGCAGGCCTGCTTTCATAAAACCAAAGTTTAGCTTTGCTTCTAGAAGAATACTCTGCTTTGACGATCTGAACGGTATATAGCTTCCAGCTACTAATTTCCCAATCGGTGCTTTGTCAGCAATAATTGTAAAATCTGTCCCGTTAGATTTACCAGGCCAGTATATATAGATAATAGACTCTTCATCTCCGACATCATTCATTGGTCTAAAGGCATCTCCTTTTGGTACTGTTGCACAACCATATAAATTTAAAATATTAAGGAACAAAATAATAAAAAATACCCATGACCGTGCTTTATTTACCTTCATTGTGGCCTCCTTTTAATAACGTAATGTGTAGAGTAACGGAAGTGTAGCACAACGAGGCTGTAGAAATACCCACCTGACGAAAACCAATCTCCATCAGTTGTTTTCTTTTAACTCTTTTTCCTTTGGAGGACTTCAAAAGTGCCGAGGCCCCGTAGTTAGTTGTTTTTTCCCTCTTCTTCGTTCGGATTGGCCCCCAATTACCGCCTTTTTCTCGCCTTTCGCCCCTTCCTTTTTCAAAGACCAGCCATAACGGTGAATCTTGGTCATGTTGTGCAGCATGGTCATCAGCTTCCATTGGGCATCGACCTTGACCTTGCCGCGCAGGGAAAATCGTCTCAAGCCGAGCGTCTCCCGCAGGTGGCCGAAGACCGGTTCGATGATCCCTTTAAGGCCTGGGGGTCGGACCAAGCCAACCCTCTGATATTCAAAAGAAATCATTCCAAAAATAGTAATTATTTGGTGCTATAACTCGATTTTCGGGGTCAAAATCAGCCTTATAGGTTTCCGTCGATTCCCGAAGCATATAGGCATCGCCGTTTGCCATCACACTTCTCCCTGCCCCTCTCGCTCCGAGGTTTTCCTGGATCTTTTGAACGAACTGCTTGCTGCCGACCGCGACACTCTTTGTCCAAATCTCTTCCCGTCTGCCTTTGTCCGAGGCCAATATTTCCTCGACCCATTCCCGGTGAGCTTTTGCCAACGCACATGGACCATCGGTCTCGGTAGCTTCCGCAAGAGCGTCCAAAGCAAGCAGGGTGTTGCGACGGCGATTTCCCTGGATCTCGTGATATCCGCCATAAGCCCATTCTGTTGGATGATTCACGACTCCTGCCCGTACCATGTTCAAATCGATATAGACAAGGCAGCGGCGCAGATGTTCGCCGGATTCTATGGCGGTGGCATGGTAGCGATCTTCCCAGAAAGCTCCTTTGCGACGCTTTCGCTGGTTGTATTCCTGGCCGACCCGGCCCGCTACCAGTTGAATGGCTGGCGGTATGGAACTGGCCTCGACATTGTCTTTCACCAGCAGATGAACATGATTGGAGGTAACGGTGTAGTTCAAAATTTGCAGGGAGAAGCGGTTGCGAGCTTCGCGCAACCAGGCGACAAAACGATGTCGGTCATGGGCAAATTTCAGTAAAAATTCTTTCTTATGGCAGCGGTGGGTAATGTGCCAGATGCAGCCCGGAATGCGATGCCGATTGGCTCTTGCCATGGCGCCCTCCCATTTGCCATACCATGAATAATTTCCGCTGGAAAAACTATATCCCTGATTTTGCCCCCCAAAATCGGCCTATAGGTGGGTTTTGAAGGGGTATTTTTAGAAATTTTTGCATTATTTCAGACTCTTAGCTTGGTCCGACCCCCGAAATACGCACTGTTCCACCCCTTACCCGCAAGTTCCCGTTTTTACTCACTTCTCTTCCAAGGTACATATCGTTCGCGTGGCACAAAAGGGATGAATTTATTTTCATCCCATCCCCTTTATTTCCGGTCTCCCTGGGTCAATCCACAGGCAAGTGAGCGAAGCGAATAGCAGGGCCGGCCAGTTGAGGACGAGCGTCCAGCGGAAGCGCTCGTCGTCCGAAACTGGCTGGCTTTTGGGCCTGCGTTTGCCTGTGGGGTGGCCCCTGCTGGGGTTTCCCTCCCCGCCGATCTCGTTCCCCTAACGCCACGCATCACCGGGCGCCGAAGCGCGAAGCGTGTAGGCGATCCGTGTGAATGCGTTTGTTGGGCAATGTTCACAAATACAGCCTGAGCCCCTCATACGGCTGCTCTTTGAGGGCGGCTAAGCGACTCTTGAGATCTCCTGCATGGAGTTCCAGCTTATGTCCGTCAGGGTCGAGGAAGTACAATGAGGCACCCTCGCTCTTATTCTCTTTCCAGACTGATACGCCTTGTGATCGTATAGCATTCGCACATTCTGAGAAGGCCGCGGCCGGCACAGAGAAGGCGACGTGTGTATACTCGGGCCTTTGGCCACAACGCGTCTCATGGTCAAGGGACAGGCAGATCCAGTGCTCTCCAGCCACCAAATACGCGCCACGCGCCCACTGTGCAACGGGCTTTAGCCCGACCACTTCGGTGTAGAACGAAAATGATCGTTCAAGATCGCTGACTGACAAGGTGATGTGGTTAATGCCAATGATCATTTTCGCAAACCCCGCCCTCGTACCGCCCAACGGTAATTTAAGCGGCAGCTTAGAGACCTAGGCGGTCCACTAAATCATTCGAGACGCACTTCTGTTGAACTATCCGCTTAAAATTTCGGTTGGGCTAATTTGTTTGTTTATTTATCTTGAAAGAATGTAGAAATTTCATTGCATGAGCAAGCATTTCCTTTTCAAAGACGGGTGGATAATCGACAATGAGAAAATATAGCTTATGTTCATCTTGAAAGACCCTAAAATAAGCATTGGTAACACCATTTCCACAGTGAACTTCAGCACCTTCCAGACCTTGATATCGTACTAGACTTTTTTCAAAAAAACGACTAGTCTCCTTAATACTATCGGTAAAGAGATTAACTGAGTCTTTTTGGGATTTATATTTATCGCTTATTATGCAAGACGCCCCAAACTTGACACCTTCGGCGGTTATCGCGCCAACCGTATGGTTAAATATTGGTGTCCCGTCGTTCGCAAGCATTTCAATTGTAAAATCATTGAATTTCCCAGGTAGTTGGACAGAAAATCCACCCCTCGTAGATTCTGCGGTAGACCAACCTGATTGATCAATTTCCCCACTTTGAATTCGGTGCATTGTAACACCAGGCGGAATACCATCTAAAACAGAAGCGCCTTAAGCCGATTCTAAGGAAAACTGAACAAAAATAAACAGTATTAATATAGCAATCTTGAAGTGGTATTTCATTTGGTCTCCTGCCCAACGCCTGCATCACCGGTCGCTGAAAGCGCGCAGCGCTGTAGGCGATCCGTGTGCATGCTGTTGTTAAGTGCTCTTCGCTAAACCAGAAAATACATAAAAGCGACAAGTGGAAGCAATGGCACAGAAAACATTGCCCCAGTTGAAAAATAACGAAGAATTGCTTTAACTTTATCGTTAAACATAAAGGAAAAAAGAAAAAAGGAGACCCCAATTGAAAGTGGTCCAAATAGTGAAATCGCCAAATTCTCAATCAATTTATACCCACCTTGATTGCTACTAACTTGGATAATACGCATGGCAAAAATGCAAATTATCACAGGGATGATCATGCCAAGCAACACAAGAAAAAGTTGAAATAATGCTAAAATGCTTGTTTTTGCAAAAGGGCTTTTGAAATCAAATATTTTTATGCCCATAACTATTGAGACAATGGTGCAAACAAGAAATATCGGCAAATAAATTATGGCTACTGCAATTCCCATTTTTCACTTAACGCCGCAAATCACCGGCTGCCAAAAGGTGCAGAGCGAGGTACGAGCGGCGCAGCTTTTGGCTGTCCGAGTGCATTTGTTTTGTTAGGAGTTTTTAGTCATTGCTTTGTTGAAAAGATAACAATATCCCTGTCAACACCATCACCACCAATTTTACCATCTTCGCCCGTTGATATAATTCTACATGAATCGTCACAAATATATAGGTATGGACGACCCCATGGGTCCTTTAGTTCAGGATAATAGCTCATCAATAGCTCATTGCCCTTAACTTTAGAAGGATAATTTCCGTTGTCTAATCGGTACAACTTCATATGGTTTTCTACTTTTGGAATATCCTTTTTTAGCATTGCCATTTTGAGAGGATATTTGCTGTATTTTGGATATATATCAAAAGTCCTATTGCCATTAACTTTTATATGAATACCGCCGTCACCACCTGGCAATCGTGAGAACTGATATTTCTCGCCTTCCGATTCAATTTCAGTAAATTGATGCATCAAAAACTCTTCGCTAATTTTCGAATAGGTTTTATCGAGCATCTGTTCTACAGATTTCTTTTGAAACGTTCGTTTCGCATATGCGGTTTCAATAAGCCACTCGTCATCCACAACCTTGGTAAAGACAGTAACTGTTGGCAAACCAATATCTTTGGGTTCGAACATGTATAAACTGTCATGATTCCAATTTGGCATCATTAATGCCAATAACAAAAGGACTTCATTTAAAGGAAAAGCTGACATGTTTTTCTCCTAACGGCGGCACTGAGGCGCGCGGGTACCGCGTCGCCTCCAGTGCCTTGTTCGCAGATTCTTATTTCCAAAATGCCCACCATTTCTTCGAGCCATCACACAGTCGGACAGGGGTTGCTTCACCAACATTGCTTGAACGCTCTGTGATGAGGGTTGAGACTGCCCTTATACCATCCGCCGATACTGTGGTAGGGTTTCTGATCTTACCGCCAATACCGATAGTTTGCGGAATATCACACTCGAAGGACTCGAACACGCTATTAAAGATTTGTCTGCTGTACTTGCCGTCAGAGGAGAGTGGCACAAGTCCATTTCTCGTCTTCCCGTTAACTGTGGCAGAGAACTCGTCAGGAACAGGGAACCCTTTCGCCATCGAGAAATCGTATGGAGCGAGCGCTTTTGCGACGGTCACATTTTCGGGCTCAGAACCGTGAAGCATGTATGCCCTGCCAGACAAAGCATGGATTGCCTTCGCCTTGGGGTCATGGAACAACCACAGGTTCGCAACGGGCGAGGCGGGGGAGTTGCGTCGCGCATCGTCCACTTGGGCAACCTGGTTCCCCTCACTATCTACGAACACATGAGTGAGGACATTCAGGAGGTTCTTCCTGTTGACGCTTGGCCTCGGGGCCTCAGGCCCATCGCACCCAAGGCGTCGCGTTGGCAAGGTTGTCTGGATTTCGTCAAGGGCATGCGTGAAGTAGTCCATGTTCTCCTCGTGTGATGCGTCAGGAAGCCAGAGAGCAAGCCCCTTCAGAATATCCGGCCCATCTTTCATCTCGGCATACGAACGCACGCCCATGATTCTCCCGTCCTGTTTCATGAGTTCAACATAGAAGCGGTCAGACGGCAGTGCAAATCGGCGCGCGAAATGAAAATCGCTGATGGCCAATTCCCTCAGCCACTTTAGTTTTTCTTCGTCGCTTCCGGTCATCATATACGGCCGCACCGCCACCTCGTATATCAGACGCGATTGTCCGAACTGCTCAGTGAAAATCCATAGGTTCATAACGACTTCTGGTTCCATGGTGCTTAGCCCTCCTTCCGGTGCTTGTCGCGACCGCATCGTGGCGAACTAGAAATATACAGTCTGTATAAGACTGTGAACACAGACAGATCCTGTCTGTATAAGACAATTATCCAAAAAAACTTCAATCATAAAATAGATATATAAATCAGCCACTTAACTTCTTTGCGAATTTTTTACTGGCCGTCTTATACAGACTGTATAAGCCCATTTAAAGAGCGTCAATTGGGCTGCGTACTCCTTGGCCGCCCTTGTTGAGAACGTGGGTGTAAATCATCGTCGTGCTGACGTCTTTATGCCCCAGCAATTCCTGGATGGTTCGGATATCGTAGCCGTCTTCCAACAGATGGGTGGCAAAAGAGTGGCGGAAAGTGTGGCAACCGATGCGTTTTACGATGCCCGCTTTGGAAACCGCCTCCTTGATGGCCCGCTGAAGAAGGGTTTCATGGATGTGGTGCCGTCCCTCCTCACCGGTTCTGGTGTTTTTCCATCGATTTTCTTGCGGAAAGACCCACTGCCATCGCCACTGATAGGGTGCATTGGGGAATTTTCGCGCCAGAGCATCCGGCAGCTGAACCTTCCCCCATTCCTCTGTCAGGTCCTTTTCATGCAGTAGTTTGACTCTTGCAAGATGTTCCTTCATTGGCCCGATCAGCGCTTTTGGAAACATCGTCCGTCGGTCTTTTCCTCCCTTGCCATCGCGAACCACTATTTCACCACGGCCAAAATCAATATCCTGCACCCGCAACCGAAGGCATTCCATTAAACGAAGTCCTGCACCATACAGCAAACCGGCCATCAACTTTCTATCCCCTTCTAAACAGTTGAGGACCTCCCTTACTTCCTCGCGTGTCATGACCACGGGCAACCGTTTAGGTTTTTTTGCTCGTATGATTTCTCCCAACTCGCCGATTTCCTTCCCAAGGACATGCCGATAGAGAAACAGCAAGGCGGAAAGGGCCTGATTCTGGGTCGAAGCGCTGACCTTTGTCTTTACCGCCAGATGAGTGAGGAAAGCGTTGATTTCCGGCTCAGCCATTTCTGCAGGATGGCGGACGTTGTGGAAGAAAATATATCGTTTCACCCACTCACAGTAAGTTTTTTCGGTTCTGGGGCTGTAGTGACGGACCCGGAGGGCTTGCTTCAGGAGATCGAGCAGTTTTGGAGGCTGGTTTTTGTCGCTTGGGCTGGCTGGTCTGGCACTTTTGGAGGTCTGATCGATGTCCGAGTCCACGGATTCCCCGCAAACGAAGTCGGCAAAACGCTCCGATACCCGGACGACCATTACTCCCCCCTTTTTTTTGAACAACATTTTATGTTGTTACTTTTAACTTTTTTAATTTCTCCGAGTCAATCTGTTTTTTCAGCTGCTTTTTAGTGAATTGCCGTTCCTTGGAAAAATGCGCACACAAAAGATAACCAAAAGTGTTATACTTCAACTGTAAATGACTATGCAAGTTAACGAAAAAGGAGGATATCATGCTGAACAGCAATTCCGGTTTTGGGAAAATGATTACCAAAGCCATAATGGACCCGGCATTTCGAGAAGAATTCCTTGCCGATCCCCATGGAATGGCGGATAAATTAGGGCTTTCCGAGGACGATCGAAAACAGCTTGCCCAGTATGATGTGAGTAAACTGAGGCTGATGGTCGAAGGACCGAGCACTCGTCACTGATACCATTTGAGAAGGACTGTAAACCCCCGATAAGATGCAAAAAAGCCGTGCGGGACCTGGATCCCGTCACGGCTTTTGCGTTTTGAGCCATGCTTCGGTTGAGTGGAATCACCTCTTTTCTATAACCATGGCAGCATTTTTCGACCCTTCTACCCTTCTCCTTCCCCGTCCGCTACGCCCTCTGCCCGAGCCGTCGCCTTTTGAGCCGCCCGACCGACTTCCGGCAGCAGGATCGGCGCCATACCTTTCAATACCTGGAGCGGCAGGGCCGAGGTGAAGGAGAAGTCGTCGGAAGAAGTGCCGGTCACAAAAGCGGTCAGCGTGCCGAAATGATGGTCTCCCAGATAGAAGACAAAGGTGGCGGTGCGGTTGAGGGCTCGCGAGGATATCCTGTATCCGCCGGAGGTCGAGGCCACGATGCGGTTGTCGCCGGTTCCCGTTTTGCCGCCGATCGGCAGGGGAAGCCCCTCCTCCAGCAGAAAGGTGTTGCCGAGTCGCTGAGCAGTGCCCTTGCTCACCACCTGTCCCAGCACCTCCTTCAGCACACGGGCGACCTCCGGCTCCATCACCTGGCCCGGTCGGGCCGGAGGGTGTTGGACAATGGTCTCATAAGGGGTATTCCCGGCGAACTCCAACCGGGTGACACGGTGGGTCGGGTATCGTTGTCCGTCATTGAGGATGATGGCGATCAGTTCGGCGAGCGCGGCCGGCCGGTCGCCGGAGCTGCCGAGGGCCGTGGCGAGTGAGGGGACGAGGTGATCGAAGGGATATCCCAGGGCCTTCCAGCGGCGGTGGATATCGGAAAAAGCATCGATCTCCAACACGGTTCTGACTCGCGAATCTCTGGCGTTTTTCGCCCTGGTGCGCATCAGCCAGCCGTAGACCTCGCGGCGGACCCCTTCGCTCTGGTGGATGGCATCGTCGAGAGATTTTTCACCGGGTTGCTGCAGATAGTCGAGCAGCCACAACTCCACCGGATGCAGGGACGCCAGGTAGCCCATATCCTGCAGGTTGTAGGCACCGGGCCGATATTTCTCATACATGGCCGAAAGCTTTTTGTCGCTCAGCCCGGTGGTCGGAATTCTGCTGCGGATAAAGCCGATAAAGGCGGCCTCATCCGCCTGCGGCAGCAGGTGCCGGTGGACGATGGTCAGCCGCAATGGAGTCAGCCTCATGCCGGCCAGCAGGGTCTCCAGTCGCTCCTCAGCCGTCTTGTCTTTGTACTTGTTCCAGAAGCGGGACAGGAAAACCTTGCTCTCCTTGTCGATGAATTTGGCCAGAACCGCCTCGCGGCGGGAATCCCTGTCATCGAACAGGACCTGCTGGGGATTTTCCCACTGGGTGGCCCGCGTATAGTTGACGATATCCTGCATGACGCGGACAAAGGGCAGGTTGATGGAGGACTGCAGTGCCTCGGCAACGGTCACGATCCGCTGGTTGTCCTCTTTTTTGAAATTGCCGAAGGTGTGGATACCCCCCCCGGTGAAATAGCGTTGGCCGGGGTTGGCGGAATATGGACGCTGCATGGCGGCGTCGAGCAGCTCCCGCAGCGGGATGTTACTGTTCTTCAGCAGTTGGGAACAGACCCAGAAGGTCAGGGAGTCCGGCTGTTGCTGCTGCAACTGGTGCAGTACGGTGGCCGGCTGGTTGGAGAGCTTTCGGTGAAGTTCGGCGATGATCTCCAGGTAAGTGGCCAGGGTCCGCAGCTTGGCCGTCGAGCCGAGCTCGAGCTTGCTGCCTTCATTGATGTTGAAGGGCAGGCCGGTGGTGTCGGTCTGGACGCGGACCTTGTTGCCGGAAGGCGTCCGTTCATAGAGGGTAAAGCTGTAGCTGATATCATCGGCCTGGTCGACGCTCAGCAGATATTGGCCGACAATCCCTTTTTCGGCGGCAACCTCAGGATCTCGCAGGCTTTTCAGGAATTGGCCGACCCGGGTCTGGAGCTCGCTGTTCAAAGTGGAGGTTACGGTCAGATCCATCCGGTCCAGGTCGTAGAGAGAAATCCCCAGAAGGGGCGCCAAACGGTTGCGCACCACATCCACTCCCTTGTCGCTCGTGACCTTGGGGATGGCGGCATTTTCCTTGAAATTCCTGAAAATCAGGGGCTGAGCCTGGGCCGCTTCGCTCATCCCCGTCAGGATGATACCGTTCTGGGTCAGCACACGGAGATGCTTGTTGGTCAGCATATCCAGTTCGGTGCGGCCGTTGACGAGATAGTAAGACGGCCGACGGTGGGCGATCATGAGGCTGATTACCTGCTTGAGCAGAGCAGCCTTGCGGCTGATGGGGTCTCCCTTCCCGTCGCGGCCATGGTGCAGCAGGCGATTCATTTCCTGAAAATCGCTACCGAACCAGACATACAGGCCGTCTCCCAACCCATTGACCTCCCCCGCTCCCGGTGCCGCCGAGAGGGGCACGGTGTTGAGATAGTCGAGCACCAACTGTTTCCTGTAGGCGGAAGTATCCGGGCCGTTCCGGTAAGCCCGGACGCTGGCGGATGCCATCTGCACCAGCTTTTCGACTGGTGAGGCTGTAATGCCGTAGGCAGAATGGCGATACTTCTCGATCTGGGTTGCCAGGGTGCTGCCCCCCATGGATGGCAGGTCGATGTGGACCTGTTCCCCAGCTTGTGCGGCCACGGCCTTGAAAAACCGCCCCCAGTCGACTGCTGGATTGACTTTGGGATGGCGGTTCGAGAGGAGATCGCGGTTCTCGATGAAGAGAAGAGACTCGACGATCACTGTGGGGATCTCGTCAAAGTCGGCATAGACATGACGCGGATTGGTCATCCGATACATCGGGCGTTGTGCCGCGTCGAGGATCTGCAGACCTGCCTGGCTCTTCTCCCGGTACGGTAAATAGAAACCGGACTGGGCGTAATTTCTGAGACTGTTGCTGAAGCGGGCCTGCCGGCTGATGATCAGGCCGTTTTCCTTGAGGGTTGCCAGCATTTCCGGCATCCGGGCATAGCCGAGTCTGCTATCGAAGGGGCCGTTCTGCGGGAAGACGATGCTATCGCTTTCTCCTTCCTCGACATGGGATTGCAAACCGGCTGCGTAGCGGCTCAAAAGCATCGCCTGCAGGATGGAGGTCTGCGTTTCAAAGTAAAAGATTGCTCCGGCGGCGATGATGGCGAGCAGCGATGGCAGCAGGATACGCCGGCGCCGTTTCAGTTTCGTCGTGGCAAGCCCCAGCAGGTTGATTTTTACGGCGACATCTCCCGGCTGCCGGTCAGTAGAGTATCTGAGGGCCGGTTCCCGGTCGATATTCTGGTGAAAATGCGCCTCTTCCGATTCCGTTGTCGGAGCAGAAGTGGACTGAGAATCAAGCGTGTTCACGTATGGATATCTGGCTGGTCATGGCCAGCCTGCGCAAAAGGAATTCTGTTGGAACCAAACAGCCACATTTTATAATAAAACGCTTCCGGATTGATAGGGCATCGAGCTGAACAACCTGAAGAAAAAAGGGTTCAGTGGCTCAAACGGAAAAAGGAGCGAACCGCAGCCCGCCCCCCTTCCCTCTTCTTTTTTTCAATCCTGAAAAATCAGCCCATCCCGCCCAGTTTCTCCAGAATCTTGTTGCTCCGCTCCAGAAACGCCTCCATGTGCTCCTTGTCGAAGGCCTTGTGAGTGAGCATGGACAGGTCGTAGATCTGTTCGATGAGCATGGCGGCGTCATCGCAGCGTCCGGCCTTGTCGAGGTTGAGGATATTCTGCACCACCGGGCTCTTGAGGTTGACCATCAGGGTATGCTCGGCGAACATGTCCCCCAGCTCCCCTTCCTTGCTCATCATCCGGGTCATCTCCTTGAAGCGCCGGGTCTGCTCGGAGAGCAGGATCATGCCGGGCACAGAGGCGTCCTTCAGGTTTTCCACCCGGATGGTCAGACCGGTGGCCTTGAGCGTCTTTTCGAACAGGCTCTTCGCCTGCTCGGACTGCTGTTTCTGCTCGTCGGGACCGGCCAGCTCGATCTTCCGCTTCTCCTCGATCAGGTTCTCGGTGACGTCGGAGTCGACGCGCTCGAATTTCACATCGCTGTTCTTCATCTCCAGAAACTGGATGAAGTGGCTGTCGATCATGGTGTCGAGGAAGATCACCTCGATGCCCTGGCTCTTGAACAGCTTGAGATAGGTCGCCTGAGCGGCCTCGTCATTGGCGTAGTAGACCTTCTTGTCGTGCTTTTCCCTGGCCCGCTCCAGGTACTCGGGCAAGGTGGTGTATTTCGCTTCTGCCGTGGAGCGGTAGATGACCTGGTCCTTGACCTTGTCGAAGAACTTGTCGTCCCGCATCATGCCGAATTTGACGAAGGTATGAATGTTTTCCCAGATCTTGCCGAAGGCCTCCCGGTCCTGCCGCGCCAGGTCGGTGATTTTGCCCGCCACCCGGCTGGTGATGACCTCGCGGATCTTGCGCACCTGAGGCTCGTTCTGCAGGTAGCTGCGGGAGACGTTAAGGGGCAGATCGGGAGCGTCGAGGCACCCCTGCAGGGGGGTGAGGAATTCGGGGATCAGCTCCGGGCAGTTGTCGGAGACGAACACCTGGTTGCAGTACAGCTTGATGTGGCTCTTGGCCACGTCGAATTCGGTGGTCAGTTTCGGGAAGTAGACAATCCCCTTGAGATTAAAGGGAAAATCGACGTTGAGATGAATCCAGAACAGAGGATCGTCGGCAAAGGGATAGAGCTTCTTGTAGAACTCCTTGTACTGCTCCTCGGTGACCTCGGTCGCGCTTTGGGTCCAGAGAGGATTGCTGTCGTTGACCACGTCGCCCGCCAGGCGGATCTTTACCGGCAGGAAGTTGCAGTAACGCTTGATGACCTCCCGCACCCGCACCGGATCGAGGAACTCCTTTTCATCGGCTTCCAGATGGAGGGTCACCTCGGTGCCGCGATCCTTCCTGTCGATCTCCTCCAGTTCGTAGGTGGTGGTCCCTTCGCAGGTCCAGTGGGCACCGACGGCCCCTTCCTGATAAGACAGGGAGCGGATCTCCACCCGGTCGGCGACCATAAAGGAGGAGTAGAAGCCGAGACCGAAATGGCCGATGATCTGGTTCTTGTCCTTGAGGTCCTTGAACTTCTCGACGAATTCCTCGGCGGAAGAAAACGCCACCTGGTTGATATAACGGCGGATTTCGTCGGCGGTCATGCCGATGCCGTTGTCCTTGACGCTAATGGTGCCGGCATCCTTGTCGACGGTGATGTCGACAAAATAATCCTCGGACAACTGCAGCCCCTCGATGACATTGACGTGCTGCAGTTTGGTGATGGCATCGACGGCATTGGAAATCAGCTCCCGCAGGAAGATCTCCTTTTCGCTGTAGAGCCACTTCTTGATAATGGGGAAAATATTCTCTGTATGAATGGAAATGTTGCCCTTTTCCGGCTGGCTGTGTTCGGCCATGGTCGGTTGATCCTCCTTGTTTTTAAAATGGCGTGCAAAAACAGTGAGGAATGTAGGCATTGATGGGGGAAATGTCAAGGTGAGGCGGATGCGTGAGGGGTGAGGCGGGAGTCCCGAGTCCCGAGTCCCGAGTCCAGGGTCCAGGGTCCAAGGTTCAAAAAGATTTTGACCTTCCTTCCCCTGTGACGCTGCCGGAGCGGAGTGGACGGCGGGCGAAACAGGCGGAAAAACTGTCTGATGGAGCGAAGCGAGCGAGTTTTTTTCCGCCCGCCCGACGTTTGCTCCGCTCCGGGAACCCGCCGCAGGCGGGCAAGGAGCCGGGGCGCGCTTTTTTGCCTACTTTTTTACCGCGCAGTAAAAAAGTAGGTCGTCGTGCGGGGGCGAAACCCCGCGGTGTTGCTTTTCAAAAGAAAAGGGACGCTCCTGCAAACGGCGCGTCCCTTTTCTTTCCTACAGCAACTTGATCACCAGCACCCGCAGATCGCCGCTGCCGGTGTTGGTCCAGCCGCGCTGTTCCGGGGCCGAGACTTCGATCAGGGTGTCGGAGCCGGCGGTTAAGGTCTGGTCGTCAACCTCGAGGTTACCGGTTCCTTCCAGGACGTAGAAGACAACATCGAAAGGGTTGGTGTGTTTGGCCAGGGTTTCGCCCGGCTTGAAGCAAAGATGAATAACCTCGGCCCTATCAGCACCAAAGAGCTTGTGAGCGGCAATATTGATCGGGATCTGCTGGCCGTCTTTCAGATGGGTGAGTTTCATATTATGGCTCGCTTTCGTGGCTGGACATGATGGACATGATGGACTTAATGGACATCATGGACCTCTAAAAAAGCGGGCGGCGAAGGGAGGAAGCTTCGCCGCCCCATGGAGGCTTGTCTGTTGCTACCTGGTTCAGCCGAGGATCTGCCTGAGATCCTCTTCGGGAGTGCTGATGGGGGCGAGGTTGAAATTCTCGACCAGGAAGTTCAGCACGTTGGGGGTGACGAAGGCCGGCAGGCTCGGGCCGATCTTGATGTTCTGGATGCCCAGATGCAGCAGGGTCAGCAGGATCACCACCGCCTTCTGCTCATACCAGCTCAAAATCAGGCTCAACGGTAGATCATTGACCCCGCACTCGAAGGCGTTGGCCAGAGCCACCGCGATCTGGATCGCGCTGTAGGCGTCGTTGCACTGGCCGACGTCGAGCAGGCGCGGAATGCCGCCGATGTCGCCGAAGTCGAGCTTGTTGAAGCGGTACTTGCCGCAGGCCAGGGTCAGGATCACGCAGTCCTTGGGCACTTTTTCGGCGAATTCGGTGTAGTAGTTGCGCCCCGGCTTGGCGCCGTCGCAGCCGCCGATGAGGAAGAAGTGCTTCACCGCGCCGCCCTTGACCGCTTCGATCACCTTGTCGGCTACGCCGAGCACCGCATTGTGACCGAAGCCGACCAGGATCTCCTTGCCGGGCGCTTCAGGCAGGTCGGGAGAGGCCAGGGCCTTGTCGATGACCGCCGAAAAATCCCAGCCGTCGATGTGCTTGACGCCGGGCCAGGCGGTGCAGCCCCAGGTGAACAGGCGGTCCTTGTAGCTATCGGCCGGTTTCTGGATGCAGTTGGTGTTGAAGATGATGGCGCCGGGGAAGGTGGGCAATTCCCTGGCCTGATCCTGCCAGGCGCCGCCGTAGTTGCCGGCCAGGTGCTGGTATTTTTTCAGTCCGGGATAGCCGTGGGCCGGCAGCATTTCGCTGTGGGTGTAGATGTTGATCCCCTTGCCCTCGGTCTGCTTGAGCAGTTCCTCGAGCATCTTCAGATCGTGGCCCGAGACCAGAATCCCCTTGCCGGCCTTGGTGCCGGTGTTGACCGGGGTCGGGACAGGATGACCGTAGTTCTCCACGTGGCCCGCGTTGAGCAGACCCATGACGGTGAGGTTGTGCTTGCCGCACTCCATGGCCAGGTTCACGTAATCCATCAGCCCGAGACTCTTGTCTGCTGTCGCCGCCAGAGCACGGTAAAAGAAAGCCGTCACATCCTCATCCACCTTGCCGAGAATTCGGGCATGATCGGCGTAGGCGGCCATCCCCTTGAGGCCGTAAATTAAAATTTCAATGACCGAGCGGATGTCGGCATCCTCGTGATGTGTGTCGATTCCGTGCTGCTCCCCCTGCTGGACCAGGTCGGCTTCAGGTTTCCAGCCGGGAGCGCCTTGATCGAACTGGGGAGGAACGATACCGTGCTTGGCACGAAATGAGTCTTCATAGAGGCGGCGGGCCTTTTCCTTCATTTCGTGACACTGATTGACAAGCTGGGTAAGCCGGGCAGAATCGAAGTCGACATTGGTCACGGTTGCGAAAAGAGCCTCGCTGAAAAACCGGTCGACAGCCTCATCGGAAGCTCCGAGTTTGCGGGCCTTATGGCCGAAAAATGCCAGACCTTTGAGGCCGTACAGCAGGTTGTCCTGCAGAGCCGCCACGTCCGGTTGCTTGCCGCAAACACCGGCGATGCTGCATCCGATTCCTTTGGCTGCCTGTTCACATTGATTGCAAAACATGAATCCTCCTCCATTTCTGGGTTGATGATCTGCGGAAACGCCGGATGTCGTACCAGCAAAACTTTTTTTCCGTTCGTGGTTGCACCCTATCTCATCTGCGATACAAAACGATTGATCGGAATCAATTTTCTGCTGTTTCCGTCTCGCTTAAAAAGGCCGTCGACAAACCTTCATGGCCTCGCTACAACTACCCGTTTTAATGTCATTTTTTTAGCAATTTTTTTTCTGTTGACAGCGTTTTTGGAGAGGAGTATATGACGAACCATCGGTTCATTCCGGCCCGGGAAGATGCACGACGACCAGCATAAAAAGCAACCCCTTTTTATAGCCTTCCGCCGCCAGGCGTCCCGGGTCCGATGAATGCTCCGATTCCTCCCTGACAGGAGGATTTCGTAAACAGGCTTTTAAAAGGGGTTCACCATGAGTATCGCGCTTTGCTTCAACCTGCGCCGGCAGTCCGCCGTTGCGGTCGAGGGCGCATTGCCCTCCTTGCCCGTTTCTTCGGAGAGCGATCTATACCCCGAGTGGGACGGCATCGACACTCCCCTGTCCTTTTTTTCCTATCCCCTGCCCGGCAGCGTGCCGCGCCCTGACCAGAGCAGCCATTTTCCCCGAGCGGCCCGTGCCGCGGGACGATACCGCGACAAGTTGATACTGTCAGTGGCGGAAGCTGCGATTGCACGGTGCGAACTGATGCAACCCCGTGCGATAAATCCCGTCATTTGATTTCGGATCTGTACCTGCGCTTTTTCGTACTCTAAGCCTGACGCGATGAACCGCAGGGTCGAATAATGAACTGGGGAAAAGGGATGAAAATCGCCGTCTGTTTCAATGAAGCTCCCACCACGGTGGCCAAGGGAGAGGTCATCGACCTGCTGTCCGAGCAGGGTGCGCGGCACGAGGCCGAGGCAGTCCTTGACGCTCTTAAAACCTTGAAACACAGCATCGAACTCGTGCCGTTGCAAGAGGATATCAACGATTTTATCGCCCATCTGAAGAACTCCGGGGCCGATTTGGTATTCAATATCTGCAAGGGTTTCTGGGGCGACCGCCGCAGGGAAATGCATCTGGCCGCTCTGCTGGATCTGTTGGGGCTCACCTATACCGGAGCCACCCCCTATTGCCTCGGCCTCAGCCAGGACAAGGCCCGTACCAAGGACCTCTTCAGCGCCCACCGTCTGCCCACCCCTCCCTACGCTCTTGTGCGCATGGGGGGCCATAGTCCGCAAGCGAAAAACCTCGGCTTTCCGCTCATCGTCAAACCGCGCTTTGAAGACGCATCCCTCGGCATCACCGAGGACAGCATCGTCTACAATGAAAAAGCCCTTTTGAAGCGGGTCCGCTACGTTCATGAGAAGTACCGTCAGGACGCCCTGGTCGAGGAATTCATCGAGGGACGGGAGCTCAACGTCTCCATTTTCGGCAACGGCCATCCGGAGGTGCTGCCCATTTCTGAAATCCGTTTCGATTCATCCCTCCCCTTTCCCATCGTCAGTTACAGCGGCAAGTGGGTGGAAGACTCCCGTGAGTACGACGGCACCCGGCCGATATGCCCCGCGCCCCTAAGAATGAGGGAGGAATTCCTGATCAAGGACGTCGCCCTGCGGGCATTCAAATTGCTTGATTGCCGGGATTATGCCCGAGTCGACATCCGGCTTCGCAACGGCGTGCCCTACATCCTCGAGGTCAACGCCAAACCGGACATCACCCCCGAAGCCAGCCTGGCCCGATCTGCCCTTTCCGCCGGCATGACCTACCCGGTGTTTATCGGGAAACTTGTTGATTTCGCAATGAAAAGGAAACCGGCTTATGCGTGAATTGACCAAAGAAGATCTTCCGGCACTGACCGGAATTGTGGAAAACCACGGCGCCTTTTTCGATCTGAAAGTGCCTGCGCCCTCGTACCGCCAGGCCGGCTTCCGGCAAGAATCCCGCATCAGGGACTTCGACCACTCGGGAGATGACCGGCTCACCTATGTCAAACGCTTCACAACCGTGGAGGACTGAACAGGACCATGGAAACCTGGCAAAAAATGCTGCAGGAAAGTATCACCTCTCCGTCCAAACTGACCCGCCGTTTCGGCATCGATCCAAGACCTCTGCAAGAGGTCGTGCAGCGCTATCCCATGCGGGTGACCCCGTATTACCTGAGCCTGATCGGCTCAGTGGGCGACCCCATCTGGCGCCAGGCTGTTCCTTCAACTGAAGAACTTCAGCAAGGTTCCTGCTGTGCCGATCCTCTTGACGAGGAGAACCAGAGCCCCGTGCCGAACCTGGTGCACCGTTACCCGGACCGTGCGCTCTTCATGGTCTGTTCCGAGTGCGCCATGTATTGCCGGTTCTGCACGCGCAAGCGCAAGGTGGGCAAGGAGCAGATGCAGATTACCCGCGACACCATCGCCGGAGGTCTTGACTACATCCGCCGGCATCCGGAAATCCGCGACGTGATCCTTTCCGGCGGAGATCCCCTGCTGCTCGACAACGACCGACTGGAGGCCATTCTCAAGGAACTGCGTTCCATACCCTCGGTGGAGATCATCCGCATCGGATCCCGCATCCCGGTGGTGCTCCCGCAGAGGATTACGCCGGCCCTGGTGAGAATGCTGCATCGTTACCATCCTTTGTATCTCAACACCCACTTCAACCATCCGGATGAAATCACGCCCGCTTCATCCAGGGCGATCTCCAGATTGGCCGACGCGGGGATCCCGCTTGGCAACCAGACGGTGCTGCTGCGGGGGGTCAATGACGACCCGCTGGTCATGCGCCGGTTGATGCAGAAGCTGCTCGCCATCCGGGTGAAACCCTATTACCTCTATCAGGCGGACCTTGTGCTGGGTACGGAACACTTCCGCACCACTGTCGAGGAGGGGCTGGACATGATCCGCGCCCTGCGCGGCCATACCTCGGGCATGGCGGTGCCGGCCTACGTTATCGACGCCCCTGGTGGAGGGGGCAAGATACCCCTTTTGCCCGAATATCTGCAGTCGCTCGGCAGCGAGGTGCTGCTGAAAAACTACCAGGGCCGCAATTTCAGCTACGCCAACGCCATGCCCAAGGAGGAGGAAGGCGAGAGGCAAGTGTGGGGATGGTAAAAAACGTTCTGTAAAGGCGGTCCATAAACAGCCTCTGGTCTCTGGTCCTTGGTCTTTAGATCCTGGACCAGGGACCGATTTTTTGGGGCCGTTTGCCGCAGTGGGTGGCATCTGATATCATAAAACCATCGAATCATTAATTATCCCGGATTTTTAGGGTTTTCAGCTAAAAGGAGGCTTCATGAATCATCTGGAACGCCAGGAAATCGTGAATCGCCTCTCCGCCATCGACACGAGCAAACTGCCCCCGGACGGAGGGGATGAATACAATCGGCTGATATTTGAAAAGAGCCCCTACCTGCTGCAGCATGCCACCAATCCCGTCGACTGGTTTCCCTGGGGCGAGGAGGCCTTCGAAAAGGCCCGCCGGGAAGACAAACCGGTTCTGGTCTCCATCGGCTATTCCACCTGCCACTGGTGCCACGTCATGGAAGAGGAATCCTTTCAGGATCCTGAAGTCGGAAAAACCCTCAATCGTCATATCGTCTCCATCAAGGTCGATCGTGAAGAGCGGCCCGACCTGGACAACATTTACATGGCAGCGACCCAGGTGCTGACCGGCACCGCCGGCTGGCCCCTGAATATCTTTTTGACTCCCGACAAAAAGCCTTTTTTTGCAGCCACCTACCTTCCCAGGGAAAACCAGGACGGAAAGGCGGGCATCATCGAGGTCATTGAACGCATCAGCGGCCTGTGGAAGGACAATCGGGAGGACCTTCTCCAAACCAGCGAACAGGTGACCTCCTCCCTCACCCAACTTTCCGAAACAGCCGTTGAGGCCCAGGCTGCCCTGGTGGACGAACCCCTGATCATCTCCTACAACAGCTTTTTTGAAACCTTCGACAAGGACCGGGGCGGATTCGGTGAAGCCCCCAAGTTCCCCCTGCCCCACAATGTCTCCCTGCTGCTGCGCCTGTGGGATCGATTGAACCTCGAAAACGCCCATGCCATGGCCCTGCGCACACTGCAACATATCCGCCTTGGAGGAATTTACGACCAGATCGGCTTCGGCGTCCATCGCTATTCGGTGGACCGCTTCTGGCGGGTGCCGCATTTCGAAAAGATGCTCTACGATCAGGCCCTGCTGATCCTGGCCTCCCTGGAAGCCCTGCAGGCCAGTGGAGACCGTTTTTTCCGCACCATGGCCGAGGAGGTCCTCGAATACGTTACGCGGGATCTGCTGCGGGAAGACGGAGCCTTCTGCAGTGGGGAAGATGCCGATACGGAAGGGGAGGAAGGTGCCTTCTACCTCTGGACACTCGATCAGCTGCAGGAGGTTCTGGGGGTCGAGCACGGCACGGTTTTCGGCCACTGTTACGAGGTTTCCTGGGAAGGGAACTTCGACGGAAAGAATATTCTTCGTCTGGAGATGGATGTCAACCAGTGGGCAGCCTACTTCGGCATCGAACCGCAAAGACTGGGGGATGTTTTGGCCCTTGGCCGGCAAAAATTGTTTGCCGCCAGGCAGCAGCGGATACGGCCCCATCGGGATGACAAGGTCCTGACTGCCTGGAACGGATTGACTATCGCCGCTCTGGCGAGGGGATCAGCCGTTCTTGACGATCCCGGGCATTTGCAGCAGGCCACGAAAGCGGCCGATTTCATTCTCGACCGGATGCGCGATCCCAATGGCCGACTGCTGCGCCGCTATCGCGAGGGAGAAGCGGCCGTGCCCGCCTTCCTCGAAGATTACGCCTTTTTCTGTTGGGGATTATGCGAAATTTACCAGGCCGGATTCGAAACCCGCTATCTCAAGGCCGCCCTGGAGTTGACCAGGGATATGGAAGCGGTTTTCAGCGACGGTAAAGGCCATTACTACGACACTGCGGAAGACGCCGAACAGGTTCTGGTCCGGCATCGCACCATCTTGGACGGCGCTGTTCCGGCCGGCAATTCGGCTGCAGCCTACAACCTGCTGCGCCTGGGACGACTGACCGGCGACCGGGCCATGGAAAAGCGCGGCGAAGAGGTCGTCAAGGCGAGCCTCCCCCATGCCGCACGCTACCCGACCAGGACCTCCCTGCTGCGCACAGCTCTCGATTATGCCCTCGGCCCCCGCCAGGTGGTGGTGCTGGCTCCCGGTGAAAATCCGGAAATCGTCGAAGATATGCTGAGAGCCCTGCGGTCCCGTTTTCTGCCGCGAACCCTGGTTTTGAAAAACGGTCCCGGTGCGGAGGACCTGGCAAAATATGCGCCTCTGGTAGAGGGCAAGGGGGCTATAAACGGCCGCACCGCAGCTTATATCTGCCGCGGGCAGACCTGCCTGCCGCCGGTGCAGAGCGTTGAGGAACTGGTGGAGCTGCTGGAACGGCGGGAGTGAGGGATAAGGAAGAGTTCCTACAAAAAGGAGGTCGCCTGCCGGGGCGAGTCCCGGCGACTTTGGTGTTGACTCAATCCGAAAAACGAAATCAACTTCGCCGGTCCCGGCCGGCAGCCGGGTGACTTTCTTTTCAAGGCCGAAAAGAAAGTCACCAAAGAAACGGCCTTGCACTTGCAGTGGGCAGCAGCGGGCTGCTGGCAACTAGCGGAACTGGAAAGGGCCATCTGCGGATGTTTCTGCCCGCTTTTTCGCTCCTGCGAGAGAGTCGTTGTGCACGGCCGGATGAGCCTCTTTCCAACCGGACGTTAAGAGGCTGCTGTTTGAAAGGCAAAAACCTGAAGACAGGCAAACTTCCGATTTCGATTTCGATTTCGATTTCGATTTCGATTGAAAGATTTTATCGATTTATCCTTTCAATACCTTCAACAGATGGGGGACAAGCTGTTTTTTCCGAGACAGAACCCCCTTCAGCTCGTAAAGCCCGGGCTCGCATTCGGGATAGCCGATCAGATACGGCAGTTCCGCCTCGCCGTCCGCCAGCAGCAGACTGGTTTCGTGAACGATGTCCGTCACCAGCAGGCCTGCTGCGGTCATTTTCCGGCTGCTGCGCAGGGCGGACAGCTCTTCGGCAATTTTCTCCTTGACCCGGTAGAATTCCTCGAAACCGACCACTTCGACCTGGCCGACGCCGAATAGCCGGTTGCCGGCCTGATATTCCTTGAAATCGGCCAGGAGCAGATCCTTGACTGTGGAATAGGCGCTCAGGGCGCTGCCGGCCGCAAACATGCTGCGGCCGAATTCCTGGATATCGAGGTTCGCCAGGCGGCCGAGCCATCCGGCCAGTTCACGATCGATATCGGTGGTGGTCGGGGATTTCAGGATGACCGTATCCGACAGCAGCCCGGCCAGCAGCAAGCCGGCCCCAACCGGATCGGGGTCGAGACCTGCCTGGCGATAGAGGCCTGCAACCACGGAGCAGGTACTGCCGACCGGCTGGTTGACGAAACGGATCGGTGCATCGGTGTGAAAATTACCCAGCCGGTGGTGATCGACCACTTCCAGTATCTCTACCCGGTCGGCGCCCGCCACGGCCTGCGACAGTTCGTTATGGTCGACAAGCACCAGCTTGACCGGCGATTCGACCAGCAGGCTGCTCTTGGTGGCGACTGCGGCCACCTTGCCGCTGCCGTTGAGGACCATCATGCCCGGAACATTCCCATGAAGAAGCTTCAGGCGCAGATGATCCAGAGAGTCGTTCATACCGACGGTGGGCGCATCCTGTTCCATCAGGCAGTGAACCGGCGTCGACAATCGAATCAGCCAGGCGCTGTTGGCGGTATCGAATGCGGTGCGCAGAAGGGTGACCCGATGGCGTCTGGCTTCGGCCAGCAGATCGTCGTGGATAACCGGATTGCCGGTAATCACCAGAATCCGGACTCCAAGGGTAACGGCGTGGCGCAGCACATCGTCACGATCTCCCGTCACCACGAGGAGACGGCGCGGATCGAGGCCGGTGAGTTTGTCCTGGAAGGTTTCGAAAGCCATGGCTCCGACGTAGAGTTCCAGTTCTTCGGGTTCGCCGGCATCAATCTGATGCAGCACATCTGCCCGCAGGCAGCGGGTCAGAGCTTCAGGTGACGTCAGCACCCTGCGCAGATTCTCCGTCTGTCCGGGGATCAGGAATTTTTCAGCCGCCCGTTTCAGAAACAGCAGGCCCTGGGGCAACCCCTCCGGATCCACCACCGGCAGCATGCGGATGTCGTGCTGGTGCAGAAGCTCCAGGGCATGGGCCAGCGGCGCTTCCCCGTCGATGGTGACGGCGGGCATCCGGACCACGTCTCTGACCCGGGGAGACACATCGGTCAGCAAAACAGGCGCCGACACGCCGAGCCGGTCCAGCACGAACTCCGTCTGACGGTTGAGAGTCCCGGCCCGGGCTGCGCAGACGCCCGAACGGCCCTGATGACGCAGCAGTTCGGCGTAGGCGATGGCGCTGCAGATGGAATCGGTGTCCGGATTCCGGTGTCCAATGACGTAAACGGTTTCTCTGTTCAAGACGGCCTCTCCCCTTCCCGCAGAATGCAGCGCACATTCCCCAGCCCGACCACGTCCTCGACGAGGACCAGGGCCGGTCGACGCTGATTGTCAAACCAGATATACAGCACCCCCTGACCCGTATCGAAGACCTCCGGATCGAGCCTGACCTTTGCCAGCAGTCCCCCTTTTGGAAAACCGCGGCCGGCGGGGCGCTGGTCATCCTCATAAATATCGACAAAAATGTCCGATCGTTCTCCCTTGCCCAGAGTGGGGATCCGATAGTGTCCGCCCGCTTTCAATTCACCATAAACCCCCCGCCGGAAATTGTAGAAGGCGGTCAAAATATCATTGGGAATCTCTTTGGGCATGGTCATACTTTCCGGAGGTTTGGTTTTGCCGTTTCTGGTGACCTGCTGCAGAATGCGACCCTTCTGATGATCGAACAGATAGCTTTTCAGGCGGCTGTGGCGCCTCCCCTCCTTGGTTTTGATGATATCGGCATCATAGCGCAGCGACCTCAGCCGGCCCTGCGGGTCGAAATCCATCACGGAGCCGTACCGCTGGATGCGGTCCCGGGTCAGCCAGGCCGCGACTCCAAGGGTCTTGGCTTCCAGCTCGGATTGCCAGAGTCCCGGTTTCGGTCCGGCGGTAAAGGAGAGGTTGGCTTCGGCCAGCCTGTCAAACCAGAGGAAGGAGATGTCGTAGGAAAGATTCTCCTCCATCGGCACCGGCACCCGAGCTATTGTCGTGGGCGACTCAGCTCTTGCCCCTCTCCATCCGACAGCATAACAGCTGCAGACCAGGGCAAGGACAATCAGCGACCTGCGCTGAAACCAACGATTCGAAAAGAGCGCTCTCATCGGCACCTTCCTATCCTTGAAAAAACCAGAATTATGGACAGATCCGCATTATTAAACCAATTCTCTTGACAACAACAACGCTGAACCATAAGATTCCCTATTCAACAACAAGCGCCCCAACAAGGGACGAAAATGGAAAACTCGACCTTCGACAAAAGTAAAAGCTACGAACGGGAAGCCGATATCCTGAAAGTTCTGGGTCATCCGGTCCGGCTCAAAATCGTGGCCGGTCTCCTCTCCGAATCCTGCAATGTCAAAAAAATCTGGGAATGTCTTGATCTGCCGCAGGCTACGGTCTCTCAACACCTGGCCCTCCTGAAAAACAAAGGCATAATTGAAGGACGACGCAACGGGGTAGAGGTTTACTATTCAGTTGTCTCCGTCCGAGCCCGCCGGATTATCGAGGCCCTGTTCGTGAACCTGACCCGGTCATGAAGCAGCTTTTTCTTCGACAGGGCCACGATCGACGGATCCGCAGCGGCCATCCCTGGATTTTCAGCAACGAAATCGACAGGATCGATGGGCAGGTCGAACCGGGGGATGCCGTGCAGATCCGCAGTGCCTCGGGGGAGGTCTTCGGCGTCGGCTATTACAATCCCCGGTCCCTGATCGCCGCCCGACTCCTGGGCGAACCCGGCGAAACGATCGACAGCCCGGAATTTTTCCGGACACGCCTGCAGAAAGCCGCCGACTATCGGAACAGCCTCTACGGCAACCGGGCCGCAGTGCGCCTGGTCTACGGCGAAGCGGACGGACTGCCCGGCCTGGTCGTCGATCGCTACAATCAGGTGCTGGTCGTCCAGTTTTTGACCCTCGGCATGGAACAACGCAGGGAAGCCATCCTGGCCGGCCTTAACGAAGTCTTCCAGCCGGAGGCCATTGTCGCCCGCAATAACGTCGCGGTGCGGGAACTGGAAGGACTTCCCCAAGAAGTGGAAGTCCTTCAGGGCGAACTGCCCGACCCCCTGATCATCACCGAACACGGACTGCGTTTTCATGTGGACGTCCTTCATGGACAGAAAACCGGCCATTTCCTCGATCAGAAGGAAAATCACCAGGCGCTCAAGGGGCGGGTGGAAAATCGCAGGGTTCTCGACCTTTTCTGCTATTCGGGCAGCTGGTCGATTCACGCCGCCCGGTTCGGTGCTCGTGAGGTCACCGGTGTCGATATTTCCCGGGGGGCTGTCGATCTGGCCGGGATGAACGCCCGCCTGAATTTCCAGGAAACCGTATGCTCCTTTCTCCAGGCCGACGTCTTTGAACTGCTGAAGGAGCTGCAGCATTCCGGTGAACGCTATGGAACGGTCATCCTCGATCCGCCCGCTTTCGTCAAGAACAAGAAGCGCATTCAGGAAGCGATTCGAGGCTATCTGACCATCAATCGCCGTGCCATGGAACTTCTGGAACCGGGCGGCTATCTCTTCACCTGCTCCTGCTCGCATCATCTCGATCGGGAAACCTTCCTCCACACCCTGACAACCGCTGCGCGCCAGGCCGGCCGCCCGTTCCGGCTTATGGAGACCCGTGGCCAGGCCTACGATCACCCGGTCCTGCTCAACTGCCCGGAAACCGAATATCTCAAGTGCATCGTTCTGCAGGCAGTTTAGCTCGCAAAACTCGCTAGCTCATGGCTCATGGCTCATGGCTAAGGGCTCAGGGCACTTAGCCTAATCTAATCCTCACTCCTCACTCCTCACTCCTCACTCCTCACTCCTCACCGATTTTACCCCGAACCCGTAAATAACCTCGTACGTCGCCGGGATGCCTCGTTCGCCTGCATATTGCTGTCGATAGCGGGCCATCATCCTGTGCATGATCCTTCGTGATGCCAGTCCCCGCGGCCGTAAGGGGCTGGCATTTGCAGCACCGATGTTCTTCAGACTTCTGAGCAGTTCGGTCACCTCTCCATGATACTCCACCAGCGTCTCCTGGTGCAGTTCAGGATGTTCGAATCCGGCCTCCCGCATCGCCGATAGGACAATTTCAGCATCGGGGAAGGTATGCAAATGACAAACCTGCCGACCCGCTTCACTTGCTGCGACACGGTAGGAATACTGCAATTCGCACAAAGTCCCTGAACCGAACAGGGCAAAGGCGAACCTGCCGCCTGGCTTGAGAACTCGGGCAATTTCAATGAAAGCCGGCCGAAGGTCCTCGAGCCATTGAAAGACCGAAGAGGAGGCGACCAGACCGATACTCGCCGTGGCGAACGGCAGGGTCTGGCAATCGGCATCCGTCCCGTTGCCGCATCCCACTCGTTCACAGGCTGATCGGGTCATGTCGTGAGACAGGTCGGACAGTATCAGGGAAACCTGGGGCCATGTGTTATTGAGGCGAGCCGCCAGCAGACCCGTGCCGGTGCCGATATCGACGACCGGTCCGGCCGGTGGTCCCTGTGCCGCGATCATGGATGCCAATCTTTCAACAACCGCCTTCTGCACCTCGGCGTGATGGTCGTAACTGCCGGCACTGCCGGAAAACTGCCGGCGAACTCTGCGAAAATCCACCTGATTGCCGATCATGCCTGCAGAAATTCCCTGAAAATGTCGCAACACCTGTCGAGCCTGGTCAAAAAAGGAGCGTGGCCGGCACTGTTCAGACCGGCAAAGATTGCGTTCGGCAGATGATCCGCCAGGTACCGGCCGGCCGCAACCGGTATGATTTCATCCCGCTCCCCATGCAAAACCAGAGCAGGCATTTTCAATCCGATCAGTTCTGCTCGGAGATCCCCCGAACAGAGGGTATGCAGGGCTGCCTGTGCGACCTCCACTTCGGGTATCCCGCCCTCATCGCCATTGAAGCTGAACGCCAGGACCTGTTCCCGCCTCTTCGCGGACAGTTCGTCGGACCCGAACTGCCGATTGAAAAAGTCTTCCAGAGTCTCCCGGTAACGGCGGCGCAGCCCCCGCTCCATAGCTTTGACCTGACCCTTTGGCAGCCCGTAGATCCAGCCTGCCTCCTCCTCGGCCAGGAACCGCGGAGTCGTGCTGACCAGCAGCAGGCGTCCGACCCGGGCAGGTAAAAGAGTACAGAGGCGCATCGCCACCTGGCCTCCAAGGGACCATCCCAGCAGATCGCATTCAGTAATGCCGAGAGCGTCGAGCCATTGCCGCAGATCGTCGACGAAATCGTCCAGCAGGTATCCGGAACCGTTTTCAGTACCCCCATGCCCGCGAAGGTCGGGGGCCATAACCCGAAAATTGTCCGCCATGGCCGGCAGGACCTCGGTGAAAACCGCCGCAGACAGAGACCAGCCGTGAAGCAGCACGAGCGGCCTCCCCCGGCCGGCCTCACGGTAAGCCAGACGGCGGCCATCCTTCAGTTGCACGACTTTCATCCCCTGAGCTCCTGCACGATCAGCCCGGCGGCCCGGTCGAGATCCTCAATGGCATGGTTGGCCATCAAAGTGGCCCGCAACCTGCTGCTGCCGCCAGGAACCGTGGGCGGGCGAATGCCCTGAACGAAAATACCCTGCTGAAACAGCCGGGCACTGGCCGCCATGGTCGGCTCCGGATCTCCAATGACGATCGGGACGATGGGAGCGGGATTGTCCGGCACAGCCAGGCCGCCCTCAAGGAGGCGGGCGACGAAATGCTGCCGGTTCTGTTTCAGCGATTTTCTCAATGCCGCTCCTTCGTCCGATTCGACGATATCCAGGGCGGCCAGGGCCGCTTCCGGGACCGCCGGTGGCAGGCTGGTGGAGAAGATGAAGGATCGGGCATGGTTGATCAGGGTATCGATGGCCGGATCAGGGCCTGCGAGAAAGGCACCGAAGCCGCCCAAAGCCTTTCCAAGGGTTCCCATGTGGAGATCGACGTCCCCGGCACAGCCCAAGAATTCGGCGGTTCCTCTTCCGGCGGAGCCCAGCACGCCTGTTCCGTGGGCGTCGTCCACCATCAGCAGGGCATCGAATCGCCTTTTGAGCTCAACCAATCCGTGGAGCGGCGCCAGATCCCCGTCCATGCTGAAAACGCCATCGGTCACGATCAGCCAGCGCCCTTTGCTGCGCAAAGCCTGTTCCCTTCTCATAAGCTCCTCGAGACTCGAGAGATTGCCATGGGGATAGACCAAAGTCCTGGCCCGGCTGAGGCGGCAACCGTCGATAATCGAGGCGTGATTCAGCTGATCGGAAAAAATGGTATCATCCGGGCCGAAAAGACCCTGTAGAACTCCGATATTTGCGGCATATCCGGAGTTGAACAGCAGGGCCCGGCTGGTGCCCTTGAAGGCGGCCAGCCGTTCCTCCAGGCGCCGGTGACTCTCCATGGATCCGGAAATGAGCCTGCTTCCGCCGCTGCCGGCGCCGAGGCGCTCCATTCCTCGCCGGGCCGCCGCGATGACTGCAGGATGCCCCGCCAGTCCGAGATAGTTATTGCTGCACAGCAGGAGCACGTCCTGCCCGTCCACCCGGATGCGCGGTCCCTGGGATCCTTCCACCAGGCGGAGGGAACGAAGCATGCCTCGATCGGAGAGTTCCTGGAGGTTGCTGCGCCATTTTTCCATGCTTACCCTTTCCAGGGGACGGGGTCCCGTAATACTCCGACCTGTTCAAAAAGCACCGGGGCCTTTTCCAAAAAAGTCAGCAAAGAGGGGATATCCGCTCCCGGGGCGATAAAAAAGGCCCGCCCTCCCCGCTCCTCGCCCATCGGCTTGAGATGAGGAAAGCGGACATAGCCAAGACTGGCGGCAGCCACATAGCCGGCGTTATAGTCGGGGTCATCCGACCAGCAGAGTTCTGCCATCACCTCGGGTGCAAGAGCGACCTTTCCAGCCAGGACCAGGGCTTCCCGCACGTGCAAATTATCCAGTTCCAGTCGGCGAAGGCCGGCGCGGAGCGATTCTTCGGCCTCGGCGGTCAAATCCATACGGCCGACCCGGACGCCCCGGAAAGGGTCTTCCTCGAGACGCTGACCGGTCAGGGCATCGATCAGCATCGCTCCCCGCATGCTCCGGCCGTCGGGAGCACACCCCTCGGCCATCCAGGCCATGGCCCTTTCTGCAGCCATTAGGGAAACGCCTGCTTCAACCAGCAGTTTCCCGGCTGCGGTTCGGCCTTGCCGCCAGTCATCGACGGAGAAGGTCAGCAGATCAGGGAGCTGCGCGTACCGGACAGTGGCGGCATCGAGACTTTCTATGGTCAAATGAATGTTTTCCGCACGGCCTCGGGAATGATTCAGGGCCCGGTTGACCATGGCAGCTGCCAGGCGCTCGAGATCACAAGTCGGCGCCAGTCGTTCGGCGCCGCTGAGATGCCCTCCGCTGCGAGAGGCACGCATGCGCAGACTGTACAGGGATTTATCCATGGCCAGCAAAACTAGCATGAGGTTCGATAGTTGTCAACTTTCCACAATTTTCTGGTTAACAAATCTGCCGAAAAAAAACCGCCCTCTGCGGGCGGCTGTGAAAGAGCAGACCCTCTGCGGAACAGAGAAAAGGATCAAGAAGAAAAAGTACTGACGACCTTCGCTGCCGAGAGCAGAAAGGGGCGAATCCGAGCAGCGATTCCCGCTGCATCCAGACCGCATCGGACACGCAGTTCCTGCTGGGTGCCCTGTTCGACGAAACCATCCGGCAATCCGATCCTCAGAAGTCTGGGCGACAGGCCGTGGATATTGAAAAGCTCGAGAACCGCGGAACCGAAACCTCCCTGCAGTACATTTTCTTCCACTGTAATGACCGCGCCGTGGCAGCGGGCTTCGTTCACCAGCAGATCCTCGTCGAGCGGCTTCAGGAAACGGGCATCGACCACCGACAGGGAAAGGCCTTCCGCAGCGAGGAGTTCAGCGGCTTTAAGGGCATCATGGCAGGTGGTGCCGAGGGTGAAAATAACCCCCTCCCGACCGTCGCGCAGTTTCTCTCCCCGGCCGATGGGCAAGGGTTCGGGAGCATCCTCGAGAGTCGTTCCTATCCCCCTGCCCCGAGGATAACGGTAAGCGAAAGGCCCTTCGACCAGCGGAGCGGTCACCACGGCACGCCGCAGCTCGGCTTCATCCCGGGGCGCCATAATGGTCATGTTCGGTATGTGACGCAGAAACGAGAAGTCGAAGGTCCCGTGGTGCGTGGGGCCGTCGGCGCCCACAAGACCCCCGCGATCGATGGCAAATGTGACAGGCAGGTTCTGCAGGGCCACGTCGTGCAGGATATTGTCGTAAGCCCGCTGCAAAAACGTGGAGTAGAGAGCGACAACCGGTTTCAAACCCTGACTGGCAAGCCCCGCAGCAAAGGTGACCGCATGCTGTTCGGCGATGCCGACATCGAAAAAGCGTTCAGGAAAACGCCGGGAGAATTCACCCAGCCCGGTGCCTTCTTCCATGGCAGCGGTAATGGCGATGATCCGTTCGTCCCTTTCGGCGAGCTCCGTCAGCGTCCTGCCGAACACACCGGTATAGGTGGCGATCCCCCCTTTGTCTCCCTTCACTTCACCGGTCTGCCCGTCAAAGGGTCCGACGCCATGGAACAGGGAGGGCTGCTTTTCGGCCGGCTGATAGCCCTTCCCCTTTCGGGTGACGACATGGACCAGAACGGGGCCTTCGAGATGGACCACGTTTTCCAGGGATTCGATGAGGCGGCCGATCCGGTGCCCTCCGAGAGGGCCGACATAATCGAAACCCAAAGCCTCGAACAGCATGCCGGGGGTGAAAAAGCCCTTCAAGGCCTCTTCGGCCCTGCGGGCTACCTTGAGCAGATCCTTGCCGACCCGGGGCACATGATTGAGAAAATTTTCCGCCTCCTTTTTCAACCGAACCGCCAGCTCGGAGGTCAATTTCCGGTTGATGAGCGAACTGATAGCTCCGACATTCGGGGATATGGACATCTCGTTGTCATTAAGAATGACAATGAGGTTCTTCTTCAGGTCACCGGCCTGGTTGAGTCCCTCGAAAGCCAGCCCTCCGGTCAGGGAACCATCGCCGATAACGGCCACCACCTTTTCGGTCCCGCCTTTGCAGTCCCGCGCGGCCGCCATCCCGAGGGCCGCGGAAATGGAAGTACTGGAATGCCCCACGTCGAAAGCATCATAAGGGCTTTCCGCCCGTTTGGGAAATCCGCTGATTCCACCCAGCTGCCTGAGTGTATGAAAACGGTCCAGACGACCGGTCAGCAACTTGTGGGCATAGGCCTGATGACCGACGTCCCAGACGATCTTGTCCTCAGGGGCATCCAGAACGCGATGCAGGGCGATGGTCAGCTCGACGACACCAAGGGAGCTGGCCAGGTGGCCCCCGGTTCGGGAGACGGTTTCAATGATCCTGGCACGAATCTCCTCTGCAAGGATCTCCAGATCGGCCACGCTCAGTTCCTTGAGCTGCCTCGGGGATTGCAGGGTCTGCAGAATACTCATCAGGAAAACTCCGTGAACGGAAGGTTCTATCCGGAAGATCCGGATGGAGGAATCGTTGTACTATCAGGAAATGCTGCTTTTTGCTTAGGGATGGAGGCGAAAAAAATCATCCCTCCACGGTTTCGGTCCAGCCCGGCGCAGTGCCGGATCAGAAAGACCGGTTGACAATATAATGGGCGATTTCCCGCAGGGGATCGGCCCGATGATCGAAACCGCAGAGAGCTTCGATGGCCAGGTCCCGAAGTTCCCGGGCCCGTTCCCTGGCGGTTTCAAGACCGAGAAGTGCCGGATAGGTCGCCTTGCCGCGAGCTGCGTCGCTGCCGACATCCTTGCCCAGCACGGCCTGGTCGCCGACGATGTCCAGAATGTCGTCGGCCACCTGAAAGGCCAGTCCTGCGGCTTCGGCATAGTCGGACAGGGCCTCGAACGATTCGGAGCCGGCCCCCCCCAGCAGAGCCCCTGCCTGCACCGAAGCCAGGATGAGGGCCCCGGTCTTGCGGGTATGAATATACTCCAATGTCGGCAGATCTATGTCACGCCCCTCCGATTCCATATCGACCACCTGTCCCCCAACCATGCCTTTCGACCCGGCGGCGAGGGCGATGATATTGAGGACACGGCACACCGTAGCGCCAGGCACCTTGTCCTGCTCGGGGGGCGAGGACAGAAGCCGGAAGGCTTCCGTCAGGAGTGCGTCCCCGGCCAGAATGGCAAGGGCCTCCCCATACACCTTGTGACAGGTGGGACGTCCGCGGCGAAAATCATCGTCATCCATGGCCGGCAGGTCATCGTGAATCAGGGAATAGGTGTGGATCATCTCCATGGCACAGGCCGCCGGCAGAACCCGCCCCGCATCACCGCCGACGGCCTGGCAGGCCGACATCATGAGAATCGGACGGATGCGCTTGCCGCCGGCAAAAACCGAATAGCGAATGGCCTGGTGCAGTTTCTGAGGCAGGGTATCTTCCGCCGGAAGAAATCGGTCCAGCGCCGCATCGACCTTCTGGCGGCACTCGTCGAGGTAGGTTTTGAGTTCCATTGCGTCTCCAGTCCTTAAAATATATATGCAGCCGCTAAGGGGCGTCTACCGATGAAAAATCCGGGCGTCGAAAAACCCTCCCCCGACCCGGAACCGGAGGAAGAGGAATTTAAACATTATTCCCGAAAATTTTCCACGACCAATGAACCGTTGTGCTGCTTGAGCAGCACTTCGATCTTGGTCTCGACGGCTTTCAGCTGTTCCTGACAGCGGGCTGCACAGCGCACCCCCTCCTCAAAACAGCTCAAAGCCTCTTCCAGCGAAAGTTCTCCGCTTTCCAGTTGCTCAACCACAGTTTCCAGGGATCGCAGATCTTTTTCAAAAGTTGAATCTTTGTTCATTTCATTATCCTTATCACAAAACCGGGCGTTCTTCGACCGATACCGGCAAAATGGTTTTTATGAATTATCGGCATCCGGGCCGGCATCCGTCAACCCTTTTCCCGGAAAACCTGTCCTGTTGACCTCCTCGACCACTGCAAGGGCCCGGCCCCGGGCGAAGCTGATGGCGAGGCGGTCCCCTTTTTTCAGCCGGTCGGCGTCACTCACCGGCAACCCTCCCGTTTCCGGTCTGACAATAGCGTACCCCCGGGCAAGGGTCCGCAGGGGTGACAGGGATTCCAACCGCCCGCAGCAGAAACGAAGGCGCGACGCCGCCGTATCCAGGCGACCCCGCATGGCCATGCTGGCTCTTCTCTGCAGATCCTCGACCCTGCGGCCTTGCAGCTCGAGGTCTCGTATCGGGGCACGGAGCCGATAGACCAGCCCTTTCATCCTTTCCTGCAACAGTTGCAGACGGGACCGCATCTGTCCGGAAAGACGCAGGACGAGATGATCCAGATGACTTTCAAGTGCGCGCCGCTCCTTGACCACCAGCTCGGCCGCCGCACTCGGGGTGGGGGCGCGCAGGTCGGCCACCAGATCTGCAATGGTAACGTCGACTTCGTGACCGACCGCGGAAATCACCGGGATGGCCGAGGCGAAAATGGCCCGGGCGACAGGCTCCTCGTTGAAAGCCCACAAATCCTCCATGGAGCCACCACCCCGTCCAACAATCAGCACGTCGGCCTGCCCATGACGATTGAGATCGCCGATCCCTTCAGCAATTTCGATAGCGGCGCCCTCCCCCTGCACCTTCACCGGACGCAGCAGGATCCTCAGGCCGGCGCCGCGCCGTCGCAGCACATTGAGGATATCGTGAATAGCCGCTCCGGTAGGCGAGGTGACGATCCCGATGGTCCTGGGAAAATCCGGCAGAGGACGTTTTCGAGCCGTATCGAAAAGGCCCTCGGCGGCCAGCCGCTTTTTCAGCTGCTCCAGGGCGACCTGGAGACTCCCCGCCCCCACGGGTTCCAGATGATCGACCAGCAACTGGATTTCCCCCCGCTGCGAGTAGACAGAAAGGCGCCCCCGGCAGATGACGCACATGCCGTTTTCCGGTCGAAATCCGAGCAGACGGTTCTGCATACGGAACATGACGGCCCGCAACTGGGCACGTTCATCCTTCAGAGAAAAATAGTAGTGGCCGGAGGAGGGGGTGGCGAAATTGGCCACTTCCCCGCAGACCACCACCTCGAGAAAGTTTTCCTCGACCACATCCCGCAGCAGAAAAACCAGGCGCGAAACACTCAGCACCTCGGTACCGGACACGTCGGGGGTTTTTATTGACATAAGACCTCAAATCCTTCTATACAACAGGTACCGCAGGAAGGAGAAAAGCATGCAGCATCCCTATGTGATTACCGTTTCCAGTGAAAAGGGCGGGGTCGGCAAAACCACCCTGGCCACCAATCTGGCGATCTACCTCAAGGCTCTCCATGAGGATCTCCCGGTCACACTGTTCAGCTTCGACAACCATTTTTCCGTGGACCGGATGTTCCGCATCGGCCGAGGCCAGCCCCGCGGCAGCGTGAAGGACCTGTTTTCCTCAGCCCGCATCGAAGATCTCGTCGAAACCGGGCAATACGGGGTCCAGTTCCTCTCCTCCAGCCAGGAACTCGAAACCATCAGCAGAAACCTGGATGATGTCTCCTGTCTGGCCAGGACCCTGGCGTCCGCCGACCTTCCCGGTATCGTCATCATCGATACGCGGCCTGCCATGGACATTTTTACCCGCAACGCCGTCTTCGCGGCGGACCGGGTTATTGTGCCGGTCAAGGATGCCCCCTCGCTGGAGAACTGCAGGCACCTGCAGCAATTCTGCGAGAAGCAAGGCCTTTCCAAAAGCATTCTGCGGCTGATCCCCTGTCTGATCGACTCAAGAATCCGCTACTCCGGGCCCTTCAAGGATGCCTACCAGTTGCTCAAAGCCTATGCCATCAATCGGGGCTATCGATGCCTGGAGGGGTATATCGCAAAAAGCCCCAAGGTGGAATCGCTGAATACCAACCCGGAAGGGAAAATCTATCCGATTCTGACTCATGGCCGTGGCACCAATGTCCATCTCCAGTTCAGCCATCTCGCCCGTCAGGTGATCCTCGACTTCAGGGCCTGCCAGAAACCCAGGATCGCCAGGTACAGCCAGGCCCTTCAGGAACGGGCGGAATCACGGCAGGAGATCTTCTGTTCCCTCCGCTCCAGCCTGCACGACAGATGTCTCATCTGTGGCAACCCGCTGCCGGACTTGTCAGCCGAAACCGGGCCCCTCTATTACGCGGAAACCTCCGACAGCCGCAAGGCCGGCTTTATTGAGGAAGACTGTTTCGCCGATCTGGTTTTTCGCCATTTCTACAATTCGGACAAGGAGATTCCTCCTGCAAGTCCTCTGCGTGAACTGTTCAGGGAATCCTCCCGGCGCTCCTATTTTGCCATTGCCCCTTTTGATACCGGCCAGGGGTATGATCCCGCCAGGGCAGTTTTCTGCCGATTGGACGATCAGGGCCAGGACGTATCGAAAAAGGTTCTCGAGCTGAAGGAGTTCCAGACCCGCTTTCTTTCCAGGGAAAGGACCAGACTTTTCCAGTTGGCGGCGGAAACCCTCCTGGATGACAAGGGGACTCCTTCCGGACGGTTGCTGCTGGTCAGACGGGTCGAGCGAAGGGAACCTGAAGAGATCCTGGGCGGCGAACTGCGCAGCCACTTCGAACGGGTCATGGCAGCCGTCATTGGACGACTGTCCGGCCATCCCGCCATTCCCGTTATCGAGAGATCCGAGTCACTCCGGCCGGATTTCGCGGAATCATGAGGAAGGCGGCCTGACCAGGCTCGAGGCCGGAACCACCTCGATCCCTTGCATCCGCAGGGTTTCCGCCTCCCTGGACAAAGCCTCGATGGTCTGTGGATAGGGATGGCAGATCCCGATGGCCTGTCCGTTCCGTCGGGCCAGCCCGGCCAACTTGCGAATTTCGCGGCTGATCGCTTCGACATCCCGCACATTGTCCAGGAAAACATCCCGAGCGGCGAAGGGGATTCCGGCCTGCCGGGCAACCCCTGGAGCCACCGACCGGGGGGTGGTGCGGCTGTCGATGAAAAAGAGCTTTCTTTTTCCAAGGGATTCAAATACCACGGCCATACCGTCCTGGTTTTCGGTGAAACTGGAACCCATATGGTTGTTCCCGCCGACGACATGAGGGATTTCCTTTAGGTAACCGGCCATTCGCTCTTCCAGCTCCCTTCTCGACAGACGGTTGAACAGGGCCCCCCTGCCGGGATCGGCCGCAGGGTAACTTTGAGGCTCCATCGGAATATGCAGCATGACTTCCCGTTTGCGGGAATGGGCCAGTTGGGCCACCTCCCGGGACTTGCCCACATGCGGCATGACGGCAAACGTGAGCGGCAGATCGATCTTCAAAAGGGCCTTGGCCGTTCCCAGATCCGCTCCGAGGTCGTCAACGATAATCGCAAGTTTCGGTTTCGGAGCAGGCGGCAGAACCTTTTTTTCGTCCTCCAAAAACCTGATCCGGAAAAGGACCTCTCCACCATGGCGAATGGTCATGGTCTTTTGCGGGGTAGACAGATCGAGCCGTGCATCAGGCGAAAGGGCGATCAGTCGTTCGGCGAGTTCCGTCAGAACCTTTTCCGCAGGCATCCCGGCCCGGACTTCATAACTCACCTTTTCGGCATCGGCCACTATCCGCAGCCGGTCGAAAGGCACACCGGCCCGCCATAGGGTACTGTCGAGCTCAAGCTGGATATCCAATATGAGAGAAGAACGATCGGGACTTTCAACGACTTCCGGTACGATCGGCGGGGGCGGCACGCTATGATAGGTCTGCCGCAGGTGCCCGAGCACCACCAGGCATAAGATCAGAAAACCGACTACGAACAAAGCCGCCAGCAGCAGCTTGATTCTCTGGCGGTCCCCGGGCCGACTTGTTTTGCGTCTGGCAGCGGATCTGCTGCGGCTGTTTTTTTTCCCCGACATTCTCGCGCCCAAAAAAACGGGGGGAAATCTCGTCCCCCCGCTCCATCAAAAGAGAAAAATCAGATCAAGCGGCTTTTCCCTTGAGGTTCCTCATGATCCGCCAGCCTTTCAACAGATCGACGGCCCGGAGCAACTGGTAATCCTCTTCGATAGATCCGTCGGGAGCGATTTCTTGAGGCTCCGCTTCGGCCGGCACCTGCTTTTCAACCTCGCTTTCGCTCTCGAAATGATTCAGCAGATCTTTTTCCCGAAAAGCTTCCACCTCGTCGAGTTCCCTGAACTCCAGCGGCTTGACGGTAATATCGGGAACGATCCCCTTGGCCTGTATCGAGGTTCCATCGGGGGTAAAATAGCGGGCCGTGGTCAGACGCAGACCGGAGTCGTCGCTCAGCGGAATGATCGTCTGCACCGAACCTTTGCCAAAGCTCTGGGTGCCCATGATCACTGCCCGCCCGTTGTCCTGCAGGGCTCCGGCGACAATCTCGGAAGCGCTGGCACTGCCGCCGTTGATCAGAACCACGAGGGGATAGCCCGTCTCACTGTCCTCTTTTTGCGCAGTGAACCGCATCTGACTGCCCTCTTCCCGCCCTTCGGTATAGACGATCAGACCACCGCTCAGAAAATGGTCCGCAACCTTGACCGCCTGTTCGAGCAGCCCCCCTGGATTGTTCCTGAGATCGAGCACCAGGCCGGAGAGACTGCCGTTGTTTGCTTTTTTTATCTGGGCAAGGGCCTTGCGCAGGTCCTGGTCGGTCCTTTCCTGAAACTGCACCACCCGGATATAGCCGATGCCGGGTTCAAGGGTCCGGGACTTGATGCTCTCAACCTTGATCACCTCGCGTACCAGGGTGAACTCCTTCGGTTTGTCGAAGGCGTCCCTCATGATAGTGATCGTAACGCTGCTCCCGGCCGGTCCACGCATGAGCTTGACCGCCTCCATGATGCTCAAGTCCTTGGTAAAGCGGCCCTCGATCTTGATAATCATATCTCCGGCTTCCAGCCCGGCCAGATCGGCAGGAGTATCCTCAATCGGCGATACGATGGTCAAAACATTGTTGCGCAGTGTAATTTCGATGCCGAGCCCCCCGAACTCGCCGCTGGTGTCTATTTCCAGTTCCTTGTACATATCGGGCGGAAGAAAGGAAGAATGGGGATCCAGGGAGGCAAGCATGCCGTTGACGGCACCATGAATGAGCTCCTTCATCGGAACATCTTCCACATAGCTGCGCCGTACGATGGAAAGGACATCGGTGAAGAGACGCAGTTCCTCGTACTCGTTTTCCAACGGGTTTTGATCTGCCTGGCTCAGGGCCAGCCAGCAGGACATTAACAGGATCGGCACCAGCAAGAGGAAAGCGGGGCGCTTGATTCTCGACATAAAGATTTCTCCGGAAAACAACGAACGTCAGGAAGGCGGCTTCAGCCAGGCAAGAGGATCCAGGGGAGTTCCCCGATGTCGGATTTCGAAATAAACGCTGTCGGCGTCCTCGAAGCCTGAGTAGGCGATCGCTTCTCCCGCTTTGACTTTTTCCCCGACATTTTTCAGCAGGCGGCTGGCCTGGGCATAGAGGGTGTAGAATTTGTCGCCGTGATCGATAATGATCAGGTTGCCGTATCCTTTGAAGGGTTTGGCAAAAATAACTGTTCCATGCCAGGAGGCCAGAATAGGCCGGTTCTTGGAAGCAGCAATTTCAATGCCCTGGCAGTCGTACAGGGTTCCCGACGAAGGCAGGCGGCAGGTCCCGAAACCCACTTTCACAGCTCCATTGATCGGCCAGGGCAAATGCCCCTTCTGTCTGGCAAAAACTCCAGATTTTTCAGTATACTCGGGGACCTTTCGGCTTTCAAGCTTTTTAACCAGGGACTGCAGGCGGGCGGCCTTTTCCTTGAGCCGGGCAAGCTCGCCGCTCATTTCGGCCTGCTGGTTTTGAAGCCGCGCGAGGATTTTGGTTTTTGTTTTAAAAGCGAAATCAAGGGCTTCGCGGCCCTTTTCGAGATTGTCCAGAGCCGTTCGAGCTTTTTCCTGCAAATCGGCAAGTTCTGTCAGGCGTGTCTGCAGTTCAGCCTGATCTCTGCGGAACTGCTCCAGCAACTCCCGGTCCTGATGAACGACCCGCTTCAGAAGGTAGTACTCTTCTGCAATAAAAGAGGGGGAGTTTCCGGAGAAGAGCAGACGCAGAAGCGGGGTCTGCCCCTCCCGGTACATGGCGGAAAGGCGGTTTTTCACCATTTCGCGCCGTCGCAGGCTGTTTTCCCGGATCCCGGCGATCAGTTTCTGCTGTTTCTCGGTCTCTTGCCTCAGTCTGGAGATGGCGTCCTTTCCGACTTTTTCTTGATCCCTGAGTCCGTCCATCTCCTGTTCAAGTGAGGCCATAACCTTTTTCAGGCTCTTTTCCTCGACCTTTTTATTCTCCAGGCCCTCGGCAATTTTTTTGATTTTCTGCTGAATCTCCTCGAGATCCCCTTTGCTGTCCGCGATGCCGTAACCGGGCACCAGAACGGCCAGCAGGATGATGCCAGGCAGGGCCAGTCCCAGCCAGGAGCATCGGAAAGGAAGGAAAAAATTCCGCCAGTACATCATATCCGAACGAATTTTCTCAGAGACAGCATACTGCCGAAAAGGCCGAGCAGCATGCCTACCAGCACCAGCAGTCCCTGGTGCGGGGGGGCAAGGAACTGAATTTCGCCGCCGCCGGAAAAGAGCAGAAAAGCACCCAGCCCCTTCTGCAGAAATGCCTGATAGAGCAGAAAGGATCCACCCAGGGCGATTACGCCGCCGAGAACTCCCTGGACCGCCCCTTCCAGCAGGAAGGGGGTCTTGATAAAAATAGGGGTGGCACCGACGAGGGCCATGATTTCCAGCTCATCGCGCCGGGCATAAAGAGTGAGCTTGATGGTGTTGGCAACGATGAACAGGGCGGCAAACAGCAAAAAACCTCCGAGGGCTAATCCCGCGAGTCGTAAAAGGCCGAGAAAAGCTTCAAAGCGTTCGAGCCAGTCCTGACCGTAACTGAAATCACTGAAATCGGGGTTCTGGCGCAGACGCTGCACCACGGCCTCCACCCCCTGACGGGTCCGGTAGCCGTCTTTTAAGGAGATCTCCAGCGAGGCCGGCAGGATGGAGGCATCAAAACCGTCAAGAAGATCGGCATCGCGGGCCAGTCTTTGCTTGAAGCGGGCAAAAGCTTCGTTTCGGTCAACGAATATGACTGCCTTGACCTCCGGCATTCGCCCGATCATGGATCGCCATTCGGCAAGCCGATCGTTTTCGGGCTCTTTGTCGATATAGGCCACCACTTGAATTTCGTCACTCCAGAAATGGGCCAGTTTCTGGACATTGATCACAACAATACCGAAAAAGGCTACGATGGTGAGGGAAACGGCCACCGTGCCAATGGCGGCGGAACACAGCACCGGACTCTGCCGGATGTTCCGTGCAACTCGTCGGCTGAAATAGAGAATGTGTTCGAACATTTGGAAACCTGTCCGTAAATTCCGTTGGATAAATAATTATGTTTTCGCCTCTGCGAGTTGGGAAGCTTCTTCCTCCATGGCCAGGGTATAAACTTTAGGTTTTTCCAAATCGAAATTGCTATCGAAATCGAAATCGGGTGTTAGGCATTTCGTTTTGGCTAGGTTTTGGTATCCAAACCTAAGTCAAAAGCCAAAGGCCGATTTCGATCCCGATTTCGATTTCGATTTGGATGAAAATCTTGTCAACCCCCTTTGTAGGGGCGGCCTTTAGGAGCGATTTTACCGGCAAGCCATCGCGGCTGACGCCGCTCTCACAAGTCATATGAATTTTGCGGAACGCAATACTGGCAACCAACCCCGGCCTTTAAGGCGTATAATCGTCCACCAGTCGTCCGTCTTCCAGCACCAGAACCCTTCTTGGAAACTGCCGAATCATTTCCCGATTGTGGGTAGCCAGAAGAACAGTCGTGCCCCTGGCATTCGCCCCCTTGAAGAGGTCCATGATTTCCATGGTGACCCCGAAATCGAGATTGCCGGTCGGTTCATCGGCCAGCAGTACCAGGGGATCGACCACCAGGGCGCGGGCGATGGCAACCCTTTGCTGCTCACCGCCGGAGAGTTGCAGGGGGTAATGATGTATTTTCTTCTGCAGGCCGACATGTTTCAAGGTCTGATAAACCTTGTTGCTGATTTCGAACCGTTTCTTCCCCTGCACCTCCAGAGGAAACGCCACGTTTTCAAACAGGGTACGGCTGGTCAAAAGCTTGAAATCCTGGAACACCACGCCCAGACGCCGGCGCAAATAGGGTATTTTGGAGAAGCCCATCCGGGTGATGTTCTGGCCGTTAATCAGAATCTGCCCCCGGTTCGGTTTTTCCGCGCAATAGAGAAGTTTCAGCAGGGTCGATTTGCCGGCTCCGGAAGGGCCGGTTATGTAGACGAAATCCCCCTTGGGGATCTTAAGATTGAGGTCGTTCAGGGCAGAGGAATCTTTCTGGTAGGACTTGCAGACGTTGAAGAGCTGTATCATGACCCTTTACCATTCCTTGTAGGGAACTCCGTTCAGACCGACAAGGTCGCTACCGCTGCGCACGTCGAACACCCTACCCGGAATGGGTGTTCCTTCTTCGGTAGGTTCTGGTGCAATGATGTACCACGTTTCGCCGCTGTTGGTAAAGGGGTCACGGGGAATACCCCGCAAATATTTCTTTTCCTGAAGCTCTTCCAGGGATTCCGGATAGCGGGCGTTGTCGGCATAGAAGCTGTCAATGGCCTGCCGCATCTGGTACAGATCCTCCGCCAGCACGGCCTCGCGCGACCTTATGACGCTGCGCTGGTAGCTGGGTACGGCGATACTGGCCAGGATGCCGATGATCGTCATCACAATCAGCAATTCGATAAGGGTGAATCCGCCGGTTCTTTTCCGCATCACGTTCCTTTACCAGCTTCGATAGGGAGTACCGTCAAGCGCGGTGCGATCGCTCTGGGAGTAAACGTCGTAGATATCGCCGCCCCCCCAGCTGTAGGCATCGGGTTCGTCCTTGTAGGCCCGCAACCCCCACCCCTGTTCATATTCATCGAAGGGGTCTTGCGGAATGCGGCGAAGGTAGCGCTTTTTGAAGGGAAAAAGACCGCCCCAGTCGCTCCCCTCGACCAGATCCTCCAACTCTTCCGGGTAGCCTGTTTCATTGACCGTGGGGATAATGGTTTTTTCCTGCACCGCCTTGTCGTAATCCTTCTTGTAGTCGTCGATCGCCGTCCGCATGATTCGCAAAGCCCGGCGCAGTTCCAGCTCCTTGGTCCTCTGCACCGTCACCTCGGCCATGGGAAGAACAGCCGCGGCCAGGATGCTCATGATGCTGACCGCGACAATAAGCTCGACTAGAGTGATTCCTTCAGCGTTTTTATTGAACAGTGTTCCCGTTCGTTTCAACAGCTCTCACCTCGATGTTGGTACGGGCCGAGCCCATGGCGGAGAGGCCTCCTGCCGGATCGATGAAACTTCCTGAATCGAGTTCCACTGAAATGATCCCCGGAGCCTTGGCCCGGAAAATGACCCGGGCCAGTGTACCGCCTCCGGAAATACCGGGAGCGCCGGGCTGCCTCTGGTGTTCGATCATGATCTGCCCCTGGTGTCGATCGATTGTACTGGAAAAAAGCGTATTGACGCCATCCCGACGCAGCAGATCCCCCTCATCGATTCCTACCACCTCAAGGTGCCCGGGGGAGAAACTCAGGGTGAGAGGGGCGCCGACAAGATTTTCCTGCTGATCGATTTTGACCGAGAGGCTGAAGGAATCTCCGACAGTCACATGGTCCGGAGCTTCGAGCTCAACCTGTCCCGCAACATCCTGCATACCGGGCCGGAGCGGCAGCGGCATTCCGTTCTCGACTGCGGCCGGTACTACGGGCGGAGCCATCTGCTCATACTGCGGCTCAAAGCCTCTTGCAAAGGATTCGAAGCGTTGTCCGGCGACCAGTTCATTTTCGCCACCGGACCAGATGGTCGCCACGTCAGGTCCCGGCATGTCGACCTTGCGCACGATGTGCGGCGTGATGGACAGCAGAATTTCCCGCTTGGTCTCGTCCTTCGAACGGTGGGAGATCAGCTCTCCGATGAGCGGAATCCTGCCGATGAAAGGGATGGTCGTTTTGGTCGTATTCCTGTCATCCCGGATAAGCCCGCCGATGATGGTTCGTTCCCCGTCCTTCAGGATCAAGGAGGAGGCCGCATTGGTGGTGGAGATGGTCAGCAGGGTCGTTCCGCTTTCCTGAATAATTCGTTCGTCTATGACGTTGCTGACCTCGAGGGTCAGGTTGGTGACAACGGAACCATTGAGCTGGACAACCGGTTCGATGTCCAGTTTCACCCCGACATCCACATACTGCACATTGGTTGAAACGATGTCGCCGCTGGTACTGGTGGTGGCGATCGGCTCGCGGGTGCCGATGTGAATTTTGGCTTTTTGTTTGTTTTTTACCCGGATTTTGGGATTTGCAAGAATCTCGCTGTCGGTCAGGGTTTTGGCAAACTCGAAGGTGGCCGAAGGCAGGGTATAAAAAGATTCCAGGCTGCCGAAGCTGTCGACCAGTCTGGTCGTGCTGCCGGTCGCGGGAAGAAAGTCCTGGACAATTCCTGCTTCATTCGCCAAACCTGCACTGATGGAGTAGGTGCTCAGCCGCGGTCCCAGGTCGAGGGCATCACTATGGCTGACCTCCACCAGTTCAAGGGCGAAAACAACTTCCGAATCGGTCCGATCAGCAGCTTCGAGAATCTGCTGGGCCAGCTTGATCACGTCGGGTTTGTCGCGCATGACAATGGCGTTAAGCTCTTCGTGAACATAGATCTTGCGCAATTGAAGCATGGTCCGCAGCATGTTGATCGCCTTTTTGGCGTCGATATTCGACAGGTAAAAAACCTGTATGATCTGGTCTTCGTACTGTCTGACTTTTTCTTCCGTGCGGGGATAAAGAATGATGGTCTTGCTGTTCAGCACCCGTTTGCCAAGGTCGTTCATTTTCAGCAGAATGTCGAGGGCCTGGGCAAAGCTCGCCTTTTCCAGGAAAAGGGTCACCTGGTCGGAGGGAACGGTTTCGTCGAATATGAAATTGATGCCGGAGAGCCGGGATAGTATCGAGAAGGCTTCCCGAACAGCAACCCCCTGAAGCTTGAGGGTAATCGGCTGCTTCGAGGCCAACTCCAGTTCATAGCCGTCGAGATGGTTCAACTGCTCCTGCCGGATGGTTTTCAGCAGCTTAGCGGCCTGATCGTTTCCCGGTGCAAGTTCCAGGGCCCTTTCGAGAAGATTCTTCGCCTGAAAAAACCGGCGCTGTTGATATAAAGTTTCGGCTTCCCCGATCAGTTCTTCGGCCTTGAGCAGTTCCTGAACCCTCTTCACCTCCTGGGCTCCCGCGACCAGGCTCGGATCAAAAAAAAGAGCCTGTCGGAACTCATTAGCGGCAGCGGTCAGGTTCCCTTCAGCCAGAAGCTTCTTACCCGCTTCGAGATGAGAAAGAGCAGCCTGCGACTTGGCCTGGTGAAGCTTCATCCGCAGCTCATGATTTTTCGGGTTTTCATCAAGAGCTCTGGAAAAGACTTCGACAGCCTCCCCGTAGAGCCCCTGGGCCATCAACTCTTCCCCTTTAGCCAGGGGCTGATGGATGGCACAACCAGACAGCATCAGACTGCCCAGAATAATCACCCAGGAAAATTTCAGCAATTTATTCATTGGGAACCTCATTCCCGGAAGGAGCCGTCTCCTCCTCGATTATGTTTTCATTGCCATTGTCCAACTCATCCTCGGGATCGATCAAGCCGGGTGCCAGGGGAGATGTGGCTGCTTCCTCATCGGCTGGACCGGTTTCTGCATCTACAGGCTGCTCGGGTGGTTCCTGGAATTCTTCGGGGAATGCCTCCTGAGGCTCTTCAGGGGACATTTCCGGTTCGGCGGGGGGTTCGGGCATCGGCAGATCTTCTCCTTGCTGAGGGGCCTGAAAACCGGAAAAAGGCTGCCCCCCCTGTTGCACACCCGATTCCTGCTCAGAAAAGAACAGAGTGGTTTCCTGCCCCCCCTGCTCCCGGATAATGACACGATCCGGCCCGGCTTGCATGATACGGTACTGATTGTTTTCCCCGAACCGCTCCTCGGGGCGGACGATGAACACCTCGTTGGCCCTGCTGAGAAAGACTATCTGATCCTGGTTTTTCTGCACATAACCCAAAAGCTCAAAAGGAGGCGCAGGAGGAGGAAGATCTTGCGGGGCCGGTTCACCTCCCTCCCCTGCACCGGTACCGGGTACCGGCGGAGGAGGTGGGGGGGGTGCCGGCGGGAAAAGCGGTTCGAAGATGTTCCGTTTGACCTCTGCAGTACCGGCAACCTCAGCTTCCTGCTCGACCTGCGGAAGGCGTTTCTGCTGTCCGCCCGTCCGCGGGGCCGGTGCCTGGACCTGCTGCTGACTTGGCACAGCGGCAGCAGGCTCCCCCACCACGCGCTCCCTCCTGGGGTAGCTGCTGATGGCGTAGATCAGGGCCAGAACGAACATTCCCAGCAAAACGTAGAGAAGCTTCTTCTGTCTGTTCATCGTTTATTCGACCGGAAATAGGTGGACAGCTGCAAACCCAAAGAAACCCGATCTTCTCCCGCCTCCTCCCCGCTGAGACTCATCTTCTCCAGAACCATGATGCGGTCCGAAGTCTCGAACCCGTGAACGAATTCCTTGATCTGGGCATAGCTGCCGGTCACGGAAAAATCGAGCGTATATCGAAGCATTTCCTGCTCCTCGAGAAACTCCGGCTGGAAGCTGATCCGTTCGATATCCAGACCGGCTTCCTGTGCCAGATTGTAGATCTCCTGCAAAAAAAGGGTCAGCTCCTCTTTTGTCAGCAACAGCCGGCTGAACCGCTCTATTTCCTGCCGGCCGGCCTGATAGGAGACACCGCTTTCGCCGGGCAGGCTTCCGGCCCGCCGCTGCCGCTGCAGCTCCTGCTGCCGGGCCAGGGCCTGTCGCGCCTGTTCCACCTCGGGTGCGATCACCCAGCCGACAACCAGCCAGCCCAGGATATTGAGCAGCAACAGGGCTGCCGCCACCACCGGCCATGTCCTGTTCAGCCGCCACAGCGCGCGAAAAAAGTTTTCCCTGGGCATGCTAGAAAGCTCCCTTCAGTTCCACGCGAAAACTAACTGCCGTGCGGGTCTGGTTGTCTGCATCCCTGATCTGGATCCGATCCTGCTCCAGCAGATAAACGTCGGTAAATTGTCCCGCAGTCAGCAGGTTATTCAAAAAATCCTGAAATATCTGATGGTCACGGGCAAGAGCGGACAAGGTCAGGGCCCCGCTGCGATAATCCGGTTCGATGGTCTGCACCCGGATCCCTTCGACGGCAATATCCTCAAGCCGATTTAATAGGCTGGTCCAGCGGAAATTGTCCTGTCGCAGAACCGTTCGGGCAAAGTCGAGCTCTGTGCGAAGTCGTATCAGCTCGGCGGCGGACGGTGGCTCCTTTCCCGCCTCGCCATTACCGGATCCCTGGTGTTGCAGATTCTCCAGGTGCTCCCGGAACTGGCTTGCATAGCCGGCGAGCCGCAATCCGTTGAAGAAGAGAATGATGAGCAGGACGGAAAGGACCAGGATCACCGCCAGATAAAACCGGTAAAGTAAGCGCCGGTTGATGTAGCGGCGACTGGCCATGTTCAGGGTGAACTTCATAGGCCTCCTACATCATGCTCTCTGCTGCCCCGATGGCAGCCGCCAGATGATGACAGTGTTCCAGTTTGACTTCTGCTGCCACTTCCTGGTGCGGTTTCAAGACCACCGCCTCCCGCCCGAATATTTCGGAAATGGTCGGTGTCAGAGATTGTATGCGGGGGTCGGACCCGTGCAGAAAAACCGCTGCCCTGGCGGAGCCCGGAAACTGGTCATGGCAGGTGACCATGCTGCGATGCAGTTCCTGTATCAGGCGATCGGAACCCGGCCTCTGCTGACGACTGCGACAAAAGCGCAGACTCCCGCCCTGAAAATAGAGCATGCCGATCTCGCCGCTTTCGATGGACAAAAGCAGGAAATCGTTGCCGAAATCGAAACGGGACCTGTAAAAATTGAATAGGCTCAGGATATGGAACTGAACCGCAACAGGATTGAAACCTGCTTCTGTCAACAGCCCTTCATACTGATCGAGAACCTTAACGTCCATTATCCCGGCCAGTATCCGGGAACGCCCGGAATCGGTTCTTTCCAGGATCTGATAATCGAGCCGGATCCCGGCAGGATCCACCGGCACACGACTTTTCAGTTGCCACTTGAGAAGCTCTTCCCCTTCCCCCCTGTTGCCGAGGGCCCCCTCCACTTCAACCGGCAGAAGCATTCCGGCCCCGGCCCCCAGTGTCACGGCGATCCGCTCTTCCTGACCACCAAGGGAAGTCACCATCTCGTGCACCACAGGAACGAAGACTTCCGGCCGAAGAACGTTGGGTTCCCTCAACTCGATCCGCAGCACTCCCTGTTCAAGAGGAACGCTTCTGGCAGCGACAAGAAGGGACTGCTTTTTCATGGTCCGGCGCAGAGCGACCGCGCGCAGCCGCTCGGGACCGATATCCAGACCGAGATACAATCTCCCTTTCACAAATCCTCCGTCTGTTCGACAAAGGTCACCCGGTTGATTTCCTCCAGGGTGGTTACTCCGGCAAAAACCTTTTCCAGAGCCGCCTCCCGCAAAAATACCGTTCCGCCACGAGCGGCCGCGTCCCGCAGGCGCCCAATAGGAGCCTTGTTGATGATCAGCTCCCGGATCTCGTCGTTAAGGTCGAGCAGTTCGATGATGGCCGACCGGCCGAAATATCCCAGACCATGACATTGAGGGCACCCTTTCCCCCCATAGAATGTTTTTTCCCGGAAATGCTTCGGGTCCAGTCCGGAATCCTTCAGAGCCTGGTCATCGTATCTGATCGGAACCTTGCAGGCCGGGCACAACTTGCGCACCAGACGCTGGGCGGCGACACAGTTGAGACAGGAGACGAAGTTGTAGGGATCAAGCCCCATATGCAGAAATCGTCCAAGGACATCAAATACGTTGTTGGCATGCACGGTGGTAAACACCAGATGGCCGGTCAGAGCGGACTGAACGGATATCTGAGCGGTTTCCGGATCCCGGATCTCCCCGACCATGATCTTGTCAGGATCGTGCCGCAGTATCGAGCGAAGCCCGCGGGCAAAGGTCAACCCTTTCTTTTCGTTAACGGGCACCTGCACCACCCCTTTGACCTGGTATTCCACTGGATCTTCAATCGTAATGATCTTTTCCTGCTCGTTGTAGATTTCAGACAATGCCGCGTAAAGCGTAGTGGTTTTGCCGCTGCCGGTCGGGCCCGTAACCAGCACCATACCATAGGGTTCGCGAATGATCCTGCGGAAACGGCGCAATTCTCTCTCGTTGTAGCCGAGAGCTTCCAGGCTCAGCCCCTTAAGATCGGCGGCAATGCTCTCTTTGTCGAGAATTCGGATGACCGCGTCCTCGCCGAAACTGCTGGGGAGGATCGAGACGCGGAAATCGATCGATCGGCCTCCGACCAGAACCTTGAACCGCCCGTCCTGAGGAATGCGGCGTTCAGAGATATCCAGTTCGCTCATGACCTTGATACGGCTTATGACAGGGCTCTGGAAGTGTCCTGGCAGGGGTTCGGTGGCACGGTAGAGAACGCCGTCCACACGATATTTGATCAGCACTCCCTCCTGGCTGTTTTCGATATGGATATCGCTCGCCCGCTTGTTGATGGCATCGAACAGGGTGCTGTCGATCAGGCGGATGATGGGGCTGGTATCCGCTGTGAGCTTCTCCAGGGACAGGATTTCCTCGCCCCGGTCGGTCTCCTTGACCAGTTGCAGTTTGAGATCTTCGGAAACCTCCTTGAGGACCGTGTTGGATGTCACCTCACTGCCCTCCACCAGTTTACGGATCTTGCCGCGGGCGGCGACCCTCAGAACAAGCGGCTCCTGCACCAGAAGTTCGAGTCGGTCGAGCGTTGCGGCGTCGGTGGGATCGGCAATGGCGAACACGACGCCCTCCGGGATCCTCATCAGGGGGACAACCCCCCAGCGATCGGGCAGGTTCGCCGGCAGCAGGCTTTTCAGCTCGGGATCGGGCGAATAGCCGGTGATATCCATGTATTCGAGATCAAATTGACGGGCCAGCATGCGTGCCAGGACATCCTCATCGAACAACCCCTCGCCGACTCCGGTTTCGCCGAACCTCTCGCCGGTCAGGGTCATCCTCTGCAGCAGATAGTTGACTTGAGCGGGAGCGATCGCCCCCTCTTCCAGCAGCAGCTCACCGATCTTCTTCCACTTTTTGACCATTCCTTAATCTCCGAACTGCTTAACGTACCGTACCGGCAAGCTGAAAAATGGGGACATACATGGCAACCACCAGCACCCCGATGACCAGCCCGATGAATGCCATCATCAGGGGTTCGACCAGGGTGGTCAGGCGATCCAGGCGTCTTTCAAGCTCCTGTTCGTAATAGACGGCCACATCCTCGAGCATCTCACTGAGGGCACCCGATTTTTCCCCTACGCCGATCATACGTAAAGCGACCGGCGGGAAAAAACCGGCTTCGTCCAAAGCCTGAGACAACCTCATGCCCTCCTCTACCCGCTTGATGGAAAGGGAAGTCCGCCGCCTGAGAATCTGGTTGTTGATAACGCCGCCGGCCATGCCCAGGGCCGGAATAACAGGGATACCACTGGAAAGGGTTGTAGCCAGGGTTCGACAGAAACCTGTCAGGGCATAATCGCGAAAAAGGTGTTTCAGGAAAGGAATCTCCAGTTTTCCCCTGTCGAACCATTCTCGCCCCCTGGGTGTACCGAGAGCCTTGCGTACTCCGAAAACGACAATGACCAGAGCGACCAGCAATAAAACAAAATGGTCTTTGAGCAGATTGGCAAACCCGATCAGGACACGGGTCAGAAAAGGAAGTTCGACCCGGGCGTCGGCATAAATCTGGCTGAAGGTGGGAATCACATACAGCAGCAGGAAAAACAGCACCAGAGTCGCCGCAAACAGCAAAAACATGGGATAAAAGGACGCATTCCGAACCTTGCTCTTGATCCTTTCGGTTCTTTGCTGGTAGGCGATGTATCGACCGATCGTGACCGGTAGATCGCCTGACCTCTCACCGGATCGCAGAGACGCCACAAAAAGGGCGGGGAAATAGCGGGGGAATTTTCCGAAAGCTTCCGAAAGGGTCGCCCCCCCTTTGACCTCCTGCCTGATTTCCTGAAGGACTCCGCGGACGGCTCTTGACTCCATCTGCTCGGAAACCGTATCAAGCACATCGAGGATCGGCAGGCCGGAACTCAGAAGCACCAGGAATTCCTGGTTGAAGGCGAGAAACTGTCTTCCGGACCAGCGCCCCCCACTGCCCAAGCCCAACCAGGACGCAGAAAGCCTCTTGCGAATGCTGAAGACATGCATTCCCTGGGCTTCGAGGCTATCCCGAAGAGCATCCCTGCTGAAGGCGTCTATTTCCTTCTCGACAACCCTTCCGTCGGGGAGACCGATTTTACATTGGAAACTGGGCATGATGGATCAATAATACCATAGACTTGGCGTTTTATTAAGAGGTTCAAAAATCCGCTTCTCTCCAAAGACAAAAAGGCGACCCTGGAAAAGGATCGCCTTGCGTTTGAATGGCGGGGCTGACGGGACTCGAACCCGCGACCTCCGGCGTGACAGGCCGGCGTTGTAACCGACTCTACTACAGCCCCATAAAGAAACGAATAGGAAACCGTCCATAGTCAAGTGAAAAGCTTGCCAGGGTAGACTATTTGCAGTTTCCTATTTGTTCTGACCGATTCTGTTGCCTTCGAAACGGAAGAATCAGTTGATAGAATCTTTGAGAGCTTTTCCCGCCTTGAACTTAGGAGTCTTGGAAGCAGGAATTTCAATTTTCTTGCCGGTCTGCGGATTCTGGCCGGTACGAGCGGCGCGTTCTCCGACGCTGAAAGTGCCAAAACCCACCAGGGCCACTTTGTCTCCGGCCTGCAGAGCCTCGGTCACCACATCGATGAAGGATTTCAGAGCCTTCTCGGAGTCAGCTTTGCTCAAACCTGCTTTTTCTGCCATTGCATTTACAAGATCGGCTTTAGTCACAATATACCTCCATAAAATGGGAATTAACAAGCTCTGCGGAAAACGCGATACTTATATCAGAGTTACAAAAAGAGTGTCAAGCAATTATTTTCCCGCAGAGCCGGGTTTTTACGGCCTTTGCGGCCCGTGCCCACCTCTCAGTGGCGAAGAGGATCATCCGCGGCGATACCCAGATCATCCTTTCCCCGCATCGGGGGCAAAGGCGCTGGAATCTTGAGCGCTTCTTCCATGACCTGATCCATGTGATAAACCGGTACGATTTCCAGAGCATCACGAATCGCCGGCGGAACCTCCTCCAGGTGCTTTTGGTTGTCCTTGGGAATCAGAACCCGCCGGATTCCGGCCCGCCGGGCCGCCAGCAACTTCTCCTTGAGGCCGCCGATGCCCAGCACCCGTCCCCGAAGGGTAATTTCTCCGGTCATGGCCAGATCCCTGTCGATGGATTGCCCGGTCAGGGCAGATGCCAGTGCCGTCGCCATGGTAATGCCGGCGGAAGGGCCGTCTTTGGGGATGGCCCCTTCGGGGACATGAATATGGATGTCGACTTTGTGATAAAACTCCTTATCGAGACCCAGTTCCCGCCATCGCGAACGAACATAGCTCAGGGCCGCTTTGGCGGATTCCTGCATGACATCACCGAGTTTGCCGGTCACCGTCAATTTCCCGTTCCCCGGCAGTACAGACACTTCGATGGTGAGAAGCTCCCCGCCGACCTCGGTCCAGGCCAGTCCGGTTGCAAGTCCCACCCCGCTTTCGTCTTCCTTGGTGCCATACTCGTACCGGGGCACGCCCAGGTGCTCCTTGATGTTCGGTTTGTCGATGTGGAAACGCATCTGCTTGTCCGGCGATTTGACCAGAATCCGGGCCAGCTTGCGGCAGATATTGGCTATCTCCCGCTCCAGGTTCCTGACACCCGCCTCCCGCGTGTAGCAGCGGATGATCTCCAGAATGGCTTCATCGGAAAATTCAACCTGATCGGCCGCAAACCCGTGAGCCGACAGTTGTTTGGGAACCAGATATTTCCGGACGATATTCAGCTTCTCATCCTCCGTGTACCCCTCGATGCGGATGACTTCCATACGATCGAGCAGAGGCCGGGAAATGGAGTACAGACTGTTGGCGGTAGCGACAAACAACACATGGGACAGATCATAGTCGACCTCGAGATAATGGTCGACGAAGGTGGCGTTCTGTTCGGAATCGAGCACTTCGAGCAGGGCCGAGGAGGGATCGCCCCGGAAATCGCTGCTGATTTTGTCGATCTCATCGAGAAGAATAACCGGATTGCGCACCTCGACCTTGCGCATCCCCTGAATGATCTTGCCGGGCATGGCCCCGATATAGGTCCTGCGGTGACCTCTGATTTCGGCTTCGTCGCGCAATCCTCCAAGGGAGATGCGGGCAAATTTCCTGCCCAGGGCACGGGCAATGGACCGCCCCAGGGAGGTTTTCCCCACCCCTGGCGGCCCGACCAGGCAGAGAATGGGACCCTTTATCTTCTTGACCAGAGCCTGGACAGCCAGATACTCGAGGATACGCTCCTTGACTCTTTCCAGGCCATAATGATCCTCTTCCAGTATTCTCTCGGCGCGGGAAAGATCCCGACGATCCTTGGTGCCTTTATTCCAGGGAAGTTCAACCAGCCAGTCGATATAGTTGCGCACTACCGTGGCCTCTGCCGAGGAGGGCGACATCATCTTCAGCTTGCGCAACTCCCCGAGGGCCTTCTGGGCAACCAGAGTTGGCATCTTTTTTTCAGCGATGGCCTCCTCGAGCTGCTGCAGTTCGGTGCTGAATTCATCGTGCTCGCCGAGTTCCTTCTGGATGGCGCGCATCTGCTCGTTGAGATAATACTCCTTCTGGCTGCGCTCCATCTGCCCTTTGACCCGGTTGCGGATCTTTTTTTCAATCTGCAGAATCTCGACCTCTCGCGCCAGCAGGCCGATGATGTCCTCCAGCCGTTTGACCGGATCGGCCTCGGCCAGAATGACATGTTTTTCCCCGACCCTGATGTTCAGATGGGCGATCACCGTGTCGCTCAGCCTGGAGGGCTCGACGGCGGCGGTCACAGAGGAGGCGACCTCTGCCGGGACCTTCTTGCTCAGATTGACATAAGTCTCGAAGAGATCGGCCATGCTGCGGCTCAAGGCTTCGATCTCTGCATTGGGCTCAACCGACAGATCCACCAGCAGAGCGACTTCGGCAAGAAAGGAATCGTCTTCGCTGATCAGATTTTCGATGCGGGCCCGACCTTTCCCTTCGACCAGAACCTTGATGGTCCCATCCGGCAATTTCAGCAGCTGCAGAATCTGGCCCAGGGTCCCGACATCGTAGAGATCTTCCCCGGTCGGTTCGTCAACCTGCGGGTCCTTCTGGGTCGCCAGGAATATCTTTTTGTCGCCATCCATCGCCATTTCCAAGGCGCGGATCGACTTGGCCCTGGCAACGAACAGGGGGGTAACCATATGAGGGAAAATGACTATATCGCGCAGAGGCAGAAGCGGAACTACGCTTCTGCCTCCTTCACTTTCTAGTATATTCATCGATTTTGTTTTCATCCTTGAAAAGGAAACAGCTTACTTACGCGGAATCTCCTTTCAGGCGGATTCCGCGCAATCGTAGAGGACGATCGGCTTGGCTTTCTTCAGGATGACATCTTCGTTGATCACAACCTCCTTGACCCGGTCCTGGGAAGGGATGTCGTACATGACATCCAGCATGGAGTTTTCCAGGATGGACCGCAAACCGCGGGCCCCGGTCTTTCTTTTCAGGGCTTCCTTGGCAACGGCCTCCAAAGCTCCATCGGTGAACTTCAGCTTCACCTTCTCCATTTCGAAGAGCTTCTGATACTGCTTGATCAGCGCGTTTTTGGGCTCGGTCAGAATCTGCACCAGAGCGTCCTCATCAAGCTCCTCGAGAGTGGCCACGACAGGCAGACGACCGACGAACTCCGGAATCAGCCCGAACTTGATCAGATCCACCGGTTCGACCTTGTTGAGAATCTCGCCCAGGTTGATGTCCTTCTTCCCCTGGACCTCGGCACCAAACCCCAGAGTCTTCTTTCCGCATCGCTGGGAGATGATCCCTTCGAGACCGGAAAAAGCCCCTCCGCAGATAAAGAGGATGTTGGAGGTGTCGACCTTAAGAAACTCCTGCTGCGGATGCTTACGGCCTCCCTTGGGAGGAACGCTGGCCATAGTCCCTTCTATGATCTTCAGAAGAGCCTGCTGAACCCCTTCGCCGGAAACATCGCGGGTGATTGAGGGGGATTCGGATTTGCGGGCGACCTTGTCGACCTCGTCGATGTAGATAATCCCTTTCTGCGCCTTTTCCAGGTCATAATCGGCCGCCTGAAGCAGATTAAGGATAATATTTTCGACATCCTCGCCCACATAGCCTGCTTCGGTAAGGTTAGTGGCGTCAGCAATGGCAAAAGGCACATTCAGGAGTTTTGCCAGGGTCTGGGCGAGAAGGGTTTTGCCGCTTCCGGTCGGGCCGAGCAGAAGAATGTTGCTCTTCTGCACCTCGATGTCGCTGGTATTGGCACCGGCGGAATATTCCACCCGCTTGTAGTGGTTGTAGACAGCGACGGAAAGGACTTTCTTGGCCGTTTCCTGGCCAATGACGTAGTCATCGAGAATGTCCTTGATCTCGGATGGCCGGGGAAGCCTTGAGGTATGGCTGGCTGCTGCGTCCTCGAGCTTGGCCTCTTCCGCGATGATGTCCTTGCACAACTCGATGCACTCGTCACAGATATAAACAGCTGGACCGGCAATGAGTTTCTTTACATCATCCTGTCCTTTGCCGCAAAACGAGCAGGTCAGATAACCTGATTTCTCATCATGTTGACTCACTGGCTTGCCTCCGCGTTTAAAAGTCAGGCTTTTCTCTCTACCGTTCCATCTACGATACCATACTTTTCCGCGGCGTCGCTACCCATGAAGTAGTCCCTCTCGGTATCGGCCGAGATCTGCTCGATACTCTGGCCTGTATGCTTGGCCAGGATCTGGTTCAGGGTTTCCCGCAGCCGCAAAATTTCCTGTGCATGGATACTGATATCCGAAGCCTGTCCCTGAAAGCCACCCAGGGGTTGATGTATCATGATCCGGGCATGGGACAGGGCATAGCGCTTGCCCTTTGCTCCTGCCGCAAGGAGTACAGCGGCCATGCTGGCGGCCTGTCCGACACATATGGTGGATACGGGAGCCTTCAGATACTGCATGGTATCGTAGATGGCCATGCCCGAGGTCACCACACCGCCCGGAGAGTTGATATAGAGATGAATATCCTTTTCCGGATCTTCAGATTCCAGAAAAAGCAGTTGAGCGATGATCAGATTCGCCAGATGGTCCTCGATGGGCCCCCCAAGGAAAATGATGCGGTCTTTCAGCAAGCGGGAATAGATATCATAGGCTCTTTCGCCGCGACCTGTCTGTTCCACTACAATGGGAATGAGGCTCATAGAATCTCCTTGTCGTCATCAAGAACCTGATTAATGTTTAGCCTTCCGATTCTTCGCTCTTGACCGGTCCTTCCACCATTTCGATGCTGGCATTACCGGTGAGGAAATGAATGACCTTCTCCTCGCCCAGCTGAGACACGAGACCGCGCCGGCGGGATTCGTCGGCATAGAAGTTCAATACCATTTCCTTGCTGGCGTTGTTCTTTTCAGCTATTTCTTCAAGTTTCTCCTCAATTTCAGATTCTTCAACCTGAATCTTTTCTTTCAGGGCGATCCCCTCGAGAATCAGGCTGCCCTTGACCTGCTTGATGGCGATTTGGCGATAGATATTTCTGAACGACTCCGGAGTCAAGCCAAGGGCCTGCATGCTCATGCCCTGGGACTGCATGCGATTCTGCAGGTTCTCGAACATGTATTCCAGCTGCTGCTCGATCATGGACTCGGGAAGTTCGAAGGGGTTGCGCTCCACCAGGGCATCGATGAGATGGTCCTTGAAATCCCGTTCGATCCGCTCGGCTTGCTGAACCTGAAAGGACTCGGCGATTTTCTCCCTCAGATCGGCCAGCGAGGCAAGACCGAACTGGGCCGCGAATTCGTCGTTGAGTTCGGGCAGAACTTTTTCCCGGATTTCCTTGATCCTGACCTTGAAGACGGCATCCTGGCCGGCCAGTTCCTTTTTGCCGTAGTCGAGGGGAAAGGTGACCTCGATCTCGCCTTCCTGACCCTTTTTCATCCCTGTCAGCTGTTCCTCGAAGCCGGCAATGAACGTCTTCGACCCGAGTTCCAACTGATGATTCTCTGCCTTTCCGTTCTCGAAAGGCACACCATTGATGAAACCTTCGAAGTCGAGGACGACAATATCCCCTTGCCTGGCTTCATCCCTATCGGCATCCACCATGGTGGCGCTGCCGGCCCGCATCTCCTCGAGGCGGTCATCGATCACCTTTTCATCGACCTTAAGGGTTTCTTTCTTTAGGTTCAGACCGATATAATCCTTCGGCTCCACCTCGGGCCGCACCTCAACCTGAGCCTGAAAGGTAAAATCTTTGCCCTTTTCAAGGCTTCCGGCATCGGTTATTTCAGGACCGGAAACCGCGGCGATCTTATGATCGGCCAGCGCCTGATAGAAGCTTTCCCGGATCAGTTTTTCAAAAACCTGGGATTCCATCTGTGAAGCATACTGCCGTTCAAGGATCTGCCGTGGTACTTTGCCGGGGCGGAAACCTTTCACCTTGGCTGTTTTCGCGATCTGCTGATAGGCCTTTTCGATTTCCTCACCGACCCGGGCGGCAGGCACATCGAAGGAGAGCTGCTTCTTGACACTGCTGATATCTTCTACCTTGACATTCATCGCTTCTACCTCACACATGGATTTAAAATCTTTTACGAATCACTTTACAAAAGTTGTCGCTGCCTGCGCTATCTTTTTTGACAGCGGGCACCCTGGATTTCCAAACTTTACTGGTATCACTGATAGGACCGGAAAAAGGGAAGAGTTGGTGCGAGAGGGGGGAGTCGAACCCCCACGGTTACCCGCTGGATCCTAAGTCCAGTGCGTCTGCCAGTTCCGCCACTCTCGCATCAGATTTAAGCAGGCCCGGGAACCTCCTCCGATGCCTGTGGAAACGATTCCGGAGCCTTTCGTCGGATTGAAGATTCAGGAGTGTCAAAAAGTGCCCATACCGCTAATCGGTGAAAGAGATCGGGCAAACCTTCCGAGCTCAGAATAAACAAAAAGCCCGTCCGCACTGACCCGGCCGCCGATCCTGAGATCGCGACCCGCGGCATTCCGGAAGACGGGCAGTAGAGTTGAAATGGGGTGAGTGAAGGGGATCGAACCCTCGACAACTGGAGCCACAATCCAGTGCTCTGCCAACTGAGCTACACCCACCATGAAAACTGCAGCAGTTTACAAAACCGCCCGATCTTTTGTCAACATCAAATTACCCCTTGCAACCTGTTTCCCAGAACCTCAAAAAACGTCGCTACAACGGCATGTTGGCGCGCCAGCCAGGACTCGAACCTGGGACTCTCGGCTTAGAAGGCCGATGCTCTATCCAGCTGAGCTACTGGCGCCGAACCACTTTTCCGTTCCCGCTAAATTGCGGGAACGGACATGATTGACTGGTCGGGGCGAGAGGATTCGAACCTCCGACCCCCTGTGCCCAAGACAGGTGCGCTACCAGGCTGCGCTACGCCCCGAAGAGGGCCCTTTTAACATGCACCAACCAAAAAGGCAACCTCTTTTTTCCGCCGGTCGGGAAGGGAACTTGACATCCTTTCGGTATTGCGATAAGGTCCCCACTGAAATTAATTTGTATTCGAATGATTCTGACAGAAACTAAATACTCCAACAGGTTCAGGTTCAGGAAGATGTCCGGAAATCACACTCATTATTATGTAGCTCCAACTTCAGGGGCCCAGAACAAATCAGCCGGCGTTTGCGAATCCCGGATTGTTCGATCCCTCCGCCGCATCGTTCGCGGTATTGAACTCCATTCCCGAAAACTGGTCATCGATCACCAGATTACCGGCCCCCAGCTCGCCTGTCTTCTTGCATTGCAGGCCGAAGAGCCATTGACGGTTAAAAAGCTTGCACAGCAGGCATTCCTGAGCCCGAGTACGGTAGTCGGTATTGTTGATCGACTTGAAGAAAAGGGCCTGGTAAAACGATGCAGAAGCTGCAACGACCGGCGCTCGGTATTCATTACCGTCACCGAGGCGGGGCATCGGCTGCTGGCAGCGGCACCCTCCCCGATCCAGGAATCTTTGACCCATGCAATCAAGGGCTTGCCGGAAGAAGAAATGGTGGCTATTACCATCGCCCTCGAAAAAGTGGTCGACCTGATGGAGTCTTTCGATTGCAAAGGGGATCCCCCCCCTTTAAAAGCGAGCAACAACGGGATTTCCGACGACGTTTCCCTTTAACCCGGGATCCCCAGGCGGGAAGGACGTACCCGCCCTACTGAACTACAATTCCATAACCCGGAGAAAAGATGTCTATTTACAACCAAAAGCAGCAGAATATCGCCGAGAAAATTGCCTCTGAGAAGGTCGGCCTGAACGACTGGAAAAACTGGTCCTGGCAACTCCAGCACTCTATTGAGACTATAGATTGCTTTGAGCAGCTTTTAGGATGCCGTTTCGAGGGTTCAGAGCGCAAATCCTTGAGCAGCACCCTGGAAAAGTTCCCTCTTTCGATAACACCCTACTACCTTTCCCTGATCGATACCGCCGATTTCCGCCACGACCCCATTTTCAAACAGGCCTTCCCCTGTCCAGCAGAACTTCATATCGACCGGCGGGACATGAGCGATCCCCTCGCTGAGGAGATGGACAGTCCTGTGCCCGGCATCACCCATCGCTACCCCGACCGGGTTCTCTTCCATATCAGCAATGTCTGCTCCATGTACTGCCGCCACTGCACACGCAAGCGCAAGGTGGGGGACAGGGATTCGATCCCGGGGCCGGAGGAAATCGAACAGGGGCTCGCCTACCTGCGGAAAACCCCTCAGATCCGCGACGTTCTGCTATCCGGCGGCGACCCGTTGATGCTGTCGGACGACTATATCGACTGGATCCTGACCGAGTTGCGCAAGATCCCCCACCTGCAGATCATCCGCATCGGCAGCCGCATGCCCGTAGTCCTGCCCTACAGGATCACCGACAGTCTGGTTAAAGTTCTGAAAAAGCACCACCCCCTGTGGCTCAACACCCACTTCAACCATCCCCGGGAAATCACCTCCTCTTCCCGGGAGGCCCTGGCCAAACTGGCGGATGCAGGCATCCCCCTGGGCAACCAGACGGTGCTGTTGGCCGGGGTCAACGACTGTCCGCGGATCATCAGGGCCCTGGTTCACAAGCTGGTGGAAAACCGGGTGCGGCCCTATTATCTCTATCAGTGCGACCTTTCCGAGGGCCTCTCCCACTTCCGCACCCCGGTCGGCAAAGGTGTCGAAATCATGGAAAGCCTCATCGGCCACACGAGCGGATTTGCGGTTCCCACCTATGTCATCGATGCACCCGGCGGCGGCGGCAAAATACCTTTGAACCCGAACTATCTGATTTCCCTCTCCACCAACAAGGTGGTTCTGCGCAACTACGAGGGGGTCATCACCACCTACAAGGAACCGGACAGCTACGAGCCGATCTTCTGCAACCGCAAATGTGCAGACTGCAAACTCCAGCTTAACCTGGAGGATGCCGAGGAAGTGAATACGACCGGTATAGAAAAGCTGCTGTCCGATTCCTGCGACACCATCTCCCTGACCCCCGAGGACAATTACAGACTGGAGCGCCGCAACAATGCCTGATGTGATCGAAACCCTCGGCCAGTCCCGCATTCAGCACGGCATCTATAATGACCGGATCTATCTGATGAAGCTCTCCAGGAAGGATCTCCCAGAACTGCTGCCAAGGCTGGAAAGACTGGCGCGGAACCGCAACTATAGCAAGATTTTCGCCAAGGTCCCGGAATCGTCCAAAATGCGCTTCGCTCGCGAGGGCTATGTTGCCGAGGCCTCCATTCCGAATTTTTACCAGGGCCGGGAAGCCGTGGTGTTTTTCGGCAAGTATCTGCAGGAGGACAGGCGCAGGGAAAAAAAGAAGGATCTGGTGAAAAAGGTTCTGGCCACGGCCAAAGCCAAGGCGGGGAAATCCAAAGGCCTCCAACTTCCGGGCTCTTTCAGGGCCCGCGCCACCCGCAGCAAAGATGTCGAGGCAATGGCCGAAGTCTATCGCCAGGTTTTCGCCACCTACCCCTTCCCCATCTGGGATCCGTCCTACCTGAAGAAGACAATGGAGGAGAACGTCGCCTATTTTGGCATCTGGGAGGGCGGGAAGCTGGTGGCCCTCTCCTCCGCCGAAATGGACCTTGCCGGACAGAACGCCGAAATGACCGACTTCGCCACCCTGCCCGAGTACCGGGGCCAGGGCCTGGCCAATTACCTGCTGGCCGAAATGGAGGATTTCCTGGGCGAAAAAGGGGTCAAGACCGCCTACACCATCGCCCGCGCCTACTCCTACGGCATGAACATCACCTTCGCCAAGCTCGACTATGAGTACAGCGGCACCCTGACCAACAACACCAACATTTTCGGCGGACTGGAGAGCATGAACGTCTGGCACAAGCCGCTGGAGCCGGCAGATTGATACCCAGACAAAAATACCCCACCGATGGCAGGGGTATTTTTCCGGAGAAATTTGAACAATGGGATAAGCGGCTCAATAAGACCTTTACTTGAGCCGTTCTTTTTTATCCAACTTGGATCAACGCCGGTTTGTCCTGCATGGGCGACCGACCGCTGACGGCCACTTGCATGGAAACGATCCGGGAGAGTGCCACGGCCTCGTTCCGAGCCTATTTCCATTTAGTAAGAAGTCCCCCGAATACCCCCCGAACAGAAGAAAATTCTCCATGAAAGGATTCCATAAGCTGTTTACGATGACCTGGCAGATATCTTGCTCTAAGAACGGGGAGTTTGCGTGAGGGTTTTTCTCGTTTCGGCATTTGGGTCGGCAATCCCGGTCGTATGGCCGCTTTGGCACAGGGGGAAAGAAAGAAATGCGAATTCGGAAACGGAGACTGTCTGTTTTTAGAGACGATTTAGGGTGCCTGGTTACCGTGATTTGCCTGTTGCTTCTGGCTGGTTGCGGAAGCGGCGGTTCGTCCTCATCAACCGGAGAGGCTCCGGCGGCCGGGGTCAGTGAAGGTGTTTTCCTCGACGCACCGGTGGCCGGGCTCTATTACCAGACGGAAAGCCTCGACGGATATACCGGAACAAATGGGGTATTTCGTTACCGCGACGGGGAGACAGTCGCCTTTTACTTACACAACCTGCTGTTGGGAGAGGCCATGGCCGATGCCGTTTTGACGCCCCTCGATATCGTGCCGGGGGCCAAGGACGAGACCCATCCGAAGGTGACGAATCTGTGCATCCTGCTGCAATCCCTGGATGAGGACGGCAATCCGGATAACGGCATCGTCCTGTCCGAGATGGTTCATTTCGCCGTCGAGGGCCGTACGATCGACTTCAATCAGCCGACCGCCGAGTTTATCGCCGACCCGGCGTTGCTTGGCCTGCTGCAGGAACTGAACGCCAGCGGTGCTTTTACCGATGGCAACAGCCGGGAGTTGTGCACTGTCGAGCAGGCGCGGTCCCATTTTCGGGCCAGCCTGGCCGATCTCGATCGGGATGGGGACGGTTTTTCCCCCGATCAGGGGGACTGCAACGACAATGATGATGGGGTGAATCCGCAAATTGCGGATGTCTGCGGCGACGGGGCCGACCAGGATTGCAGCGGCGCCGACGCCATCTGCGCGGAGGGCGAAGGCGAATTCGAAAGCAGTCTGCGGGCGCTGATCAACGATTACCGGGAGCAGAACAGCCGCGGGCGCCTGGCGGTCGACAATCTTCTCAACGACCTCGCCCGGGAGCACAGCGAAAACATGCAGGCGAGCGGAGTTATGAGTCACGACGGATTCAACGACCGATACAACCGGTCCGGTTACCGGACCTGTGTCGAAAACGTCGGCTGGGGCTATTCGACTCCGCAAGCCATGTTCGAAGGCTGGCGCGGTTCTTCCGGCCACAATGCCAATATGCTGAACGGCGGGATCGGTTGGGCCGGGATTTCACGAGTCGGGTCCTACATCACCTTTTTTGCCTGCGGTGATTAATCGTCGTACCGGGCACAATCGGATGCTCCCTCCGCTTAGGACCAAAGCCCGGCTTTCCCAGGTCAGCAACGGGCACCTCCGCGCTGCCTTCCTTGCGCCCGGGGATCTTCCGCCCCCTCGCAGGGCATGAACGTCCGGCACAAACCGCCGGATTCGTTGGAGGGGTGATTCCGGTTCATCAAATAAAGATCTCCGGTGTTTTCGGCGTGCTGCAGTTTTCCTGCAGCATCAGGCGCACTTTCTCGACCCAGGGATGGGTGAAAAAGCGAGCCTTTGCCTCACATGCTTTGACGCAAGCACAGCACAGGATGCAATGATCGGCTTTCGTCGCAACCGACTCGGTCACGGCAATGGCGCCTGCAGGACAAGCTGCCGCACACCTCTCGCAGAGAGTGCATCGTTCACTATCTGTCTGCGGGGTCATCACTTCGAAATGCCGGCGCTCCTTATAAGGTCGGTTGCCCGTGATCTCCGGGGGGCGAAAATCCCCCCTTTCGATCTTCGCCGCAACCTGCTTTCCAAACTCTACCGCCCCCTTCAGATCCTCGGCATGAGGCCTGCCGGCCGCTATGGGGTGGGCCGGGGTGGAGAAGGAATGTTCACCGATAAAAGCCCCGGCAGCTATCACATTGAAGCCCTTGTCGACGGTTAGATCCTGCAGCTCGACGAGGGCATCCTCGAATTCCCGGTTCCCATAAACAGCGACAAGCACGGCGGGTATCCGTTTTGCGGTGATCGCCTGCAGGCGGTTCAGGCAGAGTTCCGGGACCCTGCCGACATAGACCGGTATGCCGATAACCGCCACGCCGTCCTTCAGGACGCTTTCGCATGCAGACCGGGTCAAATCGCAACGGACAATCGTTTCAGCTCCCAGCCCTTGAACAATCGCTTCGGATATTTTCCTGGTCGTGCCCGTGGGTGAAAAATAGACAAGATGAACGGTCGATATCATTGACTCCTCCTGTTTGCCTTCATAACACGGCAGGGTTTTTGTTATCTGCCTGCATAAGCACCAAACTGCCTCGGTCCACCCGGGACAAAGCAGAAATGTAGTCACACTTGACCCGCAACAGGAAAAAGACCCTGTCATCGGCCAGCGGCAACAAGGTCTCGAAGTTACCCTGACCTTTTGAAAGGATCACATCGGCATCGGCATAGATTTGTTGGAATTCTTCCGTGGTTTCGGAAAGGATCGTTCCGGGATAGACGCTGCCGCTGGAAATGGTTGTGACGATCCGATCAAGTCCCACCGCCTCGGCGTCGGCCAAGGTGGCGTCGTTGATAATGGGCTTGTCGCGAAGCGCAGCCACGACACGAAGGCCGGGGTAATCGCGCTGCAGCTGCTTTATGAACAGCATGTCAAAAACAATCTCGCCGCAGTTATCGCAGAGATACAGAAGCGTCAAGGCCGTTTTCAAGGACTGTTGGAACGGTTCAAAATCGTAGCGTTTAAAAGAAGCTTTACCAAGAGACCGAAGCTCTTTGTCCACATCCAGGGAACCATGGTCTTTGGCTCCGAAATCAATGATGTTCCCGGCTGCCGCAATCTGCAGCCCGGTTTCAAGAGGCGAAAGACTGGCCTCCATTTTTTGCTGGATGGTGTCGACATAATCGAGGGCCAGGTGGTTGGAAATTTCCTTCACTTTGGCATAGATATCAAAAAGTGAAGACTCACCCTTTTCCGCTAGAATAGCATCTGCCACTCGACGCACTACGTGCTGGACAAGGATGGCTGTGGTTCTCGACTCCTCGAGCCCTGCCTCGGCCACCTCGATGATTCTCCTTGTCTGTTCATCATTCAACCCGGCGAATCGGCAAGCCGACAAGGCCTGATTCAGCACGCAGGGAAAACAGTCCGGTGGAATGCCTGGAGGTTGTATATTTTCAAAAAGACTCATTTTTTCCCCTTGAATCTCATGGTCTCCGCAAAAAACACTTTCGTCCCTGCGGCAGTTTGGGTGAAAAACTTATCGCAAAAATAGCGGATCCGCCCTTTTCCAAGGAAAGCATCGGAGAAATTACCCGCAGGATGCGATGAATCGTACTACAGCTCTGTCAACCATCCCTTGCCCTGCCTAACCGCGCCCTTCTTCATGGCGTCGAGAAAACGCGACCGCAGGGCGTCCCTCATCAAGGCCCTTTTCACACTTGGCAGTCGCAGAAAACCGCCGACCAGGCCGCGCAGGAATTTATGGGTGAGGCTTTCCGGGTTGTCGAAAAGCTGGTTCTGCAGGGTACCCCTCTCGAGGCATTGCAGCAGGATGCGCTCGAAGGTGGTTTCGGGATGGATGACCCGCTGCTGGCGCTTATCCAAACGGCAGGCGCCCGGATTGCACTTGAGGGCACAGACCCCGCAGCCGAGGCATATGCCGGTGTCGACATGCGCGATCTGACGTGTTTTGCCCTGCTGTTGTCCGGCGGATGCCGGAACCATGGAGATAGCGTCGATGGGGCAGGCCTCCGCGCAGAGACCGCAGCCGACGCAGAGGTCGGCATCGACGGCGGCGATGTAGTTGGAGGTGATCACGCAGTGGGGATAGCCAAGGAGACGGATGCCGTTGAGGGGGTGACAGCAGCATTTACAGCAATGGCAAACGAAGGTGATGTTGCGTTGCACGTTGTCGGCATTAAGCACCAGGCCCAGGTCGCGGGACCGGGCGAAATGGTCGCGCATTTCCGAACGGGAAATCTCTTTGGCCAGGTTGTGCCGGATGAGATAATCGGCAGCCGAATCGAAGCTTGTGCAGCTTTCCAGCGGCACGTCGCATTCCTTGGTGCCGGTGTGCAGGTGGGTGTGACGACAGCTGCAGATGCCGATGGCGAATCTCTCGGCCGCCGCCAGAAGAGCATCAACCTTTTCGTAATCGAGAACCTCCAGGTATTCCCCCTCGCGAAAGGCCTCTTCGTGGGGCAGGGAGCGCAGGATCGAAACCTGCTTGTCCTCGGCAAAGTTGTCCCTGGCGAATCCCCGCTCTTCGGAAAGATACTGCTGGAAGAGTCCGGCCAGCTTTTTGCTGTCGACGTCAGGACCGATGCGCATCATGGAGAATTCGAAAAGACCGACGACCATCGGCGAGGGCACGTAGCGATAGCCGTCTTCCACCCAGAGATCGAGAACCAGCCCTTTATCGGCCAGTCCATCAAGGAGCGTCCTCAGCCGATCCTCGGGCAAGCGGGTGAGCCGGCCGAGGCGGTCCAGCGGCGTCAGCGAATAGGGCATCTTGACCACGAGTTCGGCCTCTTCGGCCGAGTAGAGTTCTTTGAGGATGGCGTAAAGGGTATCGTTCCAGGGGGCGCGCACGCTGAGATTGTCGACTTTTTCTCCGAGCCGTCGATAAAGATCCTTGCCAACCAGATGTCCCATGCGGTCCTCCTTCGAATGGGCTTTTCTGTCCCGCTCTACAATTCACCATAGTTTCCCGGTCCCGCCACTCCTTGTATAATCATCTCAACTTGCAAAATGCAAGCGAATATACCGACACCGGAATAAACGGGATGGATAGTGAGGACCCACAATGATGGAATGGATCTTTCTCAGCGGTTACCTGCTGGTCTTCCTGGCCGGCTCGGCTCTCGCCTGGATCAACCTGGCTCATCAGAAGCGTTGTTCCCGCAGCGTTCCTCCGGAGCTCGTTGGCCGATTCGACGAAGACCTTCTGAAACGGTCGCTGGCCTATTCTTCGGCCAAGACTCGACTGGCAACGATCCAGTCGCTGACGGAAACGGCGCTGCTGGTCCTGTTTGTCTTCGGCCCCTGGCTGCCCCTCTACGATCGGCTGACCCTGCAGGCGGCGGATTCCTTCGTGATCCACGGAACCCTCTTTTTTCTGGGCTTGCTGTTCGTCGACCAGCTTCTGGCCATCCCCTTCGGTTTGTATCGTACCTTCATTCTGGAAACCCGGTACGGATTCAACAGATCGACCCCGGCCCTGTGGTGGATGGACCGCCTGAAAACCATTCTTCTTTCCCTGCTGCTCACCGGCCTGCTGGCTGCCGGCTGTTTCTGGCTGGTTCAGGCCAGCCCAGAAGGCTGGTGGTTGTGGGTCTGGCTGTTTGCGGTTTTTTTCTCCCTTTTCGTTCTGGTCCTGTCCCCCCATCTTATCGAACCGCTCTTCAACCGCTTCAATCCCCTGGAACGGCCTGAGCTTGAACAGGCCATCGAAACCATGGCCGCCAAGGTCGGGGTCAGGACTGAAAGGATCTTCCAGGTCGACGCCTCGCGACGCAGTGGCCATGCCAATGCCTATTTTACGGGACTGGGACGTCAGAAGCGAGTGGTCCTCTTCGATACCCTTCTCGAGCAGATGGATGCGGAGGAAATCGTTGCCGTGCTTGCGCATGAACTGGGTCATTGGCGGCATAACCACCTGGTGAAGCATCTGCTGAGCACCGCCGCTTTCACCCTGGGCGCTTCCGGCCTGGCCTTCTACCTGCTCAACCGGGGTGGACTTCCGGGTCTGGTCGGTCTGGAAACGGCTTCATTTCCGGCCCAGGTTCTGATCCTGTCTCTTCTGGCCTCGATCGTCGGGTTTTTCCTCACACCCCTGAGCAGTTGGCTGTCGCGCCGACATGAATGGCAGGCGGATCGCTTCGCTTCGGATCTGACCGGACAACCCCGCAGGCTCGCTTCGGCCCTGATCCGACTCGCCCGAAACAATCTGGCCAACCTCTGCCCGCATCCCTTCTACGCCTGGTTCTATTATTCTCATCCCCCGCTGATCGAGAGGGTTCGCGCATTAAGGACCGACCCAAAAAATCCCTAGCCGGAGCATTTGACCTGCGCCGACATGGTTATGATTCCCCCCCCCCCCCCGTCAGCAGGGATGCCCGGGGCGGGGAGCACATGGCGGCGGTATGAAAACGATTGCAGGCAATCCCCCCGCTGCCAATCGGGTCATGGTCGGTCTATGCACCGGGCGGCCAAAGGTATCGGGGTTGCCAAAACCGGAGATTACTGCCGGGCCAAATACATTCTCATTTGCGCCTCCTTGTCCTCGATCGGCTCACCCGACACATCCACCAGGGCCTTTTTTACCGTTCCGGTAAAGGCGAAGGGCGGTTGATAGTCGGTCATGACCGGGGCCCCTGTATCGGCACCAATGACGACACCCGCCGATAACCCCAAATTTAATGGAATGGTCACCGGCAGTTCTCCGCCCCCTACCTGCCGGCCATCGACGAACAACTTGATTTGCGCCGGGACGCCCTTCCCCCTGGCGATGTCGGGATCTCCCGTCGGGATGAATTCGAAACTGAAGATGTGGTCGCCCGCGGGGATAGAGTCGTCCGACTGAACCTTGAAATACCGTTCGGCGACGTAGTTGTAGCCGTAGGTGAGCTTGCCGTTTTGCACGTAGAAGGAGAACCCGCCGTCAATGCCCCCCATGGAAAACAGCACCCCCTCCGCGCCGCCTTCGGGCACGCCGGCATGCACCGACACCGAATGAGGCACATTCACCAGACGGGGGGCGGCATTGGGGGGCACCATCTGGGTTCCGGGATAATACACGTAATGCTTCCGATCGACCGCGATTTGCGGCCGGGGGTCGGCGAAACGCAGAGTTCCCCGGCTGTCGATGGGCAGCACATCGTATTTGCCGGCCTCGACATACCACATGCCAATCATGGCGATCAGTCTGGCCCGTTCCTTTTCGGCAAGATTGACGGTTTCGGTGAAATCCTCGTCCATGTTGTAAAGTTCCCAGCCTCTTGCATCGAGTTCGATGAGTTTGTCGTAGTCGATCGGGGCGCCGAAAGGCAGACCGGACTCGGTGAAGGAGGTTCCGGGCCAGGGGCATACGGCACGCCACCCGTCATGATAGAGGGAGCGGTGGCCGAACATCTCGAAATATTGGGTGACATGCAGGGCCGGCGCCCGGGCGTCATCGAAGGAGGATTTGAGACTGTGCCCCTGCAGCGGCGATTGGGTCACGCCGCGAATCTGCCCGGGGGGCTCGATGCCAAAGGCGTCGAGCACGGTCGGCACCATGTCGATGGCATGGCAATACTGACTGCGGATCTCCCCTCGGGCCTTAATTCCCCTGGGCCAGCAGACGATAAAGGGATCGGAGACGCCGCCGCGGTAGGTCTCGCGCTTCCAACGGCGAAACGGCGTGTTGCCCGCATGAGTCCAGCCCCAGGGGTAGTGGTTGAAATATTTCGGACCGCCGAGATCGTCGATCGCTGCCAGGTTCTGCTGGAGATCGTCCGGCACGTTGTTGAAGAACTTGCTTTCGTTGACTGAGCCATGCGGTCCGCCTTCGGCACTGGCGCCGTTGTCCGAAATCACCATGATCAGGGTGTTTTCGTACTCGTCCAGCTCCTTGAGGAAAGCGATCAACTCCCCGATGTAATGATCGGTGTGCTCCAGAAAACCGGCGTAGACCTCCATCATCCGCGCATACAGGCGCCGCTCGTCGTCCGGCAGGGTGTCCCAGTCCTGCACGTCGGGATCGGGCCGGGACAGGTTCGCGTCCTGCGGTACGATGCCCATCGTCTTCTGCTTTTCGAACACCTGCCGGCGATACACCTCCCATCCACCGTCGAATTTGCCCTTGTATTTATCCGACCATTCCTTTGGAACGTGATGCGGGGCATGCATGGCCCCGGTGCAGAAGTAGAGGAAGAACGGCTTGTCGGGAGCGACCTGCTTGGCGTCGGCGATCATCGCCTTGGCCCTCGTGACCAGGTCGGGGGTCAGGTGATACCCTTCCTCGGGCGTATTTTCCGGCTCGATCTGGGTGTTGTCCCGCACCAGTTCCGGGTAATACTGATTCGTATCGCCGCCGAGAAATCCGTAGTAACGCTCGAAGCCCCGGCCCAAGGGCCAGCGGTCGTAGGGCCCTGCCGCCGACGTCGCCTCGGACGGCGTGAGGTGCCATTTACCGACAGCGTAGGTGTTGTACCCCTGCTGCAGCAGGATTTCCGAGAGCATGCCGTTTTCGAAGGGAATGTAGCCGTTCCCGCCGGGATAGCCGGTCGATCCCTCGGTGATGCAGGCCAAGCCGTTTGAATGGTGATTGCGGCCGGTGAGGATGCATGAGCGTGACGGTGAGCAGAGAGCCGTGGTATGCATGTTGTTGTAACGCAAACCGTCGGCAGCCAGTGCATCCAGGTTGGGAGTGCTGATCGGACTGCCGTAGCAGCCCAGCTGGCCGAAGCCGGTATCGTCAAGAACGATGAACAGGACATTGGGCGCATCCTCCCGGGCCCGATTGGGCGCCGGCCACGCTGGCTCGGACACATCGAAGGTACGGCCGACGACTCCGGAAAAGGCTTGTCCGGGCTTATATTCCTTGAGCGGCATAATGACCCCCTCTCTGTTGTGAGAATCGCGGTTCATGCGTGTCGCCAGACATGAAGATCTCCTGGCGGGAATTTTTGGCCTTCAACTTGCGCACTTCCTGTTTGGTTGCTCGCTTATTTCACTTTTTCCGCATCTCCGGGCACCCATGTTTTGTCGAAGTAGGGTTGTTCGGGCCCATACAGACGCAAGTAGACGAACCATCCCTTGCCCGGCGTCGTCTGCACCCAGTTCACTTCCGGAACGTCGGCCGGCAGTTCCGGAGCGAAGTAGAGACCGAACGAGCCGTCCTCTTCTGCCACCGCACCGTGTACCGAACCGACCAACGGCCTTCCATGCTCGTTCTGGATCATTGAGCGGGTCTCGTTGTCGTAGACGGTCAGCGACCAGAACATGTTCGCCGGCACCCCCTTGGGCAGGCGGATTCGGTAGGTGTGATCCCCGGTCAACCAGTTGCCGCCGCCATCCTGATACAGACCGATATATTGCGAGCCCTGGCCGGGCACTGACATGACCATGGATTTCGCCGTACCGATCGCCTCGAAGGTGTACTTGGTGCGAAGATCGATGGCCATGTACTCCGGTTCATGGAAGGTGGGATCAGAAAAAAAAATCTTCTTCCAGTGGCGCTCTGCGGGATACGCATACACAACGGCGTTCGGTACTCGCGGCGCATAGGCGAGCGTCGTCGCCATCGCCCGACCCACGGTAGCCCCTTCGGTCAGGATCTTTTTCATGCGCTCGTTCGGCTCGAAGGGCCTTCCGTGAACTATGCCGAGCGACTCGAGCACGCCGAGCATGGCCATGTCCTGTTCGCGGGGTGGATTCTCATTGAGGTAGCGGGCCAGGCTCTCGAAGTACGCGAAGCCCTCGTTGGTTATCAGGTCGGCGTCTTTACCGGACAGCGAAACGAAACGGGTCTCTGGCGGATTGACGGACTCTTCCAGCTTGTATTGCCGATACGTCTTGATCTGTTCGATAACCTCGGGGATATCCTCTTGCGTCCGCGGGATGCCTCTGAGATAGAAAACGACGATGCTGGTGTCCGATCGGACGATATGGTGATGGATCGCGGGCAGCGGGCCGTCATGTTCGGGCGGTAGGATCAGAAACCTGCCGCCCCGGTTCTGCTCCGGCGAGAAGGGTCCGCCGAGGTCGATCAACGGCTGCTGCCAGATGTTGTTCATCGTGCCCAGCAGACCCGGCGGCAGCTCCATCACCATCGGCCCTTCGCGCAGGTCCAGCACGCCGGACATATAGACCGTATCGCGGTTTGCGGTCAGGGCCAGCTGCCGTGGCTCAGCCAGTTTGTCGGCGATAACCACCGTGTGGCTGTCTGCGCCCAGCGCCTTGTGGGCGTCAGCCATGGCGCCGTACGACGCCATCGGCAGAGCCCAAAGGTAGGCCTGAACGGCCCGCTGAAAGTCCAGCTCGTCGTAAAGCTTTTCGATGGTAGCTTGCGTGGGATACCCGGCTTCGAACCCGAGCTGTCCCAGCCGGCTATCGATCGTCCCGATTCCAAGACTCGAACGAGTGGTCAATTTAAAACCTCCTCTATTGTTGTTGGCCATGACTTCTCGAGGCCCGGCATTAACCTCGCGTGCCATCAATTCCGCCATAAGATTTAATAATGATTTTGGATGGTAACCTTGATCCCATGGCGGGTGAAATCGAGATCCCCCGGGACGTCGATTTCAAGAAATTCGGCATCCTCGTCCGTATTGACAATGACATTGAAATTTTCATAGGCCAGACCGAAACCCATATGCTTGAAAAGGTTATATTCCAATCCTGCCCGGTAATCTCACTTCACAACCGCCATTTCCAGCCATTTACATGTCTCAGACGCCAAATCGAAAATAGAGGGGACCCAACGGATAAGGCCGGAAGTACGATTTTTTTCATCGCTCCTCCTCCTGGTCTTTCTTTCTAGCGATGGGGCGCAAGAAAGAAAGGAGGAATGTTTTCATTGGGGATACAGCAAACACTAAAATAGACACCTCCAATGTCAATTGTTTCTAATTTATTCAGAAGACCGACCGGATGGACATGCGCAAACTCGCCGTCATCGACGAGGCCAATGCCATAGGGACCGCCTATCTGCGGGCCGAATACATTCCTGGTCCTGAAGGCGAAATAATTCAATCGTTGGAGAATCGGCCGGATCACTCGAGGAAGTTGGCGCACTCATATCCAAGTCGGAAGAACTTCATGCCCGGATCTGGTCCGCTGTGAGGGAGACCATGTCAGGTGACATCGGCCTGAGGGAGTTCAGCTGGTGGTGGCAATTAACGAGGTGATCGATTGGCATACTGTCAGAGCGGTTTCGTGCGGGTCAGCCAGGCCCCCTATCTCTGATCGAGTCCATGGAACAGTGAATTCAGGGTTTGACAATCCGAAGCACAATACAAAAAGGCCCCAGGATCTGATCCTGAGGCCTTGTTTTCTTCTGGAGCGGGAAACGGGATTCGAACCCGCGACTTCAACCTTGGCAAGGTTGCACTCTACCACTGAGTTATTCCCGCTCATATTTCGGGCTCGCCATCGCGAGCGGGCCTATTAATAGCAAAAGGCCTTTTTCAAGTCAACAAAAAATTCGCAGAAAAAATTCTTCCGTCCCGGATCGCTGAAAAGGCATAACCATAATGAAATGAACCGGTTTTAAAGGTCCGGGACGATAAAGGGGGCAGGATGTTATGCTTTACTTTAGACGATCCTGCCTGTCCTTCAACGGTACTGATGGAGATATTTCTTCACCCGCTCGATGTACTGCCGTGTCTCTTGAAAGGGAGGGATGCCTTTATGTCGGCGAACCGATCCGGGCCCGGCATTGTAGGCGGCCAGGGCCAGTTCCAGGTTGCCGTCGAACTCGTCAAGCATTTTCCGCAGATAGCGGCTTCCGCCCCGGATGTTCTCTTCCGGATTGAAGGGATCGGACACATTCATGAGCCGGGCTGTTTCCGGAATCAACTGCATCATCCCCTGGGCCCCTTTGCGGGAGACCGCCTTGGGATCGTAATTGCTCTCCGCCTTGATGACCGCCTTGATCAGCGCCTCTTCAAGATTGAAGGTCTGGGCATAACGGGCGATTACCGCGGAAACATCTTCCTTTACCAACCCACCTTTGGGAGATTCCTTGAGATAAAAACGAAACTCGTTTCCCGTCGGCGTGTTGGTGAAATGAATCACTCCATTGGCATCCACATACTTGTAGATGTCACCCCAGGCTACCGTCCCCCAACAGGAAAACGCTGTTAGACCGAAAAGGAGAACCGCCATCCAATGCATATCAAATAATCTCTTCTGCGCCATGAACATTCCCGACTCATATCCGAGAAACCTGATCATATCCTGAAAGTCCCAATATTTCAACAGATTTGCCCTGGCCCAAAATTCTTGACAAGAGCTATCTGTGGCAGGATAATGCCGTTTTATATCGATCGGCGATCTGGAAACACTCTTTTCTATTTATCGTTCCCGATCTGCTATTTCTTTAATTTTTTTCTGGCCGACGAAGCATTTCGGCACAGAAAATCCCAGGCTCTCCCCCGATGCTGCCGGGGAAAGCCGGATTGATGAGGCAGTTGGGTGAAAATCACTTCTGATTTCCTGGTTATCGGCAGCGGCATCGCCGGTCTTTCCTATGCCTTGAAAGTTGCCGATCACGGCACCGTTTCCGTCGTCACCAAGCGCGAAATCTCTGAAACGGCCACCAACCTTGCCCAGGGGGGCATCGCCTCGGTCTTGAGTTCCGAGGATTCCTTCGCCTCCCATTTCAAGGACACCATGGTCGCGGGCGCCTGGCTTTGCCGGGAGGACGTGGTCAAACTGGTGGTTGAGAGCGGACCGTCCGCCATCGAGGACCTGATCAACTGGGGGGTCTGCTTCACCAAAAAGGATGCGGACACCTACGACCTCGGGCGGGAAGGAGGGCACAGTCACCGCCGCATTCTGCATGCCAAGGACATTACCGGCAGGGAAATCGAAAGAGCCCTGGTGGAAGCGGTCACCAGTCATCCCAACATCACCGTGTATGAAAACCATATCGGGGTCGACCTGATCACCGATGCGAAAGTCGACCGCCGGCTGAAAAGACCCCGCCGTTGCCTGGGGGCCTTCGTTCTGGACATTCGCGGCCGGGAGGTGATCCCCTTCGGCGCCCGCATGACCGTTCTGGCCACCGGCGGCGCCGGCAAGGTCTTTCGGTACACGACCAATCCGGACGTTGCCACCGGCGACGGGGTTGCCATGGCCTACCGGGCCGGCGCCACCATCTCCGATATGGAGTTCATGCAGTTCCATCCCACCACCCTGTTCCATCCGAAGGCGAAATCCTTTCTGATTTCCGAGGCCGTCAGGGGCGAAGGGGCTATCCTGCGCCGGGGGGACGGCACGGCCTTCATGAGCCAGTACCACCCCCTGAAGGACCTCGCCCCCCGCGATGTGGTCGCCCGGGCCATCGACAACGAGATGAAGGTGCACGGCGAGGACAGTGCTTTCCTCGACATCACCCACCGGGATGCCGATTACATCCGCAACCGTTTTCCCAACATCCACGAAACCTGCCTGTCCTACGGTATCGACATGACCCGGGAACCGATTCCGGTGGTTCCGGCGGCCCACTATCTATGCGGCGGGGTCAAGGTCGATCTCTGGGGCGAATCGGACCTGGAAAACCTCTTCGCCATTGGCGAGGTCGCCTGCACCGGGCTGCATGGGGCCAACCGTCTGGCCAGCAACAGCCTGCTGGAAGGGGTGGTCTTCGCCGATCGGGTGGCGACCCGCTCAGTTGGGCGTCTGAAGGACAAGAACCCGCCCTTCCCCACCGTCCCCGCCTGGGATTATGGCACCGCCACGGACAGCGACGAGGAAGTCGTGGTCACCCACAACTGGGACGAAATCCGCACCTGCATGTGGAACTATGTCGGTATCGTCCGCTCCGACCGCCGGCTGGCCCGGGCGCTGCGCCGCATCCGTATGATCCAGGAGGAAATCGCCGAGTATTACTGGGATTTCTATCCCACTTCCGATCTCATCGAGTTGCGCAACATCACCACCGTCGCCAGTTTGATCGTCCGCTGCGCCCAGCAGCGCAAGGAGAGCCGCGGACTGCATTACAACATCGACCACCCGGAAACCGACGATCTGCACTGGAAACGGGGGACGGATATACGCAAACGTTTTTAGAATGGCGATTGCGAGATATCAAAAAGCTCTATTTCGAAAGGGCTTTTCGTTCCGATACCGATACCGATCCCGATCCCGATTAAAGTCAAGAGAGATAAGGAGATAGCCGGGGAAGGATGTTGAACTGTATTATTGGCAAGAAATAGGCCAAGATTAGGGGGAGTTTCAGAATTTTTCGGGGAGGATGATAGAGATTTCAAGCCAAAAGGCATCCTGACGGATGCCTTTTGGCTTTTTTTCTTATTTTCCGGCCACTTCCGTTTTCGTGAATATGGCCCGGAGGGGGATTCCGGCCGCTTCGACCGCCTCGCGGCCCCCTTCTTCCCGATCGACCAGGGAAATGACCCCGAGGACCTTCAGGCCCTCCTCCCGGGCTCGCTCGACAGCCTTCAAAGCCGATCCGCCGGTCGTCAGGACATCCTCAACGATCACCACGCGGGCGCCGGCCGGAAGATTCTTGCGGCCTTCCAGCCACTGTCCGGTTCCATGCCCCTTGGGCTCCTTGCGGATGATGAAGGCCGGTACGGGGTTGCCGGCCAGGGAACTGGTGATGGCGATGGCAGTAGCGATGGGATCGGCGCCGAGAGTCAGCCCCCCCACCCCCTGCACGGGGCCGGGAAAGTGCTGCAGCTGAGCATAAAAGGCCCTGCCCACCAGCACCGCTCCCCGGGGGTGCAAAGCAGTCTGCTTGCCGTCGAAGTAAAAGTTGCTTTTCCGTCCCGATGCCAGGGTGACTTCCCTCTCTTCGTAGGAAACCTGGCGGATAATCTGTTTTAATTCTTCAAGTTCATTGCTGTCCAAAGCTCGGCCTCCCTGTTTGTGCCACCCCCTGACTTGCCGGAGATCCCCCTTCCGGCAGACACCTGGGGTGGCCGCTATTGCAAAGATATGATCTTTCCGCGAAGAGCCGGTGATGACGGGCTCTAGAACAACCCGAGCTGGGCATCGGATTTCAGGCGGGGGAACTTGACGGGATATTTGCCGCTGAAGCAGGCATCGCAGAATGGTCCGGAACTTCCATCCGTTATCCCGACAACCTTCAGCATTCCCTCAATGGAGAGATAACCAAGTGAATCGGCTGTAATATAGCGACAAATTTCGTCGATGGTATGGGATGAGGAAATCAGCTCATTGCGGGTCGGCGTGTCGATACCGTAAAAACAGGGGAAGCTGGTCGGCGGGGACGACACCCGCATATGAATTTCCTTGGCGCCGGCACTGCGGATCATCTTGATGATCTTGCGGGAGGTGGTGCCGCGCACCACGGAATCGTCGACGACCACCACCCGTTTGTCCTTCAGCACCTCTCGTATGGCGTTGAGCTTGATCTTGACGCCGAAATGGCGGATCGACTGCTGCGGTTCGATGAAGGTTCTTCCGACATAGTGGTTGCGGATCAATCCCATCTGGAAGGGGATCCCCGACTCCTCGGCATAACCGATGGCTGCCGGCACACCCGAATCGGGGACAGGGATGACGATATCGGCTTCGACGCCGTGCTCCCTGGCCAACTGCTGGCCAAAGGCCTTGCGCATGGCGTAAACCTGATGTCCGTAGATGGTGCTGTCCGGCCGGGCGAAATAGATGAATTCAAAGATGCAGAAGGCCGGCGGCCGGCTCTCGAAGGGCTTGAAGGATTGAAGTCCCTCCTTGTCGATGACGATCATCTCCCCCGGTTCGACTTCCCGCACGAACTCCGCCTCGATCAGATCGAGAGCACAGGTTTCCGAGGCGACCACATAGGCACCGTCCACCTTGCCCAGCACCAGGGGCCGGAACCCCCGGGGATCGCGGACCGCCACCATGCGGGTTTCGGTCAGGAAGACCAGGCTGTAGGCCCCGCGCACCGCACTCAGGGCTTCGGCGATACGATCGGCGATGGAGTCTGCCTGGGAGCGCGCCAGCAGATGGATGATGACTTCGGTATCAGAGGTGGTGGAAAAGATGGAACCGCTCTGCTCCAGCTGGTTGCGCACTTCCTGGGAATTGACCAGATTGCCGTTGTGGGCTACGGCAACACTGCCCCTGGAATAGTTGACGGCGATCGGCTGGCAGTTCTTGATGTCGCTCCCCCCGGCAGTGGAATACCGCACATGTCCAATAGCGCTGTTTCCGGGGAGGCTTTTGAAAATACTGTTATCCTTGAAAACATCGGCGACCAGTCCCATGCCCACGTGCGTCCGGATTTTCCTGCCGTCGGCGGCGGAAATACCGCAGGCTTCCTGGCCGCGATGCTGCAAGGCATAGAGTCCGAGATAGGTCATGTTTGCAGCTTCGGGATGACCGAAAATTCCGAATACGCCACATTCCTCGTGAAATTTGTCAAACATAAATCTCTTTTCCCGGCATTTTCAAATGCCATCTATTTATTTGGCTTACCGATTAATCGTCCGTTTAAAAATAGCATTGTAGCACAGCGGACTCCGGCAAAGATACTCCAGGCTCCGCTTGGGCAGGCAGCACTCAGGGCAGCAGCTCTTCGCGAATGAACTTCATTGCGTTCTGGAACAGCCACAGCCCCATGCCCTCTTCCGGCAGATCATCCTCGCGCGTCCAGCGGGGATGATGGGTCCGATGAACGTAGGCCTCGGGATGGGGCATGAGCCCGAAGAGGCGACCCGTTTCGTTACACAGACCGGCGATGGCGGCGGCGGAGCCATTGGGATTAAGCGGAAAGTCCATGGTCGGCTGAAAATCGGCGGTGCTGTACTTGAGAGCGCCGAGATGGCCGTTTTCGATCCGCTCGAGAACCTCCTGCGATTCGGGCACCAGCTTGCCTTCACCGTGCCGAACCGGCAGATAGATCCCCTCGAGACCCCGGGTGAAAATACAGGGGGATTCGGGGTCGGCCTTGAGGTAGACCCAGCGGTCCTGAAAACGGCCGTTGTCGTTGAAGGTCAGGGTGACGCTCTGCCGGTAGTCTTCATCAAGGGCGGGCAGCAGGCCCATCTTCACCATCAGCTGAAACCCGTTGCAGATCCCGAGGATCAGTTTGCCGTCATCAATGAAGCGCCGCAGGTGGTCGCTCACGTGCTCTCCAGCCCCCTTGACAGGTGCATGCAGCAGCCGGTTGGCGCCCGCCTTGGCGCTGCCGAGGTCGTCCCCGTCGAGAAAACCTCCGGCCAGAACCAGAAGGTGGTAGTCTTCGAGCAGCACCCTGCCCTGCAGAAGTTCCGAGAGGTGAACAATGTCCACCGTATCGGCGCCCGCCAAACGGCAGGCCTGGGCGGTTTCCCGTTCGCAGTTGGTTCCGTTTCCGGATATGACAATAGCTCTCACTTGCTTGGACATTCCTTTACATCTCCCTTAAAGGCGCCTGCCAGGCTTCCTTGAGATCGTTGATCCCGGCCTGGACCAGGACCTGGCCGCCGGGACCGAGAATCTGCAGTTCCTGATCGCCGGTAACCTCCCCCAGCAGGGAGAGGGCATGGCCGGCAAACATCTCTTCGAAGGTCTTTTGGTTTTCCGGCTTGACGGTAACCAGCAGCCGGCTCTGGGATTCGGAAAAGAGGATGGCGTCTTCCCGTAGCCCCTCATCCCGGAGCACCCGGTTCAACTCGATACGCATCCCGTAACCGCCGGCGAAAGCCTTTTCGGCCAGGGCCACTGCCAGCCCGCCATCCGAAAGGTCGTGGCAGGATGCGAGCAGCCCCTGCTCCTGGGCCCTGTTGACGGTTCGGTACAGAGCCAGGGCTTCGGCGGCATCGACCCGGGGCACATTGGCCCCGAGATGGCCCAACATGTCATAGTATTCGGAGGCCCCCAGCTCGTCGCGGGTCCTGCCGAGCAGATAAACCAGGTCGCCGGGTCGCTTGACGTCCATGGTCACGCCCTTGCGCACATCATCGACCTTGCCGATGACCGAGAAGAGCACCGTCGGCGGAATCGAGATCTTCGTATCGCCGATCTGGTAGTCGTTCTTCATCGAGTCCTTGCCAGAGATCAGGGGGACGCCGAAGGCCACGCAATAGTCATACAGCGCCTTGTTGGCCCGCACCAGTTGCGCCGCCTTGAACTCACCGTCCGGCGTCCTGTCGCTCTGCACCGGATCGCACCAGCAGAAGTTGTCCAGACCGGCGACATGGTCGATGCTGCCGCCTACGGAGACGTAGTTGCGCAGTCCCTCGTCGATGGCACAGGCCATCATATGGAAGGTGTCGATGTCGCTGTAGCGGGGGCAGATGCCGTGGGCCACCACGATGCCCTCGAAGGAATCGGGCAGGGGCCGGATCATGGCAGCATCGGCGGGCCCGTCATTGGCCACGCCGACCAGGGGCTTGAGAACCGTTCCGGCCTGCACCTCGTGATCATAGCGCCGGACCACGCTCTCCTTCGAGCAGATGTTGAGCCGGGAGAGCAGGTTCCGCAACACCTCCGTCAGGTCGGCCGGCTGGGGAAACTCGGGCTCCCGGTGTCCGCGATCCTCCCAACGGGCCTTCAGTTTCAGCTGCGGCACCCCTTCATGAACGAATTCCATCGGCAGATAGCAGACCGTCTTCCCCCGATACAGACAGTGATAGTAGCCGGAGTCCGTGAACTCGCCCAGATCGGTGGCTTCAACGTCCATCTGCCTGGCCAGGGTGGTGAATTCTTCGATTTTTTCCGGCGGAACCGCAACGGTCATCCGTTCCTGGGCCTCGGAGATGAGAATCTCCCAGGGCTGCAGGCCGGAATACTTGAGAGGGGCCCGGTCGAGATGCATCTCGAAACCGCCCGTGTCTTCGGCCATCTCCCCGACGGAGGATGAAAGGCCGCCGGCGCCGTTGTCGGTGATGGAATTGTACAGCCCCCGGTCCCGGGCGATCATCAGGAAGTCGAACATCCTTTTCTGAGTGATGGGGTCGCCGATCTGGACCGCGGTCACGGGAGAACCTTCATGCAACTCCTCAGAGGAGAAGGTTGCACCGTGGATGCCGTCCTTGCCGATCCGCCCGCCGACCATGACGATGCGGTCGCCGATTTCGGCTTTCTTCACATGTCCGGGGCGGCCGGTCACCTCCGTCGGCATGAGGGCCGCCGTACCGCAGTAGACCAGGGGTTTACCGGCAAAGCGCTCGTCGAAGACGAGCGACCCGTTGACGGTGGGGATGCCGCTCTTGTTGCCGCCGTGCTCGACCCCTTCCACGACCCCCTCGAAAATCCGGCGGGGATGAAGCAGCCGGGGCGGCAGGGGCTTGTCGTAGAAGGGCGAGGCGAAGCAGAAGACATCGGTATTGAAAATCAGCCGCGCTCCCAGTCCGGTGCCGAAAGGATCCCGATTGACGCCGACGATGCCGGTCAGGGCGCCGCCGTAGGGATCGAGAGCGCTGGGCGAATTGTGGGTTTCGACCTTGAATACCAGGCTCCATTCGTTGTTGAAACGGATGACCCCGGCATTGTCCTTGAACACCGACAGGCAGATGTCCTTTTCACCCATCTGGTCCCTGATGGTGCGGGTGGCGCCGACAATGCAGGTCTTGAACAGGGAATCGATCACCTCCCTGCTCCCTTCGCCATCCTCGTACTCGATGCGGGCGGCGAAGATCTTGTGTTTGCAGTGTTCGCTCCAGGTCTGGGCCAGGGCTTCCAGCTCCACGTCGGTCAGCCGCTCTCCCAACCCGACTTCGGCCCGCGCCGACCGGTTTCGCGCATCGGCGGCAAAAGCCTGGATCACCTTCATCTCCTCGAGGTTGAGGGCCAGCACCCCTTCCCGGCTGATTCGCATCAGTTCCTCGTCGGACACGTCCAGGTCGATCTGCAGGACCTGAGGTTCGGCGGTGCTGACCACCTTCGGCACCGTCACCGGAACTCCCCGCTTGCGGCCGAATTCGGCGGCAGGAATGATGGTCCAACGCTGGATGAGACTGTTGGCGAGGCAGCCGGCGGCTATCCGCTCGGCCGCGGCCAAGTCGAGCTTGCCGCTGAGCAGGTACTGCACCGAAGTGTAGACCCCTTCCCCCCCCTGCAAAGGGCGTCCGATCAGATACTGAATGGCCTCACGGGAGGTTCGCCCCACGTTGTCGGTAACCCCGGGGCGGAATCCCACCTCGATCAGCATATCGAATTCGTCCGCCAGCGGGGCGTTGACGGCGGTTTCCTGAATGACCGGGTCACTGAAGGGCCCGGCGGCGGCCTTCGCGATCTGGTCCGCGGAAAGATCGGCATCCACCGTGTAGACGTCGATGGTTCTGACCCGCTCCAGTTCGATTCCGAGATGGTCCTCGATTTCGCGGCGGATCCTTTCCCCACGGGCGTCCCTGACGCCTTCTTTCAATCCAACTTCAATTCTCCAGGTCATGTTGACTCCTCGGCAATCTGATTGGAGACCGGCAGTAGGCAACCGCCGGGCGTCCAGGCAGGCAGGGCGCTCTTGTAAAAGTTAAACCTGTTTCTCAGGTATATCTGAAATATCTCTATTAAGCAGCATGTTATCACCGGAAAGGACTGGGGAAAACGGGAAATTCCACAACCCGGACTCTCCCTGACTTCCCCATCTCATCAACAAGAGAGGCGGCGAAAAAACATGCCGATCAAATTTTTGTATCGATCATTATAGATGAATCAGGTTGTCGAATGGAATCCCCGCCAGCTTTCTCAGGCGATGAAACAGGCGCTGACCTGACTCTGATTTCCGATCAGCAATCGGGGACAGCAAAGGTTTTGTCCCTCGAGCACCTCCAGGGCCTGGCGTTCAGCGAGGCAGGGCAGGTTGTTGGTTTCGCTGAGATGGGCCAGAAAAACAGCCTCCATCCCTTCCCACAGCAGGTCCTGGAGCAGGCTGGCCGCGGCCCGGTTCGACAGGTGGCCATGGTTCCCGCGAATCCGCTGCTTTAACGGCCAGGGGTAAGGACCCTCCCACAACATGTCCTCATCATGATTTGACTCCAGGACCAGAGCCCGGCATCCCCGAAAGCGCTCCACCACCAGACGGGTGGCGACCCCCAGGTCGGTCACGATACCGATTTTCCCCTCATGTGATTCGATGATGTAACCCACGGTTGCAGCGGCATCATGAGTCAAAGGCACGGTTTGAATGCGCAGATCGCGCACCGAAAGGCGGTCGCCTCCGGCAAATTCCCGGCAGTCATCGATCCGGCCCACACCGGAAAGGACGTCCCTCGACTGATGATGAATATATACAGGCAACTTGTGACGCCGGGCCATCGGTCCAAGTCCCCGGCAATGGTCGGCATGCTCGTGAGTGACTAGCAGGGCGTGAAGGGAATCTCCATCCACTCCAATGGAGGACAAACGGCGGTTCAATTCCCGGGCGGACAGGCCGGCATCGACAAGCACCCGGCTTTCAGCGCTTTCCACGTATATGGCATTTCCCTTGCTGCCGCTGGCCAACAGGCAAACCCGCAACAGATCCCTCCTGAAGCTCTGATTCGTACCGCAATCCCCATCGCCCCCGGGCAGGCGAGACAAAGGCTGTTCCAACTGCCGCCCCGGGTTCATCAAGGCGGTCCTTACATATCACAACAAGCATTAAAGCACAACCGGCTTATTCCCGGTGACCGGTCCCCCTCTGCATCTTCATCACCTCCTCCCCGAAAGGGTTGGCGGAAAAACCGAAAACCTGTTGACGGTCTCCTATTGATTGGCTATGATCCGTCCTTGGCAATAAACGCCTTCAAATTTTATAAATATCTGATTTAACAAACTTTTCACTCTTCTCTTGGCATCCGGATTTTTCAGGGAGCACCTATTTCATGAAAGTTAAAGCGGCCATCAACGGCTTCGGACGCATCGGGCGCAGCATTTTCCGCGCGGGATGGAATACCGAAGGCTTTGAAATCGTCGCCATCAATGATCTCAATACGGCCTCCACCCTCGCCCATCTGTTGAAATACGATTCCGTTCGAGGCACCTTCGATGCACGGGTTACGGTCGACAATGGACAACTTATGGTAGGAGACCGGAAAATTGCCGTTTTCAGTGAAGCAGACCCTGAAAAACTCCCCTGGCGGAAACTCGGCATCGACCTTGTTCTCGAAGCGACCGGCAAGTTCACTGCCCGCCCGGATGCGGCAAAACATCTCCGCGCCGGCGCCGAAAGAGTGATCGTTACGGCTCCCGGACAGGATGCAGACATCACTCTCTGCATGGGAATCAACGAGGCCGCTTTCGATCCCCGGCACCACCGGATTGTTTCCAATGCCTCCTGCACCACCAACTGCCTGGCCCCCGTGGCCAAGGTCCTGCTGGACAAATTCGGCATCGTTAAAGGGATGATGACCACCGTTCACTCCTATACCAACGGTCAGCACATCCTCGACTATCCGGATGTCGACCTTCGCCGCGCCCGGGCTGCCGCCCTGTCCCTGATTCCCACCACCACCGGCGCCGCCCGCGCCGTGGGTCTGGTATTGCCCGAACTGCAGGGCAAACTCGACGGCATCGCCGTCCGGGTGCCCACCCCCAACGTCTCCCTGATTTCTCTGATCGCCGAGACGGAGCGCCCGACCAGCGTGGCGGAAGTCAACGACAACCTGCGGAAAGCAGCCGAAACATATCTCAAGGGAATTCTCGAATATTGTACGGAACCTCTTGTTTCCGTTGATTTTAATGGCAATCCTGCCTCCTCCATTGTGGATGCTCTCTCCACCAACGTTTTGGGCGGAAACATGGTCAAGGTACTGGCCTGGTACGACAACGAGTGGGGTTATTCGAACCGGGTGGTAGACCTTGCCTTGCATGTCTCCAGACCACTGAAATAAGCCCGTCCTCTGGTATGATTAGTCAAGTCACTGCTTGCGGAGACTTATAAGCCGGTTGGATAACAGACACGCTGCAGCGGAACGTTTGCCGTAATTACAGTCGACCCTTGCGGCGTTTACGATGACCTCAACGATTGTTGCGGATCGGGTGGTCACAGGAGAGAAACTTTTACGATTTCGATACCTGTTTCGATTGAATCTTTTCGGGGAGGTTCCACATGAATAAAATGACCGTCGAGGATGTCGTTCTCAAGGGCAAACGGGTGTTCTGCCGGGTCGATTTCAATGTACCGCTGGACCAGGAAGGCCGGGTGACCGACGACACCCGTATCGTCGCCGCCCTGCCGACGATCCGTTACATCCTGGATCAGGGCGGAAAACTGATCCTGGCTTCGCATCTGGGCAGACCCAAAGGTACCCCCAAGCCGGAATTCAGCCTCGCCCCCGCCGCTGAACGGCTCTCGCAGCTGCTCGACAAACGGGTTACCATGGCGCCGGATTGTATCGGTCCCGAAGCGGAGTCCCTTGCCCTGCGTCTTGGAGAGGGGGAGATTCTCATGCTTGAGAATGTCCGTTTCCATGCCGGAGAAACGGCAAACGACGATCAGTTCAGCGACCAACTGGCCTCTCTGGCCGACATCTATGTCAATGATGCCTTCGGCACTGCGCACCGCGCTCACGCTTCTACAGAAGGGGTCGCCAAAAGGCTTTCCCCTGCCGTGGCAGGTTTCCTGATCGAAAAGGAGCTCCGCTATCTCGACCAGGCCATCAGCAATCCGGCCCGCCCTCTCGTGGCCGTCCTCGGAGGCGCCAAGGTCAGCGACAAACTCCCGGCCATCGAACATCTCCTCGACAAGGTCGACAGTTTGCTCGTTGGCGGCGGCATGGCTTACACCTTTCTCAAGGCGAAGGGCATCAGCCTTGGCCATTCACTGGTTGAAGAGGACTTCGTTACGCTGGCCGGAGAATTGCTGCGGAAAGCGGAAGACAAGGGGATCCGGATGCTGTTGCCGACGGATCATGTGGCCGCTGCCGAGTTCAAGGCCGAGGCAGAGCATCGGGTCTGCGGCAACACCGATTTCCCGGAAGGCTGGATGGGTCTCGATATCGGCCCGGAAACTGTTTCCATTTTCAGCGAAGTGCTGCGGCAGGCGGGAACGGTGGTCTGGAACGGACCGATGGGAGTTTTCGAGTTCGACGCCTTCGCCACCGGCACCTTTGCCATTTCCAAAGCCCTGGCGGAATCGGAGGCCGTTTCGATCATCGGCGGCGGTGATTCGGCGGCGGCAGCCAAAAAATCCGGCATGGCCGACCGCATGACCCATATTTCCACTGGCGGTGGGGCCTCGCTGGAATTCCTGGAAGGGAAAAAACTTCCGGGAATCGAGATCCTTGACGACAAGTCCTGACCTAAGACTGAGGACTTAGGCATATAAAGGCACCTGGAGAACCTGTTATTTCTGGAGGTAAAGATGCGCAGACCGATGATCGCCGGCAACTGGAAATTGCACAAAACGATCGGCGAAGCCCTCGAACTGGTCAATGCACTGAAATCCGATCTGGGTGGCATTGAAGACCGGGATATCGTTCTTGCTCCAGTCTTCACCGCCCTCGCTCCGGTGGGTGAAGCCCTGAAGGGCAGCAACATCGACCTTTGCGCCCAGAACTGCTACCCGGAAGCCGGCGGCGCCTTTACCGGGGAGGTTTCCCCTGCCCTGCTGCAAGACGTCGGCTGCCGCTATATCATTGTCGGCCATTCCGAACGGCGCCTGATTTTCGGCGAGGATGATGCCTTCATCGGCAAAAAGGTCAAGGCTGTACTGACCGCGAATCTCCACCCTGTTCTCTGCATCGGTGAAACGCTGGAAGAGCGGGAGGCGAACCGTACCTTCCTGGTGCTCGAAACCCAGCTTAAAGGATGTCTGCAGGGCATTGACCCTTCTGTCTTGCCACGACTGATCCTTGCCTATGAACCGGTCTGGGCGATCGGCACCGGCAAAACGGCGACCGGAGACCAGGCGGAGGAGGCTCATCGCTTCATCCGGCAGTTCCTGGCTGAACAGTACGGGCAGGATCAGGCTCAGGCAGTTCGAATTCTGTATGGGGGCAGCGTCAAGCCCGACAACGTCGACGGCCTGATGGCCATGCCCAACATCGACGGAGCCCTGGTGGGGGGCGCCAGTCTCAAAGCGGGCGACTTCAGCCGCATAGTTCGGTTTGAAAAGGTATGAGTCGCAAAGATTTCCCCCTTTTCTCAGGTCTTTTTCTATGGTAACCTGCCTCGTTGTAAATTACGGATACGAATTCAAGGAGTTCCTTCAATCATGACCACCCTGCTGATCATTCTGCACGTTATCGTCTGTCTGGCGCTCATCGCCATCGTTCTCCTTCAGGGCGGAAAGGGCGCCGACATCGGTGCCACCTTCGGCGCAGGAGCCAGCCAGACCGTTTTCGGCGCTACCGGAGGGCAGAGTTTCCTCGGCAAACTCACCGCCGGCGCCGCCATCATCTTCATGCTGACCAGCCTCACTCTGGCCTATTTTTATGCCACGCCCGGTTTCGAAAGCATCATGCCCCGGGAAGTGAAGCAGGCTGCCCCCGCCGCCGAAGTTCCCGCCGCTGAACAACCGGCAGCCGCCGAACCGGCCACTGAAGAGAAGGCAGAATAGAAGGACAATATTTCGTATTGACAGCAGCAGCACAAAACAGTATAAAGGCAATCCGTTAGACGCCGAAGTGGTGGAACTGGTAGACACGCCATCTTGAGGGGGTGGTGACCGACAGGTCGTGCGAGTTCGAGTCTCGCCTTCGGCACCAGAAAAGACAGAACCCGGCTATCCCGATAGGGAAGCCGGGTTTTCGATTTTCAGGGAATGAGACTTGGTTCAGCCCTCTTCCAGCCCCCTGATCAGTTCCTTGAAGCGGCTCCATTGGGTCACCGGCCAGATCTCGGTGGTAGCGTGTCCGAAAGAGCGGACTATGGCCGAGACCTGCATCGCTGTTTCGATGTCGGGAGCCTGGAAAATATCGAGGTAGTCACAGCCGCCGAGAACGGCAAAATTTTCCACCCAGTCGACCTTCGGGCACTTGCTCCGCACCTGGTCGACGGTCTGGCGTTCCAGGCTTTTCAATGATCCGGGGGAAGACAACGCATCGGGAGACAGACGGGTCAGCATCACGAACATTGCCATAATCCGATCCTCCTCTTGGTTGTGCCGGAGATGGCGTTCCGGACTGTTGTCGAATATTTTTCCTGCAAACTTTTCAAGCCCGTATCGGTCAGTTACCGAACAGCCCCTTGAACACCCCTTCCAAAAGTTCTTCGGCTGGTTCAGCGGGTTTCTGTTCAGCCGGCTGACCGGTTTCGCTTTCGGCACCCTTCTTCCTGTCGAAAAGTTTCTCCTGAAGGGTTTTTTGCAGCTTTTGCTTGGCCTTTTCTTCAGCTTCCGCCTGTAAGGCACTGCTATCCAGGGCGAATTTTGGACTGGTCAGCGTACCCGCCACACTCAACGGAATCCGTCCCCAGCCCTTTTCATCCTTCAGCAGAGAAGGCAATTTTCCTCCTCCACTGACCTTCCGGTACATCTCGGGGGAAAGTCGGAGACCAAGATCAAGATCCAGGTTTCCATCCAGACCGACGGAGCCCTTGGGGAACATTTCCACCTGCTTTCCGGCAAAGGTGCTGTCCACGGCCATGTTGCCGTTATTCAAGGCTATTTGCCCCTTGGCTTGCTGAAAATTGATCTCCCGGAGCTCACTCAGATCGAGAAAGGTAGCCAGTCCCGAAGCCAGGCCGGTGCCGGTCAGTTTTCCGTTCTGCAGCAAAATATCCCCTTTTGCCGTTAGGGCCTGTTGAATCACTTCCTTGGTTGTCCCCCGGCCTGCCAGATCGAGATTCAGGTTCAATCCTCCGAACAGGGTTCCGGCACCCTTGGGAAAGAAGGCGGAAACCAGAGGATCGAGCTGAATATTTTTCGTATTCAGCCGGGCGGTATATTCCAGCCCTTTCTTGCCGAGATCGATCCGGGCGGTTTCACCGAAGGTCCCTCCGGCGACTTTGCCGGTTAGTTCCTCCACCACCAGGATGTTGTCCCTAAGGTAGTACCGGCTTCGCAGCTGCTGGATGGTCAATCCTTTATACAAGGCCTGATCGATGACAGCCGTTCCGGACAACCGGATCGGAAGATCGAAAGGCCCGATTTCCTGTTTTTTTCCCGGCCCGGTGTCCGCTTTGGCCGGTCCCTTTGTCTCGCTTTTCGAGCCGTCGGGCTCCTTCTGCGCCAGCAAGGCATCGATATTGAACCGTTCGGCGGTGAGTGCAGTGGTCATATTGATCGGCTTCTGCGTAAAATCCCTGGCCTGCAGATCGAATCTTGCCCTGTTCGGTCCGATGGCGACAGCCAGATTCTCGCCGGTCAGATCATCTCCCTGCAGTCGGAGCAAGCCGCTCAAAGCGGCACGCTGACCGGCAAGATCGGCCCGGACATCTTTCAGGCGGATTTCACCGTTCTTCAGCGTTTCCCAGATCCCTTCAGCAAGAGGTCCGGCGAGTTCAAAGGAAGCGCCCAGGGTGCCTGCCGGATCGAGCCCTGCCAGGGGCTTGACCAGTCCGGCTGGAAGCGCTGCAACCGCCTGTTGAATCTCCACATCGGGGAGGGTCAGGTCCAGATCCACTTTCGCCGCGGACTTGAGGTCGGTGATGCTCCCCGCCAGGGTCAGCGGGAGGCCGTTGAAGGAGATACGGCCCTGAGGAATTTCGACCATCGATTGCGGCAGGTTGAGCCTGAGGTCATAACCAAGGACCAGCTCGGCATTTTTTATCGGCGCCTCCGGCATGGCCTGAAGCTGCATGCCGATATTTTTCAGTTGAATGGTCCCTTCACTGGTGATGATTTCAGGGGTTCCGGCCAAGGTCAGCTTCAGGTCCAACAGCAGGGATTGAAGCTGTCCGGGGAATTTTTCTCCGAAATAGGGCTTGAAGGGGAGAACGTCGAATCCGGCCAGGGCTACCTGGGCACGAACCGATTTATCCTGAAGATTGGCATTGCCGGAAAGAGCCAGGGGAGCGTCCCCAAGCAAAGCCTCCACCCTCCAGGGGAATTCCTCCACGAGGGACAGGTCCGAGATCTGCAGATCCAACTCCTGTAACTGATACCGGAACTCGTCTTCCCCGGCCGCGTGATCCACCCATTCAACGACGCCGTCACGGAGCAGAACGGTCGAGATGACCAGATCGATGTCCTGCTGTTCCTGATCGGTTTCAACGGGCGGAGGCTCGATTTCGGAACCTTCTGCGGCGGGCCGCAGATCACTGAAGTTAAAGGTCCCGTCAGCCATGCGCTCGACGCGAATATGCGGCTGCCTGAGAAGAACTTCGTCGACGATGATCCGTTTCTTGAGCAGGGGCCAGAACTGGTAGTCAAGGGAAACCTGTCCGGCGGACAGAAATACGTCTTCTGTCGCCCTCTCCCGTATGGTCAGATCCCTTAGGGTGATGCCGCTGAAAAAGCTGAAGTCCACCTCTCCGATTTCAACGGGTCGGTTCAATGCTTTTTCGACCCTGGGGATCAGGGCCGTTTTGATCCTTTCCGGTGTAATCAGCATTCTGGCGAGAACCCCGAGGGCTACAACGGCAAGCACGACAACACCCAGAGCGATAATGAGGTATTTCCTGGTTTTCTGCTTCATTTTTTCCTCTACTGATCAGAGAGGGGGTCTTCCAACCCCCCGCAGTCCAGAACCGCCTGCCATTCCTCCCCGGTAACGGGTTGAACCGACAGGCGATTGCCTTTTTTCAGGACTCCCATGCCCGAAAGGGAGGGATGCACTCGGAGCAGGTCCCTGGTCAATGGTACAGGCAGTTCCGCGAGGAACTTCACATCCACCATATACCAGATGGGATTATCCTCCGTCGCCCTCGGATCGAAGTGTCGGGAATTGGGATCGAGGGCGGTGTGATCCGGATAACCCCGGCGAACGATGCAGGCCAGGCCGACAATGGCCGGGCTGGGAATATTGCTGTGATAGAAAAGAACACCATCTCCGACCTGGATTTCATCCCGCAGCAGGTTGCGGGCCTGATAATTGCGTACCCCGTCCCAGGGAGCAGTTCCAGCCGGGGAACTTTTCAGATCGTTCAGTGAAAAACAGTCCGGTTCCGTCTTCATCAACCAGAAACGCCGGTTCAGTCTTTTCATACTGTTCCTTTTTTCCCGATGCCGGAGGACATATGACTCAATCATATCATGCTCGATCGCCCATGTTTCCCGCCACCGGTCGGGATCGAGAAATCGTTATTAGACACCTACTCGCCGTCGTCATCAAAAAGATGGGGCGGCACGTAATCTTCAAGCCCGGCGACATAAGGGCAATCGGCCGGCAGAAAGCCGCTGCGCACATTCTCCGAGCTCAGAGCCACACACCCCGGACGAGCCTTTTCCCGTTCAGGATAAACCGTGCACATGCGGGTTTCCAGATCGAGCTTTTCGCAGGGAATATCCGTATAGTAAATCTCTCCTTCGAATTCGATTTTTTCATAGCAGCAGCGTCCGCATCGACGGCAGATGCTTTCCCAATTCCTCAGATCTCTCATCTTTCCCACCCTCGGGCATCCGGGTTTCCCGGTTTTGCCAGCCTGCTCACTGCCCCGTCCAGCCTCCTGCCATCCGTTTCAAAATCATGAGAAGCAGGCCAAAATTTAATTGACAACCGCGCGGTACGTGCACAATAATACCGTGCTTTAAGCAGCAAGGGAATCTGAACGTTAAGGAGGTATCACCCCATGAAGTGTGAAACAGTTCTTCCCGGCACCGAGTGTTCCTTCTGGTCGAAGCAGGGTTGCGTTTTCGAAGGCAACTCCTGTCAGAAGGTCGTCGATGAATGCCAGGGTTGCGCCCGCATCGTCGACAGCGCGATCGGCCAGGTTTGCTCGGCTTACCCTTCCCCCGCCAAGAAGTGGGCTGCCGGTCTTTGCAACTTCGCCACCCATCGGAAAGTTGAAATCGTCAGCGTCGAAGCGAAGGTCAACCCCCTCAAGGCTTCCAAGAAGGCCTCGGGCGGCAAGAAGAAGTAAAAATCAACAATTTGCGGGAATTGCGAAGGGGCTGCCGCCAATGGCGCAGCCCCTCTTTTTCGTGCCCGCTCTTTCGGCTAAAGTTCTTCCTTCAGACCCTGAATAAGCGCCGCCACTTCCTCGCGTATTTCCCTGGCCGCAGAGGAATGTTCGCAGGCCAGGAACTTTTCATAGTGGCGCAGAGCCTCGCGCGTCTCATCCAGATCGAGAGCGATGTTGCCGAGGGTCAGGTATGCCTCGCCCAACTCGGGATCGAGCAGGATCGCCTCGCGGCACTCCCGGGCCGCTTCCCTGAGGTCGCCGGCTTCATAGTAGTTTTCGGCCAGATTCAGGTGAACGCCGGCGTCCTCGGGATCCAGTTCCAGAGCCTCAAGGTAACACTTCCGGGCCTGATCTTTATCTCCTCTTGCCTGCATGACCTCACCCAGGCAGCTCAGGGCGAAAGCGTACTCCGGATCCTTTTCCAGCGCCTGCTGATAGCAGGCGGCAGATTTATCCAGATTTCCCAGGTTGAAATGGACCAGCCCGATACTGACCAAAGCGTCCACTTCCTCCGGATCCCGGTCCAGTACGGCTTGATAGCAGCTGATTGCCTGCTCCAGCTGTCCGTTTTCAAAATAGAGATCGCCTAAAGCAAACAGAAGTTCGGGATGACCTTCCGCAGCAGCCGCTCCCTGGCGCAGAACATCCACAGCATCCCTGGTCTGGCCATTTTCCACAAGGGTTTCGCTCAGCAGAAGGCAGGCCTCGACGTTCCCGGGGCACACTTTCAGCTCCTCACGGAAGAAACCGATCGCAGCCTGCCGATCTTTACGCCTCAAGGCCTCTTGCCCCCGCCCCAAGAAGGAATTTTCTTTTTCCATTGTTTCCCGACCTTTTCCCATAACAGCCTGCACCCGGCCTCAGCCGGAATTCTGGCAGGGCAACAGACCCATCCGCTTGATGATGTAGTGTCCGCCGGAAAAGGCGGTCGATATACCGGTCAGGCTGAAAAGCGGCACAAGCAGGACGCCGGCCTGCTGAAATACCTGGTGATAAAGCACGACAGCCAGCGTCAGAAGTTGAAGACTGGTGGTCACCTTTCCCCATACGGTGGGGAATATCTTCAGCGGCGCGCCGAGCAGAGCCAGCAGCACCACTCCGATAACCATGAAAAGATCTTTGAAGAAGACAATAACGGCAAGCCAGGATGGAAGCAGGCCGTTGAAACCCAGAACGATGTAGCCGATGATAATCAGCAGTTTATCGGCAACAGGATCGAGGTACAGCCCGAGCATGGTCTCCTGATTCAGGCGACGGGCGAGAAAGCCGTCCAGAAGGTCGGTTGCTGAAGCGAACAGGAAAACCCCGAACGCAAGAGGAAACTCCCGGTAAATCACTGCTATGAGAAACAGGGGTACCAGAAAGATCCGCAGGAGGGTTAACGTGTTGGGAATGTTCATAAATCACGGTTCTGGGTGGAACCTGGAGTCCCTCCCGGCTTCTGCTGCCGCCGGCAATACATGCCATCTCAAGCCCTGCCCCTTCTTCAGACCGGGACGCACTCGTTATGGGCGAACAATATCCGGTTTTATCCACGTCCGGCGAATAACCGTCCCCGAAGCCTGTTGGCTCCAGAGAGTGGTTATCGCCGGTCCCGCCGGTCGACACGAAAGGGCAGATTCAGGGCGTGGCCGATGCGGTCCCGGCAATTCACGAAACTGGACGGCGAACCCGCGACGACGCTGCATACCCTTTCTGCTCCCTCGTGGTCCGGTCAGCAGAAAGAAGAAATCGTCGCACGCCCGGGCGAATCATATTTTTTCTCCTTGACGACCGGATGACGGGCGGATCCTATTCCCTGCTGCCATGCAGACGGAAGGAGCCATCAGCCGACGTGATGGAGGAGATGGCATGTTTGTAGAGGAGAAGGTCTCCGTTGCTTTCGACCAGAACGCAGAAACTGTCGAAAGACTTGATGAAACCCTCCAATTTGTCCCCGGACATCATCATGACGATTACACGGACCCGCTCTTTGCGAGCCTGATTGAGGTATTGATCCTGGATATTAAATGGGGTCTTGGACATGGCCACTCCTTTAACGTGACATTATAAATCTTTCAATCAACTGCAATACCTTAGCAAACTCTGCAAAGGAATCAAGCCAAATAATTTCTTCATCCCGCCCGAACCAGGTGATTTGCCGCTTGGCGTAACGTCGGGTATTCCTCTGGATCAGGCAAACAGCCTCATCCAGGGTCAGGGAGCCCAGCAGCACCTCGGTCATTTCACGATATCCGATGGTCCGCATCGCCTTCAAGCCGGGATGGAAGCCCTGGTCCAGCAGACTTCGCGTTTCCTCAAGGAGACCGCGATCGACCATCTCTTCCACCCGTTTATCGATGCGATCATAAAGGATTTGCCGCTCCGGCGCCAGTCCGATTTTCAATGTCCTGAAGCGGGAAACCCCGCCGGCATGGTCGGACTGGAGGTCTGACAGGCGTTTTCCCGTCAGTTCATGGACTTCCAGGGCACGAATGATGCGCGTCAGATCGGTCGGCGACAGCCTCGAAGCCATAGGGGGATCGATCTCCCGCAAGCGGAGGAAAAGGCTCTCCGGTCCTTCCCGATCTGCGATCTGTCGCCACCTGCAGCGCACTGATTCATCGCCGCCGGGAGCATCGACAAGGCCATGCAGCAGTGTCTGAATATAGAGTCCGGTTCCCCCCAGGAGCACCGGAAGCCGGTTGCGTGCGGTAATTCCGATCGCCGCAGCCCGCCCCCTCCTTTCGAAGTCGGCGGCCGTAAACTGTTCGTCGGGATCGACCACATCGATCAGGTGATGCGCTACCTTTTTCAGTTCCCCGGGTTCCGGTTTCGCCGTTCCGATATCCATCCCCCGGTAAACCTGGCGGGAGTCGGCCGAAATGATCTCGACATCGAAATAGTCGGCAAGCTGCAACCCCAGTCCGGTCTTCCCGGAGGCGGTGGGACCGCAGATGACGATCATGAATGTTTTCTGCGAGTTTATGGGCACAACCTCTCTCAGGTCCTCCTGAACATCCGCTCCACTTCGGCGAGGGTGATCCTCTTGAAGACGGGGCGCCCGTGGGGACATTGGGCATTGAATTCGGTCCGGTCGAGGTCGTTCAACAGAGCTTCGATCTCCCTCTGACACAGAAGCTGATTGGCTCGCACCACCCGATGGCAGGCCATCAGAATCAACAAGCCGTCGACAACCTCTTCCATCAGGGCGCTTCGTCCGTAAGCTGCCAGTTCCCCGACGACTTTGCGCAGCAGTTCCTCCCCCTCCCTGTCCGCCAGGATCCCCGGCGCCCCTTTCAGTGCGTAGGATGGTCCGCCAAAAGGTTCGAGATCGAAGCCGAGCTGCTCCAGCAAGGGCATGTTTTGCTCGAGGACGGCCGCCTCCCGGTGATCGAAGTCGAGGACCAGGGGAAAAAGCAGTTGCTGCCCTTGGACTCCAGCTTCCCGATACTGTTCCTTCAGCTTCTCGAAAGCGATGCGTTCGTGCGCCGCATGCTGGTCGACAAGGACCAGATCGCTACCGTCCTGACAAAGAATGTAGCTGCTGTGGAACTGACCGATCACCTCCAATGATCCGAAAAAGCCTTTGTTTCCCTCTTCTTCCAACCGCTCCAGGTTCCGCCCGACAGGGGCATTTCCATGTTGTTCCGCGGTGGATCGGGCGGGACGATACGCCGCATCGATTTCCCTGACCAGCGGTTCCTGCCGTGCCGGAGCAGCAGGAGAATGATTGACGGGAAAAGCTGCCGGAGAAGCTGCATCCGACGTCGGCCGGGTCGAAACCGTTAACTGGTTCCTGATGGATTCGCGCCCCCCCCGGCTCGAGGATGCCAGGGAATCCCGGACGCTTTCTGCAATGAAATCGTGAATGGCAGCCTGATCGCGAAAACGCACTTCGTGTTTGGTCGGATGGACATTGACATCCACCAGGGACGGATCCATATCGAGGAAGAGGGCCAGTACAGGGTGACGCCCCTTCATGATCAGATTGCGATATCCTTCGCGGACCGCATGATGAACCACCCGATCCCTGATATGGCGGCCATTTATGTAGGTATACATGGCATTGGCCGAAGGCCGGCTCAGGGTCGGTTCGGAGACGAGTCCGTGCAGCCTGAGGCCGTTGCGATCCCTGTCCACCGGAACCATGTCCCTGAGCAAGGCGGGGCCGAGCAGTTCGGCAAATCTTTCCGCCAATCGGCTCTGACGGTTGACATCGATCACCGAGCGACCATTGTGAATCAGCTGAAACTGGATTGGCGGTCTTGCCAGCGCAAGCCGCCCCACCATATCGGCGATATGGCCGAACTCGGTCTCATCCGTTCTCAAAAATTTGCGGCGGGCGGGCAGGTTGTAAAAGAGATTGCGCACCTCAATCGTGGTTCCGACCGGTGCTCCGGCGGCATCCGCCCGTTTGACCTGACCGCCTTCCAGATAGATTTCCCAGGCCTCGAGGGAATCCTGGGCCCGCGTACGAAGCAGCATCCGGGAAACGGCGGCGATGGAAGGCAGAGCTTCTCCACGGAATCCGAGGGTCAGCAGGCGACCGAGATCATCCTCACTTTTCAGCTTACTGGTCGCATGGCGTTCCAGACAGAGAAAGGCATCGTCCCGGCTCATGCCGACCCCGTTGTCCGTCACCCGAACCAGCCGCTTGCCACCCTGCTCCACTTCGACAAGGATACTGGTGGCGCCGGCATCGAGGGAATTCTCGATCAGTTCCTTGACTACTGAAGCAGGACGCTCGACAACTTCCCCTGCTGCGATCTGGTTGCACAGCCTTTCCGGCAGAATATGGATGATTTGCGCCAAGGAGCCCCCCTCCCGATGAAAACGGCAACGGCCGGCAAGGCCGGCCGCTGATGCAATCCCTTAATCCTCGAATGGTTCAGAATTTCTGTTCAAGGGAAGCGAGGAGGCTTTCGATCTCCTCCAGTTCGCCTTTCTTTTCAGACTGAGCTATATCCTTCAGGGGCTCTTCCAGCAGGCCGAAGTCTCCGGCGACGCTGTGGACAATATTCGAACTTACCTCGTCGAGCTTACGCACGTAGGCCTCGAAAAGGCTGTTGTCACAGAGGGTATTGATCAATCTTGGCACTCCGCCCGAGTAGCGATGAATGGCTGAAATGGCTTCATCCCGAAAAATCTGCCGGGTCGCGCCTGCGACCTGAAGTCGATGGCGGATATATCCCTGGGTGGCCTCGACGGGAAAAGAATGCAGGTGGTATTTCACAGCCACCCGCTGGGCCAGAGGTTCGTCCAGCCGCAGGCAATCCTCCACCTCGGGCAGCCCGAAGAATACGATATTGAGCAGCTTTTTGCCGGGGATCTCAAGATTGAGCAAACCGCGGAATTCTTCCATCAGCTCCCGGGTTTGCAGCATCTGGGCTTCGTCGATCAGCACGACAGCCTTCCTGCCCGATTCCTCGATCTCGAGCAGTCGCGAGTAGAGTTGCTTCAGCAGTGAGAGGCGGTCGGCAGCCGGACTTTGAACCCCGAGCTGCATGGCGATTCTGGTCAGAATCCATTCGGGGGTGATCCCCGAGTGCACCATGACCAGAAGCGATGATTCGTAGCGGTCGTCGGGCAGACAATCGAGCATCCGGCGCGCCAGGGTGGTCTTGCCGGTGCCGATGGCGCCCACCAGAACCGCCAGCCCCTTATTGGAATCGACGGCATACATGAGGCGCAGCAGCGCCTGCCTGTGCTGTTCGCTGTCGAAATAGAAGCGGGCATCAGGCGCGTTGGAGAACGGCTCCCTCTCAAATCCGAAATGTACGGCGTAGCTCATCTATCATTCCTTCATTCTCTGCACCGCAATTTGCAGGCATGCGATCAGATGTAGGAAATGCGATTTTTGGAAGATTTTCCTCCCGAGCCTTCGGCCCCTTCATCCTCCGCCAGCCCCAGCTCCTTGCGCAGGTCCTTGATTCTCGATTCCACATCACGGAAAAAAGGTTCTGCCTCCGCTACGCACTGGAAACTTTCGAGAGCCTCCAGCGGCCTCTGCCACGACTGATAGAGAATACCCAGTTCGTAGTGAAAGCAGGTCCTTTCTTCATTCTTGAGATCGTCCAGAGCGAGACCCGCCTTAAAAGCCTCGACCGCTTTTTCGAACTCGCCTTTCTGCACCAGGCATACGCCTTTCAGGGTCAGGCAATCGACCCTCCTCCCCGGGTCCAGCATCGCCTTTTCGAACTGCTCGATGGCGTCATCCAGCAGCCCCATCTCTTTATAGGCGATGCCCAGGTTGTAGTGGGTTTCGGTATCTTCGGCGCTGATCTGATTTTCGAGGCCCTTCTTGAACTCCGAGAGGCTGCCGTCCAGGCGCGATTTTTCCCGATCCTGCCTGGTTTCCGGCGCCTGTTTCGACCGGTTCCCGGAGCCTGCCACCTCTCCACCCTGGGCCCCGGATTCGGATACAGGGGCTGCGGGTAAAATGCGCTCCAGCAGTTGCCGGGCTTCCTCACACCCGGGAACTGCGGCCAGAAGATTTCGACATTTCTTTTCGGCTTCCTCGAGCAACCCCTGTTCCAGATAGAACTCCGCTTCCTCCAGATCCCCTTTGACATCCAAGGGAGAAGCATCCTCCTTCTTGCCCTGTTCGAGTTCACCGAGTCCCCCGATGATTTCATCCAGATCAAGGCCATTTTCTTCGGCCACGGAAGCCTCCAGATCGAGACTGCCGAAATCGAGATGGCTGGCCTCAAAGGTTTCGGGAGAAACTTCGGGCTCATTGATCTCCAGTTCGATCTCAAACTCCAGATTGTCGCCATCGTCGTCCATTCGGAACGATTCCGGTTCAGGGTCCGGCAGGTCTGCCTGCTCTGGTTCTTCCACCGGGGACTTATCCGCAACCGCCGGTTCTTCGTCGGGCAATTCTCCATAGGCGAGGATCTCTTCCTGCCCGGCATCCTCCTGTAGGCCAGGGTCTGCCTCGGAACCCGTTTCTGCCTCCTTCCGATCCGAGGACATCAGGTCGAACAGCTTGCTCCCTTCGCCGGTTTTTTCATAGACAGCCTGCAGTGTCTTATGAACGGCCTCGTTTTCCGGAAAAAATTCCCTGAACCGCTCATAGAAATCCTTCAGCACCGCAAGCCGCTGATCGTCGAAAAAGGCGCCTTTCCATTCCTCCAGTTCGTCGAAGGCCCTGCCTTGGTCACCACAGGCGAGATGGGCCCGAACCGATTTTTCCCGGATGTCGAGATCGTGAGCACTGTTTTCCAGGAACCGGCTACACACTTCCTGTTCCCTCGGGAACTCTCCGCACGCATGATAGCCGTCAGCCAGCAACAGAACCGCATCCCTGTTTTGCGGGTCTACGGCAAGAACCTCCTGAAGCAGATCGATGCACCCGCCGTTGTCGCCGCGCTCAAGCAGAACCCGGGCCAGATCGACCTTCAGTTCGATCTTGTCCGGGCAGTATTTTTCCAGTGCCTGCCGCAAGGCCGCCGGACAAGCAAGATCCTTCTTCCCGGCCAGATGCTCGAGGGCCTGCCCCAGAACCTCAGCCGGCTGGCCGCCGTCCTCCTGGGCCGCATAAGCCGCAGCCAGTTCGACCCGCAGCTGAATGTTGTCCGGATCAAGGTCCTTCATCTTCTCCTGGACCTTGATCAGATCCTTGGGTTTGTCCTGCTTCGCCAGCAGCTTGATCAATTGCCGATACTCGCCGAGGGCATTACCCAGCAGTCCCTGTTTCTCATTCAGCTCTGCGAGTTTGAAATAGATCTGCCCCTGGGACCCGTCGATCTTCTGCATCTGCTTGTAAACGGCGATCGCCTTCAGGTAAAAGCCGTTTTTGGCGTAATGCCGTGCCACCCAATCGTAGGCTTCCAGGGCTTCCGCAGTCATGCCGACGCGATTGTAAAGCTCTCCCAGTTTCTGCCGGTTGCGCACATCGTTGGGGTTGCTTTCGATTACCTTTTCGTAATCTTTGATGGCCTTGGCGACCTGACCCTTGAGCAGATTCTTCTGGGCAGCCGCGAGTAATTTTTCCTTTTTCGACAATGCCTTCACCCATCCGGTAAGATGTTGGATTTGCGATTTAATCTAAACTATGATTCCACGGCCTGTCAAGGTATGGTTCAGCTTGCAGGAACCCCGGCCGAAACGGGGATTCAGGTTTTACTTTTCAACTCTTTGACTTCTGCCGGAGTCAGCATCCGATATTGCCCGGGCCGCAGATCTCCCAGTTCCAAAAATGCCAGCCGGATCCGTTTGAGCCGGCTCACAGGGTGTCCGACGACTTCGCACATCCGCCGTACCTGCCGGTTGCGCCCCTCGTGAATGGTTATCTCGAACCAGGTGTGGCTGCCGGAGAATCTGACTTTATCGATCCGGGCCGGGGCCGTTGGTCCGTCGTCCAGCAGAACACCTTCCTCGAGCTTGCGACGCTCCTCTTCACTCAGGCGGCCGCGAATGCGGACCAGATAGGTTTTGCTCACCTGATGCCGGGGATGACTGAGCAGTGCGGCCAGTTCCCCGTCGTCGGTCATCAGCAGCAGCCCCTCGGTGTTCATGTCGAGGCGGCCAACCGGAAAGAGTCTGCCGGGAACATCCCGAACCAGGTCGCTAACCACCTTGCGCCCTTCCGGGTCGCGAGCGGTGGTCACATAACCGAGCGGCTTGTTGAGCAGGACAACGGCTCTTTTTTCTTTGGAGCGCAGGGGCCGCCCGTCCACTTCAATCCGGTCCTGCCCGAATTCGGCGCTTTCGCCCAGGGTGGCCCGCCTGCCGTTGACGGTAACCCGGCCGGCTTCGATCCATCGTTCAGCCTCCCGGCGGGAAGCCAGCCCGGCCGCTGCGATCAGTTTCTGCAGGCGTTCCTTCATACATCTATCCAAAATCGAAACTTCAGGCCGATCCCGATTTCGATTTCGAGAAAGCCCCTGCAACCGGTTTTAGAACTTGCTGTCCAGTTCCTTGGTCAGATCGGGCGAGAGATCGCTGAATTCCTTCAGGGAAGGCAGCCCGCCGAGGTCATTGAGACCGAAGAGTTCCAGAAATTCCCGACTGGTTCCGTAAATCAGGGGCTTGCCCGGGACATCCTTCTTCCCGAGAATTTTGACCAGCCGCTTTTCCAGAAGGGTTTTCAGCACCCCGCCGGAATCGACACCGCGGAGAAAATCGATGTCGGCCCGGGTGACCGGCTGGCGGTAGGCGATGATAGACAGGGTTTCCAGGGCGGCTCTGGAAAATCGCGATGGGCGGCTGCTCCGCAAACGACGCAGCCAGGGTGCAAGTTCGACCCTGGTGCGAAACTGAAAGCCCCCTGCAACCTGATGCAGGATAAAGCCGCGTCCGGCCCGCGCATATTCCTCCTGCAGCTCCAACAGGATGGCCTGAACCTCCTCTTTTTCCATTTCCAGAACATCGGCGACGAGTTCGGCTCGGACCGGACCCTCGGCGGCGAACACCAGTCCCTCGATGATCGTCCGCCTGTCACTTGTATCCAAGGGCCTCGTCCTTTAACACGACGTCTTCTGAATCACCAGCGCCTGCGGCATAGAGCCATATGGTACCGCAGCGATTGTTCTGCATCAAGCGGAGCATACGCAATTTCACCAGTTCCAGCATGGCCAGAAAGGTGACCACGATCTCTCCACGGCCGAAGGTTCCGGTTAAAAGCTCCCGAAAAGAGAGTTGCCGGCGGCGGGCCAGGCTATCGAGAATGACCTGAATGCGGTCGGCCAGGGACACAGATTCCATTTCCACCTCATGGCAGGCCGGCTCACCCTTCTCCCGCAGGAGTTGCTGAAAAGCCTCCATCAGCTCAAACAGGCCGATCGCGCCGAGGTTTTCGGTTTCTTCTTCCCCGGCGGCCTCGGGCAGTTCCTCGCCCTTGCGGACGAAGACGTCCCGCTCCAGCAGGGGCAGTCTGTCCAGACTTTCGGCGGCATCTCTGTATTTCTGGTATTCCAGAAGCCGTTGCACCAGCTCGGTTCGGGGGTCGACCTCCTCCTCTTCCGGCTCCTCGACGGGGTTTTTGGGCAACAGCATACGGGATTTGATGTGCAGCAGGGTCGCCGCCATGACCAGAAATTCCCCGGCCACCTCGAGATTCAGGCTTTGCATGGCATCGACCGCAGCCAGATACTGGCTGGTTATTTCGGCGATGGGAATATCGTAGATGTCCATCTCATTCTTTTTGATGAGATGGAGCAACAGATCCAGAGGTCCCTTGAAACTCTCTAGCTCGATTTCGTAGGTCATTAAACCCTGCCTCGACGTGAGGATCCCCAAGTCCGACAGACTCCCGGAGGGCATTTGCGGTCGGGATCAAAACCGGTCCGGTTCGCAGCCGGCCCCCGATCCAGGGCCGCCCGGCAAAAAAGAGAGGAGGTGATCAGACAGGCATTATCGGGGTTCTATAGCAGAAGAGCCGGGATAAGTCAATGAAACCCGACCTTATTGGATGAATCGGTCAGGATTCAGCCTTTCCCTTGGCAGCGGAGCGAAAGGCTTCGGGATAACGGCGGCGAACAAACTCCTTCTCATCCTTTCTGGTCAGAAGCCGTCCGTCCAGACGTCCGTCCAGCAGTTCCTGAAGTATGACCTTGTAGAGGGGCCCCGGAGGAATTCCCATCTGTTTGAGGTCCTCTCCGGACAGAGCAGGGGCCATCGACCGGAGATGGGTGAAATAGTGGGATATCGTTTTCTGAACCTGTTCGTTCTCGGCCCTTGCCATTCCGTACAGAAGGACTTCGGTGGCAAGCCCTTGAAACCAGGCGGAGACTTCGCTGGGAGTCGCCGGATTCCTTCGCGTTTCCCTGAGGAAAAGCTGATTGGTGAGGCGATGGATCTCCTCCCGTTGATCGGTAAACAGCTCGATCAGGCGAGGCGTTACACTCAGACGCCTGCAGACTCCGCACACCCCCTCCCGGTCCAGATTGGACAGCAGGCAGAGAAAATAGACCGTCCAGCGACGGCAGGGTTCGCCGGTAAAAAGCAGGTCATACCAGTTGATGGCTCTGCGGGCATTGGCGAAGAGGGAGCGGAGCCGATCCGTGTGGTTGAGATCGGGATGGATGTACTGCAGCAGTTTGAATTCTGCCATGCGCAGTATGGCGGGCAGCGGATCGGATTCCTTCATGATCAGGATCAGTTCGTTGAGAACCCGGGGTCCCCCAACCTTTTCCAAAAAACCCATCCTGACGGCACTGCGCAACAGATGTTCGGTATGCCCGCCCATTTCGAAATTGAGGCGCTGCTCGAAGCGGATCGCCCGGAAAACCCGGGTCGGATCCTCGACGAAACTCAGATTGTGTAGCACCCGGATGGCTTTTTCCTGCAGGTCCCGCTGCGCTCCGAAAAAATCGTACAGCTCCCCGTATTGCTGCTGGTTCAGAGCGATGGCCAGGGTATTGATGGTGAAATCCCGCCGGTAGAGATCGAGTTTGATCGGTGCGTGTTCCACTGTCGGCAGGGCCCCTGGCGCCACATAGTATTCAGTGCGGGCCGAGGCGATGTCGACCTTGAAACCGTCGGGAAAGATGACGACCGCCGTACCGAATTTGCGATGGGTGCGGATCCGGCAGTCGAAACGTCTGGCGAATTCCGCGGCGAAGGCGATCCCGTCCCCTTCGACGACGATATCGACATCGAAGTTTTCCTCCCGCAGCAGGAGATCGCGGACAAAACCTCCAACGGCAAAGACGTCGACCTGCAGGTCATCGCCGACCCGCCCCATGCCTTCAAGCATCTCCTGAATGCGGGGGCTGAGGCGATCCTTCATCAGCCGCACCACATAACGCCGCTTCAGGGACAGATCCCTGGAGGCGAGCGCCGGAGCGTCCTTCATCCGCCGGGAGGTGGCGCCGGAGATCAGGTGACGCAGCAGGTCGGTGCGGGTGATGGCGCCTATCAGTTTCCCCTGCTCCACCACCGGCACGAAACGCTGGTCGCGATCGACAATCAAGGCCTGGAGTTCGGAAACCGGGGTTGAGGGTGAGACACTGACGAAATCGAAGCTCATGTATTCGCTGACCGGTACGTTCGCCAGATCGTGGTGAGCCGCCTTTTCCAAGACCTGCCGGGTGATGACCCCCGCAACCCGGCTGCCGTCCATGATCGGCAGAGCGTTGATGTTGTAGCGGGTGAGGACTTCCCGGGCTTCATTGACGGTCGCATTCACGGGCACGGTTTTCACCGCCGTGAACATGAGATGCCGGGCCTCCCAACGCGGCTGCACGTGGTCACTCAGGACCTGGGGCAGCTTATCCAGGAACTGCACCAGGGTCATGTTCCGCAGGGTCCCCGAGGCGGCGAAACTGTGTCCGCCCCCTCCGAATTCGGCCAGAATCTCGCCGACATGGACCTCCGGTATGCGGGATCTGCCAACCAGGAAAACCCGGTCGCCCATCCGCACGGCTACGATCAGGGCGTTGAGGTTTTCCATATCCTTCAGTTTGTGGGCAAGCACCGCCAGGTCGCCTACGAAATGATCGATAGACGCATGGGCGACGGCGATATCGATACCGTTGGCGTTGAGAATAGCGCGGGATTCGATCAGCTCGTGCAGCAGCGAAACCTGGTCGGCCGTCAGCTCCTGGGTGAGAAAATCGGCAACCGTATTGAGATTGGCCCCCTGCTCGAGCAGGAAGGCGGCCGCCTGGTAATCGCGGACGGTGGTGGAATTGAACAGCAGCTTGCCGGTATCCTCATAGAGGCCGAGCAGCATCATGGTGGCTTCTTCGGGCGAAGGCCGGATGCTCTTTTCCATGAAGAGGTGGGTCAGGATGGTGACGGTCGAACCGACCGGTTCGATCTTCACCAGGGAATAGTTTTCGCTGCCGATGCAGACAGGATGATGATCGTAGACGTGAACCTCGACCCCTTTGCGGCGTGCCACGTCGGCAAAGGGGCCGATCCGGTCCAGTTGGCAGACGTCGACCAGAATCAGGCGGGTGATCGCCTCCAGGTCGATGTCCCGGATCCGCTTGAAACGAAAGGCGTAATCGGCGCTCTGCAGAAAAAACTCCCGCAGGTTCCGCTCCTGGGCCCCGGCGAAGACCATTTCCGCCTGCGGATAGAGCTTCTTGGCGGCGATCATCGACCCAAGACAATCGAAGTCGGCGTTGATGTGGGTGGTGATGACGTCCATGGTTCGCCTTTGGTTTCATCGTTGTCAGTGAAGCTTTAGCGGAACGGTTGTCGTTGTCGTAATCGTAGTCGATACCCTCTTCAAAACGATTACGATGACGATTACGACAACGGCAACGATTGGCTCATACTGAAGTTTTCGATTCCGATTTCGATTTCGATTTCGATTTTTTAACAGCCTTGCAGGGTGCCTATTAAATCCTGTATCCGAGATATCCCTTCCTCCCGGCAGAACCGTTCCAGGCCGGCAATGATCTGGATCATGGCATCGGGATCGACGAAATTGGCGGTTCCAACCTGCACGGCGGTGGCTCCGACGATCAGAAACTCCAGGGCATCCTCGGCCCGCATGATGCCGCCGATGCCGATGACCGGGATCTTTACCGCCCGCACCACCTGATGCACCATTCTCACCGCCACCGGCCGCACGGCCGGACCGGACAGGCCCCCGGTGGCATTGGCCAGGCGGGGCCGGCGGGTGCGGATATCCACTGCCATCCCCGTGAGGGTATTGATGCAGCTGATGACGTCGGCACCGGCCTCCTCGACGGCCCTGGCGATCACCGTGATGTCGGTCACGTTGGGGCTCAGCTTCACGATGAGGCGGCCGCTGTAGCGTCGGCGCACCAGCCCGACCACCTCCGCCGCGGCTTGCGGATCGGTTCCGAAGACTATTCCTCCCTGCTTCACGTTTGGGCAGGAGATATTCATCTCGATTGCGGCCAGGCCCTCGGTCTCCTCCAGACGGCTGGCCATCTCACCGTATTCCTCCAGCGTATTGCCGAAAAAATTGACGATGACAGGAGTCGCCAGGTTCCGCAGAAAGGGCAATTTGTCCCGGACGAATGTTTCCAGGCCCACATTCTGCAGACCGATGGCGTTAAGCATACCCCCCTTGGTCTCCGAGATCCGGGGCGTAGGGTTACCGGCCTTCGGCATCAGGGACAACCCCTTGGTAACGATCGCTCCCAGCGCCTGCAGATCGATAAAGGGGGCATATTCCTCGCCGTACCCGAAAGTGCCGGAGGCGGGCATGACCGGATTCTGCAGATGAAGCCCGGAAAGTTTCACGGAAAGATCCGGCCTGGCTGAAAGAAGATTCTTTTTTTCACTGACCTCGCTCATGACCTGGTTCCTTCTCCGGCTTCTATTTTTCCCCAATCCAGCTCCTCGGCATGGAAAACCGGCCCCTCCTTGCAACTGCACAGATAGTGGGGATCCTTTTCGGAATGGCCGACACCTTTCACCACGCAGCCGAGACAGGCGCCCACCCCGCAGGCCATGAAAGCCTCCAGGGATACCTGCAGAGACACCTTCCGCAGGGCGCAGATGTCCCGGACCGCCTGCAGCATGCCCATCGGTCCGCAGGCAAAAACTTCGGCATCGGGGAAGCGGGTCAACTTGCGCTCCAGAACCCGGGTGACTGGTCCTTCCTCCCCCAGGGTTCCGTCGTCGGTGGAAACATAGGTCTGTACGCCGAGACGCTCGAATTCGGTCACCGCCAGGATATCCTGACGGGAACGGCCTCCGATCAGCAGTCTCACCGGCGCGGTATCCACCAGTTTCCCTGCCAGCATGTACAAGGGTACCAGACCTATACCGCCCCCCACCAGGATCTTGTTACGCCCCGGCTCTCCCAGGTCGAATCCCCGCCCGAGGGGTCCCAGCAGCTCGACCCTGTCCCCTTCATGCAGGTCCCGCATGAGGGTGGTACCGTGACCGACCACCTTATAAAGGATTTCCACATATTCCTTGTCCGGAAATCCTTGACAATCGGCGGGCAGAAACCCCGTCTGGAAAACCCCGAAAGGCCTGCGCAGGAGCGGTTCGAGACCGACCTGGATCCGGAACATGACAAACTGGCCAGGGTTCGCCTGCGTGGAGATGCCGGGTGCGAGTATCTTCATCCGGTAATAGCCGGGTGAGATTTCCTGGTTGGACAAAATCGTTGTTTTGTAATTCTGCATGAGGTTTCCCTGACGCTTTTCGCTTTCAATGAATGGACAATGGGACGGATAAAGAGTCTCTCTCTTCTATGCTTCAGGACAAACTCTCCGAACGAACTCCTCGAGTCGTTTCTCCTCCAGCGCCATGACCAGAGCGTCCTCTTTATCCGGGTAATATTTTCTGCGGTGACCGATGACGGCAAAGCCGAAAGATCTATAAAGGGCGATGGCCGGCTCGTTACCTTTGCGCACTTCGAGAAAAGCGCGATCAAGCCCTTTTGCGATCTCTCTTTTGATACCTTCTGCCAGAAGCAATCTGCCCAGACCCTGACGCCGGAAAACCGGCGCCGTAGCGAGGTTGAGAATATGCATCTCGCCGCTGAAGCTCCAGTAGCAGTGCAGACCCGCCAGCAGGCCCCCCACCCACAGCAGGTCGATAGAGGAAAGCTCGTTGGCCAGTTCTTCCTCGAAGATCTGCCGCGACCAGGGATTTCGATGGCAAACCTTTTCGAGGTCGAGCACCTGTTCCAGATCGCAGGGTTTCATTGGTTGGATGTTTCTGTCGATCATGGAGAGACCGTTTCCAAGGCCATCGCGAAGCCTTATTTCCAGTCAAATGCTTGGCAACGTGCAGTTTCCCCCTGCGGTCTTGCATTTCTGAATCCAACCTGCAAAAGGAGACGGTTGAACAGAAAGAAGGTGAAGATTTATTATGACAGATGATGAAAAAAGGGTAAAATCAGGGGAAAAATGATCAAGGTTGAAATCAGGCAACCGGATTATCATAATTCAGCCCCCCGTGTGTGTAAAGATCCAATCTCATTGGCTTCCCCGACAGGAGTTTGCCGTTGACAAATTTAGTGCTGTTGTTTTAATAATGGCCGGATTTATACCTGGATCCGTGAGTATTGGACGGCAAATAGGGGAAGTTGTGGCCCTGCCGCCCGGCCCTTGCCCTCGCGCCCGGGTAAAAACAAGGAGACCGTGGAAGTGAGCGAAAAAGAGCAAATGACATACAAGGATGCCGGCGTCGATATCGATGCCGGGAATCAGTTTGTGAAGATGATCAAACCCCTGGTTAAAGCCACCTCCCGTCCTGAGGTCCTGACCGATATCGGGGGCTTTGGGGGGCTTTTCTCCCTCAATGCCGACAAATACCAGAAACCGACCCTGGTCACCAGCACCGACGGCGTCGGAACCAAGCTGAAACTTGCCTTCATGGCCGACAAACACGATACCGTCGGCATCGATCTTGTCGCCATGTGCGTCAACGACATCGCTGTTCAGGGAGCCGAGCCACTGTTTTTTCTCGACTATCTGGCCACCGGCAAACTGGCCCCTGAAAAAGCAGTGCAGATCGTCAAGGGCATCGCTGACGGCTGTATCGAGGCGGGCTGCGCCCTCATCGGAGGAGAAACCGCCGAGATGCCCGGTTTCTATGCCGAAGGGGAATACGATCTGGCCGGTTTTACAGTCGGCATCGTCGACAACAGCAAGATCATCGACGGCTCTACCGTGACCGTCGGCGACCGCCTCATCGGCCTGGCTTCCAGCGGCCTGCACTCCAACGGCTATTCCCTGGCCCGGAAGGTCTTTTTCGAGAGGATGGGGCTCACTGTAGGCGCACAACCCGAGGAGCTGCAAAAACCCCTCGGCGAGGAGCTTCTCACCCCGACCCGCATCTATGTCAAAACGATCCTCAATCTGGTCCGCGATTTTCAGATCAAGGGAATGGCCCACATTACCGGAGGCGGCATCATCGAAAACGTTCCCCGGGTGCTCCCGAAGAACTGCCGGGCCATCATTGAAAAGAACAGCTGGCCCAAGCCGGCCGTCTTTGAATTGTTGCGCCAGGGCGGCAATATCGACGAAATGGAAATGTACCGCACCATGAACTACGGCATCGGCATGGTGCTTATCGTGGCCGAACGGGAGGTGGACGAGATCATGATGCGCCTCGGCGGCCTCAAGGAGCAGGCGTTCCTGATCGGCCACATCGCCAAGAGCGAGGGGGAAGCCGGGGTCGTCCTGGTTTAAGCAGACGCCCCCGACCCCCGGTCATCCCTGAAAGCACGGGGGATGGACCGCAACCCTTCTTGGAAAAGCGGAAACTTCCATTTATAGGTTGAGCATACTATCAAGGGCAGATCAGACTCTGCTTTGAGGTAAGTGATGAACAAGAAACTGCGTCTGGCGGTCCTGGCCTCGGGTGGAGGCACCAACCTTCAGGCCATAATCGATCGTTGCCGGGAAGGAGAACTGGACGCGGAAATCGTGCTGGTTATCAGCAACAAGCCTGATGCCGGGGCGCTTGAACGGGCCCGCAAGGCCGGCCTGCCGGAGGTCTGCCTCGATCATCGCCTATTCTCCGACCGCCTTGCCTACGACCGGGCCCTGATCGCCTCCCTGCGTCAGGCAGAGGCTGAACTGGTGGTGCTGGCAGGCTACATGAGACTTCTGTCCGAGGAGTTCCTTCAGGCGTTTCCCAACCGGATTCTGAATATCCACCCTGCCCTCCTGCCGGCATTTCCCGGTATTCGAGCCCAGCGACAGGCCCTGGAGTACGGGGTGCGCGTCGCCGGCTGCACCGTTCACTTCCTCGATTCCGGCGTCGATACGGGCCCGATAGTCCTGCAGGCCGCAGTCCCGGTTCTTGAGGGCGACTCCGAAGAATCCTTGTCCCAACGCATTCTGCGAGAGGAGCACCGCATCTACCCGCAGGCCATTCAGCTTTATGCCGAGGGCCGGCTCCATATCGAGGGGCGTCGTGTGCGCATCGCCCCACCGCTTGCCGCCGAGAACCATTCCCGGCCGGGAGCGTGATATGCCCCGTCCCATCCTGGTCAGCGCCTGCCTGCTCGGTCTGGCGACACGTTACGACGGAGGGACGAAAAGCAATAGCCGATGCTTGGAGTTTCTCCGCAGCAACGATCTGATCCCCATTCCCGTTTGTCCTGAGCAACTGGCTGGATTGCCGACTCCCCGACTGCAAAGCTCTTTCTGCACGGGAACTGGTTCGGATGTCCTTGACGGCACGGGCTCCCTGCTCCTTGCCGACGGCAGGGAGGTCACGGTGCCTTTCGTCAGAGGCGCCGAGGAGACCTTGAAGGTCTGCCGCCTGACGGGATGCCGGGAAGCTTTGTTCAAGGAACGCAGCCCGTCCTGCGGCGTTCGTCAGGTCTATCTGGGGGAGCGGATCGTGTCCGGACAGGGGGTGACCACCGCCCTGCTCCTCCGTCATGGAGTAAGAATCCTCAGTGAAGAGGATCTGCAATCTCGACGGCAGCCATGACAAGTTCCCATTTCTACGACCTGATCATCATCGGCACAGGGCTCGCGGGCCGGATGCTGGCACTGGCTCTTTCAGCCGGGAATCGGCGTGTCCTCATCCTTGATTCCCCCGCTTCCCCGGTCCCCGCCGCTCTGCCCGCTACACCTGTAATGGCTCGGATCGCGACCGTCGTCGATCCCTCGGGCAGCAGCCTGCGTTCGGCTCGCAGCTTTCAGGTCATCACTCCCGATGTCCGTCTCGAGGTCCACGGTCCCCGTTCTCTTGAAGAGGAAATGCTCCGGGAACTGCCGAATCCGGGCCGGACAGTTCTCAACCGTCTTGGGGAATTGGAACACACTGGCCGCCGTCTGGAAGAGCTCCTGCTGAACCTGCGCACGCCCCCCTCCCTCGGTTTGAAGGGCCGTCTGGCCTACTCCCGCAGCCTGTTTTTGAAGGGCCTGGCCGGAAAGGGGCTGGGCCATCAATTTTCCTCAGTTCTGAAGGGGATAAGCGATGAGTCCGCACGACAATTTCTGTCGACCCTCTTCTGCGGCTTGACTCTGGCAGATCCGCAACGCCTTACCATAGGGGAGGCCGCCCTTTTCTGGCATGCCGCATCACGGACCCAGGTTTTCGACGGCCCCGCACTGGCAGCAGCAACAGAGCGGCGCTTGAGAGATTCAGGAATTCAGGTTCGACCGTTCGGCGAATTGGCCTCCCTCCACGGTGGAGGGAAACGCCCCTGGGAAGTCTCCCTCAGGGACGGAACCCGGCTGGGAGCCGATCGTTTCATTATCGACCGTTTCATCGATCCTGTTTTCCTGGCAGATAAACTGAAACCGGCGATACAGGGTTTCTCCGCGACCCGGGAATATTGGCATCTTTCGGGAATCCAGCCAGTTCCTTCCTCACTCCTGGCCCGGAATGTGATGCTGGCCGGTGACCCCGCTCTGCTGCTGAACTTTTTTCCAAGTCCGGTTGAGAATCGGGAAATCGTTGTGGAACAGGCCGGGAGTCTGTCCCGGCCCCTGATCTCGGAGCATGAACTCCGTCTTCGGCTCGAACCGCTGCTTCCCTTTTCGGAATATCGCCTGGAAAAGCGCCGGCGACCGGCCGCCGCTTCCCGGGCAGAGGCAGCACCTGTGAGGTTTGGTCCGAGCCGGGTGGTACCGGGCATCCTGTTGGGAGCAAATTCCATTGCCGGCGAAGGCCTGTTCGACATCCACTTTCCCCTGACCACCTGGCTGACATGCCGGGCGGTCCTCAAACAGGCACTCTGAGCAACGGCAGCACGACAGGGGATATGGGAAAAAAGAGGTGAAAAGGAAAAAAGGTTTGCAACCGCATTGAAAGCATGCTAGTTTTAGGAGCTCTAAATTTCCAGGAGGTAATTCGTAATGGCCAGAGTTTGTGAAGTATGTGGGAAAAGACCGTCGGCCGGCAACAACGTCAGCCATGCACAGAACAAGACCAGAAAAGTATGGTACCCGAACCTCCAGAAAGTGAGAGCCCATTACAAGGGCAAGGTTCAGTCCATCAAGGTCTGCACCCGCTGCCTGCGCTCGGGAGCGGTCACCAAAGCGGTTTGATTCCCACAACAGATTCGCGATAGCTGCTGCAAAAAAGCAGGAGGCCTGGAGGCTTCCTGCTTTTTCTACTTCAGGGGCTGGTTGTCCCCATTGGCCTTACTCCTGTCCCCTGCCTGTCCAGGCAATTCCTTCGATCTCCACCAGTGCGCCTCTGGGCAGTGCCGCGACCTGGACCGTCGCCCTTGCCGGAGGGATAGCTTCGAAATACCGGCCGTATACGGCATTGACTACGGCAAAATGTCTCAGATCGGTCAGGTAGATGGTCGTTTTGACCACCGCCGAAAAATCGAGGCCGGCCTCTTCCAGAACGGCGCGAATGTTCTGCATCACCCGTTCGGTCTGTTCCTCGATCCTGTCTCCCACCAGTTCCCCGCTTTGGGGATCGAGGGGAATCTGCCCGGAAAAAAACACCAGATCACCAGCCCTGACTGCCTGCGAATAGGGCCCTATCGCGGCAGGCGCCAGATCAGTTTCGATTTTCTCCATATCCCTACCTCCAGTGAGTGCCTCAGAGTCGCCATATCGGAATCGGAATCGGTATCTGTATCGAACGGCTTTTGCCTTGCAAAGATGTTACCCCTCACTCCTAACACCTCGCCCCTCACGCCTTGCAAAGAACCCCCTAATGCCTCATCCGCTCGACCTTGAAAACCCCCTTGACCTGATGCACCGAGTTGATGACGCGATTCAACTGCTCGAGGTCGGCCACATCGACGGAAAAAATGATGACGGCTCGCCCGTCCCCCGAGGTGCTGACCTGGGCGCTGACGATATTCGCCTCGCAGTTGGATACCGCGCTGCTGATATTGGCCAGTATACCCTTCTGGTCTTTTGAAGAGACCCGGATTTTGGCTGGATGGGAAGTTTTCTTCTTCAGGTCCCATTCCACTTCGACCTGCCGGTCCGGATCGGTCTTCGCCACTGCTGGGCAATCGGCGTTATGCACGGTAATGCCCCGTCCACGGGTAATGAAACCGACGATCGGGTCTCCGGGCAGGGGGTTGCAGCATTTGCCGAAACGCACCAGAACGTCATCGATCCCCTGGATCTTGATGGTGCTGGAGGGCTTTTTGGCGGTTTTCTCGGAAACCTGGGCAGCGGGTGCCTTTTCCTCCTGCGCGGGTTTGAGCTTTTCCGCGGGAACCACCCTGCTCACCACCTGCCCCAGGGACAGTTTGCCATACCCGATGGCCGCCAGCAGGTCGTCGGCGGTATGGTATCCCAATTCGGCCATGGCGGCGGCCATCTCCTTGCCGGTCTGCACTTTTTTCAGACTGCACCCGTATTTGCGCAGACGCTTTTCCAGCAGTTCCCGGCCGAGTTCGATATTCCTTTCCCGCTGTTCCGTCTTGATCCACTGCCGGATCCGCCCCGCCGCTCGTGAGGTTTTGACAAACTTCAGCCAATCCTTGCTCGGCGTCTGATGGGGGCTGGTGATGACTTCAATGATATCCCCATTTTTCATTTCGGTCTTCAGCGGCACCAGCTTGCCGTTGATCCGGGCTCCGACGCACCGGTTGCCGACCTGGCTGTGCACGCTGTAGGCAAAATCGATGGTGGTCGCGCCGCGGGGGAAGGCCTTGACCTCTCCCTTGGGGGTGAAGACGTAGACCTCGTCGGAAAAGAGATCCACCTCCAGCGGTCCGGAAAAATCCTTTGAATCCGACATGTCCTGCTGGGCTTCGAGCATCTGGCGCAGCCACCCGAGCTGCCGTTCCCCCTCGCTGCCGACGGCCGCGGCCGCCTTGCCCTCCTTGTACTTCCAGTGTGCGGCAATCCCTTCTTCCGCCACCCGATGCATCTCCTCGGTGCGGATCTGGACTTCCATACGCTCGCCGTAAGGTCCGACCACGGTCGTGTGCAGCGACTGGTACATATTGGCCTTGGGCATGGCGATGTAATCCTTGAAACGCCCCGGAATCGGTTTCCAGGCTTCATGGATGATCCCCAGCACCGCGTAGCAGTCCTGAATCGTCTCGACGATCACACGAAAAGCGATAATATCGTAGACCTGTTCGAATTCGATGCCCTGGCGCTCCATCTTTCCATAGATGGAATAGAGATGCTTGTAGCGCCCGTAGCATTGCCCCCGAATCTGATGCCTGCGCAGCTTTTCACCGATGAGTTCCCTGACCTCCTCGACGTATCCGGCCCGTTCCTGTTCATTCTGCGCAACCTTCTCTTTCAGCTCGAAGAAAATTTCGGGCAGAACGTAGCGGAAGGCCAGATCCTCCAGTTCGCACTTGATCCAGCTGATACCGAGGCGATTGGCGAGTGGAGCATATATTTCCAGGGTTTCCTGAGCGAAACGGCGCTGGTCGCCTACCGGAAAATACTCGAGAACCCGCATGTTGTAGAGCCGCACCGCCAGCAACACCAGCACGACCCGGATATCCCTGGCCATGGACAGGAGCATCTTGCGGAAATTCTCGGCCTGCTGTTCCTCGCTGGTGATAAAGGTAATCTTGCCCAGCTTGGTCAGGATCTCGATCAACTGTCCGATGTCCTCACCGAAACGGTTTTTCAACTCCTCCGGCGGGGCGAGCTCCTGTTCCAGGATATCGTACAGCATGCCGCTGATGATGGTGGCCACGTCTGTTTTCAAACGGGCAAGGATCCGGGCAATTTCCAGGGCATCGGCAAGATAGGGCTCGCCGGGGCGGCGGGTTCGGGCGCCATGAACCTTGGCGCAGAAGACATAGGCCTTGCGCAGGGCATCCACATCCGCACCGGGATTGTAGGCGAGCACCTGCTGAATGATATCGTCTATGCGTACTGAAGAATGCATGGTGGGAAAAGGGTCAAAAAACCCGGAGCTTTCATCCGGTTTATTCATGAGTATTCGCGTCGCAGGGTCGGAAGTCTTCATGAACAATCCGGACCGGGAGGTTGCCGAAGAGACAACCTCCCGGAATTGATTCAGGAGAAACTTCTACTGCAGGCAGGTGTTAAACATCCGGACGGCAAGATGTTCCTGCGGCCGGCTGTCTCATCACTTTTTGCGAACCGGTATTTCGTAGTCGACCTTGCCTGCCGCGATTTCCCGCAGGCAATGTACGATCTTCTTGTTGTTGGACCTGTTTTCGATGAGCGGCTGGGCGCCCTTGTAAAGCTGCTTGGTCCTTTTGGAGGCGACCATGACCAGAAGAAAACGATTGGGAATCTGCTGCAGACAATCTTCTACGGTAATACGTGCCATGAATTATTCCTTTTTCGGGTGTTAAGAATGATCCGATTATGCGTCATCTGTTTTTTTTACCAAGAAGAACAACTTCGTGGCCTTCGTGACCTTCGTGGTCAAAACTTTTGAGTCAGTAGTTGACGTTTATTCGCTGCACCTTACATGCCGAAAATCTTCAGCATCTTATCCTTCAGCAACCCGGTACGGCACCCCTCGGCGGTGAGAATGGCCTGCAGTTCCCGGCTGGCCCTGTCGAAGTCATCATTGATCACCAGGTAATCGTACCATACCATTTCCCTGATTTCCCGCCTGGCGTTCTGCAGCCGCTTTTCGATCGCCTCGGAGGCATCGGTGTTGCGCCCGCGCAGACGCCGTTCGAGCTCTGCAAAATCGGGAGGCAGGATAAAAATGAACACTCCCTCGGGGCAGGTTTTCTTGAGCTGCGCCGCCCCCTGACAGTCGATATCCAGCAGCACGTCGTACCCGGCTTCCCGGGACCGGTCCAGGGTTTCCCGTGCCGTACCGTAGCGATTGCCGTGCACTTCGGCCCATTCGACAAAGGCGCCTTCGGTAATCATCCGGGCAAAAATATCGGGGGCGACAAAATGATAATCGACCCCGTTTCGCTCCCCGGCTCTTGGCGGCCGGGTGGTGTAGGAAACAGAGTGCCGAATCCGCGGGAAAATGTCAATTATTTCATGACATAGAGATGTCTTTCCGGCCCCTGAGGGCGCGGAAATGACAAACAAAATGCCGGTCCGACGGCGCTCGATCTCTCGCCATTTTTCGTCCATCTGAAGTCCGTAATCCGTAATACGTCAATCGTAACAGGTCAAGGGTCGAGCTGAAGAATTCACTCCACTCTCACCCCTCACCCCTCTTGCCTTCCGCCCTCGCCATCATCACTCAACATTCTGCACCTGCTCGCGGATCTTTTCCAGTTCGGCCTTGACGGCGACCACATGGCGGGTCAATTCCACGTCATTCGATTTGGAGCCCATGGTGTTGGCTTCCCGGTTCAGTTCCTGCACGAGAAAATCCAGCTGCCGGCCGACCGGTTCAAGAGCGGTCAGCAGTGCCCGAAACTGCTCCATATGGCTTTTGAATCGGGAAATTTCTTCGCTGATGTCGCATCGATCGGCAAACAGGGCAATCTCCTGGGCAATACGCTGGGGATCGATTTCAAATCCGTTTTCCAGCTTCTGCAACCGCTCCTTGAGTTTCCCCTGCCATTCCCTGGGGATGAGGGGCGCCCGCTGTTCGATACCGTTCAGCAGGTCCTCCAGCAGCTCCAGCCGGGCAACGATGTCGCGACCGGTGGCTTCCCCCTCGGTTCGACGCATTTTTTCCACGGCATCAACAGCCAGGTCGAGCGCCGTGTCGAGGCTTGCCCATACCTCCTCCGTGTCGGGATCCAGCTCCTGCAGGCTGATCACATCCTTTTGGGAGGCCAGCAAAGCAAGCGTGATGCCGCCCTGAAGACCATATTCCTCCTGCATACGGGAAAAAAGACGCAGATAATTTTCGGCCAGGGTACCGTCGAGAACGGGAACTTTCCCGCCGGATGCGCCCTGGTCCAAATTGACATAGACGTCGATGCGCCCGCGCTTGAGTCTCTCGCCCACCCGCTTGCGGATCTCCCCTTCTGCCGCCATCAGAGAACGGGGCAATTTGATGGTGATATCCCCGTAACGGTGATTGACCGATTTCACTTCCACTGTGAGGTTGACATTGCCGGCCGAAGCCTGCCCTTTGCCGAACCCAGTCATGCTTTTGATCATTGATTTAAACCTTTGTGTCGTTGCTGGTTGCTCGTTGCTGGTGGCTCGTGGTTATGGTAATTCCCATCCGGCAGCAGCCGCTGGTCCCGATTCAAAAAAATCGCCTTTCAACGAGCCAGCAGCAACCAGCTACGAGCAACCGGTTTCAAGAATCCAATCCGCCGCTGCCGCCAGGTCGGAAAACTGCCGGGCCCGGCCGGGAGATATCTTTGCGGCGGTGGCCCTGCCATAGCCGGTCAACACCAGCAGGGAAGTACATCCCGCCCGTTCCCCAGCCTCGATGTCGGCTTCCTTGTCGCCAATCATGAAGGACCGGCTCAGATCGACCGAATGCTCTTCGGCAGCCTTCAACAACAGACCTGGTTGACCCTTGCGGCAGTTGCATTCGACTCCGTAGTCCCCATCCCCTTCTGTTGGATGGTGAGGACAGACGTAGAAGCCGTCTATCAGGATTCCGCTTTCTTCAAAACGGGCAGCGACATGGCGATGCAGCCGTTCGACGTCGTCGAGCCCGAAATAGCCCCGGGCGACTCCTGACTGGTTGGTGACGACAAACACCAGGAAGCCCTTCTGCTTGAGGCGACTGACCCCCTCGACCGCCCCCGGGATGAATTCGAAATCCTCCAACCGGTGCAGATAATGTTTCTCGACGTTGAGGGTTCCGTCCCGGTCCAGAAAAACCGCACGTGCCTTTTTTCCGCTTTCGGGTTCGCCCGTTTCACCCTTGCTCATATCGGTCAAGAATCCGCTCGATGATGTTGGTGGTGGAGCGGCCATCCACCAGATCGATCAGGGCCACCCGTCCGCCGTAGCTTTCCACCAGATCCCTGCCCACCACCGTGTCGGGGGTGTAGTCCCCTCCCTTGACCAGGATATGCGGCTGCAGCAGGCGGATCAGGTCCAGAGGCGTGTCCTCGTCGAAAACCACCAGGTAGTCGACGCAGGTCAGGGCGCTGAGAATATGCGCCCTTTCGTCCTCGCTGATCAGAGGGCGATTGGGCCCCTTGAGCCGCCGGATGGAATCGTCCGAATTCAGTCCCAGCACCAGCAGATCGCCCAGGAGGCGGGCCTTCTGCAGATACTTGACATGTCCGACATGCAGCAGATCGAAGCAGCCATTGGTAAAAACGATGGTTTTGCCGCGCTGGCGCTCGGTTTCGAGGATGCGTGCCAGGGCATCCCGCCGCTTGATCTTGGCGTCCCCGTCGGAATACTGATGGGCAAAAACCTCGCGGATCTCCTCGACCGTTACGGTCGAAGTGCCGAGCTTGCTGACCGCAATGCCGGCAGCCAGGTTCGCCATGCGGGCCGCATTTTCGATGGACAAACCGCTGGCCAGACCAACCCCGATCAGGGAAAGCACCGTATCGCCCGCGCCGGTCACATCGAAGACCTCCCGCGCCTCGGTGGGCAGATGCATCTCCTTGCCGTCCCTGAAAAAGATGCTGATCCCCTCCTCGCTGCGGGTCACGACCAGTGTTTCCAGATCCAGGCTATGAAGCAGCGTGCGGCCGGCCAACCGCAGGCTTTCCTCGTCGGTTATCGCCACCCTGGAAGCCACTTCCGTTTCCTTGCGGTTGGGGGTCAGGAGTGTCGCTCCCCGATATTTGTTGTAATCTGTACCCTTGGGATCGATGACGACTGGGATGCTCCTCTTTTTGCCGATGGCGATGACGGACTGCAGCAGCCCCTCGGTCAGCACCCCCTTCAGGTAGTCGGAGATCAGGATGACGTCGAACTCTCCAGCATGCTCGCGGATCCAGTTTGTCAACTCCGCTTCCTGATCGGTGTTGATAGGAACCCGGCTCTCCCGGTCGATGCGCATCATCTGCTGATGACTGGCCAGGATGCGGGTTTTGCGGCTGGTGACACGCCCCGCATCCCAAAGCAGCCCGGTCGTATCGACCCCTATGCCGTTCAGCATCTCCCGCAGCAGCTCACCGTCCCGGCCTTCGCCCAGCACGCTGGCGACATGAACCTGGCAGCCAAGAGCGACGAGATTGTTGATGACGTTGCCCGCACCTCCCAGGCGCAGGTCTTCCCGGGTAATGTCCACTACCTGGACCGGTGCTTCGGGGCTGATCCGCTCGGTCTTGCCCCACAGGTATTCATCAAGCATCAGATCGCCGATCACCAGCGCCCGAATCGACCCCAGATGACTTAGAAAGTTTTCCACTTCTGAACGAGTCATGATCGCCCTGATCCAATAAATTGACGACTTCCTCGATGAAATCTCCTCACGGGATTCAAACGGGAAGCCGGACACTGACAAGAATCAACAAACGCGTCATTCCGGTACCATAAATAGCGAATTTATGCAAGAAATTCCGCTGAAGGAGGGGCCTTGGACTGATGTTGGGTTTTTTCAGAAGGGGGCAATTCCATAACTTCAGGACCCGGCCAGCACCGCCCTGGCCGTTTTGATCAGAATACGAATATCCAGCCAGATCGTCCATTTGTCGATATAGCAGAGATCCAGCCGAACAATTTCGTCGAAATCCTCGATCCGGTTGCGGCCGCTGACCTGCCACATGCCGGTGATCCCCGGCTTGATGCTGATCCTCCTGCGGTGCCAGTTTTCATAGTGGGACACCTCCTCGGGTGTGGGCGGCCGTGTGCCGACCAGGCTCATGTCCCCTTTCAACACGTTCCAGAATTGGGGCAGTTCGTCGATGCTGGTTTTTCTCAGGAACCTGCCGACCCTGGTCACGCGCGGATCGTTCCTGATCTTGAAGATGGCCCCGTTCATTTCATTTTGTCCCATCAGTTCCTTTTTTCGCTCCTCGGCGTCTGCATACATGGAACGAAGCTTCCAGCACTTGAATATGCGACCGCTCTCGCCAACTCTCTCCTGCCCGAAAAAGATCGGCCCTGCCGAGTCGAGCTTGATCGCCAGAGCGACGAAAGGGAAAAGAACGGCCAGGACCGTCAATCCGCACAGAGAGCCCATGATATCGATGATTCTCTTGATCAGCAGTTGCTGGGCATCCAGGGATTTGGTGTGAAAGGTCAGCACCGGAAATGAACCGTTGAAAAAATCGATACCGGTCTTGCACTTGGGCGAATCGTAAAAGTCCAGCGCCATCCGCACGGTCATCCCCATGGCCTGGAGATCGAGCAAGAAATCCTCCACACCGACGATCAGCACTTTGGGGATGCAGAACACCACCTCGTCGACGGAATGGGCTTTACAGATCTCCAGCAGTTCGGGAAGTTTGCCCAAAACCTTATGGCCCTCGATTTCAAGGGCAACGGTTTCATCCGCCTGTACAAATCCGATGACGGCCAGCCCCCAGTCCGCATGGTCCTGGATGACATTATGAAACTTGCGGGCCTTCTCCTGAGTACCTACGATCAGAATATTGCGGGTATTGAACCCTTTTTTCCTGTAATACCCCAGAGCCAGGCGAATGCCAACCTTCTCCAGAAAAAGCAGCAGGAAGGAGACCGCCAGAAAAGACAGATGGAGGCCGCGGCTGTATCGAAGACGATCCACGAAATAGATGAGGGACGAGGTCAGCAGGCTGCCGAAAAGATGGACATTCACCAGCCGGGTGAAAATATCGAAAACCGACCAGCGCCGGATCGATGCATAGAACCCCTTGCGTTTGAACAGATGAAGCCAAAGGGGGAGGACGGCCACCAGGATCCAGAGATAATAATAAAGCGGCAGAAGCTGTCCCTGAAACAGTTTCCTGATTTCATAGGCCAGCACCAGTGAAACACAGATGACACAAGCATCGGTCCACATCGAGAGCTTGTTGAAGAGACTTGCCTGTTGTTTCAGCATGGAAAACTGTTCCAGATTCTGTTCGCATCCGGCGCCGCGCAGCCATTAACAGCGCATAGGTAATAGGACATGCCCCATTTTCTTCGACTCGAGGGAGTCAACGCCTGCACGTCGCGCAGAAGGATCGACCGGAACAGGGGTTCAGTCAAAGCGCCCGTCGGAATCCTCTGCTTCTGGTGAGCGGAGGCGTTTCTCCAGTGATTGGAAAACTGCCAGATGGCTCTGGACAGGACCCCCAAAGGAAACAGATAGCTGTTGAAGTAACTCCCGGAGAGACGAATTGCGTGCCTTGGCAGCAGAAGATCGAAGGTGGCCGCATCGTAACGCCGGAAATGGCCCAGGGCGCGATCATGGTCTGACATCAGCCATGGAAAGGCGGGCACTGTTGCGAAAAAAAGTCCTCCGGGCTTCAGTCTATCAAAGATCCAGCGAACGGCTGCCGCGTCGTCCTCTATATGTTCGATAACGTCGCAGGCGCATATCACATCCCACCTGCCCGGCAAATCCTCTGGAATACCGGAATCGAAGACCGTTCGGATCCCTTCCGCCGCACGCAGTCGTTCGAGGCCGGCGGGGTTGATTTCCATCACGTCGACCGTTCCGAAATTACGCAGGACGTCGACATTCTGTCCGGCACCGGCTCCTACCTCGAGAATTTCCCGTTCAGAAGCAGGACCGGCCGGAAGATGCCAGGACAAGACCCGGGAGATCAACTTCCTGCGCCCGGCATGAAGCCAGGACGAGATCTCATCGGCATACAGAAGGTACGATTCACGGTTCATCCTTCCACCGCGCCCCCAAAATGTTCTTTTCGATTCAGGCCGCCTCGTCCTGGTCTGACGACAGCTGCTCGGAAACATACTTTTCCAGGCAATCCCTGCCTTGCTGTTTGATAAAGAACTCGGTCACGATTCCCAGCGAAATCATCTGCAGCGAAGCGATCGTGGTGAGCACTCCGAAGGTGAGCAGGGGTCTGCTTCCGATCGGTCTCTCTCCCAGCAGCCAAAGCACCAGAAGATAACTGAGCGACACACCTCCGACTACGCCCAGCACCAGCCCGGCCCCACCGAACAGATGCCCGGGCTTATTGACCCAGCGGGTCGTCGCCATAACGGTGACCAGATCGATAAACCCGCGCGCATAGCGCTCCCAGCCATACTTGGAACGGCCGTATAAGCGAGGATGATGTTCCACAGAGATCTCGCCGACCCTGTAGCCAAGATCGGCGGCCAGTACCGGAATATACCGGTGCAGTTCGCCGTACAGAAAGAGGTTCTCGACCACCTCCCTGCGGTAGCATTTGAATCCGCAATTGAAGTCCTTGAGACGCACTCCGGTGACTTTTGCCGTTACACTGTTGAACAATCGGGACGGAAGAGTTTTGGACAGCGGATCGTTGCGGGTCTTCTTCCATCCAGAAACCAGATCGTAGCCATCGTTCAGCTTGGCCATGAATCGCGGGATTTCTTTAGGATCATCCTGCAGGTCGGCATCCATGGTGAAAACGATGTCACCGCGGCAGCATTGGAACCCGGCCTGTAAGGCAAGCGCCTTGCCGAGATTTCTTCGAAACCGGAAGGCTTGCACGCATCCTGGATAGCTTTGGGAAATCGTTCGAATGACCGCCCAGCTTCGATCTGTACTGCCATCGTCCACGAAGACGAGTTCGAACCCGTGATCCGGACAGGAGGTCAAAACAGTCTGCACGATCCTGTCCGCCAGTTCGGCCAGGCTGTCTTCTTCGTCCTTGACCGGAATGATGAAACTCAAAAGGGTATTCATCGCATCGGCTCCTCGATTCTTCTGATGGACAATCCGGATAATCCAACCCCCAGATGGCGCGCATCAGCACTGTGTCCCAGTTCGGCGGGTGAAACCGGGTTGTCGATTTCAAATCCGATCTGAAGAAACTTTTCACCCGGGCGGGTGTCGAACCGAAACGGGTGGTTACATGGTCCGTTGCTGGCTTCAAGATCCATCCTGGCGAGAAAACGCCCATTTGCAGTGATTCGTAACTTTCGAATCGGGTCTTCGGGTGGGCAATAGCCATGCATGCGAAGGGTGAGTTCGTAGGTTTTTGCGTCCTCTCCAAAATACAGCAACAGATCTGCATTTTTGTCGGCACTCCATACCCCCCAGGGTTCCATGCGGCTCCAGCCTGCATGAAGCAGTACCCCCGCCTGGGGCAGCTCAGCCGTCGGGATAAGACGGTCATAATGCTCGAAACGCGCATACTCGCGGGCGAATCGCAGCGTCTGTCGGCCTGGCTGGGCCGGCAAGCCTGTGTCTTTTTCCGTGGCATGCAGTTCGATTGAGGCCCATCTCCACGGTTGTCCGCTCAACAGATCGTAGGCTTCCCCATCCGCCGGCAAGGCTTCGAGAGACAGGCGGGTCGGCTGCCAGCCCAACAGAGAACCTTGCCAAAGAACGGTTTTCCCGTGCTTGACAAGCACGGTTGCGTCGCTGCTGCTGATCAGTTCCAGATCCTGGACCGGACGAACCGCTCCGGATTGAAAAAGGATCTTTCTGGGCACCCCGGCCTTCCGAAACAGGCCGAAACCCGAGCCGGATTCAAGTTGAGCCAGATGGAACAGAATGTCGTCGGAGGAATCCGATTTTTCCGTGATCGGAGGCGGATATGGGCTGGCTGTATAGGGCAAAAGCCACGTCTCGATGGGGAAGACACGCAGAGGAGGCTCCAGGAACCAGCGGGTGTGAAGGCGGACCATATCCTCTCCGGCAAAGGGGACCCGCCCATGTAATGCCAGCGCCAGAATGATTGCCCCTGAAAAGAGACATTTGCCGGCAAGACCGGAGATGAATTGCACAGGCCGCCGGTGTCCGTAGAACGCCAGCGGAACCAGAGGCAAAGCCTGCATCATGTAACGCGGCCCATAGCTGCCGGACCCGCCGTACCCATTGATGGGGAAAACAAGCCAATTGATGCCAAGGTAGGTGAAAAAGCCCGCTATCAGCCAAAACCCGGCGCCACGCCCGGAGAAAAGGCGCATCGCCAGCAGGGCGAGGGCCACCGGAAAATAGACCAATATCCCGGTTTGACGGCCAAACAGGAAATCGAAGAATTTGCCTGGAAGGAGTGCGAGATTGGCCAGCAGGGACCTGCCGACCGACAGAGGGTCGAAGACATGACCCGAAAAGCCGACCGTATCCGGCAGAGCCCAGCCCTTCTCAAGGGGAAAAGGGGCACCCCTTACGTTGAACCGGGCCCCTTGATAGGCAAAGAGGGATCCGTCACCGACAAGATTCGGAGCACTGAAGGCCATCAGGGCAATCACGCCGACGCCAAGGATGATCGCCCTTTCGCGGAGGCCCCGGCGAGCAGGGACTGCAAGCAGAATGAACGGCAGCAAAACTAGGAAGCTCGGCTTCTCGTGCACGGCTGCCGCAAACATCAGCGCAGCCAGCAGGCTCATCCCAAAAGATCCTGTTTCCCTCAGCAACAGGATGACCGAAACGGCCAGCAACGCAGCGATAAAAAGATCGGGATGGGGGATCGACACCCATGCGGTGAATGGACCCGGCAGTACGAAGCCCAGCGAAACAACAAGGGCCCATCTCTCGTCCAGTATACCGGACAGGGTAAGGGCGGATATCGAACCGATCAGAAACAGGCAGACCGCATTCAGTACGATGAAACCATTGACACCAAAGACCCCATAAAAAACGGAGGCGGCGGCACCGTAGAGATAGGGCTTTGCGAGAACCAGTTCCCCGGAAGCCTGTTTTTTCAGGAATAAGCCCCGGGGGCCGGACTCGGCAGGGAAATCGGAGCGGAAACGGGCCAGATCCTGCAGGGTATAGTCCAGATCGAAATCGTTCCAGATGCTGGACGCGATCATGACATGCGTGGCCAGATCCGAAAAGATCACCCTCTCCTGCGGAGCCTTCGCTTTGGCAAAAGCCAGCATGGCAACGCTGGCTGCCAGAGCGGCCCATACTGCGAAGGTCAAGGAACATTTCCATGGTCGGGGCTTCTTCATTCGGCACAAATCCTTTTGACGCGACAACGGGTATGCCAGAACATCTGCAGGACTTGACTCTAATTCCCAAACCGCTCGGACCGGATCAGTTTTCCGGGACTGGCCTCGCTGACTTAAAGAAGCTTTTGATAGACCTTCAGCGTGCCCTCCACCGTATGGTTCCAGGTCAGCCCCCTGGCTCGGCGGACCCCGGCGGCAATGCGTCTTGACCGCTCGGCCTCATCCGTGGCCAGCCAGGCCATGGCCGAAACGAGATCGTCAAGGGATTCCGGGTTGATTTCCACCGCCGCGCCTCCCGAAACCTCCGGAAGCGAGGTCGTATTGGAGGTTATCACGGGAACCGCGCTCGCGAAGGCCTCGAGCACCGGGATGCCGTAACCTTCATACAGAGAGGGGAACAGGAAGATTCCTGCCCCGCTGTATAAAAATCTGAGTTCCTCCATACTGTTGACGTCATTCAGCCAGACCACCTGCCCATTTCGGGCTGATCCCCGGATGCTTTCAATCAGCGCCTCGCACCCCCATCCTCCCCTGCCGACCAGCACGAGTTTGCGGTGCTTGCGGAGGTTTGCCGGCAAACGGCCATAGGCTGCGAGAATCCGCTCGATATTTTTTCTCGGTTGAAAAGTTCCGACGAACAGGAAATAGCCGGGTTCCAGTTGACGCCTTTTCAGAACCGTTTTTTTTGCCTCGGCATCGACAGGTTCCAGCCACTTGCTGTCGACCCCGCAGGGAACCACGGAAATCCGCGATTCGGGAATGCGGTAAAACTCCATGAGATCCGGAACGGTGTACTGGGAAAGCGTGATCACATGGTCCGCGAATCGGGCCATCGACTTCTGGACGAAATTCTTGAGCCCTCGCAACCGGGCATTGGCCATTTCCGGGTGCCGCAGGGGAATGGCATCGTGCAGGGTGGCCACAAGGGGGCACCGCATCGGCAAAACCCGGTAATCGGTCACGTGAAAAACGTCCACATCAGGGGCCGAACGGAAACATCCACCGCTCAGCAGAGCGACCGCGGACATGACCTGAAAGGGGTATGGGAACGGCCGTCCCTTGACAAAATGGTTTTTGAGAGCCGGTTGCAACAGGCTGGGAAAGGATCTCCCTTCCACCAGATGTCCGCGGCCCGAGAAACCTTCACCGAGGCGAGTGGTATAGACTCCGATGCCGTCAAGGTGACCTCCGTTGACTGCCGGCTCAATTGTAGTTGTTGACAATCCGATACGCATGGTGATGCCTGAGAATACCTTTCAGGATGCGTCCAGCATCCATTGCAGTGTCTCCTGGATAGGTATGGAGGGAACAGTACCGACCAGACGCTTCAGCCTGGTATTGTCTCCCTGCAATCTCGATATTTCCTTGGAGCGAACAAAAGCCGGATTGACTTTGACCTCGATTTCATACCCCGCCAGACGGTTCATGATGTCTATGATCCCCCGCAGAGGCGTTGCCTCACCTCGGCATATGTTGACAGTTTCGGAAACCGCATCGGTTTCGAGCAGGGCGGCATAGGCGGCCACGACATCTCGCACGTCGGAGAAATCGCGGCTTACGTCAAGGTTCCCCAATTCGATTGTCGGAGATCGGCGCCGGAAGTGTTCGACAATCTTCGGCACCAGAAAGACGGGCGCCTGGCCGGGACCGGTATAATTGAAGGGACGGGTGATCAGGATGGGGAGCCTGTCGAACCAGGTCCTGACCATGTGCTCCATGGCCAGTTTACTGTTGGCGTAATGATTGACCGGGGCGGGACAGACCGACTCATCGATCACCTCCACGGCCGGCGTGCCGTAGACGTTCGCACTGCTGGCCACCAGCACCTTGCGCGGCGGGACCGGCAGCGCCGCCAGGGCCTCGAGCAGATGCAGCGTCCCGAACAGATTGACACGGTAGAACGCCTCGCTGTCGCGGTGTCCCACAAAGGACAGCGCCGCCAGATGGACAACATAGTCAGGCTTTATTTCGCGCATCGCCTCGGCGACCGCCACCGCATCCGTCAGATCGCAGGGTAAGCCTTGTCCCGGTCCTTTCGTACTGTGTACCAGCCCGATCACATGGTAATTTTTCTGCTCAAGTGCCGCTGTCATAAAGCGGCCGGTAAAACCGGCAGCCCCTGTCACCAATACTGTTTTCATTTTCTGTCCTAAAAGGAAAACCCGGCCCGGTTGCGTCGCAGATCGGCCTCAACCATCATCAGGCAGAGCTCTTCCAGGGTGGTTTTCGCCTCCCAGCCAAGTTCGGCCTTGGCTTTGGCCGGGTTCCCCATTAACAGGTCGACCTCGGCGGGTCGATAAAATTTGGGATTGACGGCCACGATGGTTTTGCCGGTGGCCTCATCGATACCCTTTTCCTTCTCCCCTTCCCCTTCGAACCTCACCCGTATCCCGGCGGCCTTGCAGGTCATGGCGACAAAATCGCGGACCGTTTCGGAGCGGCTGGTCGCCAGAACGTAGGTATCCGGTTTTTCAGCCTGGAGCATGCGCCACATGCCTTCGACATAGTCCTTGGCGTAACCCCAGTCCCGCTTCGCATTTAAATTGCCCAGTTCGAGAATGTCAAGTTTGCCCAGTTTGATTTTGGCGATACTGTCCGTGATTTTGCGCGTCACGAATTCCCGGCCGCGCAAGGGTGACTCGTGATTGAAAAGGATACCGCAACAACCGAAGATGTCGTAGGCTTCGCGATAGTTGATGGTCATCCAGTGGGCGTAAAGCTTGGCCACACCGTAAGGGCTGCGGGGATAAAAGGGGGTTTTTTCTGTCTGGGGAATCTCCTGCACCTTGCCGTAAAGTTCCGAAGTCGATGCCTGGTAAAACCGGATTTTCGTATCGACAATACGGATCGCCTCGAGCAGATGGACGGCTCCCAGGCCGGTAATCTTGGCCGTAGCCAGAGGTTGCTCAAAGGAAACACCGACAAAGCTTTGGGCGGCCAGATTGTAGACCTCGGCAGGATGCACTTTTTCAATCAGACGGGTGCTGGTGGATTTGTCCGTTATGTCGAACTCGAGCAAATGCAGGTCGGGATGACCTGAAATGCCCAGTTCCTCGATACGCCAGAAGTTGACGGAACTGGTGCGACGGTAGGTGCCGTAGACTTCATAGCCCTTTTCCAACAGCAGTTCGGCCAGATAGGCACCGTCCTGACCGGTGATGCCGGTAATGAACGCTTTTTTGGACATCAGGGAACATCCTCCTTGATTTCTGTTTTTCCAAAAACAGGCTTCAGATCAAAACTGTCGATCCGAATTCGGTCTTCAGGCGCAACGTAGACCCGTACCTCAAGATCTTCGACAGACTGGGAGAGAGACAGAGTTTCTTCTACAAGGACATTTCTTTCCGTCGTACCGACCTTCAGCAGTTTATATTTGCCATGAATCACGGACCCCCGGCCGGATACGACATCAGCCCAAGCGTGGTCGGCCTGGGTCGCCTCACCCCTGACCACAAAGTGATATTTTCCGGCGGGCATGGTTTTGTAGGGACCAAAGTGTAAAAATCCCTGGCGACCGTCGGAATACAGCCTGCCGTTTTTAACTTCCCCAACCTGGTTGAAGATTTTGTCAGGGGAAAAATTGTTGACGCTGAGAAAATATGCGTCCGAGAATCCCTCATTAATTAAATGTTGTTCCATTTGTCGTGCTGCAACGAGACCTAGAAAATCCTTTTTTACTTTTACTGAGGCAAAAAATTTTGATTTTCTTACTTCGACTAATCCTGTCTTTTTCAGTTCATCAATGACATTTTCGATTTTTTCCATGTGAATCAATGACACCGGCCAGGCTTTTTCATAAATAATTGTATTTATATATGGAATGACTACTATTTCTGCTTCCTGTCTTGCAAGAAGAAATAGAATGTTTTCGACAAATTTGTTATCTATATAATTTTCGCGAAAAGACCGCATGGTGTATGGCCAGTTTTTCCTGGCTGCAGAAATATTCTTATCTCCACCAATATTATATGTCCTGATTTTCGCTTTTGATGCTAAATAGTTTACTAAAAAGTCATTTCTATAAGGCAGAAAAGCAACCATTTCATTTTCTTTGATCAAATTTTGGAAATCGGCAACCAGATTTTTATCGAGTTGAATAAACTGGTATCGATAAGACATATCCTGCTGAAATTTCTTGATCATATTCGGCAGATTGGAGAGAATCAGGACGAGGAGAAGTGAACCCATCCACACAATGGCTCGCCCCTGCAAACCCGTCAGCATCAGAACAACAAGTGCCCAGAGACCGAATACCCCCAAAGCGCTCCATCGATAGGCGGCGCGCATGTTTTTGAAGCCAGGGAGGGTTTCGGATATCCAGCCGTTCCCCGTGGGGCCAAGGGCATATTCGGAGGACATGAGTGGCGTCAGATGCCCAGCTAAAACCACTTCGGACGGTCTTGTGGAGTTAATTTTCAGGGAGGGGCCCAGGGCCAGGTAAAATCCTGCCAGTGCAACTATCAGAAAGCCGGTAGCCAAAGCATTTTTTTTTCTGATAAACAACCATCCAGCCAAGCCGACAACAATTAGCGGAAGCGAGAAAGTGGTCATCCAGACAGAGGCATCACCAAAATAATCTGCGGGAGAGCGTTTCAGACTCAGACCCAAGGTATCCCAAAGCCAATGCACACCGCGGGTTGGAATGGCCCAAAAGGTAACATCGACTCCATATCCTCGAAAAAAATCCAATGGAACAGGCTCGAATTGAGATGTTCCGATGTAGGCCGTATACATCTGGTACGCCAGCCCGAAACCAAGCAAAAGCACCGGGAGAGAATAGAAAAGCATTCGACGGCGCAAGTCCGGACAACGCCAGAAGACCCAGCAAGCCAGAATGAAGGACGCGCTCAAAAACATCATGAAGGAATAACCATCCATGAAAACGGCTATCTGGCATGCGGCAACAAAGAGCGCAGCTATGAAAACTCTGGCCCTAATAGTCCTGGCCTTGCCATACAGAACATAAGCGAAGGACAAAAAATAAAAAGGAAGAAGGCCAATTCCCAGGGATAACATCGAGTACCTTGAATGAGCCCAAAACACGGGCATGCTCATCCATAATGCCGCGGGCAACAGCGAAAAAGCCGGGCGTAGTCCCATAAAAATTCCGAGACGCCAGGCTCCCCAGAAGGCCAAAGCGAGCCAAAGAAAAAAGGTGGTCGAGTAAGCGTCCACGGGGTGCATGCCGGCAGCAATAAACAACCCGGCCGGATAAGCTCCGGCCAGCCCGAAAGCAATAGGGGCCGGTTGAGGTGCTCCAAAATTGGTTGCATGGATACTGAACAGGGATTGATTTATGAAAGACTGGGAAAAACCTGTGGTCCAAACAGCCTGGCCCAAAGCGGGGACGGAAAGAAAGGGCACCGCACCATGCAGCACCGTCACAAAGGCCAGCACAGACGTAAAAGTCAGCGCGAGTCTCCAGGACTTTTTCATGTTTTCAAGACAGTTCACCGGAAACCTTCCGTTTCCACAAGGACGCCAAACCGAAAAATCCAAGATCACCCGTTACAGTAATCGCCCGGCTCAACAGCACCGCCAGCAGAAGGTCCGCCTGGCTGACAACTCCATCCAGCAGAAACAATAACGCCAATTCCCGCACCCCGGCACCGGCAGGTGCTCCCGGGGTTATCAGACCGGCCAGCCAGGCCAGGACATAGGCTCCAGCTATATGGATCAATGGCAGATTGTCCGGATTGTCATTGACCAGATCAATCAGAGCCGCGAATAAGAGACCCGAAACAGCGAGAAACCCGCAATAGCGGCCAAAAGCCTTGACGACCTGTTCACCCCAAAATCGCCACACCGCAAGGGCGACGCTTCCAACGGCACAGGTAAAAACAAGCGGAGCCCAGTTTGCGGGCACAACAGGAATCAAGCCGGGCAAAGCCAGAAAGCCGAAGAGTCCGGCGGCTAAGGCAATCAAACCCAATTCCCACAGGGCAGATTTGGCCAAGGGCCATCCGGGCAGATTGGCGGCCATCCCCATGGCTTGCCGGCCGGCCAGGTGAAAAATGTTGCCGGGGGTGTATTTTGCCAACTGCGTAATGCCGTAGGTTTTAATCGCCCACCCCCGAGAAACGCTAAGGCCAAACCAATCCAGCAAACTCCACCAGGCCAAGGCGAGCAGAAGATTGGCAAACCCGTAGATCACGCAGAAGGCAGCAATGACCAACCACTTTGCAGAATTGAAATGTGCAACATCGATTTGCGTCCCGTATTCCTGCAAACGGATGCCGACGAAAAAAACTCCGGTAAAAGCCAGAGCCGTGCCCAACCAACTGAAGCCTTTTTTGAAGGAAGGGCTTATCATCACTGTTTCAAACCCGCGATTGGCATAACAACATGGTCCATGGCAGTGGCTTTTTAACTTCAACCACCTCGAAATATTTTGAGATCATCTGCACGAAACCGCCTCTGGACCAATGCTGAACATGTCCGGGCGTGTTGCCCATGCTGTCGAGATATTTTCCTCTGACAATATTCAACAGACGCCAGACAGGCTCGTGAGGCACACTGACAATCAAATGCCTGTCGACAACAGATTGAAGCCTTTCCAATGCGGTTTCCGGATCATGCAAATGTTCGAGCACCTCAATGCATACAATCAGATCAGCACTGTCCCTGGATGGATCCAGATCATAGATACTCCGAGTTTCAAATAAAATTTCTTCTAATCCATGTTCAATTGCATTTTTCTTTGCCAGATCAATGACAGCCGAGGAAAAATCGGTTCCACGGACATTTCTCCCCTGCCTGGCCCATTCCAAAACCCAAAACCCTTCCCCGCACCCCACATCATGAATTGATTTGGGTGATGACTTGTCCACCAACTGCATAAGGGCATGTGAAAATCCTGCCATAATTGTTTTTACAACAGGATTCCTGGATCCATATTTATTGTAGTTATTGCCTGCAACGATACCATCCTCTTTCAAACCATTGGCCGCCTTCATGCATTTTCCCTTACAGGCAGATCCTGCATTGGATTTTCATTTGCACAGACATCTTCTTCAGCACGCACCCGAAAACGAATATCTTCTATCAGTTTTCGGTTTGCCGCCAACAGGTCAGCGATGAAAGCGATCAGAACGGTCTGGAATCCCATACCCATGAGCAGGGCAGCAAGAATGAGCGACTGGACATGTCCATTACCCGCACCTTTGAAGTAGTACCAAAGAAACCGAAGACCGATTACAAAGCCCAAGGAAAACAGAACAGACCCGATCGTTCCAAAAAACCGAAAGGGACGGTAAACGACAAAAATGCGAACAATAGTGACGATACTGCGTTTGACATAGGACGGGATGCTTTTGACCAGGCGTGAAGGTCTTAAATCCTCATTGACTCTCACAGGGACGGACAGAATCGCCATATTTTTCTGGCCAGCCTGGATGATTGTTTCCAGGGTATAGGTGTAATCGTTGAAAACCATGAGACGTTGTGCCGCTGAGCGGCTGATGGCACGAAAGCCGCTGGGAGCGTCAGGAATATCGGTTTTGCTGGCGAAACGGACCACCCTGCTACCCAGTTTTTGCAGCAGTTTCTTGACAGGCGAAAAATGATCGATGGCCTGGATCGGGCGGCTGCCCACTACAATCTCTGCGCGCTGCTGAAGAATTGGCCGGGTAAGAGCGGGAATGTCATCGGCTTTGTACTGATTATCGGCATCGGTATTGACGATAACATCGGCCCCCAACTGGATGCAGGCATCCAGTCCCGTCATAAAAGCACGGGCCAGGCCCTGGTTACGGGTATGACGAATGACATGATTGACCCCATTGGCTCTTGCCACCGCTACCGTATTATCGAGACTGCCGTCGTCGATGATCAACCATTCGACAGCATCAAACCCAGGCACGTAGCGCGGAAGCTCAGCAAGGGTCACTGCAAGTGTTTCGGCCTCGTTATAGCAAGGTATCTGAATGATCAGCTTCAATGGAAAACCCTTCCAATCAGAAACGCTTTACGAAACAACCTTCGAAACACCGGGGTGACAATAATCTTCCTGATCCGTCTGCTTGTTATCCTGACGCCCTATCGGATCTAACAGAAATGCCAACAACTGCTGAGTGCTTTGCCGCCATGTCATCCAGGGCAGGCTGTCCGAACGGGGGATCGAATCGACCTGATCCAATGCCATCCAATCTCTAAGTGCTCGTGCAAGTTCCTCTGGAGACCGTCCATTGAAATAGAAGGCATGTTCACCGGCAACCTCGCGAAACACAGGGATGTCACGGGCAATAACGGGAAGCTTGTGCTGGGCGGCCTCGATAAGGGGCAAACCAAAACCCTCCGCCTCCGAAGCGGCGATCAAGGCCGAAGAAATTCGATAGACCCTTTCCAGGTATTCATCACTTATCCCTTCCATCCAATGCAGTCTTTTCCCACGCTCTGGATGGCCGTGCAGACTTTCGGTAAAGGGTTCCATATTCCACCCCGCCTTACCGACGATGACGAGATTGGCCTCCACACCCGAAGCCCAGAGTTTTTCAAAGGCGGCGACCACCTGAGCATGACTCTTTCGCGGTTCGATTGTTCCCACCATAAGAAATGTCGGAGAGTCGCTTAACCGTTTGAGTTCCTTCTCGGCATTGTCAGGCACACCTCGTGTAGGGACACTGTTGTCAATATCGGCACCAAGATGGAAATAGCCGATATTCAGATCAGTTCGGTCGACCCGCTTCCGTTGGAGCCACTGGCGAACCTCGTCAGCCACAGATGCGGAAATGCAGAGCAGACTATCCGCATGGGCGCTGACCGCCTCCAACCAGTTGGAGAAAACTGCCGACATTCCTTTCGGGAACCAGTGGGGATACAAAACCGGAATCAGGTCGTATACAAGGAAACAGGATTTGACGCCGACTCGTTGGAAATTTTCCAGAACCGGCCGAAAGACGGGAAAAAGATGGGCTGAAAGATCAAGTCCCAGAAAGATGTCTCCGCGTCTCGCATCAACGGGAAAGTCTTCGCCGAGATCGTGGTCAAGCCCCTGAAATCCCCGCAGGAAACGGTGAGCATAGCGGTAAAATCCGCAATCAGCGCCATAAACCGGCTCAATGATGAATCCTGGAGGGGGATCGGCAAGGAGATGCCCCAGAATACTCCGAACGACCCGCTGAATGCCGGTTTTGGCATCACGGACAGCCAATGCCGAAACATCGACCAGAATTTGCCTCTTCGACTGGCTGCAGTCATTCAAACTGATCGAGGCGGCCAGTGACCTCAAATCAAAATCTGCAGGGTGCAGGGCACTCGAAAAGAGCGGGATTTTTTGCAGCAGGGCCGCATAGCGGGCATCGGCTGTTACCTGCAGACTGTATCTTTTTGATGAAAGACCGGTTTTCGCCTTATCCTCCATCGCCTCGACGGCACGTTGAGCGACGGCATCCCAGGAAAATCTGGAGCTTCGCGAACAGGCATGAACGCGCAGTGACTCCCTGAACCCTTCATCCATAAGAACCTGCTGCATCGCATCGGCCATAGACTTTGTAGAAGTCGGATCGAACAGGGCATCATTTCTCCCGATAACCTCGGGGATGCTTGTTGCGTTCGAGCCGATGGTGGGGGCTCCACAAGCCATAGCTTCAAGAGCCGGCAAACCGAACCCTTCATACAGAGAGGGAAACACGAAAACCTTGCACAGATTGTAAAGCCGAACAAGATCGGACTCAGGAACGAATCCGGTCAGGATCACCTCTGATTCGCCCATCCCGAGTGACTTCACCAGCTTCTGCAGTTTCCCCCGATTCCGCCCATCCATCTGGCTGACAATGACCAATTGGTGAGCTCGCCTTACCTCCCGGCTCAGTGCCGCAAAAGCCTTGATTGCCCCTTGCAGGTTTTTATGAGGATCCAGATTCCCGGTATACAGCAGAAAAGGACGAAAAATGCCGTAGCGCCTGAACAGCTCATTCCTTTCGGTTTCCGGGATCTGCAGTTTTCTGAATTTTTCGTCCACGCCGGCAGAAATGTTGACGACCCGGTCCGATGGTATTTCAAGGGTAGAAATCGCCTCGAAACGCGAATAATCGGAGATGGCGAGGAAAAGCTCGGCCTTTTTCAGCGAGTCCAGCTTGCGTAAGTACCACTCCTTATGAGGGGCTGACCCCAAATGGGTCTCCGCGTGCTTCAGCGGGATCAGGTCATAAAAGGTTGCTGCCGTTGCCATCCCGGCATCTAGAGCGCCTATGGAAGTGACAGCGTCATCAATCCACCCTTCAAAATGGCTGGCGATATGGACAAAATCCGGAGCGATATCGGCCAGGGCCTGTTCACGAACCAGTTCGGACGCACGCGCCCGCCACCTGTTGGCGGGCTCATTTTCCGCCATCGGTCCGGGAACGGAATAGACGAGGATCCTTTCAGGCGGTACCAGGCCGTCAAAGGCCTGCCTAAGAGGCATGACCGTATCGCCCAGGAAGCCGTTCAACGCCAACCAGACCTCATGGGGCCCCGGGTTTCTTGCAACTGCTTTGGCAAGAGACAGGGAATAGCGCCCGATTCCCCTGAATCGGCTGGATGTCTGGCAGGCCTGAAGATCCAGAACAATTCGCATTTGTTGAATTAATCCCTGTTTAAGGCCCGCTTGAGGTCGCTGTAGATTTGCGCGGCATGGGGAGACAATTCATGAAAACTCTGGCGGGAAGGAGAACCGGACACCATCCGATCGACTTTCAGGACAATCCGTTTCAGACTCTTCTTCGCCAATGGTGAAGAATCGATCAGTTTCAATAAAGTGCGCGTCAATCCCGGATGTTTCTCCAGGAAACGGGACAGATGTAGAATGAGTTTTTTCTCGAGTTTTTTCAGACTTAGGCGTTCCCCAATCCTTCTCAAGCACAGGTTGACCCAACGTAAGGGTGCCGTTATTCGCCAGGAGAGACTCGCCATCATCGCGTTGTACTCCATGACGAGGTGAAGGTGCCGCTCTTCCAACGTCCGGTATTTTCCTTCGAAACGGTCCAGAATTTTGTTCAAGCTGGTCAGGCTGTCTACTTTGGTGTGTTTCAATCTGTCGATACAGTCGTTTACCGGACAAACACCGGGGACAGACGACTTTTGTGCCAGCAGAGAATAGTCGGGGTGCGCGTTCAGGGCCCAGTGAGCTTGCCATGCCAGCGAGGCATCATCTTCAGGAGGGTCAGGCCCATTGAGCCGCATAATCGCAACCGATAGAAAACCGACGTCTTCCGCCATGAATTGCAGGAGCTCGGGCGGCAGCGGCTTCCGATGTGAAGGGTCCAAATAAAAAGTACAGGACTTCACGAGTATGTTTTCAGGGTTCGGCGTCTCCAGAATGAGAACTCCGCCCGGCAACAGAACCCTTTGGGCCTCTTCGAAAAGTGTCAACAGGACCTCATGCGGAAGATGTTCCGCGATATGAAAACCGGAGACGACAGCGACCGAATTCTCTTCCAGAGTCCGCAGATAGCCTATGGCATCTCCTTCCACGGCCGGCAACCCGAGTTTCCGGCACTGGTCAACCATTATCCGGCTGATATCGATCCCCTGGACCAGCCAACCGTTTTCTGCCATGATTTCAAGCCATTCACCCCGGCCGCAGCCGAGATCGATCATGCGCCCCTGGGGATAAACAGCCATCAGCGGCTGGACAACCGGCAGATAAGCTGCCCTGATTCGCTCCTTTATCGTTGAACGATCACCTCGAAACCTGTCCTCTAAACGCAAATAGAAATTCTCGTCCATCAAAAATTCTTTCTCTGTGCCTGATTCTTCTGAACCTAAACAAACATCATCCATGCATGAGTCCCGATCCGGAGCAGCGGACATTCTCTTTTCGCAAAACTTTTGCTCTCTCCTTTCCGGTCTTCGCAGATCATCGAAAGCATCGAACATCCGGCGGCAGCCACGCCGTCCCGACAAAACGATCCTGATTGAGATTCACCACGTCGAAAACCAGCGCCAGGTCTCGCCATTCGTAATTCGCAGCAAGATGAGTATCCTGGGTGTGCAGCGCGATCGAAATCGAATAGGAGCCTTCCCCGATATTGGCGAGAAAGGTAAAAGCATATTCAACCCGTTCGCCCTTGCCCAGGTGCTGCAGGCCTTTCCGCAGATGATAGGTATTCGTTCCGAAAGCGGGCTGGCCCAGGCGGTCCTTGATCATATATCCGACCACCAGATCCGGCAGATCGGAATGAATATCCACGATGACGCGAAGGGTGACCCTCTGTCCGACATTTATAACCTCGACTTTGTCTCCCTTCTCATCGAGCAGGCCGACATCCATAACAGTCGCACCACCTGAGCCGGAAACAGTCTTGGTCTTGCCATCCGTCATCTTTTCCTGTCGCACAGTCTGACTTCCGCGCTCAGCCAGCATGGCATTGTAATAGTCCATAACCGCTTCAGGTTCCCCTTCCATGGCCAGTTGACCTCCATCCAGCAATATCGCCCGGTCACAAATGCTCTGGATAGCCTGCTTGTCATGGGAAACGATGAGCAGGGTCGTCCCCGCCTTGCGAAATTCCCGGATACGGTTGAAACTCTTATGCTGAAAATAGGCATCTCCCACGGACAGGGCTTCATCCACGATCAGAACATCAGGCCGTTTCGCCGTGGCGACACTGAATGCCAATCGCATCTGCATACCGCTGGAATAGACCCGCACCTGCCGATCGATATAGTCACCTATCTCGGCAAAGGCCTCGATCTCGGGCAGCCGTTTCGATATTTCGTCCACCTGCATGCCAAGCAGCTGCGCTGCCATGAACACATTCTGGCGCCCCGTGAATTCGGGATGGAACCCCATGCCCAGTTCGAGCATGGCGGCCACGCTGCCGGATGTTTCGACATTCCCGGTCGTCGGTTGGGTCGTCCCGGTAATGAGCTTGAGGAGCGTGCTCTTCCCGGCCCCGTTGATGCCGACAATGCCGACCGCTTCCCCGGGCTTGATAAGGAAATTGATTCCTTGCAGAACCCACTTCTGTTCATGTCTTGGGCCCAGAAAAGGGACCACCCATTCCAGAAGTCGGGACCAGTGACTGGAATACAGCTTATAGGCTTTACCAAGATTGCTGACACAAATGCGGCCCATCAGAGCTCATCCACCATTTCACCGCAACGTTTGCGAAAAAGACGCATACCGAACGTGCAGAGCAGAAGACTGAACAACCCTATCCAGACAAAGTTCGGCCAATCGGGGACCTCTCCCCGGACCAATATCCCCTGGTAGGCGGACATGAATGAGGCCATGGGGTTGAGGAAAAGAAGCGGTTTGACCGGTTCCGGCAGAACCGTCGGCGGGTAGACGATAGGGGTCAGCCAGAACCAGAACTGGATCAGAATATTGAAAAAATGCCCTACATCGCGAAAAAAGACGTTCAGAACACCCAGAATGATTCCCAGCCCGATGGCGAACAGGATCTGAAGAAGAAGTACCGGGAAGACAGCGAAATAGACCCACCCGGGGAAATTACCGCTGGCGAGCAGAAACAGGGTGAACAAGGCGAAGATGATGGCGAAATTGAGACTCGCATTAAGAATGACGATGACCGGCAGGGACATTCGGGGAAAACTGATTTTTTTGATCAGATTGGCATGCTCCAGAAAAACGTTCTGGCCCCGGCCCAGAATTTCCGCAAACAATCCCCAGGTCAGGATTCCGGCACAGAGATAGATACTGTAGGCAAAACTCGTATCGACCCCGGGCAGCTTTGCCCTCATGACCTGGGAAAAAATGATGGTGTAGACGAAAATCATCGCCAGGGGGTTCAGAAAGGTCCAGGCTGCGCCAAGGAGAGAGTTGCGATACTTCAACTGAAATTCACGCTTGACGCTGCCAGTTATAAACCCGCGGTAGGCCCACAGGGCTTTCATCATCTGCATAATCTTCGATTGAATCGGACGTTGATATTGAAATAGGATTCCATATGCTCTTCAACCAGAGAGCAGAATTTCTGGCAGAAATTCTCTTCGGAAAAACGCAGGGCATTCTGCCGGCAACTTTTCGCGGAGATGGCTCCCTTTTTTTCCTCAAACTCCAAAACCCCCGCCACCAGTTCTTCAATGGTTTGTTGATAAAAGAAGACCCCCGTCGGGTTCTTTTCTCCAAGACCGCGAATCGTTTCCAGAGCCCCGCCCTTGCCAAAAGCGATGACGGGAGTTCCGCAGGCCTGTGCTTCCAAGGGAGCGATGCCGAAATCCTCCTCGGCCGCGAAAACAAAGGCTCTGGCTTTCTGCAGGTAGTCCCTGAGAATCTCCTGCGGCTGGTATCCAAGCAGATCGACATTCGAACCGGCCAGGCCCTTGAGCCGTTGCAGTTCGGGTCCATCCCCGATGACGATCAGTTTTTTATCGGGCATCCTGGCAAAAGCCTGCACGATCAGATCAACCCGCTTATAGGGGACCAGGCGGGAGGCGGTCAGATAGAACTCTTCCTTTTGACTGCCCAAAGAGTAGCCTTCGACATTCACAGGAGGATAGAGCACGGTCGAATCCCGCCGGTAAACTTTCCAGATCCGCCGGGCGATAAAGTTTGAAATCGCGATGAATTGGTCCACCCCGTCGGCCGTTCGCTGATCCCACAGACGCATCCGATGAAGCATCCACCGGACCATCCAACTCTTCATTCCGCTGTCCAGGCCGCTTTCCCGGAGATACTGATGCTGCAGATCCCAGGCATACCGCATCGGTGTGTAGCACAGGCAGATATGTAGCTGATCCGGTCCGGTGATGACTCCTTTGGCCACCGCGTGGGAACCGGAGATGACAATGTCATACCCGGACAGATCCAACTGCTCCACGGCCAGAGGCATCAGCGGCAGATAGCTGCGATATTTCGTTCGCGCCAGGGGCAGGTGTTGGATAAAAGACGTTGTGACCTGCTTGTTCTGAAGGAATCCTCTTTGATCGGCAGGCAAAAAATCCACAAGGCTGAAAAGATCCGCATCGGGGTAACAATGCAGCATCTGCTCAAGCACCCTCTCCGCGCCCCCATAGGTCACCAGCCAGTCATGAATGAAAGCTATTCGCATCGCCTTTGCCACCAGACTTCATTGAGAAGAAATCGAACTATTTAGCTTCAAAACCGTTTATATGACTAAAATAATAAGAATTTAAATAGATCCTGATTTTTTTAACCATTATATTAATAAATAAAAACCTATTTCGACTGGGAATTTTACCAGCTCTTTTTAACAAATCCAGTCTGCCTTACCTGATTTTTAGCATTGCAGTTACAAAATATGCTGAATTTAAGCAGGAAGCCCTATTATCCTCCTCGCTGTATTCCTCGATAACAGTTTCATACCTGCCCTCCCGAGGGGGGTGAAATTTTCGATGATATCCGCGGCTTTTTGCGGCAGGCTGGAGATATCGCTTTTTGCGATAAACGCCAATCCATTCTCGCGCCACCGATTCTTCTCGGAGGAAAACAAGGCCTCTGCCAGCATCTGGTTCATTGTCTTCTGAACGAATGGTGACGGTATAAGGAGACCTGCACCGGCTTTTTCGACATGACCGGCGAAGCCGCAGTTGTCCGTTGCCAATACCGGAAGCCCTGCCGCCATGGCTTCCAGCAGGGTCATTCCGTAAGTTTCGTTTCTGGAGGGGTGCAAGAGCAGGTCCGCGGCCAACAGAAATCGTGGAACGTCCTCTCTTCCGCCGAGAAATCGGATCCGGCTTTCGATGCCGAGTTTTGCGGCCATTCTGATCAACGGCCGCTGGTTCCCTTGCCCAATGACGAAAAGACGGGTTTTCCCTCGCAGCCCAGCGGGGAGGGAAGCGACAGCCGCGATAGAACGATCGACTCCCTTGGTCCGGAAGGCCGATCCGACCATCAGTAACAGAAAGGTCTCGCCGAGTCCGAATTCCTCCCGGACCTGTTTGCGAACGGAGATTCTCTCTCTCCAATCGAAGGCGGTGAGATCGATGCCTGGAGGTAGAAGAGAAAACCTTTCCTCGGGGGTGCCGTAGGCATCGACATAGTTCCTTTTAACTTTTTGGGACAGGATCAGGATGTGGGTTTTACTGACGGGGGAAAAGACCGCCTTTTCCAGGGAAACATAGGTCCGGAACCGAAAACCGAATCTCGGAAACATGGTCCGGGCCTCTTGGAAACGTGTCTGATAGCAGCTGTCCGCCGCAAAGTAGATATCGAGTCCCGGCATTTTGTTGAAACCGACAACCACGTCATATTTATCCAGATCCTTTTGCTTCAGTGAGCGGGCAAAGGCGGCACAATTGCCATGATTGGTCAACTTCTGTACCGGTACGAGGTCGATTTTGAAGGCATCAGGGATATCACCTTCCCATTTCATGACAAAAACCCCGATCTCATGCCCTCGGTCACGGCAAGCCAACGCGATCCGCAGAAAATCCCTTTGCAGACCGCCGAAGGGGAAATATTTGAAAAGGCAGAAAGCCAGCTTCATGTCTCACCCGATTCGGCCATCCGGGAATACGCAGGAAGGAGAAACTCGGAGAAAACCTCCAAACAGCGATTTTTCCCTGGTGCACAATGACATGGATATTTGCTAATGTTTATCATTTAATTGAAAGAGTATACTGCACGATTCGCTCAAGTCGATGTCGAACAGGAAAAATTTTCCCGCTGTTCCCTTCCGGCGCAGTCTTCCAGCCGGCTTCCATGGGTTTGCGGTAGTGAAGGGATAGTTTTGATTTGCGCTGGTAAAAATACCGGCCCGGTACCGGGCGGAGTGGGGAAGGTTTTTCGCAGGTCGCCGCAAGCAGCGCCGACGGCTGAAATCGTTTAATCGGACTGACCCGGGTTGCGTCCGAACATCTTTCGATAGAGTCTGAAGGCCCGTTTGGACACGGCGCGCCAGAATTTTTTTTCCGTTTTCAGAATCTCCCGCAGAGGACGACCACGATAGATGGCAATGAAACGAAGAAGGTCGCGACGGGTCAGGCCGATATCCAGACTGGAAAAGTAAAGGCCGGCGACATCCTTGACCGCCCATCGCCGGGGAGTTTTATTCCGGAGTTGGGCCCGGTGAAGGTCGACCAGATGCAGGCGGGGCCAGTCGGAATACTGGAAAGAGTCAGCCTGTTCGAGTAAAAAATGGCATATATACAGATCGCGGTGATTGATGCCGTTTTCGTGCAGCTTGCGGGTGATGAAGGCGACCTTTTCCAATAGAGCCCTTTTACAGGCCGGGGGTGGCGGAGCGGCTGCCCATCCCCTGCAGAGGCTCTCAAGACTGATGGCGCCGGTCAGTTCTTCAGTGATGAGAAAAGATTGACGCCGGGCAGGATTGCAACCCCGTATTCCAAATCCCGCGACCTTCATTGTCGGCAAATGGAGCTGCTGCAGGCAGCGCAGGGCCTCTCTCTCGTTTCTGGCTCCAAGTACGGGTCTTTTACCCTGCAACAGATTTTTGAAAATTTCCCTCCAGCCTACGCCGAAATGCAATTTGGCGAAGTAACTGCGACCTCCGAGATCAAACCTCAGGGTTCGGCGCCCATCCATTTCCCGGTAAATATCACCCTGAAGTCCCAGAATTCTGTCAAAAGCTTCAGGCCCGGGAAAATATCTCCGCAAAATGTCGTTTAACTCGACCATTCGCCAGCCTGTCGTTTCAAAAGGGAGCAGCTTGGGACTTGCCGGGACTGAGCATTGCCGGAACCATTCTGTTCAGCAATGCCATGCGAGAATCAAAATCCGAAGAGGACACAAGATCCGGAGCTATCCAAACAACTCCTTCTCCACAAGGTCGCAGATGATATGAATGACTGCACCATGAGCACCCTGGATGTAGGGGGTGTACTGCTCCGGAATCGTCAAATCGAGGTCGACCAGGCCGGAAATGTTACCGCCATCCCGCCCCAACAACCCGATGGTTTTGCAGCCGATCTTGTTGGCCGCAGTCAGGGCATGGAACACATTGTTCGACTTGCCGCTGGTGGAGATGCCGATCACCACATCGCCGGGCTGAGCAATGGCTTCGACCTGGCGCTTGAAAATTTCGTCGAAGCCGTAGTCGTTGCCGACAGCGGTCAGAATGGAGCTGTCGGTGGTCAGAGCGATCGCCGGCAGCGGCCTCCGTTCCAGCAGAAACCGGCCCACAAGTTCAGCGGCAAAATGCTGGGCATCGGCCGCGGAGCCACCATTACCCATGATCAGCACTTTGTGCCCGGCACTGAGCGCTGCGGCAATGGTACGACAAGCTGAAAGAATGAGGTCCGACTTCTTTTCGGCAACGGTCAGCAGGACACTGCTGAGATTTTCGAAATGAGATTTGATATCTTCATGTGTCATAGGAGACCCTTTTTTATGGAACTATTCTTCTGAAAACCAGCACAACTTTTTTCCCGTCCGTCAACTCTTTTAACATGGTGTAGTGCTGGAAAGGGGGTAATTCATCCCGCCGTTTCTGGGAGATTTCGAGTATCAGAAAATCGACTTCCCTTTCCAGAGCAATTCTTTCTGAAGCATTATAATCCTGGAAAATTGAAAATTCCTCTGCAGGCTCTACAAAACGAAGATCCGGCGCCGAATACAAACGGAACCTTGGGTCGTTACCGGCCAGCAGGTAACCCCGCAGATCGTTCTGCTCCGCCAGCCAGATTCCTGCCTCCTTGAAGATGCTGCTTTTGTCTGGACCGACCACGACTCCCAGAGTTTTAAAAGCGGGAATTCCGCAGAAAATAAACAGGAACAGCAGCATCGCGATTCGCGGGCGTCGGACTTCGGAAAGCCGTATCCAAATCCTGTCCAGCCCCCTGCCCACCCAGGGATAAAGCATCAGAGTCGGCAAAAGCAGGTAACGCTTGCTGGTGAAATCTTGAATAAAAAGCCAATAATAGGCCACCAGGAAATAAAAACCGGCCACTGACAGGAGCAACCAGTGTGCCCGGTTGAAAACCGGCCGTTTGCCAAATCCGACGATCAGGGGGACGACAAACAACAGGAAAAGGTTTTCAAACAGTGCCTCCACGAGACCAAACAGATAGATAATCGGCAGATAATGCCTGGCGGTCTCATAAAAAGAACCGGAAGACCAGTAGGCATGGGGATTATCCAGAGAGCCCAGATGGTCGTAAAGATAACGGTACATGAAAAGAAATTCGCCGTTCGCGATGGCCTGAAGCCGACCCCAAACTTCCGCCCATCGGTTGAGAAAGTCGATCTCCACCCCGGCAATTCCCTGCAGCATTCCGCCCGTCGTAAACAGCAGCAACAGGGGAATGCCCGCCATAACAGCCGTTCCTTTAAACAAGGACGACCTTTCCGACGGGTGCCTTGCCGCCAAAACGAGACAAATCGCGGGATAGAGGACAAACAGGCCCAGTCCTTCGATGCGACACATCAGAGCCAGGATGGCGAAAAGGGAAGTCAGGCCGTAAAAGCGGATTCGGGAGCCGGTCAGGGATCGCCAGAAATAATAAATAGACCAGGTCGCAAAACAGAGAAAAAGAGGATCGCGGATCAGGTCAATTGAAAGGCCGTTCAAGGTGGGGGAAAGGACAAAAGCAAAGCCGGCCCAGAAGGCAACCCTCTGGTTGAAAATTCCGGTCGTTAACCAGAACAGAGGAAACAGCGTGACCACGAGGGAAACAAGGGAAATGATCTGACCAGCCAGTACCCAGTCCCGTATCAGAAGGTTGAAGGTGGCCAGGAGAAACGGGTATAAAAGCATTTTCTCTCTGCCCACCGCTGCAATGAAATCCCCCTCGGTAATCAAGCGAGCTGCATCGATATACCGAACTCCATCGGGATTTACGACATGCCCGGCTGCAAGCAGCGCAAGCTTGAGCGCCAGGCTGAGCACCAGCAAAAAGGACAAGGAAAAATCGACATTTCGCCAGTTTCGGTCAGTGTCAGCCATGTCCATCAAGCGTGCCATTCTGCGCCTATTGTAAAAGGATCAGGAACTCCATCGCTGCCAGCATTTGAGGAAAAATTCCCGCTCCGTCTTTGTTGACGGGGCTGACTCCAGGTCCACCAGAAAACGTTCCAAATCTTTCTTTTTTCTACGTTTGTTCCGAGAAGCGACGATTCGGCTGCCGTCAAAATCCGTCAGGAAGAGATCACCCCGCCTGTTCACCAGAATATTGTTCCATTTCAAATCACCATGGATCCCTCCAAAAAAGTGCAAACGACCAAGCATAAGGCCCAGACGGGCCAGTATCCCTTTTCTTCTGTCTGCACCCAGCTCCGGCCAGACACCGTTCAATCGCTCTCCGTCGTCAATGAATTCAAACAGAATGTAGGACCGTTTCAACAACCTCATCCGGCGCTCTTCCAGACACATCAGAGGTTGAGGGAGAGGAATGCCCCTGAGCCGGAATCCCCAGCAAACCAGCCATGATCTCAACGCCCTGGATCGACGGAAAGCATTTTTCAGCTGATAGCGCCACCCTTTACAGTTAAAACGCTTGAGAAAATAGTATTTTCCGTTCAGTTCGACCTTGGCGGCCCGCACCGTATTGCCCGCCTTGAATATCTCTCCCTTTTCCAGAAAACGGTCCGGATCGTCCAGGAACCCATCGAGGATCTCCTCCATACCCCGTTTTTTCCTGTAAAAAACGGTAAATCCCTTGCGTTTTTCCTTGGCGAACCGGCGGTTGTTCTCCAGACTCTGCCTGGCTTTTTTACGACTGATTTTCCGTAAATGTCTTAAAGCTTTCGTCTCCAGCTCATCGACAAAATGCCGGCCTTCCCGGTCGAGCTTCACACCATAGGCCTTTAGAAAGCGAAACCGCTGGCTTCTGTCGGCCAATGTCCACAGGTTGCTCAAAAGCTGGGCCAGATTATCTGACTTTTCGGCTGTTGTAAGCGGTCGTTTCTTGAAGGAGATCCGATCGTTATCCAGCAGGACGAAGCCGTGTCCGTTACTTCCGCCCGGCACCTTGAGAATGTTGCCGATATGCAGATCATTATGGAAAACTCCATTGTCATGGAGCATTCTCATGAATCCGGCGAAACTTTGGACAAATCGATGCTTTTCACTAGCCGTCATTCCGGGGAAATCGCCAAACAGGAACGCATGCAGGGTTTTGCAGCTCAATTCCTCCCGGGTCAAAAGCAGATCCCTGCGGATAAATCCGAATTTCTTCTCTGTTCCGAAAGCCAGAACTTCGGGAACGGGAATGCCTGTTTTGGCCAGTTCCAGATTTATCCTGCCTTCCTGACAGGCAGTTCCGCCCAATAGCGTTTTGAAAACTATCGGCAGCCCCCGATAGCGCACCTCTTTGACAAAGATGCCTGGCTGCCGCAACACCCGGCGCTTGACATTCTTCTTGACGACCTCACCGTCGAGGCGAGACTCGTTCAAAACCGCCAATAAGGGACTTCCTGCAGGGTCCAGAAAATGCCACTTGATCCCATGCAGGGAAACCTCTTCGGTCTTCATGCCCTGTTCACCTCGAGAATCTCGTCTTTTCCGCGACAACCTTTTCAAAAACCTCAAGAATTTGTTGCATGTTTCTGCCGAGGGTAAAAGCTTCTGAATCCCGGCGGGCAGCCTCTCCCATTCTCAGCAGAGCGGTGGAATCCAGGCATTTTTCCAGAATTTGAGCGAGTTCCTGCATATCTTTCGGATCCTTCTGAACATAGCCGGTCTCCCCCTCAACCAAAATCTCCGAGGCACCATTAGCGGCTGTGGTCACCACCGGCAGGCCGCAGGCCATGGCTTCAAGGCACACATTCGAAAAGGGATCGTATAAAGTCGGCAGAACCAGCAGATCTCCTGCCGCATAGTATCGCTCCATCTGCGTGCAAGAACCGATGAAATGGATCCGTTTCTCCAGGCCCAGATGCCCGGCCAGGCGGCGAAAAATTTCGACCTTTCCACGACCTGCGACAATCAGGTGCATTCTTTCGCCGGATTGCCCCATCGCAGCCATCGCCTTCAGAGTCGTTTCCAGCCCTTTCCGCTGCCAATTGTTGGAAACATGCAGCAGAGCGATATCTTCGGCTCCAAGCCCAAGCTCTTTTCGAATGGTGGAGCGCCAGGCGGGGCGGGCGTCCGAATGGAACAAACTGTGATCCACTCCGTTGTAGACGACTTCCACATTCTCTTCAGGAAATTTGTAATATTTGCAGACCTGCTCTTTGCACAGACGGGAATTGGTGATGATGCGCCGGACCCCGCCACTCAATATTTTTCTTTCCAGATAGAGATTTGCCGCATGCGCGGTATTGACCAGGTAATTGAACCAGCGCCATGGAAGAAAAGGATAACAGATTCTCATCCAGTGACGCTGGAGCCCATCCCCCATCCGGTATACATCCATTGGATAAAACCGGGTCAGACCAAGGACGATATCGAATCGACCCTTGCCTATTGCGCGGCTCGCCAGGCGGTGAAATTTCAGCAATCCTCCCAAAAAAGACTTGCCCGTGTCCGGCAACAGGTGGAGAACAATGCCTTCCGGCAGCCCGGAGAAACTCTGGCCGAAAACATGAACTTCATGCCCGGCTCCCTGCAAGGTCACCGCCAGATTGACGGAAAAGCGTTCCAATCCTCCATGAGAAAGGGAAAATACCTTGTTGACGAGGGCGATCTTCAATTTTGCCCGACCTCCGGCATCAGGCATCATCCCACCAGCCATCGCCACCACCAGGTTCTAGCCCACATGCGGTCAGGCTGCAGAGGCGGCAACTCCGTATCTCTTCGCCGTTCCTCGACAAACTGCCAGGGGAAACAGAGGAACTGACGGCTGTGACCGGCTTGAGCGCCGAACGTCTTCCAGTCGCTTTTGGCCTTTTCGGCCAGAGGCCGATTATGGTTCAAGTCCCGATGCAGGGAGTGGTAAGCCTTGCCGAGGTCGATCTTGCTCCGGTTGATGCAGTAGAATCGATTTGGCAGATAGAGGAAACGGGTTCCGTGATAGCGCTGCCAGCGCCAGAAAAGGGCGTCCTCATAACCGTAATGCCCGCAAAACTGCTCATCTATCCCGTAAAACCGGAGGTACCGGGCCCGGGAAAAGAATAGCGTGTTCAAATGGTAGCCGATGTCCTTTCCCTCCTCGTCCAGACGCTGGAACTTGAAAAATGTCCGTCCGGGATTCTTCCTCTTCACCAGTTCGCGAAGAGTGGGTTCGGGCAGCTTGTGATCAAGGTCGGTCGTAAAGATCTTGTCGCACTTTGCCATGACGATGCCGAGATTGCGGGCCCCCCCCTGATTCCATGCTATGTCCCGGTCGATGCGCAGGAAGGTCAGGTTGAGATTGATGCCGTCAGGAATCGAAACCTTAACGGGGGAGCCATCATCGACCACCACAAAATGGATGTAATCGATGATTTCCTTGGGATAAGCCGCATATTCCCGCAGCAGGTCGAGCAGGGAGGAAGAATTCTCCTGGTCCAGATAGTAATAGATCACGTAGGCCAGTCTGATGTGGGACCAATCGGTTTTCAGGCATTCACCTTTGCCATTCTGCTCCATCAAATTCTCCTCTATGAACAAATCCTTTTTATATTCAGCAACATGCAATCGACTTCAATTACCGAAAAATCTTCTTTACGGCTGATTGGATATAGACCTGTGATAACAAATCCTTCCTCCTCATACTTTTTCAAAACATCAAGATAATGCGGCATGCCGGAATAGATAGGTATTAAGGCGAGTTCCGAAAGAATGCAAATTATATGATCCAAGGAGTTTAATGCTCCATTAAAAACATTGAGATCGTATCCTTGTGTGTCCATTTTTAAAAATATTCTTTTGCCATCTTCTTCGGTTAAATATTTTTTTATAAAATTATCTATTGTCTCAACAATCACCTTTTCTTGATTTTTTATTTCGAAATTTTTGAACTTTTCTTTTCCAAAATCATTTGGGTTTAGAAATGAAGATAAATCCGATGATTCTGCTATATTTATTGTCAACTCTCCAGGTGAATCACCAAGAGCCATTTTATATACAGCCCAGTTTTCATCGTCTTTAGAAGCCATGGACAATTCTTCGAAAGTTTTTGATACTGGCTCGAAAGAATAAATTTTCCCTATATAACCCTCACTTCTTAGCATTTTGCCAAATTGACCTTTATTTGCACCTACGTCGAGGACTAGATCTATTCCATAATGCTTTATTAAATTCATGACATGAGAGCAGGAGGTGGGATTTTTTTGAAGATTTATCAACTCATATCCAAATGCCTTGGCAATTTTTCGATTTAGTTTCATTTCCTGCATCTTCCTTTAAAACTGGTAAATCATTTGAGGAAAGAACATAAAAATTTTAGCAAATATGATGATTTGAAAAGATATTTAGGACAGCATTTCAGAGCCTCTCGATAATAACTGCGAGCCTGTGAATAATTTTCATGCAGATAGTGGGCACGAAACAGTTCCAGGCAACGGTTGCCGAAGTACAGTGAACGGAACTGCATCTGTTCTTCAGTTAAAACGTTGACATCAAACAAACAATCGACAGAACGCAAGCCTGTTTCTTCGATTCGGGTCAGATTTCCGCGCAGGCTGGCGGGATGACGAATTTTTTCCACCACCACCTTGGGCACGGCCACGGCTTCACACCTGGCCACCAGGTGGCCGAACAAAACAATATCCTCGTTGGAATGGATCCCCTGTGGGAACCTCAAGTCTCCGAGAGCCTTTTTTCGAACCGCCACGGCTCCGGTCGTTACGGTTTTAAGGCTTTTGAGGAGATATCTTCGAAAATTCTCGGTCCGGTTTGATCCCAAATCCCCCGGCAACTTGTCGGTTCCCGTGCCGTCTTCGGCAACCGACCGATATCCGCCGAAAAACAGTTCTCCCCGCACGTTCAACTCTACCGCTCGCTGCATATGACCGAAGGCGTCGGCGGTGAGACGATCATCGGAATCCAGAAACCAGATAAACTCGCCTGCGGCCTGGCTTATCCCCATGTTCCGGGCTGCGGAAGGACCCTGGTTTGCCTGATAGAAGTAACGCAATCGCCCTGCAGGAACAGCCTTTGCGAGAGCTGCAATGCGCTCTCCGGTATCGTCCTTGGAACCATCGTCGACGACGATGATTTCATAACTGTCGCCGGGCTGGGAAAGAACCGAATTCAGACACCGTTCAATAAACCGACCGTAATTGTAGGTGGGAATAACGACAGACCACTGCATGGCAGGATTCCTTATTATCTCGTCATTGTGCGGCCGGGGGCAATTCCCCCCTCTTTCGCCGACGTGCGGTCAGTTTGACATCGTGGCGGGCAATCCGGGCCGTTTTGTCGATAATCTGCCGAGCAAGGCGTTTATCCTCGCGAGACAGGAATTTTCGATCCAGATACCTCAGCAGAAAACGCAGACGATCGGTTCGGGTAAAGCCGCCATAGTATAGAGCGGAATAGTTAAGCTGCCCCAGGTCTTTGACCTTATAGCGACCCGGCACCCTGGAACGCCGCTGTACCCTTTGCAGGTCGAGCAGGTAGAGTTCACCTCCCTGTCCAAGAAAGAAATGATTCAGGTAAAAATCCTGGTGATTCATTCCTGCATGGTGGAGACATCGGGCAAGTTCGGCCATCTTTGCAATGAGAGTCCGCTTTTCCATAAATTGGCCGGAATTGCGGAATCTGTCGCGGACAATTTCATCCAGCGGACGGGCACCATAGAGTTCTTCCGTGACCGTAAAAGAGATCCGTTCCATTCCCAGGAAGGTGCGCTCGCCAAAGACGACCGGACGAACGGTGGGGACTCCGGCGCTTGCTACGGCAAGGATGTTCTTCCACTCCTCAAGAGCACCGCGAGGAGGGAGCTTGCCTCGTGAGAGCTTCTTCCACAACTCGACGGGATGAACAAAATTCCGTTTGAGGTAAAAAGCCCTTTCCCCGATCTCAAAGCGAAAAACCGAGCGTCCCCGTTTATGAACGATACGTTGCCCCCCGGAAAAATCCATAAACGCCTCGAAGCTTGTCAGCCCCGCTTTCTGCAGCACAGGCCAAAACTCAGAAGCGACCAGGATATCGCCCATTTCAACAAACTGGCTCATTGGGCTTTCCCTTGAGAAGGCGGAAGATCCCTTCCGCGACCGCATCCACATCAATGCTCCGCCCGCACTCATCATCCCGCTCGCAATGCTTGCGGAGACAGGGAGAACAGTCCATGGGCGCCTGAAGACGGATATGCGCCTCCCCGCGGGGACCGTTGCGGGTTGCGTCGGTCACCCGGAAAAGGGAAACCGTCGGGGTTCCTACGGCAGCGGCAATATGAATCGGACCGGTATCCCCGCCCACCACAAGATCTGCTTTTTTCAACAGGGCCACCAATTCGGGCAAGCTGCCCCGCGGCCAGATAACAGCCATGCCCTGTGCGGCTTTCGAGATTTCCCTGCAGGCCTCATGTTCATCATCGTTGCCCCATATCAGCACCGGCCTCAGATCGCCTTCACGACACAACCTGCCGACAAGTTCCTGCCAGCACTCCAGGGGCCAGAGTTTCGTGACCCAGGTGGTGCCGTACTGCAGCACGACCAAGGGCCGGTTTTCGAGACCCAATGCCGCCAGGTGACGGGAAACTGCAGCGCCGGCTTCTTCCGAGACATGCATGGGCCCAGCAGGAGGAGCGCCCTTCCCTTCAGGCAAAGCCGCCCTCGCCACCGCAAGAGATCGCTCGCTGATATGATGATCGTCCGGTCCCAGCTTCACCTTATGGTTGGTGGCCAGCAGGTTGGGCCATTCCCGCACCCCGGTCCGGTCAAAGCCGTAACGCCGGGCTGCCCCGGAAAATAGCGTGAAAAGTGCGCTCTTGCTGTTCCCCTGCAGATCAAGCACCAGGTCGTACTTCTCCCGCCGGAGGTTGCCGATGACCTCGCGAACTCCGCCCAACGTGGCCCTCCAACCCTGACGCCGCCAGCGCTTCAGACCGAGCCGGTGAACCTTCCGCAACAGGGGATGTCCTTCGAGAAGCGATGCAAAACCTTCCTCCACCAGCCAGTCGATCTCAATACCAGGATCGGCGCTTTTCAGCCAGGCCAGAACAGGGAGAGCGTGGACCACGTCGCCCAGGGCGCTCGTTTTGACAACAAGGGCTTTCACGGTTTTTCTCCAAGCAGTTCCCGCGCCGCCTCCAGGACATCCCCGGCGGCAATCGCCTTCATGCAGCGATGATCGGTCGGACATTGCCGGAGCAGGCAGGGGGCGCAATCCGTTTCCTTGCGCACGATGCGGCAATTGTCCGCCAGTGGACTTGTGGTGGTGTGATCGGTGGGACCGAATACGGCGACGATGGGTACGCCGAAGGCGGCCCCGACATGCATGGGACCGGAGTCATTGGTCACCAGCAGCCGGACCGACGCCAGCACCGCCATCAACTGCCGCATTGTGGTTTCGCCGATGAGGTTGAGGGGCCGGGCGGACATGGCTGCGGCAATGTCGCGGCCGATTTCCTTCTCTCCCGGTCCGCCGGTAAGAACGATGTTCACCCCGTACTCCTCGACCAGCCGATCGGCTGTTTCGGCGAACCGTTCCGGAAACCAGCGCTTGGCGGAACCGTAGGCGGCACCGGGATTGACTGCAATCCACTGTCCGGCGCCAAGCGTTTTATCGGCCCAGGCCATTTCTTCTGCGGTACATTCAAGACGCAACCGTCCGTCACCGCCCTGGACCCCGATCCGATCCAGCATCAGGCGGTAATAGTCGGTGTGATGCAGCTGCCGCTCGGCTTGTCCAATCGGCACGGAGTGGGTCAGCAACGGGCCCCGGGCGTCGGTCCGGTAACCGGCACGGCGTGAGATTCCGGCAAGAAAAGCCATCAGGGCCGCCTCGATGGCGTTCTGCAGAAGAACGGCCAGATCGAATCTTTCACGGCGCAGTATTTTGGAAAAGCGCCATAAACCGCCAAACCCCTGATGCAGACCCTTGGCATCATAAACGATCACCCGATCACAGTAGGGGTGATGACGAAACAGTTCGGCAACCAGAGGATTGGCCACCACCACGATTTCCGCTTCCGAAAAGGTGGCGCGCAACGCCCCCATGGCCGGAGTCGTCATGACCGCATCCCCGACCCAGTTGGTCGAACGCACTAGAATCTTTTTAATTTTTCCCTTATCGAGCTTTTTCAAAAGACGAAAACTCCGAAAAAAACGTAATCCGTAAGACGTAATGCGGAATTGGTACCCCCCCACCTCACACCTCACACCTCACTCCTCCCGAGGGATTTCAACAGCCTCTTCAATCAACATCACCGGAATACCGTCCCGGATCGGATAGGCCAGTCGGCAGGTTTCACATATTAGCAGTTCCTGCACCTCCCGGTAAAGAAGGGGACCTTTGCACTTGGGACAGACCAGTATCGCCAGAAGTTCAGGGGAAAGGGTCATAATGGCTTCTCCTTAGCTAGCAGCGGCCGAAGAAGGGATTGCAGGACGCCTTCCTCGTAAAATTCCAGAGCCATAGGCACCTGAAAACAGGGCAGCGGCAATTGGGAAGCGGTGAGCTTCACACCGTCCTTTTCGGTGGTAACCAAAAAATCGGCTCCCACGCAGGCGGCCTGCAGCCGATTCAGTTCCCCGGGTCCATAGGAACAGTGATCTCCGAAAGCGATCTCCCCGGCAAGATTCAATCCCGCTTCACGGAGAGAGCGGAAAAACCCTTCGGGTTCGGCAATCCCGGCAAAAGCGACGCCTTTTCGGCCGGCAAGGGAAGCAAGCGTTTCTGTTCCGCCGTCGATGCGTTGCGCCTCCTGCTCCAGTCTGTGCCGGCAACGTACGACCGTGCCGGCGACGGGGAGGCTTGGAAACAGGTGTTCCGGGCAGCGGGTCAGGACAAACAGATGGCCTCTGGCGAGACCCGTTTTCGGCTCGCGCAGCAGACCCGCGGGCAGAACATGCCCGTTGCCGAAGGGCCGGCGGGCATCCAGCAGAACAATGTCGAAATCTCTTGCGACCGCCAGATGCTGAAAGCCGTCGTCCAGCAGAATCACCTGGGCGCCCAACGTGTCGACCGCAGTGCGGACTGCTTCTTTCCTTCGGGGGCTGACCAGGACCAGGGCCCGGGGATTGCGGCGGGCAAGCAGAAAGGGTTCATCCCCGCAGTCTTCCGCAGACAGCACCGGACCCTGTCCCGAACAGACCACCTGCACCCCGGTCCGCCTTTTCCCCCCGTACCCCCGGCTGATCACCGCCACCCGATGGTCGTTCGCGAGAAAGTAGCGGATGAGCCAATCGACCATGGGGGTCTTGCCGGTGCCGCCCACGGTCAGGTTGCCGACGGAGACGACGGGAACGGCTGCTCTTTCCCTGGCACGAATACCCCGCAGGTAGAGGGCGTTACGGAGCCGGACGAGCCCGCCATACAGGACTCCGCAGGGCACCAGCGGCAGAAAAAGGGCCCATTCCAGGGCGCTTTTCGGTCCCCGGACGGCCATCCGCCGATAGAAACCCTCCAGCCGGTTCATCGCTGCTCCAAAAGTCCTTCCATCGCCTTCAGGGCGTGATCGGTCGCGCCCCGGTTCTCTTCCAGCAGTTTATAGCCCCTGAGTCCCAAGGCTCGGCCTGCTTCAGGATCGGCAAGCAGTTCGGCGGCCCGGTCATGCAGTTCGTCAGCATCAACCACGGAAATCCCTCCACCGGCCTCGATGAGAAGGCGGGAAATCTCCTTGAAATTGTGCATGTGCGGCCCGAACAGAACCGGCTTCCGCAGCAGGGACGCTTCCAGCACGTTATGCCCACCCACGGGAACCAGGCTGCCGCCGACAAAGACCAGGTCGGCCACCGCATAGAATTTCAGAACCTCGCCGATGCTGTCCACCAGCAGCACCATGCCGCCGCTGAGGGGTTCGACCGTCTGTTCGATCTCGCTGCGCCGGACAAAGGGAATCCTGCGGGCGGAGAGCAGTTCCGCCACAGCCCGACACCGTTCGGGGTGACGGGGCACAAGGACCAGCAGCAGATCGAACCCGCCGTCGAGAAGCCGGCGAAAAACATCGAGGACCTGCTCCTCCTCACCGGCATGGGTACTGGCGGCCACCCAGAGTCGACAGTCCCGGGCAAGTCGAAATTCCTCCCTGATGGCATCCGGCTGGATTTCCTCCAGACCACCGGTCTGCATATCGAACTTGAGGTTCCGGGTCACTGTCACCCGTTCCGGCGGAGCCCCCATCGCCACAACCCTTTCCGCATCGAGCGGGGACTGCATGCCCAGCAGGGAGAACTGCTGCAGAATCGGCTCGAGAAAAAACTGCAATTTCCGATAGCGGGGAAAGGAACGGTCGGAGATCCGGCCGTTGACGAGCGCCACCGGGACCCCCTGACGACCGGCGGCACGCAGAAAATTGGGCCAGATTTCCGTCTCCACGACCACGACCATTGCCGGCTTGATCCGGCGCAGAACCTGTTTTACCGAAAAGGGAAAATCATAGGGGAAAAAGAAGCAGAGATCGATCTCCGCCAGGCTGGCAGCAACCCTGCTGCCGGTTTCGGTGACATTGGAAAGAATCAGGGCATAGTCGGGAAAGCGCTTTTTCAGGGCCTTGAGCAAAGGGACCACCGCCCGGGTTTCGCCAACGGAAACGGCATGGATCCAGATAATCTTTTTTCCCTGCAGTGCAGCAAAACGCTCTTTCGGCAGAAACCCGAACCTTTCCCCGATCCCTTGGCGGGGCTTGCCCCTGAGGAGCAGAATGAGCATGTGGAGCGGGAGAAGGGGCAATGCCACCAGATACAGCAGGATATTATAAAGCAGGTACACCCTGGTTCCTCCAGACCTTCGGCCGGCCCGACCTATGGTCAAAGCGACCGGTCAGCCACGTCCGATTCGTCCTTGAACTGCATCTCGTAAAGTCGCCGGTACAGACCGTCACGCCGCAGCAATTCGGCGTGCCGGCCAACTTCGCGAATCTGTCCATCATCGAGGACCACAATTTTGTCGGCATGCATGACGGTGGACAGACGATGGGCCACGACGATGGTGGTCCGGTTTTTCATCAGATTGGCAAGCGCCTTCTGCACCATCGCTTCACTCTCCGTATCCAAAGCACTGGTGGCTTCGTCCAGCAGCAGAACCGGAGAGTCGCGAAGAATCGCCCGGGCGATGCAGATCCGCTGCCGCTGGCCACCGGAAAGGCGCAGTCCGCGATCACCGATAACGTTATCATACCCCCCGGGCAACGCCCGGATAAATTCATCGGCAAAGGCTTGCCGGGCGGCTTCGAGGACCTCCCGGTCCTCCGCGTCGGGGCGCCCATAGCGGATGTTGTTGCGGATGGTGTCGTTGAACAGGAACGTCTCCTGGTCCACCAGGGCGATGTTGTTCTTCAGACTGTCCAGGGTCAGGCTGCGCAAATCCTGGCCGTCAATCAGAATTCGTCCTCTCTGGGGATCGTAAAAACGGTTCAGAAGGCCGATGACCGTCGACTTGCCACCCCCGCTGGGACCGACCAGGGCGACGACTTCTCCCGGCTGGATGTCGAGGGAAAACTCCTTCAGCACCGGATCCGTTTCATAAGCGAACTCGACACGGTCGAAGGTGATCCGGCCGGAGGATCTCGGCAGTTCCCTGGCCGTGGGTGAATCGACGATTTCGGGTTTCTCGTCCATCAACTCAAAAACCCTCTCGGCGGCGCCGATGGAACGTTGAATGGTGTTGCTGACCCGGGTCAGCCGCTTGACCGGGGTGTACATCATCACGACAGCCGCCAGGAAGGAGGTCAGGTCGCCCTCGGTCATGGCGCCGGAGAGGACTCGATGGGCGCCGTACCAGAGAACGGCGGCAACGCCGAGGGAAGCGAGAATCTCCACCGCCGGGGCGGCCGCCGAATCGTATTTGAGAACTTTTCGGAGAAAATGGTAAAAACGGTCGTTCTCCCCGAAAAACCGCTTTTCCTCATGCTTTTCTGTGCCAAAAGCTTTGATCACCTTGATTCCGGCCAAAGCCTCCTGCAGCGCCCGGGTCAGGTCCCCCATGGCGCTCTGGCTGCGGCGGGTGTTGACCTTGATCCGCCGGCCGAGGATGGAGGCGGGGAGTACGGCCGCCGGAAGCACGACGAACGCCACCAGCGCCAATCGCCAGTCATTCATGAAGGCGACGACGGTCAGCCCGACCATGGTCAGGCCTTCCCGGGTGCCGTCGACCAGGACGTCGGCGGCGGACCGCTGCAAAGCCCCGACATCGTTGAGAATCCGGGACATGACGTTGCCGGTGGAACTGCGCGAGTAGTAGCCCATGGACAGGGACAGGGAGTGGCGATAAAGATCGTTGCGGATATCCTGAACGACCAGTTGCCCGGCGGTCTTGATGAAATATTCCTGAATATAGCGACCGCTGCCCTTGATCACCGCAAGGCCGATGACCAGAACGGGAACGAGGTTGACCAGGGACCAGTTGTTTCCGATCAGAATCCTGTCGACGAAGGGTTTGACCAGCTTGGCCAGGGCAACATCGGACCCCGACACCATGATCGCGCCACCCAAAGCCAGAAGCACCCGCCAGATGTAGGGGCGGGAGTAATCATAGAGTCGCCGATAAAGGCCCTTGACGCTGCTGGTCAAATCTGCTGCTCCTTGTTTGCGTGACACAGGCTGAGTTCGATGACCATTTTTGCTACCCGTTCGGAACAGCCCGGTTCGCCCATGAGTGCCCGCACCTGCTCCAAATTGCGGCGCATGGCACTGTTGTATTGACGGTCACGAAGAATTGTTTCGATTTCCTGCGCCAGGTTTGCCGCAATAGCGTGCTGCTGCACGAATTCCCGCACGATCTCCCGGCCGGCAACAATGTTCACCAGACCGATGTGGGGCACCTTGACCACCCGTCTGCCGACAGCATAGGTCAGAGGCGCCATCCGGTACAGGATGACCATGGGGGTCCCGACCAGGGCGACCTGGAGCGTCACCGTCCCCGAAACGGTCAGGACGGCGTCGCAGGCGTTGGCCACGTCGTAGACATTCTCCCGCAGGTTCCGGATGGCCAGGGGGTTGTCCCCCAGATAGTGGTCGATCTCCTCGGGATTGAAAGAGGATGCCACCGGCATCACGAACTGAACTTCGGGAAACCTGTTTCGAAGCGCTGCTGCCGTCTCCAGGATGGTCGGCAGATTGTATCTGAGTTCGCTTTTTCTGCTGCCGGGGAACAGCCCCACCACCGGCAGCGCCGGGTCAAGGCCGATCCGCTCCAGGAACCGGTTTCTATCGCAGGTTACCTGAACTTCGTCCAGCAAGGGATGCCCGACATACCGGACCTCGATGTCTTCCCCGGCATAGTAGTCGGGCTCGAAGGGGAAGATGACCGCCAGGCGGTCCACCGCCCGGGCGAAATGCTTCACCCTCCCCCTTCGCCAGGCCCAGACCGTCGGGCCGACAAAGAACAGAACCGGTATCCCGGCTTTGCGCCCCGCCCGGGCCAGCAGCAGGTTGAATTCCTGAAAGTCGACCAGGACCAGGACATCCGGGCGCCTGTCTCCGTAGAGCAACCCTCTGAGTTTTCGGAAAGCCCGCCACAGGGTCGGGAGATGGCCGAGGACTTCGACAAACCCCATGACGGCGAGGTCTTCCGCCGGCAGGACGATTTCGCATCCTGCCTGTCGCATGCACGGCCCTCCAACCCCGAAAAATGTCAGGTCGGGATCGATCCTGCCGGCCGCTTCAATCAGTTTTCCGCCATGCAGATCGCCGGATGCTTCCCCGGTCACGATCATGGCCGTCCGTTTTCCTGTACCGCTTTTCACCATACTGAAACCACCGGTTGACGGGATGGAATGCAACCGGACATTTGAGCCGTCATTCTTCCCGGCAGAATGATTTTCCGGCATTGATCGCAGCTTCTGCCGATGCTCCCCGTATAAATCTGCAAACCGCCTGACAGACCCGCTCGAGTTGTTCTTCCTTTAATTCCGGATACATGGGCAGGGACAAGACCCGGTCAGCACACAATTCCGCTATCGGCAGGGACTGGGATCCGCAGTATTCTCTCAAAGCCTCCTGACGGTGCAGGGGCACGGGGTAATAGACCGCCGAGGCAATGCCCTGATCCGCCAGCGCCCGGGCCAGATCTCCCCTCCGATCGCAGAGTATCGTGTATTGATGATAGACGTGCCGTCCTTCGGTTTTTTCGACCGGGGTCCGGACTCCTTCCTGTTGCAGCCGCTCGGTGTAGTAAGCGGCGTGACGGCGCCGGGCCGCATTGTACTGTTCAACCCGCTTGAGCTTGGCACGCAGCACAACCGCCTGAACCTCGTCCAGCCGACTGTTGAAACCGATCACACTGTGATGATATCGTTCGCGACTGCCATGGTTGTGGAGCATGCGCACGCTTGCCGCCAGAGCGTCGTCGTCGGTGACGATCATTCCCCCGTCCCCGTAGCAGCCGAGGTTCTTGCTGGGAAAAAAGGAAAAGCACCCCGCATCTCCCCAGGCACCGGTCTTTTTGCCCCGGTATTCAGCCCCGAAGGACTGGGCGCAATCTTCCACCATGCGCAATCCGTGCCGTCGGCAGATATCCAGCAGAGGCCCCAGGGCCGCCGGTTGTCCGAAAAGATGGACCGGCACCACCGCCCTCGTCCTGTCGGTCACAGCCGCTTCCACCAGATCGGGGTCGAGATTGAAAGTCTGCGGGTCGATATCGACGAAAACCGGCCGCGCACCGGTATAGCAGATCGCTTCCGCAGTGGCAATGAAAGAAAAGGGCGAGGTGATGACCTCATCCCCGGCCTTGATTCCAGCGGCCAGCAGAGCCAGATGCAGGGCATCGGTCCCGGAGGCGACGCCGATGGCATGGCGACGTCCGCAGAATGCGGCAATCTCCTTTTCCAGGGCTGTTACATTCGGCCCAAGAATACATTGCATCGAATCGAAAACGTCCCTGAAACCGTATTCGATCTCATCTTGGAGCTGAAGGAACTGTTCCCTGAGGTCAACCATGGGGATCTGCATGAAAAACCTCGCCGGTTTGGAGCCGCGACAGGCCCGTTGAGTTCAAAAAAACAGGCGCGGCTATGGCCTCGCCTGGGACAGGTTGAAATCCGATATTGCCTTGGCCTTCCGGGTCAAGTCCGGCTGGCTCCCAGCTTTCGGCTGATTTCCAGCACAAGTTCAAGCGCCCTTTTGCCGTCTTCACCGCTGACGACGGGCGGGCTTCCGCTCTTGACGGCATTAAGAAAGGAGCGAATCTCGGCCATCAGACTGTCGCCATCACCGAATTCCTTTTCCCGGATGATAATGCCGGGCAGTCCGGGAACCGGGATCCCGGCCCCGCCCTTTCGGCAAACGGAGATTTTCCGCTTTTCGTAATCGATGGAGAAATAGGCATCGGACTGAAAAATCCGGATCTTCCTCATCGCCTGCCGACTGACCCGGCTCGCCGTCACGTTCGCCACGCAGCCGTTTTCGAATTCGATCCGGGCATTGGCGATATCGACTTCATCCGACAGAATCGGCACCCCGACGGCGCTGATCTGTTTGACCGGGGAGTGAACCATGGTGAGAATGATGTCGATGTCGTGAATCATCAGGTCGAATACCACATTGACATCCGTTCCCCGGGGCCGGAAGGCCGCAAGCCGGTGGGATTCCACGAACATCGGGCGGGTCAGTTCGTCCTGCAGGGCGAGGACAGCGGGATTAAAGCGTTCCAGATGGCCGACCTGCAACACCAGACCCCGATTTTTGGCCAGAGCGATCAGCTTGTCCGCATCATCCAAAGTCGGTGTGATGGGCTTCTCAAGGAGCACATGACATCCGGCATCGAGAAAATCGCTGGCCACTTGAAAATGGGCGGATGTAGGCACCGCGATGGAGACCATATCCACGCTGTGGAGCAGGTCGCGGTAATCCCGGTAGGCCGTTGTCCCGGTTTCGGCAGCCACTGCAGCGGCTTTCTCCCTGTCGATATCGACGGCTCCGACGAGTTCGACCTCATCCAGTGCCGCATATTTCTGAGCATGAAACCGGCCAAGGTATCCCGTGCCTATGACGGCCGCCCGAAACTTGTTCATCCAGCCACCCCATACTTAAAAAAAATCACATCCCGGTCAGCGCGCCACCCCCCGCACGCTTTCTCGAATGAATGCAGTGAAAACGGCCACCTCCTTGCTGTTCTCCATCTCCGCATCGATCTGGGCCAATGCATCTTCCATGCGCAGGCCCGACCGGAAGACCAGCTTATAGGCCTGTTTGATGTCCCGAATCGCCTCCTCTGAAAAATTTCGCCGCTTCAGTCCGACCTGGTTGATTCCCACGGTCTTCGCCCGGTCCCCCTGGGCGATGGTGTAGGGGGGGATGTCCTGGGTCACCATGGCTCCGCCACTGACCATGACGTGACAGCCGACCCGGGTGAACTGGTGCACCGCGCAGAGTCCACCGAGGATGGCATACTCATCGATGCGGACATGACCGGCCAGGGTCGCTGCATTGGCCAGAATCACCCGATCTCCGAGGATGCAGTCGTGAGCGACATGCGAGTAAGCCATGAGCAGGCTGTCGCTGCCGATGACCGTCATGCCACCGCCCTCGGTGGTCCCGCGATGCAGGGTGACGAATTCCCGGATCATGTTGCGGTCCCCGATCTTAAGGTGGGACTTTTCCCCGCTGAACTTCAGATCCTGGGGATCGGCGCCGATCGATGCGAACTGGTAGATGCGGTTGTCCCGTCCGATTTCGGTCCAGCCCTCGATCACCGTATGGGCTCCGATGCGGGTTCCATCGCCGATCACGACATGCTCGCCGATGACGGCATAGGGGCCGATCTCGACATTCTTGCCGATCCGGGCGTTTTCATGAACTATGGCTGTGTTATGTATCATATTTCCTCAGGATTGTCCGGCTTCGCAAAATCTTACCAACTGCTTCGTTGCTGCAAGTGCTCTCGTCTTTAAGGCGAACCCGAGTACGCCTCAGTCCTCGGCAATGCGTGCCTTGCATGTGGCATTTTTTGCTCGGCCATCGCTATTTTTTTCTCTCTTGCGAAAGCATCAGGCTTGTTCCCGCGGCGCAAAAGTCGCCTTCAGTTCGGCTTCGGCAACCAGTTTCTGTCCGACGAAGGCCTTGCCATCAAAGCAATAGATGCCCCGACGACAGTTGATGATGTTCATTTCCAGACGCAACACATCGCCCGGCACCACAGGTTTTCGGAACCGGGCCTTGTCAATACCGACGAAATAGGTCACTTTGTCGTCGGCGTCCTTTTCATTCAGGGAGGCCGTCACACCTCCGACCTGGGCAAGTGCCTCGATAATCAACACCCCCGGCATGATGGGATGCCCGGGGAAATGACCCTGGAAAAACGGCTCATTGATGGTGACGTTCTTGATCCCGACCGCCCTGGTCCCCACCTCCAGCTCCACGATTTTGTCGACGAGCAGGAAAGGATAACGATGGGGCAGAATTTTCATGATATCCAGCGTCGAAAGCTCCATTGTCCTCTAACCCTCCTTGACCAACGCTTCCAATTCTTCAATCTGACGGCGCAAACGGGTCAGCTCCCGGCGCATTTCAGGAAGTTTTGCAAATGTCATGGATGCCCGCAGCCAGTCCTTGTGAGGAATGACGGGGGAACCGGAATAGATCTGGCCCCCCTCGATGTTGTTGGCCACCCCGGACTGGGCGCCGATCATGGTTCGATCGCCAATCTTGATGTGACCGGCAACACCGACCTGCCCTCCCAGGGTACAACGATTGCCGATAGTGGTGCTTCCGGCAATGCCGACCTGGGCGACAAGGATCGAATGTTCTCCGACTTTGACCCCATGGGCCAGCTGGACCAGATTATCGACCTTGGTCCCGCGACCGATGCGGGTTTCCCCCATGGCCGCACGGTCCAGACAGGTATTGGCTCCGATTTCGACATCGTCCTCCAGGACCACGATGCCGACCTGGGGGATCTTGAAGTAACCTTCTCCGTCGGGAGCATATCCGAATCCATCGGAACCGATCACGGCACCGGGCTGAATGATGACGCGATTGCCGACCCGGCACCGTTCCCTGATCACGACTCCGGCATGAATGAGGCAGTTTTCTCCCACGGAAACATCATCGTAGAGGATGACACCGGGGAACAGGGTCGTTCCTGTTCCCACCACCGCATTCTTGCCGACTACGCAACCTGGGTAGACAGTGGCCCCCTCGGCGATCCGCGCATCGGCATCCACACAGGCTCCGGGCATGATCCCCCTGACCTCGGGAGGCCGGACGTGGAGCGTCGTCAGAACCTTGGCGAAAGCCAGATAGGGGTTGTCGCATTTCAGCAGGTTTCGCCCGGATGCATCCACCTCGGGCCGAACGATGATGGCGGAGGCCCGGGTGGTCTGCAGCAGCGGCAGATACTTGGGGTTGGCGAGAAAGGTGATCTCCCCGGGCTGCGCGCTGTCGATGGCCGCAACCCGGTGAATCTCGAGACTCTCGTCCCCGCTCACCGAACCGCCGACCAGATCGGCAAGTTCCTTAAGGGTTTTCACGATCGCTCCTTTCTTGATCCTATTGAAGGGAAGCCAAAAAATGATGGCCAGCCGATCTTTATTTGCCTTTTTTGTAGACCTTGTTGTATGCGGCAATGACTTCGTCGGTCAGGTTGATGGCATCATCCGCATACAGAACCGAGCTTTCGGTCTTTTCCAGGATCATGGTGTATTTCCCCTTGTTGCCGATATCCTTGACCACCTTGAACAGATCTTCCAGAATGCTGCGAGTGGCCTGGGCATCTTCCTGCTGCAGCTCTTCCTGGGCGTCCTTGGCGAAGCGCTGATAGTCCTTGATCTTCTGCTGGTAATCGCGCTCCTTCTCAGCCTTGGCTTCGGCCGAAAGAACCATTTTCTGTTTTTCCATCTCCTGGTTGAGCTTTTTCAGCTCATTTTGTCTGCTTTCGATGGTCCCCTGAAATTTCTTGACCTTTTCGGCTATCTGACTTTTTGCAACTTTTCCCGCCTCGGAAAGGTTGAGAGCCTTTTGCAGATCGATATAACCGATCTTCAACTCGGCGGCGGAAACCGGAGCCGCGACCAGAAGCAGAAGGGCGACGATGGAACCAAGCACTTTTCGCATGACACACTCCTTGAATGTTATTGTTCGGTGTTTCAAATCAGGTTTTTTCGGGGCTCGGCCGCCAGGGGGCCGCCAGAGCGAGGAAACAAAGCTTGCTGAAAGCCGGGATCAGAACATTCTTCCGACGGAAAAATCGAAAACGGAAGACTCTTCGTAGTCCTTGGGATCGAGATTGTATCCCCATTCGAAGCGCAATGGACCCATCGGACTGTTCCACCGAACTCCGGCGCCGACACTGTAACGTAATTCGTCAAAAAAATCTTCCTCGGTCCCCCAGGCATTGCCGGCGTCGAAAAAGACCACCCCCTTCATATTCATCTCCTTCACCAGGGGGAAGATCAGTTCCAGATTGAGAAAAGCTTCCTTGTTGCCGCCATAGAAGTCACCCGTCTCATCGTCACGAGGACCGACTTCACGAGACTCGAAACCGCGCAGAGAGCTGAGCCCACCAAGGAAGAACCGCTCGTCGAGGGGAATGTCCCTGCCGCCCATTTCCTGGATATAACCGATCTGCCCGCGCGCGGAAAAAACCAGACTCCAGAAAGGCAGGGGATAGAAATACCGGTGGTCGGCGATGTATTTGACGAAACGCTCCGATCCGCCCAGCCCGGCGAACTCGATGGACAGTTCGGTAATGTTCCCGGTTGTGGGGTCCGGTCGATAATCGGTTGTATTGCGGGTCAGGGACGCGCTGATGGAGGACAGGCTACTCTTTCCTTCCTCACTTTTGATCAGTTCGGAGGCATCCTCGTCGACATCCTTGATTTCCTTGTCCTCGTACCGATAGACGAAAAAGCTCTTGAGGTTTTCAGTGAGCGGAATCTGGAGCTTGATGTCTCCACCGGTAGCTTTACGCTCGAAATCGGTCCACTCCCGTTCGGTTTTGTAGATATCGCCCCCCAGACCGAGGTTTTTGTCAAGAAAATAGGGATCGAGCAGGCCAAGGCGATAGGTGGTGCTGCGGCCACCGAGGGAGGCGGCCAGATCGAAACGCAGGGCACGACCGAGGAAATTGTCCTGGGACAGGGAACCCTGCATCATCAAGCCGTCGACGGAGGAGAAGCCGGCGCCCACACTGAAGCTGCCGGTCGGCTTTTCCTTGACGTCGATTTCGATATCCATAAACCGTTCATTGGCCCCGCGGCTGGTGGTCAGATTGACCTCCTCGAAAAAACCGAGGTTATTGATCCGGCGCCGGCTGGACTTCATTTTTCCGGCGCTGTAGAAATCGCCTTCCGCCAACAGCATCTCCCGGCGAAGCACCTTGTCGCGGGTGCGAGTATTCCCCGAAATGCTGATATTCCCGATAATCACGCGCAAGCCCTGCTCGACCTCAAAGGTGACATCGATCCTCTGGGCTTCCTCCTGAACTTCAGTTTGTGGGGTCACGTTGACGAAGGCGTATCCCTCATCAGCGTAGAGATCGGTGAGTTTGGCGATGTTTTCCCGCAGTTCTTTGCGACTGAACACTTCTCCCGGTTGCAGGGTCAGGCGGGTCATCAGCTCCTCCCTGGGAAGCAGCAGATCTCCCTGGATTCCGACATCGCCGATACGGAACTGCCGGCCTTCCTCGATCTCGAACAGAATATCCATCGATTCCTGATCGTCCTGCAGCGTGACCAGAGGCTTTTTGACCTTGACCTGGATATACCCCTGATTGTAGTAGAGGTCGGCGATGATATCCTGATCGACGGCCAGCATGTCCTCCTTGTAGGCACCCCGGCCGGTGATGAAGGAAAGGAACCACTTTTCCTTGGTGAGAAGTGCCTTCTTGATCTCCTTGTCGGAAAAAACCGTATTTCCCTCGAAACGGATCTCCTCGACGAAGACCTGCTCCCCTTCGTCGATGGCCAGAGTCACGGTGGCCTCGTTTCTCTGGTTGACGTCGACCTGGGGCTCTACCTGGGTGGCATAATAGCCTTCCTCGACATAGGCCCGTTTGATGGTGTTGATCCAGACGTCGAGCAGCTGCGGACGAAAAAAATTGACGCCCTTGGCATTGATCAGTTCGCCGAGCTTGTCGGTCTTGATTTCACTGTTGCCGGAAAATACCACCTCCCGCAGCAGAGGTCTCTCCTCCACCCTGTAGACCAGTATGTTCTGCCCGTTCCGTTCGACGATTTCCGCGGCCACATCCTCGAACCGGCCAGTGGCAAAAAGGGTCCGTATGTCCTGGTCGATCTCTTCGGTGGAAACGGCTCCCCCCGGTTTAACCGACAACAGGGACTTGATATACCCCTCTTCGACCCGCTTGTTTCCCTCGATGTCGAGATTTTCCACCTGATAGAAACGGGCCGCAAGGGATTGCGGCACAAGCATCACCAGCAAAAACAATAACACCAACAACCTGGGCATAAGTTGTTCCACTCCGTCAGAACAATCGCACGAAAAAACGAAATTATAAGGAAAGCCTTCGGTACTGTAAACTCAATTCTACGGGTGATCCAGGGCTCCGGCTTTACCGCAGGCCCTTTCGGGATTGGAACTCGACCACCCGGCCGTCCTCCATGGGAATGATGCGATCAAGGCGTTCGGCCAGGGTGGTGCTGTGGGTGACGATGACCATGGTCAGCCTGCGGGCCCCATGCACCTCCCGCAGCAGATTGTAGATTTCGTCGGAAGTGCCGCTGTCCAGATTTCCCGTGGGTTCGTCGGCCAGCAGAACCTGTGGCTCCATGACCAGAGCCCGGGCGATGGCCACCCGCTGCTGTTCTCCTCCGGACAGCTCCCCGGGCTTGTGGGAAAGCCGCGCTCCCAGTCCCACTTCTTGCAGCAGCCGCCGAGCCGGCTCTGCTGCCTGCCGCTGGGATTTCCCGGCAATCAGGGCAGGCAGCATGGTGTTTTCCAGAGCGGTGAATTCCGGCAGCAGCTGATGAAACTGAAAGACGAATCCGATGGTCTGGTTCCGGAAGTTGTCGAGAACCTCGCCCTTCAGTGAAAAAATATCCCGCCCATCGTAACGGACGCTGCCGGTCCCGGGCCGGTCCAGACCTCCCAGAATATGCATGAGTGTCGTCTTGCCCGCTCCTGAAGCACCGACCACGGCGACGCGCTCTCCCGCAGCAATCTGCAGGTTGACGTCCTTCAGCACATCAACCCGGCGCTGGCCGCTGACGAAACTTTTATTCAAATCGACGACTTCGATCATAGAAAATCCTGAATCGTGGCGAGTGGCTGGTGGCTGGCAAAACCAGCAACTCCTGTCAGAAACTGGTTTATCTCTCTGTTTTTACGAGCAACGAGCGACCAGCAACAAGCACAGGTTTTCTCACTCATACCTCAATGCTTCTCCCGGGTCCATGCGGGAGGCACGCCAGGCGGGATAGATCGTCGCCAACAGGCAGATGACCATGGCGACAATGACGACGGCTATCACGTCCTCCGGGTTGACCACGGAAGGAAATTTGTCCATGCCGTAGACCGCCTGGTCGAAAATCCTTATCGACAGCATCCGCTCCAGCCCCTTGATGATGGGATCCGCCTGCTTTGCCAGCACCACGCCGAGCAGGGCTCCGAGCCCGGTACCGAGGGTGCCGATGACGAGTCCCTCGAAAACGAATATTTTCATGATGCTACGGGCCTTGGCGCCCATGGACCGGAGAATCGCTATATCCTTGTGCTTTTCCATAACCACCATGATCAGGGTGGTGGCGATGTTGAAGGCGGCAACCAGCACGATGATGCCCAGGACGATGAACAGTCCCAGTTTTTCCAGTTTGAGCGCGGACAGAAAGGACCCGAACAGGTCCTGCCAGGAGCGCACGACAAGAGGAAAACCCAGGATCTCCCGCAATTGTCCGGTCACTACTGTGGCCTGATCGAAGGAGGACACCTCGATTTCGATGCCGCTGACCTCACCGGAGGCATCGAAGAACTCCTGCGCCGAGCGAAGGGGGATATAGGCATAGAAGGTATCGAGGAACCCGCCCTGCCTATTCAGAATGCCGGCCACCCTGAAGGGTTTCATCTTGGGGATGAGCCCGAAGGGGGTGATGGTGAACATGGGGGGGATGACGTTAACCTTGTCGCCGACGGAAACGCCCAGGGTGGCGGCCGTGTCCAGCCCGATGACGATACCGGGCAGACCGCTCCCGCCACCGAACAGGGCCTGCTGCACGTCGGCGCCATCTTCGGTGAGGAAGGACTGCCGGAATATCTTGTTGCCCTTCTCCACCCCCTTGACGTTGACCGCCGCCACGTTGTTTCGGGCCAGCAGCATGGCTTCCTTGGCCACGAAGGGGGTCACGGCGACAACATGCGGGGAGGCTTCGCGGATGTCATCCACCAGAGCGGGATAATCGGCGATGTTCCCCCCCTGGCGCTGCACCAGCACATGGGGGACATTGCCCAGAATCTGCTGCCGGACGCCGTCGTGAAACCCGGTCATGATCGCGAGGACCACAATCAGGGCGGCCACCCCGAGGGTCACACCGGCGATGGAGATGAAGGAGATGACCGAAATGAAGGTCTGTTTCCTCTTGGCCCGCAGATAGCGCAGACTTATGAACCACTCGTAGCCCATATAAACCCGTAAGGTGTGAGGAGTGAGGGGTGAGGGGGTGAACCTGGCCCCAGCAAATTCTCTACTTACTTTCCGGTCTCAATTGCGGGAAGAGGATCACGTCGCGGATCGAGGCCGAGTCGGTCAGCAGCATGACCAGGCGATCGATGCCGATCCCCTCGCCCGCCGTCGGAGGCAAACCGTATTCCAGCGCCCGGATATAGTCTTCGTCCATGGCGTGGGCTTCTTCGTCTCCTGCCTCTTTTTCCGCCAACTGCTGCAAAAAACGCTCTTTCTGGTCGATGGGATCGTTGAGTTCCGAAAAGGCGTTGGCCAGTTCCCGGCCGACGATGAACAGTTCGAACCGGTCAACCACCTCGGGATCCGCCTCGTTCCGTCTGGAAAGGGGGCTGACTTCCGTGGGGTACTGGGTGATGAAGGTCGGATTCCACAGCTGCGGTTCGACCACTTCGTCGAATATTTCCGTCAGCAGTTTGCCGTGGCCGATGCCGTCGTCGAGATCCAGACCAAGATCCCGGGCGTAATCCAGCGCCCGTGCCCTGTTATCCAGAACCTCCGGCTGAATCCGGCCGTATTTGACGATGGATTCCTTCAGGGTCAGCCTGTCCCAGGGCGGAGTAAGGTCGACTTCGCGCCCGCCATAGGTTATCACCAGCCCCCCGCAGACCTTTTCAGCCACATGACAGATCAGCTTCTCGGTGAAATCCATCAGTGTTTCATAAGTGGCGTAGGCCTGATAGAACTCCATCATGGTGAATTCGGGGTTGTGCTGAATGGAGATCCCTTCATTGCGAAAATTGCGGTTGATTTCGAAGACCCGCTCGAAGCCGCCCACGACCAGCCGCTTCAGATAGAGTTCCGGGGCGATGCGCAGGAACAGATCCATCTTCAGGGTGTTGTGATGGGTCACGAAAGGCTTGGCGGTGGCTCCCCCGGCCACGGGCTGCATCATCGGCGTTTCCACTTCCAGGAAATCATGGGCGACCATGAAATCACGGATCAGACTGACGATACGGCTGCGTTTCTGGAAAACCTCCCGCACTTCGGGATTGGCGATCAGGTCGAGGTAACGCTGCCGGTAGCGGGTTTCGACGTCGGTGAGACCGTGCCACTTTTCCGGCATAACCTGCAGCGATTTGGTCAGCAGACGGATGGAGTCGGCCCGGATCGAAAGCTCGCCGGTTTTGGTGCGGAAAGGTCTGCCGGTGATGCCTACAATATCGCCGATGTCCAGCTTGCGGAACCGGACGAAACCTTCCTCGCCGACGACATCGCGGCTGACGAACACCTGGAGCTGTCCCTTGCGGTCGGACAGTTGGATGAAGGCGGCCTTGCCGAAATCGCGACGGGCCATGATGCGCCCGGCCAGGCAGTAATTTTCGCCGCAATGCTCCATTTCCGCCGCGTCCTGATCGCCGTGAGCCTGCTTGACATCGGCCGTATTGTGAGTGACGGGGAAATCGTTGGCATAGGGGTTGGCGCCCAGAGAACGCAACTCGTCGAGCTTTGCCCGACGCTGCAACAAAATTTCACTCAATTCTTCCATGTCTTGATCGCCTTTCTTTGCCCCGTGCAACCGGATCCGCTTTTGGGTTTTAAACAAGGCACCTTAAACAAAGGGACCGGGCAAGTCAAGGGGAAAGGCCCCCTTCAAACCCCTTGTTGACGGTCCTTCTCCATCACCTGCAGGCTCATGATCCCTTGAGCAGAAAGGCCTCGATGAAACCTTCCAGCTCGCCGTCGAGAACGGCATCGGTATTGCCCGTCTCGAAGGCGGTCCGATGGTCCTTGACCATTCGATAGGGGTGGAGCACATAGGAGCGGATCTGACTGCCCCAACCGATCTCCTTCTTGTCGCCGGCGATGGCTGCAGCCTCCTGATCCTTCTTCAGCCGCTCCTCCTCGTAGAGCCTCGCTTTGAGCTGTTTCATGGCGGTGGCCCGGTTCTTGTGCTGGGACCGTTCATTCTGGCAGGCAACCACAATCCCGCTGGGAATATGGGTGATACGGATCGCCGAATCGGTTTTGTTGACATGCTGGCCGCCGGCGCCGCTGGACCGGTAGGTATCGACCTTGAGATCCTTTTCGTTGATCTCGACCTCGACCTCGTCTGAGAGTTCGGGAAAAACAAAAACCGAACAGAAGGAGGTGTGGCGCCTGGCATTGGAATCAAAGGGGGAGATGCGTACCAGACGATGGATACCGATCTCCGAACGCAGCCAGCCGTAGGCGTAGTCCCCCTCCACCGTCACCGTGGCGCTCTTCATGCCCGCTTCCTCGCCGGGCTGATAGTCGGTGATTTCCGCTTTGAAGCCTTTTTTCTCAAAGAAACGCAGGTACATGCGGAGCAGCATTTCGGCCCAGTCCTGGGCCTCGGTGCCTCCCGCGCCGGCATTGATGCTGAAGATGGCATTGTTCGGATCATGTTCCCCGGACAGCATGCGGGCAAACTCCATCTTGCCCACTTTCTGTTCGAGCGCCGGCAGAAGTTCCCTCACTTCGGCAAGGGTCTCCTCGTCCTCACTCTCCTCTCCCAGTTCCACCAGCACCAGCAGGTCGTCGAGTTCCCGGGTCGCCTTCTCCCAATTTTCCACGATTTTTTCCGCCCCGGTCCGCTCCTTCAGCAACTCCTGGGCCTTGTCCCCCTGATCCCAGAAGCCGGGTCGGGCGATCTCCGCCTCAAGTTCGGCGATCCGCTCCTTCCTGCCTGGTACGTCAAAGATACCCCCTCAGCTCTTCGAGCTTGATCTTCAGTTGTTCAAGAGTTTCACTTTCTTCACGAAACATATCCCGTCTCCTTGATCGATTTTCAGGTCGGCGAGTATAGCGGGTTGCTACGGATTCGGCAAGCGTAACTTACGAATTTCTTGACTGTTCATAACCACAGTTTCATACTCGGAGAACCGTCTTGCCTGTCAAGCAGTCCACTCAGTGTTATAAATGCAGGTAATTCCCATCCCGGGTTTTGACTATTCACACCGATCGACGATCATCGCCCCCTGAAATTCGGAGCAAGACCTTGGTCGAAAACATCCTCTACCTTCTGGCCGGCATTTTTGTTCTTTGCAGTCTTTGCCAGTGGCTCGCGTGGCGATCGAGGCTGCCGGCCATCATTTTTCTTCTGACCGCGGGGATTTTGCTCGGGCCTGTTTTTCGCCTGCTGAATCCAGACCAGCTGCTGGGGAACCTTCTCTTCCCCTTTGTCTCCCTGTCCGTTGCCGTCATCCTGTTCGAAGGGGGCCTGACCCTCCGCTTCCGGGATATCGTCGGCATCGAGGCGGTGGTGAGAAATCTGGTGTCACTGGGCATCCTGGTCACCGGTCTGACCACCGCCCTGGCCACGCGGTATGTCCTGAACTTCCCCTGGGGCACATCCTTTCTTTTTGGCGCGATCATGGTGGTCACGGGTCCCACCGTCATCATGCCCATGCTGCAGACCGTACGGCCGACCCCGGCGGTTGCCAAAGTCCTGCGGTGGGAAGGGATCCTTAACGACCCCATCGGCGCAGCGCTGGCGGTTCTGGTTTACGAATTCATCATCTCCGGAGGGGGGCAGCAGGCTCTGGGACATACATTTCAGGTCTTCGGGCAGATCGTCCTGACCGGTTCACTCCTCGGTGTCCTGGGCGGCTATTTTTTCGGTTTGACTCTCAGAAATCACTGGCTGCCGGAATTTCTTCACAACGTCACCGTCCTGTCTCTGGTCTTCGGTGCCTTCGCCCTGTCCAACTGGATTCAGCATGAATCGGGATTGATCACGGTCACGGTCATGGGCATCTGGCTGGCGAACATGGAAGGGGTCGAGGTGGAAGGCATTCTCAATTTCAAGAATACCCTGAGCATCCTGCTCATCTCCGTGCTGTTCGTCGTTCTCGCCGCCCGCATGGAATTCGCCGCCTTTCAGGATCTGGGCTGGGCAGCCGTCTGGGTTTTCCTGGCCATCCAGTTCGTGTCCCGCCCCGCCTGCGTCATGCTCTCTACGGTCGGATCGAAACTTTCCTGGCCGGAACGGCATCTGCTTTCATGGATCGCTCCCCGCGGCATCGTCGCCGCCGCCATCTCGGCCCTGTTTGCCCTGCGTCTGGAGCAGATGGGAATGGCCGGAGTCTCCCTGCTGATTCCCCTGACCTTCATGGTCATCATCGGCACCGTTCTGCTTCAGAGCCTCACCGCCCGTCCACTGGCTTTATGGCTGGGCGTGGCAGAACCGGAGCCGAAAGGCTTTCTCGTCATCGGTGCCAACGAGGTGGCCCGGACTATTGCAAAAGCCCTGCGTCAAAATGATTTTCCCGTCGTTCTTACCGATACGGACTGGGACAAAATCGCCAAGGCGAAGCTGGACGGACTACCCGCCTATTTCGGCAATCCGATCTCCGAGCACGCCGAACGGCACCTGGATCTGGTCGGCATCGGGCGCATGCTCGCCCTCACTTCGAGAGAGAATTTCAATGTCGCGGCCGTGATGCACTTTCGCATGGAATTCGGACCGGCGAACGTCTTCGTATTGCAGTCAAAGGAAGATGAAAAGGTATCGGAAAAATACAAGGTGACTTCCAGGAGACGGGGGCTTACCCTGTTCGGGAAGGAGGTCACCTATGCCGCGCTGTCGGAGATGCTTGCCCAGGGAGCGGAAATCCGCACTACCAAACTGACGGAAACCTTTACTTTCAACGATTTCCTGGAGAAAACCGGGCAGAAAGCCCTGCTGCTGTTCGCCCTGGATCCCAAGGGGCGGGCACAGGTGTTTACCGTCGAGCGGCAAATTGCCCCGGCGGTGGGCTGGTCGATCATCAGCCTGGTGAAAACCGGGGGTGCGGACAGTTCCGCCTGACCTGTCTGTATTTCTGAAAAAACCGGAAAATGCACAAAAAAAAGACGCGCTGCTCAGGAGGGAAAGGCAACGCGCCAAAAGATGGAGGTTTGGACCTTTTCGTCAACCCGTAACGATTGGTCCTTGTGTTTGTAAATATAGTCCCGGCAGTCCTTTCCCGCCACGTGGCTTTCCGTAAAAAACATGCGCCATACGATCATAACCCGGCTGTGCATTTGAACAGTGAGCCAGGGTACCATCTTCCTGAACCGATCCGGTGGCGGCTTGTGCCAGAGGAGGTAAAATCTAATAAAAGAAAAACCCGATGTCCAAAGCCAGGAATATCCCCCATGAAAAAACCGATCTGGATTCCGAGCGAAAAAAGGATCTGCGGATCTTCCATGACCCGTTTTCTCGACTTTGTCAATGAACGGCACGGCACCTCATTCCACGCTTATGAACCATTGTACACCTGGTCCGTCACCGAAATTTCCAGCTTCTGGGATGCCATCTGGAGGTTTTGCGAAATCACCGCTTCGCGAGAATATCAGCAGGTGGTGGATGATCCGTACCGGCTGCCGGGGCCCCGATGGTTTGCAGGAGCCCGGCTCAATTTCGCCGAAAATCTGCTGCGGTTTCGCGACCAAAAGACCGCCATCATCTTCCGTGATGAGAATCATGCGGCATTGCGGATGAGCTATTCCGAACTGGCGGATCGGGTGGCCTCGGTGGCAGGAGCTTTGTGCGAAACAGGGGTGGCACCGGGAGACCGGGTTGCCGGTTTCATGCCCAATCTGCCGGAAACGATCATCGCCATGCTGGCGGCAACCAGTCTGGGCGCCACCTGGTCGTCCTGCTCGCCGGATTTCGGTCTTCAAGGGGTGCTCGACCGTTTCGGCCAGATTGCACCGAAAATACTTTTCACTGCCGACGGCTATCGCTACCGGGGCATCACCCACGACTCACTGGACCGGGTGCGGCGAATTGCGAACGGCATCCCCTCCATCGATAGAGTTGTCGTGGTTCCCTATCTGCACAAGGCGCCGCGCATCAGCGACATCCCCAACGCAATGCTTTACGGCGACTTCATCCGTACGGGTTCTCCCGCCCTCTGCTTTGCCCAGCTGCCCGCGGACCATCCCCTGTACATCATGTATTCCTCCGGCACGACCGGCCCCCCGAAATGTCTGGTCCAGGGCGCTGCAGGGATTCTGGTCAATCACCTCAAGGAACTGATCCTCCACACCGACCTGAAGCGGGACGACCGCATTTTCTATTTCACCACCTGCGGGTGGATGATGTGGAACTGGCTGATCAGCTCCCTGGCCGTCGGGGCTACGGTGGTCCTTTACGACGGCGATCCTTTTTATCCGAATCCGCGGGCTCTCTGGGAGCTGGCCGAAGAGGAAAGGATTTCCATTTTCGGGACCAGCGCGCGCTACCTGACCGCTCTGGAACAGAGCGGTTTTCGGCCCGGGTGGGAATACCGCCTGGATTCTCTGCGAACCCTTCTGTCCACCGGATCCCCTCTGCCCCCCGAAGGATTCGATTTCGTCTACCGGAACATCAAACCCGATCTGCAGCTGGCCTCCATCTCCGGCGGAACCGACCTCAACGGCTGTTTCGCCCTGGGCAATCCCCTGGGGCCCGTATATCGGGGTGAACTCCAGTGCCGCGGGCTGGGAATGCGGGTCGAGGTCTTTGATGAAAAAGGGCGACCCACGAACCAGGAGCCCGGAGAACTGGTCTGCACCGCGGCCTTCCCTTCCATGCCGCTGTATTTCTGGAACGACCCCGACGGTACAAAATATGAAAAAGCCTATTTCGAGAGGTTCCCCGGTGTATGGGCACACGGGGACTGGTGCCGGTTGACGGACACGGGCGGAATGATCATATACGGCCGTTCGGATGCCACCCTGAATCCGGGAGGAGTGCGCATCGGCACGGCCGAACTCTACCGGCTGGTGGATTCCCTCGCGGAGATTTCCGACAGTCTGGCCGTCGGGCAGCGGTGGCAAGGAGACGAGCGGGTGATCCTCTTTATCCGCCTTGCCGCAGGGAACTCGCTGACCGAAGAACTGCGGGAAAAAATACGGGCAGCCATCCGCGAAAACCTCACCCCTCGACACGTCCCGGCAAAAATCATCGCCGTGGCCGATATCCCGTATACCATCAATATGAAAAAGGTGGAACTGGCGGTCCGAAAGGTCATTCACGGAGAAGAGGTCAAAAACCGGGAAGCCCTGGCCAATCCCGAAGCGCTGGATCTGTACCGGGATCTGGAGGAGTTGAAAAGCTGAAGTCCAAGGTCCAAGGTCCAAGGTCCAAGGTCCAAGGTCCAAAAAGATTTTGACTTTCTTTCCCCTGTGACGCAGCCGGAGCGGAGTGGACGGCGGGCGGAAAAGGCGGAAAAACTGTCTGAGGGAGCAAAGCGAGCGAGTTTTTTTCCGCCCGCCCGACGTCTGCTCCGCGCAGGGGACCCGCCACAGGCGGGCAAGGAGCCGGGGCGCGTTTTTCTGCTTACTCTTTTGACGCGCATCAAAAGAGTAAGTCGTCGTGCGGGGACGAAACCCCGCGGTTTTGATGGTGCGGGGACGCAAACCCGCGATTTTCATGGTGCAGCACAAGCCCGCTGGTTTTGATTAACCTGGTACAAAATACACATCCGTCGCCTTGAACTTGCTGTTGCGCACGAAGCGGGCCCTGACCGGCAGCCCGATCTCCACCTCATCCGGCTCGACCCCGATCAGGCGCGAAAGAAACAGGGTATCGACACTCTCGAATTCGACCAGAATCAACGTGAAGGGCGTTTCTTTCAGAAAGGCCTCCCCCCCGAAATAACAGGTCGTGAAGGTGTGAACCTTTCCCTCGAGCGGAAGCTCGACCCACTCGGTCGGTTTTCCGCATTCCATGCAGTGGCTGCGGGGTGTCGCATAAGTGGTGCTGCAGGCGTTGCAGCGGCTCCCAAGAAGCTTCCCGGCGGCAAGACCGGCGAAAAAGGGGGAGTCCTGGGCATAGGAATGAAGATAATCGATCTCGTAGTGGTCCTTGACGATGATCGGGTCGAGGTTGAAGAGAATAGTCCCTTCTTCGTTCTCGGGTAATTTGATTTTTTTATTCATTTGCACACTCTCTCATCCAGGTCTGTTTTTCGTACGAGTACCGTCCCTTTGGGAGGGAGTACGAGTACGATTTCGACATCACACCCGTTCCAGGATAGACACGGTGATATAGGTTCCGGTCCCGGCGTGGCTGTGAATCAGGCCCCGTTTCGGATGGTCCAGCTGCAGGGTGTCGTCCCCCAGATGTTTTCCCACGGTTTCCTGCAACTGCCAGAAAGCCATCACCGCCTGCATCAAACCGGTTGCGCCGACAGGGTGACCGCAGGCCAGAAGACCGCCGGAAGGATTGACCGGAAGATTCGGCCAGGGCTTTTCATCGTTAAATTTCAAACCGTAATCGATATGGGGCATGAAAGGCGCCCCGGAATCCACGTAACGTCCCCCCTCGCCATAACGGCAGAGGCCGAGGTCTTCATAGGTCTGAATCTCCGAGGAGGTATAGGCATCGTGGAGTTCGATGAAATTCAGCTCCTTGCCGGGATCGGTGATGCTGGCCATCCTGTAGGCCAGTGCTGCCGCCGTTCGTCCGCCGCGAAAAGAGTGGACGCCCGGATATCCGAGATCGGCGTAGTCCCCGGCCTTTTCGTGGGGCAGCAGCGGAACCGGTCCGCGGGGCCGATCGGCCATGCGCATGGCGTCTGTGCCGCTGCCGATGCCGGTGATCCTCACCGGCCGGCAGTCCAGCCGCTGCGCCATGGCCTCCGAAGCAAGCAGCACGACGGCTGCACCGTCGGACATCTGGCAGCAGTCGAGAACCGTCAGCGGACTGGCGACCAGGGGCGAAGAACGGACCTGTTCCACGGTCAGCAGCCCCGGGCTCTGGGCATAGGGATTATGGCGGGCGTTGGCATGGTTCTTCACTGCAACCCGCGCCATCTGCTCGACGCTGGTGCCGAATTCGTGCATGTGGCGCCGCACCATCATAGCGTAGTAGCCGGTGTAGAATCCGCCTACCGGAAAGTCGAAATTGGTGTCGGAGGCGAGGGCAATAAACTCGTTGCCTTTCCAGGTGTTGACCCGGCTCATGGTCTCGAAACCCATGGCCAGACAGACCTCCATCCGGCCGGAAGCCACAGCTTCCCAGGCGGACTGGAAAGCCAGCCCGCCGGTGGCGCCACCACCCTCGATGCGGCGGGAAGGTTTCGGGCAGAGTCCGAGATAATCCTGGACCATCGCCCCCGCCTTGAGCTGGCGGGTAAAGTGATCGGAAAAATAGGAACAGACGCTGCCGTCGATGGCGTCTCTGGAAAGGTCGGGAACATCCCCCATGGCATAGTCGAAGGCTTCCTTGACCATCACCCGGAAATCCTTTTCCGGCCGCGCCTTGGCGAAGCGGGTGATCCCCCCTGCAATCATGTAGACTGGCCGCATCGTTTTTCCCTTTCTGTTTTCTGCCGGCGGCCATTTTCCGTCGGATCCGACCGATCAGGCTGATCAGTCCCATCCGACGGCTTGGCGCCGGCTTTCACCCCTCAACCTGACTTTTCAGCAATTCCCGGGCGATGACCATCCGCTGAATTTCGGATGTTCCCTCGCCGATTTCGCAGAGCTTGGCTTCGCGGAAGTAGCGCTCCACTGGGTACACCCTGGTATAGCCGTGGCCGCCGTGTATCTGCACCGCCTTGATGCCTGCATGCATGACCGTTTCCGAGGCGAAAAGCTTGGCTATCGCGGCTTCCCGCGTATGAGGCCGGCCCGCTTCCTTGAGCGCGGCTGCCTTTTGCAGAAGCAGCCGCGCTGCCTCTATCTCCACATCCATGTCGGCGAGCATCCACTGGATGGCCTGATAATCGGCAATCGGTCTGCCGAAGGTCTGGCGCTTGCGGGCATAACGGATGCTTTCCTCGAAACAACCGCGGGCAATGCCGACCGCCATCGCCGCCAGTCCGATCCTGCCGGAGTCGAGCATGGCCATGGCCTGTCTGAAACCTTCCCCCTCCTGCCCCAGGCGCCGGCCCGCCGGAACCGCAACATCCTTGAGAATGACAGCTGTCGTGTCGCTGGACTGGAAACCGAGTTTGGGCAGATTCCGGCCCCGCTGCAGGCCCTCGGGATTGCCCTTGACGATGAATGCCGATATGCCCCTGGCCCCCAGGGCCATATCGGAGTTGGCCATCACCACCATGGTCCCGGCACGGGACCCGTTGGTTATAAAGTATTTGTGACCGCTGAGCCGCCAGCCGTCCGCCGTCGCTTCCGCCCTTGTCCGGAGAGCGGCCGCATCGCTGCCGCTGCCCGGCTCTGTCAGGGCCCAGGCACCGAGAACCTCGCCCTGTGCAAGAGGAGGCAAAAACTCCCGTTTTTGCTCTTCGCTGCCAAAAACAAAGATATGGGACGCACAGAGGGTATGGGCCAGCAGGGTAATGGCCGCCGCCGCATCCACCCTCGCCAGCTCTTCGACCGCAATGGTATAGCTGGTAAAATCTTGACCGCCGCCGCCGAGATCTTTGGGGAAAATCAGGCCCATCAAGCCCATCTCGCCCATCTTGCGGATGGCACTGACGGGAAAATCCCCCTCTTTGTCACGCCGTTCGACACCTGGCAGAAGCTCTTCGACGGCAAACTCCCTGACATTTTTCTGCAAGGCCAACTGCTCGCCGCTTAGGCCGAAATCCATGTCACCCCCCTGTTATCCATACTATTGCGCCGAATAATCCAGGATTAAGAGAAGACCGGAACTTGCATCACCAAGTATATAGAGCTTTAGGACCCTGTCAAAAAGGCCGGATTTGGGAATCGGAGGTTGCCTTGGGAGGGGAAAACAGCAGAAAGGACGGAGACTGTGCAGGAAAGAAGGGGTGACGACGGCAGGAAGAGCTCAATCCTCCTCCACGGCGCGTTTGACTCGAAGCAACTTCTCCTTGATCTCCCGGAGAAGTTTAGGAGATCCGTATTCACGCAGCAGATTGAGGATTTCAAGCAAGTCGGGGTTATCCGAATGCCAGAAGGTTTCCCCTTCCCGAACCGTCAGTCTGCAGCCGGAGCCGGGTTCGACCTCCGCCTCCAGACATTCACTTTCCATCTTTTCATGACCGGTGCGGGGGCTGTCCGCAAACATCGGTCCCCTTCCCGTCATGACCCACCTGAAGGAAAAATCGAACAGTTCTTCCATTTTTCTTGCAATGTCGGGGGACGTCCGGACCTTTCCGGATTCCATGTCCCGGATCTTATAGGAGGGAACGCCGAGGGATTTGGCGAACTTGGCCTGGCTGATGCCTCCTAAAACTGTTCTGGCAATTTTCAGGCGACTTTCTTCCATATTTCCATTGACAAATTTATGGAATAGATTTTATTCTATTTTTCTACCGAAAAATTTCAGAACTCGAAAAATTCCGTCCAAAAAAAAAGAGGATATATGACCGCAAACCAGGATGAAGCGCCGAGGAACTGGCACCCGGCCGATATCAAGGCGGCCTTGGCGAAGGCGGGTTATTCCTTTGCGAGGATAGCCAGAGAGTACGGCTATGCCGAAAACTCCCCCAACACGGTTCTGTGGCGGCCCTGGTCGGTGATGGAACTGATCGTGGCCGGCATTGTCGGCGTCAAACCTCAAAACATCTGGCCTTCACGCTATGACCGCCAAGGGCGTCACCTTGGAACTCGGAAAGATAGCACTTTAAAAGACCTTTAGCAATGTCTAAAAAGCCGTTTTATGGCGGACTGGATCAGCTTTTTCGGCTTTCCCGATAATCGTAAAAACCGCACCCGGATTTACGCCCCAGCCGGCCGGCGGCGACCATATTTCTCAGCAGCGTGCAGGGGCGGTATTTTTCGCCGAGTTCCCGGTGAAGCACCTTGAGGATCTCCAGGCAGACATCGAGACCGATGAAGTCGGCCAGTTCCAGCGGCCCCATGGGGTGGTTGGCCCCCAGCCGGGTGATTTCGTCGATGGCGTCCCTATCCGCCACCCCCTCCTGCAGGCAAAAAATCGCATCATTGATCATCGGCATCAGCACCCGATTGGCGACGAAACCGGGACAATCGTTGACCAAGACCGGGGTTTTACCCATCTGTTCCGCCACCTGACACACCTTTTCGGTGGTTGCCGGAGACGTGACCAATCCGGTGATCACTTCGACCAGCTTCATAACGTGGGCGGGATTCATGAAATGCATGCCGATCACCTGCTCAGGACGGGTCGTGACCGAGGCCAGGCGGGTTATCGAAATGGAGGAGGTGTTGCTGGCGAACAGCGTGTGGGGCGGGCAAACGGCATCCAGGGACCGAAAGATCCCCTGTTTGACATCCTCGTTTTCCACCACAGCCTCGATCACCAGATCGGACCCGGCGCATTCATCGAGGCTGCTGCAGAGCCTGATACGGGAGAGCAGGGCTTCCTTCCCGGCCTCCTCCATCCTCCCTTTGGCGACCTGCTTCTCCAGGCTCACTCGAATGGACTGCCGACCGGTTTCGGCCTTGGCCTGATCGCGATCCTGCAGCAGCACCTCGAATCCACCTGCGGCAGCTGCCCGGGCAATACCGGTGCCCATGGCCCCTGCGCCGACAACCACAACCTTTCTGATCGTCATAACCCTCACCCCGTCCGCTCGATGGTCATGGCCAGCCCGTTGCCGCCGCCCATGCACAGCGTGGCCAGTCCCCTTGTCAGCTTCCTGTCCTGCAGAGCGTGCAGCAGGGTCACCAGAATTCTCGCCCCGCTGGCGCCGATGGGATGCCCCAGAGCGACCGCTCCGCCATGAACGTTGAGTTTTTCCAGATCGATTCCAAGTTCGCGGGCGACGGCCAGGGAAGCTACGGAAAAAGCCTCGTTATGCTCCACCAGGTCCATATCCTTCAGGGTCAGGCCTGATCGCTCCAGCAGCCTGCGCACGGCGAATATCGGCGATTCCATGACATCCTCCGGCGCCGTTCCGGAGGAGGCATAGTGGGTAATTTCCGCCAGGGGCATCAGATTGCGGTCCCTGGCCAGGGAGGCGGACGTCAGCAGCAGGGCTGCGGCACCGTCGCTGATCTGGGAACTGTTACCGGCCGTCAGGATCCCCTTCGGCAGAAAAGCCGGAGGCAGAGAGCACAACTTCTCCATGGTGGTCTCGCCCCGAAGGCACTCATCCCTTGCAAAAAAAACCGTTTCGAGAGGCACCGCAACGATCTCCCGATCGAATTTGCCCGATTTCTGCGCCTCGGCCGCCAAATGATGACTTCTGACTGCAAATGCATCCGCCTCCTGCCGGGTCACGCCGTACTTTCGTGCAATCCTTTCCCCGGTTTCGCCCATTTTGATGCCGTGAAAGGCATCCGTCAGACCATCGTGCAGCATTCCGTCGACCAGATCAGCATCTCCGGCACGAATACCCCAGCGCAGGCCATGGAGCAGGTGAGGAGCTCCACTCATGCTCTCCATGCCGCCGGCCACAACGAATCGGGCCTCGCCGGCCCTGATCGCCCGCGTCGCGAGAATGACGGCCTGCAGTCCGGAGCCACAGACCTGATTGACCGTCAAGGCACCGACTCCAACCGGCATTCCGGCCATCAGGGCCGCCTGCCGGGCGGGGTTCTGTCCCAGCCCCGCCGACAACACGTTGCCCATGATCACCTCGTCAACTTCCTCCATGCCGATTCCGCTCCGTCTGACGGCCTCTTTCACCACCTGCGCTCCCAGACGGGGCGCGGAGATCTCCCTGAGGCTTCCGCCATATCTGCCGATGGCGGTGCGAACCGCGCTGAGCAGAACAACTCTTTCCGGCATGGAAACTCCTGCAAAAGGCAAAGGACTGCAGAGACTTCACGGACCTCAGGGACTTCGGGGCTTCACCGTCCGCTTTTCCAGGTTTCCGGCACCCGTACCGCCACCACTTCCCCGCGGGCGCATTCCTTGCCGGCAGCCGTGAGGGTGCAGGCCAGCACGGTCTTTTTCGGACCTGCTTCCAGAACTTCCGCCCGCAGGGTCACCGCCTCGTCGATCGGCGTCGGACGCAGGTAATCGACCCGCAGGCTGCCTGTCGCATACCAGATCGGCGGGTCGCCTCCGACCGCCCGCCCTTCCCGGCGATAGGCGTCGGCGATCGCCGTGCAGATGCAGTGGCAATCGATGATGGTCGCGATGACCCCGCCGTTCAAAACATGCCGCGGCCCGGCAGCATGATGACTTTGCGGCGAGAAACTGGCTACGGATTGCTCTCCGTCCCAGGTGCTCTTGAGATGCAGGCCGCGGGGGTTTTCCGGGCCGCAGCCGTAACAGTAATTGTCGGGAATCATGTCCTGAAAGGCCTTCTGTTCCATGGCTGTCCTCCAATAGTGATCGCCGCGACCCCGAAAAAAATGTCAATCGATCTGGACCAGCGCCTGCAGTGGAAGATGATCGGAAGCCACCCTGGTTTCCGGCGTCTCCAGCCTTTTCAGCGTGAGCATCTGATGTTGCGGGCTGACCAGGATACGGTCCAGGGCCAACAACGGCCGAAAGGCCGGAAATGTGGCAGGAGTGACAACATGACCGAAGTGCCGATGCAGCCAGCGCAAAGGTCGCCCGTAGAAAAACCATTCATTCAGATCGCCCATCAGGATGACGAGGTCGGTGGTCAGGACGCCCAGTGCATCTATCAATTTCTTGACCTGAAAACGACGCTCGCCCGGCATGAGCCCCAGATGGGTGACCACCACGCGCACCGACCTGCCGGCCACCCGGAGATCGACATCCAGAGCGCCGCGGGGTTCCCGCCGGCGAAAACTGAGGTCTATGCGACGAACATTCAGAATAGGGCATGAAGTCAAAAGACCGTTGCCGTACTCCCCGAACAGATGGATCATGGTCGGCCCGCCGACGCCTTGCAGGCCGGTCTCTTCGGCCAGAATCTCCAGTTGAGACGGGGAGCCGTTGCCGGAATGCCGGCTGGTGACCTCCTGAAGGCCGATAAAATCGGCTTTCATCTCCGAAATGATCCTCGCAATACGTCGGAGATCGCGACGGCCGTCCAAACCGTGTCCCTGTCGTATGTTGTAGCAGGCAAGATGCAGAGTTGGAATTTTCGTGCACCTTTCGTCAATAATTGATCGTGGCCGACCGCTTCCCTTTGGCCCCGGCGCTGCGTCCGCTACCAAAGGTCTCCCCGCCTTGGGCCAGGTATTCCATTTCCTCGGGGCCGGATGTTCGCCCGAGCATTGCATTGCGGTGGGGAAAACGACCGAATCGACGGATGACCGCACGATGAGCGAGGGCGTAGGCGTAAAATCCGTTGAATATGGTCAGAAGATGCCGAGGCGCCCTCTTTCGCAAAAGGCGAAACTTTTCAACAGACAGATCCTGCAGGGAAGAATTTTCAGCATGCTCGAGCGGCAGGTAGAAAAAGGCGGCCTCCACAGGATGCACTTTTCTGTCGAAACCGAAACCGATGGCCGTTCTGGCACACTCTACCGCCCGTCGGTCGAAAGCGAAGGCCCGGCCCTGGCCACGATAGAGATTGCGCGGAAACTGATCCAGGATCAGAGCGAGGGCGAGACAGGAGCGGGGCGAGGAGATCCACGCCGGACAGCGTGCTTCTGCGGCAAGATACGGCAAGTGGCCAAATCTTTGCCGAATCTGTTCGTCGAAGTAGGGATTGCTGCCGAACCACAATTTGCAGCGCTCGTCCATCGCCTCCCGATTTTCGAGTGCCCCTCCGAACCAGAATTGAAGGATTGTTTCCGGGTCCATGGTTCACCTGATCCTGAAATTCAACTTGGACTTCAGATTAATCATACCACGCAAGTCGAATCACGGCTCCACGGTCCATCCAACAATCCTCCTTTTCATTTCGCTCGTCTGCGATTATGATGCCCCTAAACTCCCCTGCAGAATCCGATTCAAGGAGGCCGGCCATGCAGCAGAAAATTCGAGAAATAGCGACCCGCATCCAGGAACTGCGCGAGTTGTCGGGCATTGAAGCATCCCAGATGGCCCGCAAACTCGACATCTCCACGGAAGCCTATCAAAACATCGAAAGCGGCATCGAGGACATTCCCGTAGGGCTGCTGTTCCGTATCGCCAGTGAGCTCAAAGCGGATCCGACCCTGCTTCTGAGTGGCGAATCGCCCCGGCTGCAGGTGTTCACCGTGACCCGCCAGGGCAAGGGGATCAGCGTCGAGCGGCGCAAACAGTATACCTACCAGAGCCTGGCCGCCAACTTCATCAACAAGAAGATCGAACCTCTGCTGGTGACGGTGGAACCGAACACCCGGGAAAACGGGCCGATAAAAGCGAGCCATCCCGGACAGGAGTTCAATTACGTCCTGGAAGGGCGGCTGCGCATCCACCTTCATGACCACGACATCGTACTGGAACCGGGAGATTCAATTTTCTACGATTCCAACCACGAACATGCCATGGAAGCCCTGGACGGACGGCCGGCACGATTCCTGGCCATTATTTTCCAGATGGATCATTGACCGTTTGCATTGCTGCCGTTAAGTGAAAAACAGGAGGATAAAAATGGCCAGCCTGCTCGACCGTTTTCTGACCCGGACCGAATTCGATTCTCTGGAAGACTTTCAGGGAAATTTTTCCTTGCAGATTCCCGAAAACTTCAATTTCGCCTACGATGTGGTCGATGTCTATGCCGCCGAACAGCCGGACAAAGAGGCTCTGGTCTGGTGCGATGATCACGGCAACGAACGCCGCTTCACCTTTGCTGAAATGAAGCATTTCAGTGACAAGGCCGCCAACCTGTTCCGCAGCTACAGGATCAGCAAGGGCGATCACGTCATGCTGATTCTCAAAGGGAGGTACGAATTCTGGTTCTGCCTGCTGGGCCTGCACAAGCTCGGAGCCATCGCCACGCCCGCCACGCACATGCTAACCTCCAGGGATATCGCCTACCGGGTTCGCACCGCCTCCATTCCGATGATCGTCAGCGTTGCCGGCGACGACCTGCTGACCCATATCGAGGAAGGGCAGAGGCAGACAGGCGACATGATCCGCCACAAGCTGCTGCTCGGCGGAATCCGCGAAGGCTGGGGGAACCTGGAAGCGGAACTGGAAATGGCCTCGGCCGTTTTTTCCCGCCCGACGGGCAGTGAAGCGACCGCCAACGACGATATCTGCCTGGCCTATTTTTCCTCCGGCACGACCGGTTATCCCAAGCTGATTCATCACGACATGGCCTACCCCCTGGCCCACATTCTGACCGCCCGCTACTGGCAGGGCAACACCGACGGCGGCCTGCACTACACCGTGGCCGACACCGGTTGGGCCAAGGTGGTATGGGGCAAGATCTACGGCCAGTGGATTTGCGGCAGTGCCGTTTTCGTCTATGACTACGACAAGTTCAATGCCGCCGAAATGGCCGCCATGGCCGCGCGGTACGGGGTGACAACCTTCTGCGCGCCGCCGACGGTCTATCGTTTCCTGATCAAGGAGGACCTTTCCCGGTACGACTTCTCAGGATTGAAATACTGCGTGGTGGCAGGCGAACCTCTCAACCCCGAGGTCTACGAACGCTTTCTGGAATTTACCGGGATCCGCCTGATGGAAGGCTATGGTCAGACGGAAACCGTGGTGTCCATCGCCACCTGGCCCTGGATGGAGCCGAAACCGGGCTCCATGGGCAAGCCGGCACCGATCTACGACATCGTTCTTCTGAACGGGGATGACCGTCTCTGCGAGATCGGCGAGGAAGGTGAAATCGCCATCTCCACCTCCGATGGGCGGCCGCCGGGTCTGTTCCCCGGCTATTTCGGCGATGATGCCAAGACCGCCGAGGTCTGGCACGATGGCTACTACCGCACCGGAGACATGGCCTGGTGCGATGAGGACGGGTATTTCTGGTTCGTCGGCCGGGCCGACGACCTGATCAAAAGTTCCGGTTACCGCATCGGCCCCTTCGAGGTGGAAAGCGCCCTCATCGAGCATCCTGCCGTTCTGGAATGCGCCATCACCGGCGTCCCCGACCCCGACCGGGGGCAAGTGGTCAAGGCGACCATCGTACTGGCGAAAGGATACGAACCGGGCGAGGAGCTCAAAACCGAACTGCAGGATCACGTCAAGCGGGTGACGGCGCCCTACAAGTATCCGCGCATTATCGAGTTCGTGAAGGAATTGCCGAAGACCATCAGCGGCAAGATCAGGCGGGTTGAAATACGGGAAAGGGAAAAGATAAAATAATCGATCACATCGGGATGATCTTGAAATATTTGTTGAGCAGGTGTTCACCTGAAGCTTCGGATGGATGACTTAATCAGAAATGAGCCTCTCTACTTCCCGGCCGAACCGGATTTCCTCTCCGCAATCGTGAAGTCTTCGGCCTCCATTGGATGGCCGAGATAAAAGCCTTGGCCGAGACGGCAGCCTCTATCGAGCAGAAATTCCGCCTGGCTTTTCTGCTCGATTCCCTCGGCAATGACTTCGAGGTTCAGGGTGTGGGCAAGGCCGATGATCCCCTGCGCTATTGCCCCCCTTTTTTCGCCCTCCAGAATGTCCCTGACAAAGGACCTGTCGATCTTCAGCTTGGAAAGAGGGAATCTCTGCAGGCAGCTCAGGGAGGAATAGCCGGTGCCGAAATCGTCGATGGCCAGGCTGATTCCCATCTCCCTGAGGCGCATCATGGTATCGATGGCTCGTTCCGCATCCAGCATGATGGTACTTTCGGTGATTTCCAGTTCCAGCCGTTCCGGCTCGAGGCCTGAATCGCCAAGGACCTGGGCAATAGTTTCATTCAGATCCGCCTGCCAGAATTGCTTTGGTGAGATATTGACGGCCACTTTCCAGTGTGGATAACCAGCATGTTGCCAAATCATCGCCTGCCTGCAGGCGGTTTCCAGCACCCACCTGCCGATGGGAATGATCAGCCCGGTTTCTTCGGCCAGGGGAATGAACTTGCCCGGAGGCACAAGTCCCATCACCGGATGCTGCCATCGCAGCAGGGCCTCCATGCCGAGGGTGCATCCCGTCCTGAGATCGACCTGGGGCTGGTAGTGGATCACCAGTTCCCCCCGGGAAACGGCCTGGCGCAGCTTGCCTTCCATGGTCAGCACTTCCTGGGCCCGTTCGGTCATTCCCTGTGTGAAAAACTGGAAGTTGTTCCGGCCGAGTTCCTTGGCCTGGTACATGGCCACGTCGGCGCACTGCATCAGGCTTTCGACGGAATCTCCGTCCTCGGGAAAGACACTGATGCCGATGCTGCCGGAAATGAACAGATCCTGTTTCCCCACCTTCACAGGATGCACCAGCACCTTGAGAATGTTTTCGGCCGCCGCCGATACGGCCTGGTAGTCCCTGATCCCGTCGAGAATAACAACAAATTCGTCCCCTCCCAACCTGGCCAGAGTTTTATCGGAAAGGACGGCTCCGGTCAGTCGACCGGCCACGGCCCGTAAGACCTCGTCGCCGGCCTTGTGGCCGAGGGAATCGTTGATGTTCTTAAAGCGGTCCAGGTCGAGAAAGAGCAGAGCCAACCTGGAATTGCTGCGCCTGGCATGGTCCAGGGCGTTTTTCAGACGGCCATTGAACAGCAGCCGGTTGGGCAGGTCGGTCAGAGGGTCGTGGTGGGCCAGGTAGTTGAGCCGCTGCTGCTTTTTCTGCAGTTCCAGGTCGCGAGCCTGAATCTGGTCGAGCATGTCATTGAAATTTTCCACCAGAATGCCGAGCTCGTCACTGCGCTCCATACGCACCCGCCTCGAATAATCCCTGTTATCGGAAACGGCCCGCATCACCGCGGCGAGGTGCTCGATGGGAAGGGAAATAACCCGCTGCAGTTTGGCCGCCAGAAACCAGGCGAAGAGCAAGGCCACGGCAAGGCCCACGGCGCCGAAAAATATATATTGCGACAGCACCTGTTGAATATCCGCCAGGCCGGCGCAGATCAGGAGGGTTCCGAAATACTCATCCCCCTCAACGATCGCTTGGGCAATTTCCAGTTCACCCTCCCGGAACAGAAATCCTTTTTCCAGTAACAAGGGGTCAGGCCGATGCAGTTCCCCGCCAAGGTTTTTTTTCCTGTAAATGGAAAATGGACGGCCGTCTTTATCGAAAATCACCCCAGCCTGGACCTGAGGCTTGCTTTCGAGGGAAGACAGTATTCCCTCGGCTGCAGGCACATCCTTGAAAATCAGCGCTGCGGAACAGTTCTGGGAGAGATTTCGGGCAAGAACCTGCAGTTCCTGTCTCAGGGCATCCCGCAGGAGGGTGCGCTGGGTCAACACAAAGGTGGAAAAGAGGGCCAGCAGTACGATCAGGCTGATGCCGGTGATAATGATCTTCAGCTTGGTCCGGATGGACAGCCTGTCTATGAACTGGTGGACACGGATCATCGCCTTTCCCTCGCAACTCCATCACTGACAATCACCCTGGCCAAATTGAACAGTTTGGCACTCATCTTCAACCGGCTCTTTTCGGCCTTGTCCAAATTAATGTCAAAACGGATCCGATTATTCTCCCGCACATAATTCATCATCCCGCCCCTCATCACGAACCCTTCCTGATCGCCGACAAGCAACACCGGCCGGCCCTCGAGAAGGTCGAGAATCTGCGGGATAAATTTATGAGCCGAACGGGCGATATAAAGAACCTGAATGCGGTCCCTGCAATCCTTCAACTGGTCAAGGTCTGCGACTTCCAGAGCGGAGACCCGCGAAACCAGTTCCGCCGAGGAGGCCATTGCTACCATCCGCTGCTGCAGGGCGTCCTGACCGAAAGTGGCCACGATCCGCGGTGACGACGAGTCCGCCCCCGCTGAAACCGGCCATTCGACGAACCGGATCAGATTGAAGAGAATGGCCGCTTTGACACTCTCTTCCGAAGCCGGTTCCCGGGCTCCTGCACGGCCGACGTTAACGAATGCCAGCAGCAGCGCCAGGCAGAGCAGAATAAAACCTTTATGTAGAAAACTGATTTTTTTCATCGGTCTCTGCTACTCAAAACTGCCACTTTACCTGGCCGTAAATGCCCCGGGGTACGACGGTTGCCGCCCGCCCGAACTCCACCTGGAACTCAGTGTGCTCGTTCTCAATCAGGTTCTGTCCGACCAGGGCCAGTTCCAGCCCCTTAACCGGCCGCCACGCCAGGCGAACATCAAGAGAAAAATAATCGTTCACATCCGTAAAATAGACCGAAACCGAGTCCACATAGCGCAGCCAGAGGTCAAGATCCCAGTTGCGCCCGAGATCGAAGGAGGAGCGAAGCGAGCATTGCTGCTGGGGGCTGGAATCTTCATAGAGCAGGGGGCTGAAAAAATCGCCGCTTCCCTTTTCCTGGGTCAGGTTCAGCTTCAACAGGCTGTAATTGCCCTGCAGACGCCACCAGTGGAATACATGCCAATCCACGGCTATCTCCAGTCCCCAAGCCTCGGCCTCCAGCTTATTGTCTTCATTGAATGCGAGCAGAATGTGATCGATGGGCTCGGTCTCGAAGGACGGGGGAAGAGGCTCTGCCGAGCGATGATCCCTGTAGCGGGTGTAGAAAAGTGCTGTGTCGATACTGAATCCGCGTTGGGGCAGGAAGCGGTAACCCAATTCATAGGAGAGTATTTTTTCCGAGTCGAAATCTTTATTGCCATATACGTCGATTCTGACTGGAAAAGGGCCGGGGAAAAAGGCACCGGCCGGCAATGCGGTATAGAAGATATTACCGTTGTCTTCGAGGCGCGATGGAGTGCGTACTGCTCTGGAAACAGCTGCCCAGAGGGTATGGTGTTGGTTCGGGGTCCAGACCAGGCGGGCATTGGGCTGGTATTCGAAGCCGGTATAGTCGTTGTGTTCGAATTTGGAACCGAGAAGCAACCGCAGCCGTTGAGGTATCAGGGTGATTTCGTCCTGCAGGAACAGACTGAAGAGCTGGTCGCTGGCTGAGCCGTCCTCGAAGGTGACCAGGTCGCCGTCTTCGACGTCATCCCGGGTCAGGCGGTAGCCCAGGCCCCAAAGCATTTCCTGCCGTTGGCCAAGGAAAAAGCGGTGCTGAAAATCGACATCGAACACGTCCCATACGGCCTTCCCCAATACCTGCTCATCGCGATAGCTGCGATCGTAGTAGCCTTTCAGGGTCAAATCCCCTCCGTCGGCCAATTGATGCTGCCAGCTGCCCAGCAGAAATCCGCCGGCGAATTGGGTATCAGACACCACCCGCTGGTTGAATGCAAGGGTCGGGTCAAGGGGCCAAAGCTGGTCCTGCTGGCCTTCGGTACCGCTGTAAGCCTCCCCCTGCAGGGTAAAATCGTCCCGGCTGCCCCCAGTGACATCCAGCCGAAAACCTCCTCTAAAGGCATTCCAATCGTCATGGGCTTCCCCCTGACCGAGGTAGCCATACTCGTTCGGATTTAGCGAATCTCGATTGAAATACTTGACGAAGGCGCGGTAATCGGCCCGCTCGCCGGCCGTGCCGCCGTAGCGCACGGCGGCAAAGCCCTCTTCCTCGGTTCCGTAACCGGCCTTGACCAGGGTTCCCTGGGTATCCCCCGCCTTTTTGGTGATGATGTTGATCACGCCGTTGACCGCGTTGGCTCCCCAGAGGGTGCCGCCCGGGCCGCGCACCACCTCGATGCGCTCAATGTCATCGAGGAGGGTGTCCTGCATATCCCAATGTACTGTCGAAAAAGGGGGCGAATAGACGCTGCGGCCGTCAATCAGCACCTGCAGCTTGTTGAGGAAACGGCCGTTGAAGCCGCGAATGGCGATCGCCCAGGTGCTGCCGTCGATGCGGGCCACGCTGACACCCGGCACCAGGCGCAGGGCTTCCGGAATGCTGGTGGCACCCGAACGGCGGATGTCCTCCTGATGGATGACGTAAACCGCCATCGGCGCCTCGCTGACTTTCTGCAGCTTCCTGCCGCTCGAAGTCACCTCCAGGCTGGTCAATTCCTCGAGGCTCAGTTTCAGAAGATCCGCATCGGAAATCGCCCAGCCGCACGCCGGCGCCAACATCAGCCATCCCACTAGCAGCAAGACTGGAATAACCGGTTTCCAGCTCAAAACGTCCCCCTCCCCTATCCATGCGACGATTCTCGACAAATCGGCGCTTAATTCGCATAACAATGGCGGTGCCGAATTCTTTCTACAACATTCTTACTTGATGATTTTTTCCCAGAAGTTCAATAAATCTTTTTACCAAAATCCGGTCGAAATAATCTTGCGAAAGGAGCAAGCCAAGAGCAAGCCGACTTTAATTTTGCAAAAAGGGTGCCTTTGTAAACAACCCTTTTAAAGGCTGTTTATCTACGGCTTCTGCTGGAAAGCGAGATGGGAATTTGCCAAGAGGAAAATGGAAATGCCTGAATCGAAAAAGGAAGGAAGAGGGGGCGTTCAGAGGTCTTGCTCGCAGGGCGATCAAGACTTTGGCATGAAACAAGAGGTTTCGTTTGATCCGACTCCATCAGCCGAGGTCTTACCCTGAATTTCTGTGGCATGCCTCGCTTCACAACGCCCCACTACTGGGTCATACCCCACCTGGAACAGAATTAAACTCAAACAATCAGAACAAGGTCCAGCGTCTGGTCTCCATGGCTTTTTTCAAACGTTCGAAGGCCAACTCCTCAGCCACCCGCCGGGGCGGGAGCTTTTTCTTTTCGGCCCGCTCCAGCATCTCCCGGGTGTTGGCCCGGATCCGTTCCTCGATCATCTGGAAGGCAAAAATTTTGCCTGCGCCATGATACTCCATGGCGGCGCAGATGACCCCGCCGGCGTTGGCGATGAAATCGGGCAGACAGATCACCCCCCGCTGGTGCAGAGACTCCTCGGCTTCAAGGGTCAGGGGAATGTTGGCCCCCTGGGCGACAAGGCGGGTTTTCAGACGATGGACGTTCCCCTTGTCTATGACATCCGGCCGGGCGGCTGGGATCCAGATGTCGCATTCGATATCGATCACCGCATCCCGGTCGAGCTTCTCTCCCTGTTCATAATCGAGGACACTGCCCCCCTTCTCCTTCAAGGCCAGCAGAACCGGAACATCGAGACCGTCCGGATGGTAAACCGCCCCCTGGGAATCGGCGGCCGCTACCAGCAGGGCCCCCCGTTCGGCAAGAAAGCGGGCCGCATGCTGGCCTACGGCACCGAATCCCTGCACGACCACCCGCGCACCCTTTAACTGGAAATCGCAGTATTCCTGGGCCGTTTCGATGGAATGAACCAGTCCCCAGGCGGTGGCGCCGAACTTGTCGAGGGGGATTCCGCCCAACTCCTCCGGCAGTCCGACGGCCCGCCCGATCTCGTCGCGGATCCAGGCCATGCAGGTCTCATTGGTGCCCATGTCCGGCCCGAAAATATAATCGCGGCAATCGCGCAGGGCGCAGGCCATGGCTCGTACCAGCTGCTCTTTTCGCTCCAGGGGCATTTTGGGGTCGCCGAACAGAACCGACTTGCCTCCGCCGTGGGGCAGCCCGGCGGCGACATTTTTCAGACTCATGGCTCGCGCCAGCCGAAAACACTCCTCGACGCTGACATCCGGAGCGATGCGCAATCCTCCGATGGCCGGCCCGACGGCCACATTGTCAACCACCAGAATGCCTTTAAGACCGATAACCGGTTCGTAGACATGGATGATTTTCGCGGGTCCCCATTCGTCAGCCAGAGAAAACAGGTTTTCCATAACACCTCGATTCATCTGAAAAGAGTCATCACGGCAGAAGAGCAGAAGCAACAGCTTGATTAAATTTTGGCGTCAAACGGAAGATTGTCAATAATATAGCCGAGTCATCCCGCAAAACGATGACCGCAGGGAGTGACTTTACAACTTCCGCTTGCCTGAGAACAGGCGGGCGTACACCAGCCACCCGGCGGAAAGAATCAGGCACAGGATCGGCAGGATATCGCCGAAACGGGTATAGATGGTCGGCTGGGCGCCGAGGCCCACCTGCCCTTTCAGGGCCAGGCGTTCGAACAGGGGGGACTTGGCGACGATTTCGCCGGAGGGCGAGATGAAGGCGGAAATGCCGGTATTGGCCGCACGGGCCACCCAGACCCGGTTTTCCACGGCCCTGAAGCGGCTCATGGCCAGATGCTGGTAAGGCGCAGAGGATCGGCCGAACCAGGCATCGTTGGTGATATTGACGAGCAGGTCGCTGCCCTGCCGTACATAATCGCGGGCCAATTCGGGAAAAATGCTTTCGAAACAGACCAGAACCCCGATGCGGCCTCCGTTCATCTGCAAGGGACTGACCTTGCCAGGAGAAAAATCGCCGATCCCGACCACCAGTTTGTCCACGAAAGGCAGCAAACGGCCGAGTGGAACATACTCCCCGAAAGGAACCAGATGGACCTTGTCGCTGCGACCGAGAATCCTGCCCTCGGGAGACAGCAGGAAGGCGCTGTTCAGATATTGCTCCCCCTCGCTGCCCGCCTCGTAGGCAGGGCTGCCCATAAGGAGATAGGCACCGGTCTGTACCGGGACCTGGAGAACGGCTTCGGCCAGTGCACCCCCCTCCTGGAAGAAGAAAGGAACCGCGCTCTCCGGCCAGATAATGAGATCCGTTGCAGGGCTCTCCGATTCCGGCATGGAGAGGTCGCGATAGATAGCGATGGTCCGGGCCTGATAGGCCGGGTTCCATTTAACAGACTGATCGATGGATCCCTGAACGAGCAGGGTCTCCGCCGATTTGCTTCTTTCATCAACTTGATGGTCCAGCCGGAAGAACCCGTATTCAAGATTGGCGGCAAACATCGAGGCCGTGACCAGCAGAGCCGTCCAGGGCAGATTGGAAAAACGCTTTTGCAGGATTTCACACCCGGCCCGGGCAAGACTCGCATTGGAGAGGATCAGCAGAAAGCTCAATCCGTAGGGACCGACCAGGTCAGCGCTCTGAATCAGGGCCAGGTGCGACTGCTGGGAGTATCCGAGGGTGGCCCAGGGGAACCCGGTCAGAAGAAAGGAGCGCACAAACTCCAGTGCCACCCAGAAAACAGGCAGGGTAATGATGGTGGAAAACCCCAATTTTTCCCGGCAGTAACAGGCCGCCCAGGTGGCGGCGCCGAAAAAAAGGGAAAGGTAGGCAACCAGCAGCAGATAGACCACCACCGAGAGGACGGGATGAAGCCGGCCGTAGGTGGTCATGACGATATTGAGCCAGTAAAGCACCAGCCCAAAAAACCCGGTCCCTGCAAGAAAGCCGGTATGGAAGGGCCGCTCGTTCATCACCATGAACAGCGGCACCAGTGCGAACCAGGCAAGCGACGCCACATCCGGGCGAGGGAAGGACAGAGCCAGCAGCAGCCCCGAGCCGAGGGCCAGGCTTGAAACCGGATCCGGAAGAAAGCGTTTCAACTGCATCAGCCGTTTTCCTCCACCTGTTTCACAGGTTCAAGTCGGCGAACCCGAACCAGGCGGATTTTTCGCTCATCGGCCTCCGTCACCTGAATGCTCAGGTTGCCGTAGACGGTCTCCTCTCCCTGCAGTGGGACATGCCCCAGCAGGTCGAAGAGCCAGCCGCCGACCGTATCGAACTTGTCCCGGGGAATCCGGACATCGAAATATTCGGCGAATTCGTCGATGTTCAGACGGCAATCGACCAGCACTGAACCGTCCTCTTCCTCACTGAGCCAGTCTTCCTCCAGGTCGTACTCGTCCTGAATGTCCCCGACGATCTCCTCCAGCAGGTCCTCGAAGGTCACCAGTCCACTGGTGCCTCCATATTCGTCGATGGCGATGGCCATGTGCATGCGGCGGGTGCGGAACTCTTTGAGCAGTTCCTCGATTTTTTTGGTTTCAGGAACGAAAAACGGAGCTCGCATCACCTGGCTGACCTTCAGCTCGTCATCGCTGCAGCCCCAGTATTTCAAAAGGTCCTTGGCGTAAACGAGACCGACGATGCGGTCGTTGCTCCCTTCGTAGATAGGAATCCGGGAATGCCCGGAGGTGATGATCGCCTTCAGCAGATCGGTCACCGTCGCCTGAGTACTGCAGGAGATCATATCGGTACGGGGCACCATGATTTCCCTGACGATCGTGTCACCAAACTCGAAGATGGAGTGCAGCATCTCTCCTTCTTCTTCGTTGATGATCCCTTCCTCTTCGGAGGCATTGATCACCTCCTGCAATTCCTTCTCGCTGGTCACACGAAGTTTGCCGAATAGAAGACGCCGAAAAAAGCTTGATTTGAAAATGTTTTTATCGCTGGGACTGTCTGCGTCCAAAAAGGTTCTCCTTGTTTAATTTTGGATCGAGCGTTTTATCTTTACCCTCTGATTTCAACCAAAAAGGAAATAAAGCAGGGCCGTGACCGCGATCCCCAGTAGAGCGCCCGCCAGCACTTCCGTACTGGTGTGAATTTTCAGAAAAACCCGGCTCTGCCCCAACAGGGCTGCCAACGTCAAGGTCAGCAGAGCAAGGATCGGGCCGACTTCGGACAGGACCACGGACGTCGCTATCGAAAAAGCAAAAGCCGCATGGCCGCTCGGCATGCCGCCATGCAGCGGTCGGCCCCGGCCGATACGGGCTTTAATCAGCACCACCAGAATCGTCACGGTCAGGATGGAGGCGACGGCCAGTTCTCCCGGCGGCCTTTTGAGCGACGGAAAGGGGATTTTTTCCACCGGGAAGAGATAGGGCGCCAGGACCATGTAACCCATGATCGCCGCTCCGATGCAGGCGACCAGCACGCCGCCTGCAGCCACATCCTTGGCCCTGCGGGCCAGGGGGTGGTACTCGGGAGAGACCAGGTCGACGACAGCTTCCAGAGCCGTGTTCAGCAGCTCCGAAATCAGCACCAGCATCGCCGCAAGAACCAGCAGAATGAATTCCAGGGTCGAGATGTGAAAAGACAGAGCCGCCAGCAGCAGGGTCAGGGCTGCCAGCATATGGTAGAGCATGTGCCGCTGGGTCCGTACCGACCAGAGAACTCCCTCAATGGCACAGTAGAAACTGGCCACGACTCCTTTAGGTTTCATCAGCATGACTGGCTACCGGGGGCAGGAAAGAATTTCGTCCTCAATCATAGCAAATATCTCTTCCTCTTTGGCTTCCATCCGGCGGGCTTCCTCCTCAGTGCCCCGCTCGTGATCGTAACCGACCAGGTGCAGGATGCCGTGCAGCAGAAGAAAATACAGTTCGCTCTCGAAGGGCAGCCCGGCCTCTTCAGCATCCCTGGCAGCGGTGTCGGCACTGATGACGACGTCTCCCAGCAGAGCGGGTTGCAGTCCGGCTCCCTCCCCTTCCTGCATGGCAAAGGAGATGACATTGGTGGCTTTGTCCCGCTGCAGGTAATCCCGATTGATCTCCCGGATCTGGTCATCGCTGACAATGACGATGGACAGTTCGCTGTCCTTAGGACATGCCAAGGCGTTTAAGATCTTCCGTGCTGCTTTTTCCAGAGGTGCCGTCTTTATCTTTTGACTCGTCTGCCGATTCTCGATGTGAATCTTCACCGTTCTTCCTTTTTCCCGGTTCCTTTTCCCGCTCCTTGTGCACCGGCTCAGGGTAATCGATGCGGTGATGGAAAATGCCGGACAGAATTCGATTGAAACTCTTAGCGATATTGTGGAGATCCTTGAGGGTCAGTTCGCATTCGTCGAGCTGGCCGTCGATGAAAATATTGTTGATGATCTTCTGCACCATCCCCTGGATCCGGGCCGGAGTGGGATCGGTCAGCGTTCTGCTGGCCGCCTCAACGGCATCGGCCAGCATGATCAGCGCCGCCTCCCGGTTCTGGGGTTTGGGCCCGGGGTAGCGGTAATCCCGCTCATTAACCTGATGGACCCCGGGATCAGAGCTTTGCTTGGCCTTGTCGAAGAAGTATTTTATCAGAGCGGTGCCGTGGTGCTGCCGGATGATATCCACCAGCAGTTGACCGAGTTTGTTTTCACGAGCCATATCGGCGCCGTCCTTGACATGGGCCATAAGAATCAGGGCGCTCATGGAGGGAGTCAGCTTGTCGTGCCGGTTTTCCTGGCAGCCGATATTTTCAACGAAATAGAGGGGCTTGCGAATTTTGCCGATATCGTGGTAGTAGGCCGCAACCCGCGCCAGCAGAGGATTGGCACCGATGGTTTCGGCGGCGGCCTCGGCCAGATTTCCGACAATGATGGAGTGGTGATAGGTCCCGGGTGCCTGAATCATCAGCTCCCGCAGCACCGGGGTGTTCATGTTGGCCAGTTCCAGCAGTTTGATGTCGGTGGTGTATTTGAACAGCCATTCGATCAGGGGGATCAGTCCGGTCACCAGCAGAGCGCAGAAAAAGCCACCGGCGAGGCCGAAACCGGCCTTGTAGAAAAATTGCGAATCGACCCCCCGGCCCGCCATCAGATGGATGCTGAGCACCAGCAGAAAATTGACCATCGACAGACGTATTCCGGCGCGGTAGAGCGTGGCCCGCTCCAAACATTGCCTGACCCAGTTGGCCCCTGTGAGGCTGCCGACCAGGGCATAGACGGCGATGAACAAATTGTTGCCGAACAGAATCCCGACCAGGGCGCTGAAGGCCAGGGAGAAAATCAGGGACACCTCGCTGTTCAGAACGATGCGGATCAGCATGGCGCCGGCAGCGAAGGGAATGGCATAGTAGTAGCTGGACGATTCGATGTAGGGAAAGGCGCTTTCCAGAGCGGTCGAGATGAAAATGGCCACCTTGATCAGAATGAACAGGCTGACGAACACCAGCGCCATCACCAGGAGATCGCATGTTTTAGGTCGGTATTTGCTGATGTTGGAACGGGCGAAGCGATGGCCGAGGTAAATCAGCAGCAGGATGCAGAGCAGTAGGCCCAGACCGGTCAGCAGCGTACTGTAGTTGCCGCTCACGGCCCGCATCGCCCGCAGCTTCCGGATCTGCTCCTCGGTGACCCGTTCGCCCTCGCGAACGATCATCTCCCCCTTCTTCATCTGGAACAGCACCGGCTTGACCAGTTCACCGGCCTTGCGCCGCCGTTCCTCGGTTTCGTTCTGATTGAAAGTCAGGTTGGGGCGGATCATCTTGCGCAGGAGCTTCAGGAGCACGATCCGCTGGTTGGGAGAGAGATCGTCCATTTTCCCGATTTCTCTCTCCACCTGATCGAAAACGTCGCCGATTCCCGTCACCTGCTTGGCGTCCATGACGGCCCGTTCCCCGTGATTGACCAGGTCGCGGACAATAATTCCGCGATCCCAACTGGATTCGAAAACCTGCAGATTGCCCACAATCAGATTTTTGAAGGATGCGACCAGAAGTTTCTGCAGATCCTTTGCCACCTGGTCGCGGGAGGAAAGCCGGGCCAGAAGAATCAATTCATCTTCCGTGAGCTCGCTGACGGGGGAATTTTCATCCTTGGGGAAAACGTTCTGCAGAGGAGTTTCGGTTTGAAGGGTGGTTCCGAGCTGGTTGAAGATCTGGAACAGACGGCCGGCTGTCTCCTCACCGGCCCGGGAATCGAAATCGTATAGAGACAGGATGGCCCTGGCCGCTTCATCCCGCTTTTTTTCCGTGAGTGGCTGGTCCGGCAGGAGCAGGTCGCGGGACGCCTTGATATCCCGGGAGGCAATGTCGCCCGGCGAATAGTACCCGGGGACAAACCCGCCTTTGGGCACGATGATGGCGGTTATGATCAGCGCAACCCCGAAAAGCAGCAGGTAGCGCTGGTTTTGCTCCTTGTGAAAGGGCTTAAACAAGGGGAAGACGGAACAGAAGCGGTGCCATCGGCGCCGTGGAGCCTCGGACTTGCGTTCAGGTTTGCTGGTCGTCATTGCAAATCACTTCTGCCGATCATCGGCATTGTCCTCTCGGCCCCTCCGGTCGGCGGGCCGGAGGCCGGTCCCTTCCGCCCGGTGATAGGCCTGAACGATGGCCTGTACAATTGGGTGCCGTACCACGTCACGATCGGTGAAATAATTGAAAAAAATTCCTTTGATCCCCTTCAGGATATCGAGCGCCTCGCGGAGACCGGATACCCTCCCGGAGGGCAGGTCGATCTGAGTGATATCCCCGGTAATGACCGCCCGGCTGCCGAATCCGAGCCGGGTCAGAAACATTTTCATCTGTTCCGCGGTAGTATTCTGCGCCTCGTCCAGGATGACGAAGGCGTCATTGAGGGTCCTGCCCCGCATGAAGGCCAGAGGCGCCACCTCGATCACCCCTTTGTCGATCAATTCCTGACCTCTGTCACGATCCACCATGTCGAACAGGGCATCGTACAGGGGTCGAAGATAGGGATTGACCTTTTCGGCAATATCGCCGGGAAGGAATCCGAGCCTCTCCCCCGCCTCCACGGCAGGCCTGACCAGAACGATGCGGGCGACTTCCTTCTTCATCAGAAAGGAAACGGCCATGGCCATGGCAAGATAGGTCTTGCCGGTGCCTGCCGGCCCGATGCCGAAAACCACGTCATTGTCGCGAATGGCGTCGATGTAGGTCTTCTGCGCCAGGCTTTTTGGAGCAATCCTTTTTTTGCGGGCGGAAATGCAGATGGTATCGAGGAAAATATCCCCTAATCGGATTCTGGAATCTGCGGAAAGTATCCTGACCGCGTAGTCGATATCGGTCGGATAAAGGGGATAGCCTTCCCTTAACAGCGTGTAGAGTTCTTCCAGCAAACGCTGGCACAGCTGCACCTGTTCCGCTTCGCCTTGTATGAAAAGATCGAAACCCTTGGAGCTCAGGCGAACCCCTAGGGTTTTCTCGATCTGTTTCAGATTTTTGTTGGCTTGACCGAAGAGTTGATTCGCCAGCTGCTGGTCGTCGGCGCTGAATCGACCCTGAGTATTGCTGCTATTCAAAAAAAATCCTTTTCGAATTAGGTTTCATACGCCGACTACATAACATTGTCCACGTCCAAAAGCAATCCTTTTCAAATCCCCGGCGACTGTAAAGTTTAGGAAAAATGGTTTCAATTCCGCCCGGATGTGCTATAAATACGGATTCGGATGGTCGGTTAACCGGCTCAAATAATTTTATACCGAAAGAGGGACTGACATGAGTGAAATCGTCGATATCTATGCCCGGGAAATTCTGGATTCCCGGGGCAATCCCACCGTCGAGGTGGAGGTTTATCTGGAAACGGGCGTCATGGGCCGGGCAGCCGTACCGAGCGGTGCATCGACGGGCGAACGGGAAGCGCTGGAGCTGCGTGACGGAGACAAGGACCGCTACCTTGGCAAAGGGGTGCTGAAAGCGGTGGAAAACGTCAACGAAATCATTGCGGAGGAACTGATCGGCTGGGAGATCACCGATCAGGCCGGAATCGACCGCAAGCTTCTCGCCCTGGACGGCACCGAAACCAAGTGCAATCTGGGAGCCAACGCCCTGCTGGGGGTTTCTCTGGCCTGTGCCCGCGCGGCAGCCGAGGACCTGGGGTTGTCCCTCTTCCAGTACATCGGCGGACCGAATGCCCGCGAACTTCCGTTGCCAATGCTCAATATCCTCAACGGTGGCGCCCACGCCGACAACAATGTCGATATTCAGGAATTCATGATCATGCCCGCCGGCGCCCAATCCTTCCGCGAAGCGCTGCGCATGTCGGCGGAAATTTTCCATGCCTTGAAAAAGGTTCTCAAGGGCCGGGGCTACAACACCGCCGTCGGCGACGAGGGCGGTTTCGCCCCCGACCTGAAGAGCAATGAAGAGGCGCTGGAAGTGATCATGGAAGCGATCCGCGCCGCCGGCTACACCCCCGGCGAGGAGATCCTCCTGGCCCTCGATGTCGCCGCCTCTGAACTGTTCAAGGACGGCAAATACCTGCTCGAAAATGAAGCCAAACCGGAAAAGAGCTCCAAGGAACTGATCGATTTCTACGAGGATCTGGTCAACCGCTACCCGATCATTTCCATCGAAGACGGTATGGCCGAAAACGATTGGGAAGGGTGGAAGCTGCTGACCGAGCGCCTTGGCAGCCGCATCCAGATTGTCGGCGACGATCTGTTCGTCACCAACACCGGCATTCTGAAACAGGGTATCGAAAAAGGCATCGCCAACTCGATTTTGATCAAGCTCAATCAGATCGGAACCCTGACCGAAACCCTGGACGCCATCGAAATGGCCAAGCGTGCCGGCTATACGGCAGTAGTGTCCCACCGCAGCGGGGAAACCGAGGACACCACCATCGCCGATCTGGTGGTGGCCACCAATGCCGGTCAGATCAAAACCGGTTCGGCCTGCCGGACCGACCGGGTCTGCAAATACAATCAGCTGCTCCGTATCGAGGACGAACTGGCCGATACGGCACGGTTCAAAGGCCGGGACGTATTCTATAACCTGCGCCGGAAATAGGAATACCAAGCTCGATTCGGAAAGAGCCTGCGGGAACACCGCAGGCTCTTTTTTTTACCCACTCCCCGTTTCCTTGCCCAGGTCACCGGGTGCCGGGGTTGCTTGCTCCCCCTCTTCCGGCCGGGAATCGGCATGCTCCACAAGCGGCCTGATGCCGAACTCGCGAAGAATCTCATCGACCCGGACCCGGCTCAGGACCTCCTCCTCCAGCAGAGCCGCCGCCAGCTTTTCCAGGGCCGGGCGGTAATCGGCCACCATCCGGTCGGCAAGCTGTTCCGCTTCCTTGATGATTTTTTCAATTTCCTGATCGATGATCCAGCCCATCTGTTCGCTGAAGGCATTGCTGGTCGCCAGCTTGCGCCCCAGGAAGGGATGTTCCTCTCCTCGATTGAAGGCCATCGGCCCGACTTTGTCGCTCATCCCCCATTGGCAGACCATCTTCTCGGCCAGGTCGGTGGCCTGTTGCAGATCGTTCTGCGCGCCGGTGGTCAGCTCCCCGAAGACAGCCTTCTCCGCCGCCCTGCCCCCGAGAACGACGGCAATGCGCGTCGTCAGGTAGGTCCGGGAATAGTGATACCTGTCGTCTATGGGCAGCTGCTGGGTGACACCCAGGGCTCGCCCGCGCGGAATGATCGAAACCTTGTGAATGGGATCGGCCCCGGGAGACAGGCGGGCGATCAGGGTGTGGCCCGCTTCGTGGAAAGCCGTTATGCGCTTTTCCTGGTCGGAAAGAACAAGTTTTCGCTCCGACCCCATCAGGATCCGGTCCTTCGCCTGCTCGAAATGTTCCATCGAGACCCGATCCATATCATGGCGGGCCGCGATCAGGGCCGCCTCGTTGACGAGGTTTTCCAGATCGGCTCCGCACATCCCCGGGGTGCCCCGGGCAATTGTGCGAAGGTCGACGTCCTTGTCCAGGGGCACCTTGCGGGTGTGGACCTTGAGGATCTCCTCCCGGGCCCGCCAGTCCGGCCTCTCCACGATGACTTGGCGGTCGAAACGTCCGGGACGCAGCAGGGCCGGATCGAGAACGTCCGGGCGGTTGGTGGCCGACATGATAATCACTTCTTCATGGGGATCGAAACCGTCCATTTCCGAGAGCAGCTGATTGAGGGTCTGCTCCCGCTCATCGTTGCCGCCGCCAAGGCCCGTCCCCCGGGAACGGCCGACCGCGTCGAGCTCGTCGATGAAGATAATGCTGGGCGCACTCTTCTTGGCCGTATTGAACAGGTCGCGGACCCGGCTGGCGCCGACCCCTACGAACATTTCAATGAACTGGGAGGCCGAAATGGAGAAGAAGGGGACTTCAGCCTCCCCGGCAACCGCCCGTGCCATCAGGGTTTTTCCGGTGCCGGGCGGTCCGACCAAGAGAACGCCCCGGGGAGCCTTGCCGCCGATCCGGGTAAATTTCTTCGGATTGCGCAGGAACTCGACGATTTCCATCAACTCCTGTTTCGCTTCTTCCAGGCCTGCCACGTCCTTGAAGGTCACCTTCGATTTCTGCTCCACATACAGGCGGGCTCCCGATTTGGAAAATCCCCCCATCAGGCCGCCCCCGCCTTGTCGGGAGCGCATCCCCTTGAGGATGAACCACCAGACGCCGATGATCAGCACCCAGGGGAGCAGATACAGCAGGGCGGTGGTCCATGCTGACGGTTTCTCTTCCGGCTTGACCTCGACCTCGACCTGGGCCTGTTGCAGGCTCTGCATCAGACCGGGGTCCTCAACCGGCGGCAGATGGGTCTGGAACTCCTGATAGAGGACCTGCTCGCCCTCCTGCCCCTGCTCTGCCGCCTGCGGGCCTTTTGCCACAGCCACCTTTTCCCGGAATTCCCCGGACAGCTCGCTTCCCTGGAAAAGAACCCGGGCTATATTGTCCTCGGCGAGCTCGGTTTTGAAACGGCTGTAGCTGATCGAGGCCGTTGGATCGTTCTGGGCCGGGTTGAATTTCACGTAGAGATAGTTGAAGATGACAACCACCGCCAGGATCGCGACGGCCTGTCGCCAGAAATATTTGTTCATGATTCCAACCTGAACTCCCAAAAGCAGAAGGAAAGCTGGCCGGAAAAGACAGGACATAGCCCGGAACAGCTTGGACGAAAAAAGAAGTTGTTGATATTTGTCATAAAATTGTAGTCAATAGTTGTCTCTTTGGCAACCGAAGCACCGACTGTTCAGGAACCCGCCAGCTTGTTGCGCTCAGGTCAGGTTTCTGTTACATTCCCGGCTCAGTCGGGAATCAGAAAGGGTCAGCCATGTTCGATTTTCACTTGTTAAATACCGATCGCCATTCGGCGGCCAGGCGGGGCCGCCTGTCGACGCCGCACGGCGTCATCGAAACACCCATTTTCATGCCGGTCGGAACCCACGGGGCTCTTAAGGCCATGACCCCGGCCCAGGTCGAGGAAACCGGTGCCCAGATCATTCTGTCCAATACCTACCACCTGCACCTCTCTCCGGGAGAGGGGCTGGTGGAAAAGGCCGGCGGTCTGCACCGGTTCATGCACTGGCCCCATCCGATCCTGACTGACAGCGGAGGTTTTCAGGTTTTTTCCCTGCCCAAGAAGCGCATCACCGAACAGGGGGTTTTCTTCCGGCATGAAATCAGCGGCGAAGAGATTTTCCTCGGTCCGGCCGAAGCCATGGCTATTCAGAACACCCTCGGCGCCGACATCATCATGGCCTTCGACGAGTGCATCCCCTTTCCGGCCACCCATGAGTACGCGGCCAAATCGATTCGCAAGACTCTGCGTTGGGCTGAGGAATGCCTTAAACATCACCGCCGTTCCGACCAGGCCCTGTTCGGTATCGTGCAGGGAGGCATCTACGAAGATCTTCGCCAGGAATGCGGCCGGGCCCTCGGCAGCCTCGATTTTCCGGGCTATGCCATCGGCGGAGTCAGCGTCGGCGAGGGTCTGGATCTGCTGAAGAAGGTGGTCGAATACACCGCTCCCATCCTGCCTGCGGACAAGCCGCGCTATCTGATGGGGGTCGGTCTTCCGGAGGATATCCTGGAGAGCGTCGAACGGGGCATGGACATGTTCGACTGCGTCATCCCCACCCGGTATGCCCGCAGTGCCACGCTCTTTACCCGGCGCGGGAAGATCCGTCTCACCAACCGCCGCTACCGGCGCGATTTTTTCCCGGTGGATCCCTCCTGCGACTGCTACTGCTGCAAAAATTTCACCAGGGCCTATCTCCACCACCTGTTCCGCTCCAATGAGATCCTGTCCGCTACCCTGGCGGCGATCCACAATGTCCGCTTCTACCTCAATATGATGAGCGATGCCCGGCAGGCCATCGAAAGGAATGATTTCAAGGCTTTCAAAGCGGCATTTCTCCAGGAATACGGCACCGACGACGGCCAATCCGGTTGACGTCCGCACTTTGGCAAGGGCTGATTGACGGGAACATAAAGGACGGCAGGGACAACAGGGACAGGAAGGTCAGTTCAAAACCGAGCCCAGCCGGGCTGCGGCCTTGGAGAGCAGGGAGCCGGCTTCGGCCAGGGCGCGCTCTTCATCGAGGTCCTCGCCGGCGGCGGCTTCGCTGAAGGAAATTCCCTCGGCTCGCCATGCCTTTTCGGGCAGCTTCACTCTTCCGGCGAGCAGGGCCGTCTTCACGCCTTTGCTCCGGGCGGCATCCCTGACCCCGCTGACCACTTTGCCATGGAGGGACTGTTCATCGAAACACCCTTCGCCGGTGATGACCCAGTCCGCTTTCTCCAAAGCTGCTTCCAGACCTGTAGCCTTAACGACAGCACTCACTCCGGAAACCAGGTGCCCTCCGAAGAAAACCGCCGCTCCGGCTCCGAATCCGCCGGCGGCGCCCCCGCCCGGAAGCTGCAGCATCTCTTTTCCCGTCTGCCGGCGCATCAGGTCGGCCAGATGGCGCAGACCTGTTTCGAGTTGCAGAACCATGGCCGGTGTTGCACCTTTCTGTGGACCAAAAACCCTGGCGGCCCCTTTTGGCCCGCACAGAGGGTTGGACACATCGCACAGCACCTCGATTCGCGGAAACCTTTTTGCCGGAGGAAGTATGCGGCGAATCCGCTGAAGGGTCCCGCCCCGGGGAAAAAAGGCCATCCCCCGCCGATCCAGAAACCTCCAGCCCAGGGCAAGGGCGGCGCCCGTCCCTCCATCCACCGTCGCGCTTCCGCCCAGGGCCAGGTAGATCTCTTCGGCACCCCGTTGCATCGCATCCGCGATCAGCTCCCCCGTGCCGAAGGTGGTGGTCAGCAGGGGGTTGCGCAGACTTTTGGGAAGCAGGGCCAGTCCGCTGGCAGCGGCCATTTCGACAACGGCGGTGCGGGACTGATGCAGCCAGGCATACCCGGCCGGGACGACCATACCCGGAAGCGGCCCGGTCACTCTTGGCAAACGGACCCATTGTCCCCCTGCCGCCGCGCGCAGAACGGCAGCGGTGCCTTCGCCTCCGTCCGCCATGGGCCGGGTGACGACCTGCCATCGGGGATATCTGCTTCGCAGGACCCGGGCGACAAGGTCGCAGGCCTCCATGGCTGTCAGACTCCCCTTGAAGCTGTCGAGAGCCACCACGACTTTCATGCGCGTCCATTACCTCTTGGCAACGATTCACTCCCCGGCAGGAAGCTGCTCAGCCAAAACCCTTTCAAGGACCTGGCAGACCTGTTCGTCATCGATCCAGATGACGAATCCGTTTCCCTCGGAATCGCTGCCGCAAAAATATCCGGCCCCTTCGGATTCCCCTCCGCAGGTCTTGCACGAGGGGAAAACCTTGAGCGTCTGCTGTTTTCCCATTTTGATGACAAACTGCTTCAGTTTCTGCATGCGATCGTCCTTTCCCCTGTCTGAGCCCGGCGGGCCGAAAACCAACCGCATATTCCCGGGGAAGACAGGGTCTCAGAGTTTATCGAGTAGGGTGAGGCGAACTGATCAGGTTCGCCTCATCCCTCTCACAGAACCGTGCGTACGGGCCTCGTACACGGCTCCTGTCTTTTCTTTCTCTCAGTAGTCCTGAGGCAGGTATCCGGTTTGTACCGAAGCCATCTCAAAAAGACCCAATTCCCTTAAATAGCTGTTGGGAATGGCGTAGTTAGCCAGATTGCTGGCGGCATTGCACCAAGAGTTCATCTTTATTGCCTTGAACTCCCCCTGATAGCCAAGCTGTCTCAATCTGCGGTGCAGCCTTTGGGGCTTTTTCCACTGTCTCAACTGCTTGGCTCGCAGGCGCCTTCTGATCCACTGCATCAGCGCTCCAAACTCTTTGCGGCAGTTGGCCACTCGGAAGTAGTTGGCAAACCCGCGTATCACCGGATTCAGGTCGGCAATGACCTTGGCCAGGTTGACTGGCGAGTTGCGCTGGGTGATTTTCTTCACCTTGTCCTTGAACTCGCGCACCTTCTCTCGCTTGATCCGGGTGTACTTGGTGTGGATCGTGACGCCAAGATAGCTGACGCCCTCGAAGCTGGAGACGATGCGACTTTTTTGTTCATTGACGGTAAGGCGAAGCTCCCTTTCCAGGTATTCTCTTGCCACCTTGAGGGCATGGTGTGCCGCGCTTTTCGAGCGGGTGAGGATCAGAATATCGTCCGCATAGCGGACGATTCGATACCCCCGACTCTTCATGAACTGGTCGAAGGCATCGAGGTAGACGTTGGCGATGAAGGGGCTGATGACCCCGCCTTGGGGACTGCCTTCTTCGCTCGCCTGCCACCCTTCCGTGGTCATCACCCCACTTTGCAGAAACATCCGCAGCAACCCCAGAATACTGCCATCGGCGATCTTCCGGCGAAAGCTCCGAAGGATGAGATCATGGTCCAGGGTGTCAAAGCACCGCGATAGGTCCATGTCCGCCACCCACTTGAACTCATACCGCCGGATGAACAGGCTGGCCTTGGCGATCGCCTGGTGTGGGCTTCGCCCGGGCCGATAGCCGTAGCTCGATGGATGAAATTCCGGATCGAATAGCGGCTGCAGAATGTTCAGCAAGGCTTGCTGGACAACCCGGTCGCGAACCGCGGGAATGCCGAGCAACCGCTTCCCTCCACCGGCTTTGGGGATTTCGACCCGCTTGACCGGTAAGGGGCGGTAGCTCTTCTGCCGCAGTTCGCGTACAAGCAGGGCGATCTCTTCGGGCAGATGCGCGGCAAAATCCTCCACGGACTGCCCGTCGATGCCGGGCTTGCCCTTGTTGGATTTGACCTTGGCATATGCCTGAAGCAGTCCCTTCTCATGCACCATGCGGTCATAGAGACTGTAGTATTTCTTCGCCATGCTTGTTCCTGCGTCTCCTTGCCCTGCCCCTTCCGCCGTGCCTCGCGCTCTTGGCCGGAAGACCGTCGCCTTTTATCCCTCATGGGCAATCTACGACAGCGTATCCCGGTTACTTCGCTGGACGACCATTACCGGCAGACCCCTGTCACGGGCTACCGCCGTTAGCGTGTCCCACCCCGTCGGGCGGCTTGTGTCCGGCGTGACGTGAAAATGCAGTTTCCGAAGACCTTCGAGTAGACGTCATCCCTTCGCATTCCGCTCATGGCTTTTGGCACATGGCGGCCCCCGCCGACCAAGCAGCGGATCATCCCGGTTTTACCCTCCAGTCTGTTACCAGCTTTCACAGGCCGGGACTTCATCACTACTACGGAATCTTCTGCCACCTCGCACCGCATCGCTTGGCCTTGAGTCTCCTCTTGTGCCGCCCTTTTCCGGAAATCGACCGCCGATTTTCGGAACGATACGAGGCTTCCCCAGTTACTACGAGTTCCCTGTGAGCTACGCCATCCTCAACCACGCCACGGGTCTGACCAGGTATCGGGCTTCGCGCTATTTAAGACGCTTGCCCACCCGCAGCGCCGAATCAGGTTCGCTTGCGCTATGTGCAGATCACTTCCTATCGCTTCCTTCAGACCCTGCCGTTGCCAGCAACGCCCTTGCGATTCGGATTGTCTTCCCCCTGGTCGGGGTGACGCCTGTTTCTTTCAACAGGCCGGGTTTGCCCGCTTCGCTGGGCAAACTAAAAACAGCCCCCGCAGAAAGCGTCTGCGGGGGCTGTCAAGGTAGGATAACAGTTGGATAGGATTCAGGAAAGATCACCGTACTCCACGACATGGATGGAATTGCGGCCGGCCTTCTTAGCCAGATAGATGGCCTTGTCCACCACCTCCAGCATGCTGGTTTTGGCGAGGGCCACTCCGCCCGAGAAGGCGGCCGCACCTATGCTGACGGTCACTTGCAGGGAGTCTCCGTCCATTTGGACTTCAAGGCTCTCGATCTCGCGGCGCATGCGTTCGGCAAACTCCTGCAGCCCCTTCCTGTCGGTTTCCGGCATAATGATGGCGAATTCGTCCCCGCCATAGCGTACGACCACATCCGAGGAGCGCAGGATCTTCTGGATCCTGCCGGCAATGCTTTTCAGCACTGTATCCCCTGCCAGATGCCCGTAGCTGTCATTGACCTGCTTGAAGAGATCGATATCGAAGAAAAGCAGGGAGAGCCCTCGCTGATAACGCTTTATCCGCTCCAGTTCCTTTGCCATGGCTTCCTGGAAGAATCGGCGATTGTACAAACCGGTCAGTTCATCGCGATAAGCCATCTCTCGATATTTTTTGTTGGCTTCTATCAGTTTTTCGAGGTTTTTCTTCGATTCCTCGCGAGCACGATGAAGTTCCAGAACCGTTTCCTCGTAACTCATGCCCAGTTGCCCCAACTCCCGGTTGGCCTCCTGAAGCATTTGGGAAAAAGGCTTCATTTTCCCGGGCGGTATATCGAAAAAATCCATAACTTCACTGGATTGATCGGCAAGAGCATCGACGGTCTGCCTCACGACGTCTCCTTCGATGGAAAACTTTTCAGTCAGAATTCCATAGATTTCCTGAACCCTCACAGCGGTAAGGGAAGAACTGTGATACACGGCGGAAAGCTTGCCGGCAATGTTGAGGATTTCCGCAGGTCGGCGGTACTGCTCCGGCGCGTTTTGCGGGGAGTGATGGTAGAAGACCGGCATATAGATACTTTCCGGAAGGCCCCACTGCTTGAGGAGGGCGCCGCCCAGCTCGCAATGATTAAAACCGGTCAGCTGCTTTTCAATAAGAGCGACAGGAGCATCCGTGGCCTGTTTGGTCGCTTGTACCGTGCAGTAGGTATCGGCCAGGTAGAGGTACATCACCAGAATGCCGATATCCTGCAGCAGGCCGCTGACAAAGATATCCTCCCGATTGTCCTGAAGCATTTCGGAGACCTGCTGAGCGGCAACGGCTGCGGTCACCGAGCGCCTCCAAAAATATTCGAAATCGAATAATTCGTTGTTCTGACCCTGCAGTTTGTTGACTATGATGAAGGAAAGAGCAATATTTTTCAGGGCGTTGAGGCCAAGGATGGTCAGGGCGGTTTCAATCGTCTTGATCTTCCCGCTGCACCCGTACAGGGAAGAGTTGGCCACCATGAGAATTCTGGCGGTCAAGGCAGGGTCGGCAGAAATGATTCTGCCCAGTTCGGCGAAACAGTTGTCTTCGTCCCGAACGGCTTCCAGAATCCGAACGACTATCCTGGGGGGGGAGGGAATTTCAATTTTTTGTTGTATGAGCCTTTCGATTTCCCTGGGCATGGGCAAGGGCATGGGACTGTTCGAAATGGGCATCCTATCCGCAGAAAAGGGTTCCTGACTCATATCTCTCCTCCCGGCCGCATCGGCGACACTGCCCGCCGAGGTCGGCAGCAAGCTAAAAAAGCTTGATCACCATTTTTTAGAAGGTAAATGATTGCCGCAGGAGAAAACAACAGAAAAAAGAGAAGAACATATCAATTCAATCTTTGGCAACTACAAAACAATCCGAATAACCTTCTTTTTCTAACCTGTTGCGAGCCGTTTGCGCCGCATCGAAGGTGGAATACCTCCCGGCCATGACGCGGAAATATAAACTGCTGCCAACCCGCTCCTGGACGATGCTGGCCGTCCCCGTCTGCTTTTCGAGCCTTTTGGCAAGCCTTCGGGCATTTTCCTCAAGAGAGAAAGATCCCAACTGGATGACGTATCCCCGGGCTCCTTCCAGAGAGGCGGGATTAACCGGGGATCCCTCCAGGGCTTCTATACGAACCGGCGCGGTACCCGGTCCGACCAGCCCCAGGAGTTTGGCGGCCGCATAGGAAACATCGATGACGCGCCCCTTGGTGAAGGGGCCCCGATCATTGATGCGTACGGTGACCTCCCGGCCGTTGAGCACGTTGGTGACCCGAACCAGGGTCCCCATGGGTAGCGTTTTGTGGGCGGCGGTCATGGCATGCATGTCGTAGATTTCTCCATTGCTGGTCTTCTTGCCGTGAAATTTCCGCCCGTACCAGCTGGCCATGCCTTGTTCCTGAAAGCCATCGGAGCTGAGAACGGGATCATAACGTTTGCCATTGATCGAATAGGGACGCTGATGCCCTTTCAGATGGCGGCTTTCGGGAGTATCGATGATACGGGTCTTGTAACCGCCGGCACAGGCAGCCAGAAGAAAACAACCAGCTGAGAGAACCAGACATTGTTGCAGCCCACGAATTGACACGCCCCCCCCTTGGTCATCCGGTTTTTAGACTCCTTGACGGAAAAAATTTTCCGAGCACAAATAGATCAAAGCAAAAAGTGGGCCGTAATCCCACCCCCTTATTCATCGAAGAAACTCATGCCCCGCAATTTTCGATAACGCTGCTCTCGAAGTTCATCGGGCGTGAGCGTTTTGAGCTCTGCCAGATGTTTTTGCAAATACCGGTCCACCAGTTCGGCGGCTTGTGCATGGTCTGTATGGGCACCACCGACCGGCTCGGGAATGACATCGTCAATGACGCAGCGGAGTTCCATGATATCATTTGCGGTCAGCTTCAGGGCTTCGGCGGCCAGAGGGCCCTTGGTGCCGTCCTTCCACAGGATGGCGGCGCACCCTTCGGGAGAAATAACGGAATAAACTGAATATTCCATCATCAGCACCCGGTTGCCGACAGCAATGGCCAGAGCCCCTCCGGACCCGCCTTCTCCGGTGACGGTGACGATGACCGGAACTTTCAAAGCAGCCATTTCACGCAGATTGCGTGCTATCGCCTCGGCCTGGCCCCTTTCCTCGGCACCGATCCCCGGGAAAGCACCGGGGGTATCCACGAAAGTAAAAATCGGCAGACCAAATTGTTCCGCCATCTGCATCACCCGAAGAGCCTTGCGGTACCCTTCCGGATTCGGCATGGCAAAATTACGGAACACCTTTTCCTTGGTGTCCCGCCCTTTCTGATGGCCGATGACGGCGCAGGGTTCGCCATGAAAGCGGGCGAAGCCGCATACCAGAGCCGGATCGTCCCGAAAAAGGCGGTCGCCGTGAACCTCGAACCAGTCGGTAAAGATGTGCTTGATGTAGTCGAGGGTGAAGGGACGGTTGATGTGTCGGGCCAACTGGGTGAGCTGCCAGCGGTCCAGCTTGCTGAAGATTTCCAGGCGCAGCTTCTCGGCCTTTTTTTCAAGTTTCTGGATATCACCCGAAAAGTCGACCTGATCCGTGGAATATTCCCGCAACTCGGAAATTTTGCGCTCCAGTTCAATCAAGGGTTTTTCAAAATCCAGATAGAATTGCATGCATATCACCTTTTTCCGGTTATCATCGGGGCGGCTGCCTTCGAAATCCGGCTGTGTTATTCGAACGTTACAACATTGCTGCCGAACAGGCGTTCGGCCTCTTCCATTATTTCATCGCTCGCCGCGACCTGCAAGGAATCGGGCAGGCGGAACACCGTTTCACTACGGTTAGGCACCACCAGATGCAGAAGCGACTGACATTCCCCGCGATGCCTGACGACAAGATCCCGCAGCGCCCTGAGCTGGCTTTCGTCAAGGCCGGTCGCGGTAATGCGAAAGTGCACCTTCCGGGTCTGGCGCAGGTTGACGTCCTGAAGAGAAACGATTTCACGAGCCATCAGCTTGCAGGACTCCTCACCCACGTCGAGCGTTCCACTGACCAGAAGAGGCAGTTCGCTTTTCAGCAATTCCGAGGAGGCCTGGTAGACCTCGGGAAAAACCACCATTTCGACGGAGCCGGTCAGATCCTCCAGGGTCACGAAGGCCATGCGGTCGCCCTTTTTGGTAATCAGCTCCTTCATGCCGGCCACCATCCCCCCGATCCGCACCTCCTCCTTGTCCGCCCTTTCGGCAAGACCGGCCGTATCGGTGGAAGCGAACCGCTTCAGGGTCGCCGCATGTCGGGCCAGGGGATGGCCCGTGATATAGAAGCCAAGGGCCTCCTTTTCGAATCCGAGCAGGATTTTTTCCGGCCACTCCTCGATCTCGGGCAGTTTACCGTAGCCGTTGCCCCGATAGGAAACGATTTCTTCGGTGCCGAACAAAGAGTCCTGCCCGGAAGATTTTTCCCGCTGAACCTGCTGTCCGACGTCCATGGCCTCTTCCAGGGCTTCCAGGTACTGGGCCCGTTTGCCGCCTAACGAATCGAAGGCGCCGCATTTGATCAAAGCCTCGAGAACCTTTTTGTTGACCTTGCGCAGGTCGACCCTTTCGCAGAAATCGTGCAGGGAGGAAAACGGCTCTACCTGGCGCACCTCCATGATCGACTCTATGGCGGCCCCCCCAACCCCCTTGACCGCTCCGAGGCCGAAGCGTATCGCCTTTCCATGCACGGTGAAGGAACGGCTCGAGGCATTGATGTCCGGCGGCAGGACCTGGATTCCCATGGACCGCACCTCGCCGATATTCTTGATGACCTTGTCGGTGTTCTCCATGTCCTCGGTCAGCAGGGCGGCCATGAACTCCACGGGATAGTGGGCTTTGAGGTAGGCCGTATGGTAAGCGACCAGGGCATAGGCGGCGGAATGGGATTTGTTGAATCCGTAGGCGGCGAATTTCTCCATCAGGTCGAAGACCGCCTCGGCCTTCCTGCTGTCGAGCTGATTCTCCTTGGCCCCCTTGAGGAAAATTTCCTTCTGCTTGGCCATTTCCTCGGGCTTTTTCTTGCCCATGGCGCGGCGCAGCAGGTCGGCGCCCCCCAGGCTGTAGCGGGCCAGAACCTGGGCGATGAGCATGACCTGCTCCTGGTAGACGATGACTCCGTAGGTGTCCTTGAGGATCGGCTCCAACTGGGGGAAATCGTAGGTGATCTCCTTTTTACCGTGTTTGCGCAGGATGAAGTCGTCGACCATCCCCGACCCGAGAGGTCCGGGGCGGTAAAGGGCGCAGGCGGCGATGATGTCCTCAAAACAGCTCGGCTTGAGCTTGACCAGCATCTCCTTCATGCCGGAGGATTCGAGCTGGAACACCCCGGTCGTCTCCCCCGCCGACAGCAGCCGATAGGTTTCGGCATCGTCGTCACGGATCAGACGAAGATCGAAATGAGGATTCTTTCCTTCCCGGATCAGCCGCACCGCGTTTGCGATGACCGTCAAGGTCTTGAGACCAAGGAAATCGAACTTGACCAGCCCGATTTTTTCGACGAACTTCATGGTGTACTGGGTCACCTGACCGGCGGATTTAGGATCGGTATAGAGAGGCAGGTATTCGTGCAGCGGCTGGGGGGTGACCACCACGCCGGCGGCGTGGGTCGATGCATGCCGGGTCAACCCCTCCAGAGACAGGGCGACATCGATCAGCTTTTTGACCTGTGGATCCTTTTCGGCCAGTTCCCGAAGTTTGGGCTCCTGCTCCATCGCCTCCATCAGGGTAATGTTGAGCACTCCCGGCACCAGCTTGGCGATCTTGTCCACCTCGCCGTAGGGCATGTTCAGCGCCCTGCCGACATCACGGATGACTCCCTTGGCCATCATGGTGCCGAAGGTGATGATCTGCGCAACGTTGGCCTCGCCGTACTTCTGCCGAACGTAATCGATCACGTCCTCGCGACCGTAGATGCAGAAGTCGACGTCGATATCGGGCATGGAGACCCGCTCGGGATTGAGAAAACGCTCGAACAGCAGATTGTACGGCATCGGATCGATATCGGTAATCCGGATGGCGTAAGCAACCAGGCTGCCGGCGGCGCTGCCGCGGCCCGGTCCCACCGGGATGCCATTGTCCTTGGCCCAGTTGATGAAGTCGGCGACGATCAGAAAGTACCCGGGGAATCCCATGGAACGGACGGTATCCAGCTCGATCTGCAGCCGCTCGCGGTAGGCCTGTTCCTGTTCGGCGGAAAAATCGGGACGGATCAGGCGAATGTCCTTGAGCCGCTCCTCCAGTCCCTGCTCCGCCTGTTCAACCAGGACCTCGTCCAGGCTTTTATCGGCAGGCGTCGAATACTGGGGAAAATGATAGGTCTTGAAATCGAGCTCCAGATCGCAGCGATCTGCGATGGCAACGGTATGGCTCAGAGCCTCGGGCACTTCCCGGAACAGAGCGGCCATCTCTTCCGGAGTCTTGACGTAGAACTCGTCGTTGGCAAACCGCATCCGGTTGGGATCGTCCATCGTCTTGCCGGTCTGGATGCTGAGCAGGACTTCATGAGCGTAGGCGTCTTCCCTGGTCAGGTAGTGGCAATCGTTGGTGGCAATCAGCGGCAGACCGAGCTCCCGGCCCAGTTGCAGGAGCCCCTTGTTGGCCACCGCCTGCTCGGGAAGAAAATTTTCCTGCAGTTCCAGATAAAACCGATCCTGGTCGAATATCCGGGCCATGGCTTCGGCCCGGTTTCGGGCCAGATCCATCCGTCCCTGGTTGATGAGCGTCGGCACCTCTCCGCCCAGGCAGGCGGTCATGGCGATCAGGCCCTCATTGTGCTGTTCGATCATCTCCCAGTCGATCCGGGGCTTGTAATAGAACCCCTCCCGAAAACCGGCTGACACCATCCGGCAAAGATTGCGGTAGCCGGTCAGATTCTGGCAAAGGAGGACCAGATGGTAGGATGCTTCGGAGGACCCGCGGGCATTGGTCTTGTCGAAACGGGAGCCGGGGGCGACATAAACCTCGCAGCCGAGGATCGGTTTGATGTTTGCCGACCGGGCCAGGCTGTAGAATTCAACGGCGCCGAACATGTTGCCATGATCGGTCATGGCCACGGCGGGCATATGGCAGGCCGCCGCCCGCTTCACCAGATCGCCAAGACGGATCGCGCCATCCAGCAGGCTGTATTGACTGTGAACATGAAGATGTACGAAATTGGGAGTACTCATTTGGTCTTACTGGTCAACCTCAATTAAAATCTGATCGAAGCTATCGGGGTCGGAAATCATTTCAATCCATTCTTGGCGGTCAGACAATATGTCATTCCCGAAAAGGTTTTGATCGGGAATCCTGTCTGATAGTCGCTGAGTACATGGATGCCCGATAAAATCACTAGGGCATGACGAAGCCTAAAAATACCTACTTTTTCTACTCAATCGCCGCCCGTAAAGTTTGGCTATTCCCCGGAACCGAGCACGGGGACACCGAAATAGCCGAGGAAGTCGATCGTCTTGATCAGCGGCAGGCCGATCAAAGTGGTGTAGTCGTTCCCCTTCATTTCCTGAATCAGGCTGATACCCAGGCCCTCCACCTTGAAGGAGCCGGCGCAATCGAAGGGCTGCTCCCGCTGCAGGTAATTCTGGATCTGCTCGGGAGAAAGCTTGCGCAGGGTCACGGTATAGGTGGCGAAATCGGTCAGTGCCTCGCCGGTGTCGCTATCCAGCACCGAGATGCCGGTATAGAAAGTGTGACATTTTCCGGACATCTCCCGCAGCTGTTTGAAAGCCTCTTCGAAGGTTCCCGGCTTGCCGTGGATACGGCCCCGAGGATCGGCGAAAACCTGATCGGCCCCGATGATCAGCGAGCGCGGATATTTTTCAACCAGGCTCCTGGCCTTGTTCGCCGCCAGATGCTTCACCAGAAGTTCTGGCGCCACTTCCTGGTCGATCTTTTCCTGGAAGAGAGGGGGGGCTACATGGAAGGGGATCCCGAGCTGGCGCAGCAGCTGCAGCCGATAAGGACTTGTCGAGGCCAAAACCACCGATTTCATGATCATCACACCTTTTTTCCGGAATCCCCTTTTTTACTCCAGATGATCATGAAATGCAATGGCGTAGGGAATCAAACGGCACAGGTGCAGGTTTCTCCCTCCAAACAGGCGCGATGCGGAACAAACTCAGGCTGCCCGCCAACGGGCCTGCCCGGAGGAGACGAAACCGCAATCGACTCTCTTTTTTAAGCAAGAAACGGACCGGACCGGCCCTTCCCCTTCAACCGGACCTTCCGGCGACTTGCTGCCTGTCGGTCTGTTCCGCAAAGGCGACAAACTGCCGATGGTCTCCTGCAGGATCCCGGACAGGGCGGCACAGATATCCTCGCGCCTTACCCGGCGGAAAAAATCCTCAAGAGAGGATCGGTCCAGCCATTCATCGGCAAAAGTGACATCCATCTGGTCATCGAAGGACACCGAAACCTCCCCCTCGTACCAGCCGTCGCCGAGAGTGCCCGCCATCAGGTAGCAGGGCTTTTTTCTGTTTTTCTGCACCTCCAGATGGTGAATGTCGAAATAGACTGCGCCGGTCGTTTCCTGCTGAACATCGAGAACGATCATCGCCCTTTCCTCCTCTGTTGAAGTCTTCTGACAGTCTGGAGTATGACCGGAGCGAAAGACAGAATATGTCACACTTCGTCCGGAAGGCCCGATCTTTCTATGGCGACGGCAAGTCCCCGGTAGAAGGACTGCCGCAGGTTTGGGGGAGCCAGAACTTCGACGTGAGGCAAAAACGAATAGAGCCAGGCGAGGATCTCCTTCTCTCCACCGGCATAAAATGACAGTACGACAGATCCGTCGGCTTCGTCGGTCTGGCTCTGACTGGAGTGCCAGACCCTTTCCCGGATGAGGTGGGCCACCTCGGGGGAGAAGCGCACCCGAATCTCCATCGGGGTATCGTCGACCAGTCCGAAGGCGGCACCGGTCAGGTGGCTCGTCGAAAAGTTCTCAGGCAACTCGAACCGTTCCCGGCTCACCGTGACCTCCTGAATGCGGTCGAGAAGAAAAAGCCGCAGGTCCTTGCGGTTGTGCGCATAACCGCCGAGATAGAGCGCGTTCTGATAGAACAGCAGGGTGTAGGGGTCGATGGGGTAATCACGGGCCGGACGGTTGGGGGGGGCGTAGCGGATGGTCGCCCGGTACTGAAACAGCAGGGCCTGTCTCAGCTCTTCGAGAATCTGCCTTTTCTCCCGATAATCCCGCAGCCCCTGGAACCGGGGCGTCACCACTTCGGCCAACCGCTCCAGGTGAGCCACGCTGCGCGGCGGCAGACCGGCCCTGATACGGCTGAAAACGGCGTCGAGGTCATCCTGAAAAGGCGTTCCCTGCAGAAAAGCGAGTTGACCCCGGCACAGAAAGAGGGTCATCAGCTCAGGCAGACTGAAAGTGATCGGCGGAATCTTGCTGAAACCGGTCAGAAAGCGGTAGAGCACGCGTCCGTCTGTGCCGGTTTCCTTGACCAGGGGGTATCCGGCTTCTTCAATGACGGCCAGATCCCGGTAGATGGTGCGCCGATTGACTCCGCACTCTTCGGCCAGCTCGTCGACCGTGGTCCCATGGCGGGCTTCCAGCAGCCGGATGACGTCGTGCAGGCGGGCGGCCTGGCTGTACTTTTTGGCCGGTTTTCCCCGGCGTCCGAGGCTTTTTGCAGCCACCGGCTCATTCCCATTCGATGGTTGCCGGGGGTTTGCTGGAGATGTCGTAGACGACACGGTTGACCCCTTTGACCTCGTTGATGATCCGCCCGCTGATGTGGGCGAGATCGCCATAGGGCAGTGGATACCAGCCGGCGGTCATGAAGTCTTTGGTTTCGACGGCGCGCAGGGCGACGACGTATTCATAGGTGCGACCGTCGCCCATCACGCCGACACTTTTGACCGGCAGAAAGACGGCGAAGGCCTGGCTGATCTTGTCGTAATGTCCCGTGCGGTAGAGTTCCTCGATATAGATGGCATCCGCCCGCCGCAAAATGTCGGCGTATTCCTTTTTGATCTCGCCGAGGATGCGCACGCCGAGACCGGGACCGGGAAACGGATGTCTCCACACCATCTGGTGGGGCAGGCCCATCTCCTCGCCGATGGCCCGCACCTCGTCCTTGAACAGTTCCCGCAGCGGTTCGAGCAACGACAGTTTCATGTAATCGGGCAGGCCCCCGACATTGTGATGGCTCTTGATATTATGGGCCTTGCCGGTCTTGCCCCCGGCCGATTCGATGACATCGGGATAGATGGTGCCCTGGGCCAGCCACCGGGCGTCGGTGATCCTGGCCGCCTCTTCCTCGAAGATATCGACGAAGAGATTGCCGATGATCTTGCGCTTCCTTTCCGGGTCGGCCTCGCCGGCCAGAGCCTTCAGAAAACGCTCTTCGGCATCGACGCGGATGACCTTGACCCCCATGTTTTCGGCGAAGGTGGCCATGACCTGATCCCCCTCCCCCAGCCGCAACAGGCCGTTGTCGACGAAGACGCAGATCAGCTGATCGCCGATGGCCCGATGGATCAGGGTCGCCGCCACCGAGGAATCGACTCCGCCGGACAGGCCGAGAATGACCCGGTCCTTGCCGACCTGCTCGCGAATCCGGGCCACGGCGTCCTCGATGATGTTGCCCGGCGTCCATTTGCCGGTGCAGCCGCAGATCTGCCGGACAAAGGCATCGAGCAGCAGCTCCCCCCGTGGGGTGTGGTTCACCTCGGGATGGAACTGCACGCCGTACAGCTTGCGCGATACGTCCTGGATGACGCAGACCGGAGCATTTTCCGTCGACGCCACCACCTCGAAGCCTGCCGGTACCCGGGCCACATGGTCGCCGTGGCTCATCCAGACCGGGCTTCTGCCATCAAGGAAAAAGCCCTCGAAAATCGGACCGGGTTCCCCCGCGGCATGCAGGTCCGCGTGCCCGTATTCCCGCTTTCCCGCCGGCACCACCTCCCCGCCGAAATGGCGGCTCATCAGCTGCATGCCGTAGCAGATCCCCAGCACGGGAACCCCCAGCTCGAACAGCTCTTCGGCAATGGCCGGAGCTCCGTCCTCGTAAACCGACTTCGGTCCTCCGGAAAGAATGATCCCCCGGGGAGCGAAAGCCCTGATCGCCTCCAGAGACATGTCGAAGGGGTGCAGCTCACAGTAGACATGCGCTTCCCGCACCCGCCGGGCGATGAGCTGGGTGTACTGGGAGCCGAAATCGAGAATGAGGATCTTTTCGCGGTGAATGTCCTGGTGCATGGGTACTCCAAAGAAGCAGGTGTTTTGGTTTTATCGAAATCAAAATCGAAATCGGCGTCGGGGTCGAAAAAACGAAAACCCAAAATCCGATATCGATTTCGATAGCGATTTCGATTTCGACTCAAACCGAAGTCTACAACCTAAGCCTCTGTATCAGCTCCGCTCCACCCGGTAGTTGGGTGCCTCGTGGGTGATATTGACGTCGTGGACGTGGGATTCGCGCAGGCCGGCGTTGGTGATGCGGATGAAACGGGCCTTTTCCTGCAGCTCCTTGAGATTGCGGCAGCCGGTATAGCCCATTCCGGCACGCAGACCTCCGAGCAGCTGGTGAACGTTGTCGGACAGGTTGCCGCGAAAGGGAACCCGCCCCTCAACCCCTTCGGGCACCAGTTTCACCTCGGTTTCCACGTCCCCCTGAAAATAGCGGTCCTTGCTCCCCTGCTTCATGGCGCCGAGACTGCCCATGCCGCGATAGGACTTGTAGGTACGCCCCTGGTACAGGATTGTTTCACCGGGGGATTCTTCGGTGCCGGCGAACAGGGAGCCGATCATGATCACGTCGGCGCCTGCGGCGACGGCCTTGGGCAGTTCACCGGAATACTTGATGCCGCCGTCGGCGATCAGGGGGATCCCCGCCTTGCGGGTGACCTTGGCCACCTCCATGATAGCGGTGATCTGGGGCACCCCGACACCGGCCACGACGCGGGTGGTGCAGATCGATCCCGGTCCGATGCCGACCTTGACCGCATCGGCTCCCGCCCTGATCAGGGCCTCGGCGGCTTCGGCGGTCGCGATGTTTCCAGCCACCAGTTGCAGTTCCGGATAGGCCCGCCGGGTATCCACAATCGCTTCCAGGACGGCTTTTGAGTGGCCGTGGGCGGTATCCAGGACCACCACGTCAACCCCGGCCCTGACCAGAGCCTCGAGCCGTTCCTCACGATCGTTGCCGACGCCCACTGCCGCGCCGACGCGCAGCCGCCCCAGTTCGTCCTTGCAGGCGAAGGGATATTTGCGGACTTTTTCAATGTCTTTGATGGTGATCAGCCCTTTCAGGGCAAAATGTTCATCGACCACCAGCAGCTTTTCAATGCGGTGCTTGTGCAGATGGTATTTGGCTTCTTCGAGAGTCGTTCCAGGGGGAACGGTGACCAGATTTTCCTTGGTCATGACGTTAGAAATCGGCTGTTCGAGCCGGGTTTCAAAACGAAGGTCGCGGTTGGTCAGAATGCCGACCAGCTTGCCCCCCTCGGTGATCGGCACGCCGGAGATGCGATATTTCTCCATCAACTCCAGGGCTTCGAAAATCTTCTGGTCCGGCCGCATGGTAATGGGATCGACGATCATGCCGCTTTCCGATTTTTTGACCTGATCGACCTCGAGAGCCTGCTCCGCCGGCGACATGTTCTTGTGCACGATACCCATGCCGCCTTCCCGGGCCATGCCGATGGCGGTCCGCGCCTCGGTAACGGTATCCATGGCTGCGGAAAGCAACGGCACGTTCAGCTGAATTTGGGCGGTCAGACTCGTTGTAAGGTCGACTTCCTTGGGCAGGACCGTCGAATGGGCGGGCACAAGCAAGACGTCGTCGAATGTTAAACCTTCCTGTATTTCACCATGACCCTGCATCGCCTTCTCCTTGCTTTGGGTAAAAATATTAATCGGCCATGTTAGTCAAATCACCCGCCCTGCGTCAAATGAAAAACTGTGGAAAAAGAGTTTGCGCCACGAAGAGCATGCAGTCTCAGATTCGTGCCGTCATGCCCTAGGGGTTCTATCGGGCATCCACGATTTCGGGGTTTTAACGGCTGGATTCCCGATCAAAATCGCCTCGGGAATGACATTTTGCGTTAATTAGGGATAAAGGACCCCGCGGCGGCCAGGCGCGGCATCAGTCCGGCCAGCAGTTTGATGGTGTTCTCCAGGTCGGCCAGGGACAGCACCTCCACCGGTGAATGCATGTAGCGCAAGGGGACCTGAAGCAGGGCGGCGGCAACGCCTCCCCGGGAAAGCTGCATGGCGTTGGCGTCGGTGCCGGTGGCCCGGGGCGCGCCCATGATCTGGAACGGGATCTGCTCCTCCCTGGCGGTGGCCAGCAGCAGTTCGTACAGGGCGGGATTGATATTGGCGCCCCGGGAGATGATCGGACCCTGCCCGACCTTGAATTCCCCGATCTCCTTCTTTTCCACTCCGGGAAAATCGGTGGCAAAACCGACATCGATGGCAATACCGACAGCGGGATCAACGCCGTAGGTACTTGTCGTCGCACCCCGCAGGCCGATCTCCTCCTGGACCGTCGTCACGCCGTACAGGTCCACCGGTATCGGCCCGCGTCTGCGCACCTCCTTGAGGACCTGGGTGACGATGAAGGCTCCCATCTTGTCATCGAAGGCCCGCGATGCGACCAGATCCCCCTGCAGACGCTCCAGGCCGACGGCGAATGTCACGGGGTCGCCGACGGAAACCAGCTTCTTGGCGGCATCCCCGTCGGCACAGCCGATGTCGATGAACTGACTGGACAGCTTGACCACCGTCTCTCGATCCTTCTGCTCCATGAGATGGATCGGCTTTTTGCCAACCACTCCGAGGATCGGACCGTTGGTCGTGTGGATGTGCACCCTTTGCCCGGGAACCAGATGGGCGTCCACGCCGCCGATGGGGGCGAAATAGAGAAAGCCGTTTTCGTCGATATAGCGGATCATGAAGCCGATCTCGTCGCAATGCCCGGCCAGCATGACCTTCAACCCGTCGGCGGGTCCCCGCAGGCGGGCGATCACATTGCCCATGACATCGGTCCGGATCTCGTCGGCAACACCCTCCATCTCCCGCCTGACGATCCGCTGTACCGGCTGTTCGAAGCCGGAGGGGCTGGGAGTTTCCACCATTTCCTGCAAGAATGCGAAATCTTTATCGTTCATGATCTTCCTTTCGGCAAGAGCGTTATGGACGTTATGGACGTTGTGGACGGAATGGACCAGGATCAAAACCTTCAATCAATCATTATCCTTTTGACCAGGTCCTCGCCGTTTTTTCGGCACTGTTCGAACTGCTCTTCGCTCAGACCGGCGCCGAGGGCGATCAGGCGGGCCCGGTGGAGGGAGGTCAGGTCCCTGGGGGCGTGGCTGTCGCTATTGACCACCAGCTTCGCCCCGCCTGCCAGGGCCACGCGGGCGACATGGCCGTTGCTCAGCGAATGGCCGGCGCGAGTGGTGATTTCCAGGCAGATGCCGCGCTTCGCGGCCAGGGCCACCTCTTCCGCTGAAATCAGCCCCGGATGGGCGAGGATATCGATATCGGCCAGCAGCGCCGCCCGGTTGGTTCCCTCGGCGACCGGCTCGGCCAGAGTCTCGCCATGGCAAACCACCAGCCGGGCCCCAAGGGCACGGGCCTCCTGCGCGGCATCGGCGATCAGTGCCGGAGGAATATGGGTCAATTCGATGCCCGGCACCACCGTTATTCCCCAGGCCTCCCCCAACTGGCCGGCTACCCGGACGATGCGGGGAATGATCAGATCCATGTTGGACATGTCGCCGTGATCGGTAATGCCGAGGGCACGATAGCCGGCGACGGCGGCCCGTCGTGTCAGTTCTGCGGGAATCAGCTCGCCGTCGCTGAAAATGGAATGGGTATGGAGATCGATCATGAGGACTCCGCAATCAATTGAATAGTTTTATTTTTCGAAATCGAAATCGGCTTTTGTTATTTGAACGGCAACCCTACGCCACCTGAGCCTCGACCAGGACCCCGATGTGGGAGTTTCGCTGGGCCTGAACCAGGCGCACCGGGACGGTGCAGCCGATCAGTCTTCTGTCACCCCTGAAGTTGACGATCCGGTTCCAGGTGGTTCTTCCGAAGAGCTGCCCGCCGCCCTGCCGGCTCTCCCCCTCAACCAGTACCGGCAGGATTTTTCCCACATCCCCCTCATGGTAATTCCGGGTGATTTCATCCTGCAGGGCCAGCATGCGATCGAAGCGCTCCTGCTTGACTTCGGCCGGAGTCGCATCCCGCAGCAGTGCTGCAGCGGTTCCCTCCCGGGGGGAGAAGATGAAGGAATAGATTTCCATGAAGAAGGCCCGCCGCAGAAGATCGAGGGTCTGCTCGAAATCTTCCTCTGCCTCCCCGGGGAAACCGACGATGACGTCGGAGGTAATGCGGATATCCGGGCAGACCCGCCGCAAACGGTCCACCTTGTCCAGATACAGCTTTCGGTCGTACCCCCTGCCCATTGCGTCAAGAATCCGGTCGGAACCGGCCTGAACCGGGAGGTGGATGTGCTTGCACACCTTGGGCAGATCGCCGAAACAGTCGATCAGCTCGTCGGACAGGTCCTTGGGGTGGGAGGTGATGAAGCGGAGCCGCTGCAGCCCTTCAATCTCGTGGACCCGCCGCAGCAGCCGGGCAAAGGAGATCTCGTTTCCTTCCTTCAAGCCATAGGAGTTGACGTTCTGGCCGACCAGGGTGATTTCCGCCGCCCCCTGGGACACCAGCTCCCGCACTTCCGCCACAATCTCGCCGCTCGCCCGACTGACCTCCCGACCCCTGACATGGGGAACGATGCAGTAGGCGCAGAAATTGTCGCAACCCTGAATCACGGTGACGAAACGGGAAACCTCCGAACTCGGGAGCCGGGGAGGGAAAAGGCTACGGCGCTGCTCTTCGTCGAGAAAATCGACCTCGATGCACCGGCGCCGCTCCTTTTTCACGGTTTCCAGCATCTCGCCCAGGCGATGGACGTTATGCGTGCCGAAAACGATGTCCAGATAGGGAACCTTTTCCAGCATCCGCTCCCCTTCGTGCTGCGCCACGCATCCACCGACGGCAAGGATCAGGGAGGGATTGCGTTCCTTCAGGGGTTTGAAACGGCCGAGATGACCATAGACCTTCCGCTCGGCCCGAGCCCGGATCGAGCAGGTGTTGAGCAGAATCAGATCCGCGGATTCAGCGGCCTCGGTCTGTCCATACCCTGCCTGCCGGAGGATGCCAACGATCTGCTCCGAATCGACCACATTCATCTGGCAACCGAACGTTTCCAGATAAAACCGCTTGCTGTTTTTTTTATCCATGAAACAGATCTATCCGTTTTTTGTGAGAGACAAATTGAATCGATGATGCTAGCCAACAGAAAAACAAAAAGCAATTCATTTCCCGGCTACAGCAAGCTTTTCCAGCAGGAGTTCGGGATGCTCCAGGCAGATCAGCTTGATCGAGCCGCTCCCGTCCCGCCTTTGCAGGGAAACAGTGCACAGAGAGGGTGCCAGGTATCTGAGCCTCATTCCGCACAGGCTCAACCGGTCGAATACGGTAATTCTATGTTGAAAGAGACCGGACTTCACCAGCAGGCGACGATCGGTCAGCGCATAGAACTCTTTTTCCCAGGCCAACCGGGAATAGATCAGGTGACCGACCGTACCCCAGACAAACAGCAGGCCGAGACACGCCAGGATGACGGGGTGCAGAGTCAGCGGCCACCGCAGTGTGGCTGATGCACCGAGGCCGACCGCGGCAAGCAACAGGGTCGCCGCCGACCAGCGCCACTGGCGATAGGTGAAGGCGCGGGGCGCGGGGCGCCCTTCCCAGCAGAGGGTTTCCCCTTCCTGAAGATGGTCCCGCCAGCGCCTCACCGTCCCTCCATGATCCGGAGTCGTTCTGCGGCAGCTTTGCCCAGACGCCCTCCGGCATCCGCTTTGGAGACGGCCAGATAGAGCTCGGCAGCCTCCTTTTTCCGTCCCGTCGATTCATAGCTTCGGCCCAGAAGATAGCCCCCCTGCAGGGTCGGCAGCAGCTTCATGCTGGCTTCGAGATGTTTGCTGGCATCAGCCGGAAGATTTTTCTCGAGGAGGACATAGCCAAGCCCCAGCCGGGAACGGAAATACCCGTCATCGAGTTTCACCGCCTGGGCGAGGTGACGGCGCCCCGATTCGAGATCCCCGGCGCGCGCGTAGGCCATACCCAGATCTGCCAGGATCAGACTTTGATTGGGGGCCGCCGCGGCCGCCTGCAGGTAAAGGGCAATAGCCTGGGACAGCTGTCCCTGTTCTTCGAGTTTGGCGGCCTGATCATGAAGTTCGAAGCCTTTTTTAGCGCCCAGCAGCCCGGCCACGGCCCGCTGAAAAGGCTGCGGATTCATAACATAGCGGGGATTTCCTGCAATCTGGGGATATTTTCCGGCGATATAGCTCTGCAGATCGATCATCCGCTCCTTGGAAAAGGGATGGGTTCGAAACAGGCCGGTAATCAGCGCCGGTTCGGCCCCCCGCTCGACCTGCCGATAAAAATATTCCTGCAGCTGGACGGCGCCCTGCGGATCATATCCCGCCAGCACCATATAATCCACGCCCAACCGGTCCGATTCCCTCTCCTGCTCCCTGCTGTAGGTGTTGTCGAGCAGCTGGGCGGCGACCTGCCCGGTCTTCTGTGCCAGAGCACCGTAGGCCGATTCTCCGGTCACCCCCGACAGCACAACCATGCCGAGGTTGAGAAGAGTGCCCCGCTGCATGCCCTGAACCGAGTGGCGGGCGGTGACATGTCCCAGCTCATGTCCGAGCACGGAGGCCAGCTGGGCCTCGTTCTCCATATCGGTCAGCAGCCCCCTGGTAATGCCGATGAAACCGCCCGGAAGAGCGAATGCGTTGGGCGTGGAATCGTTCAACACCTTGAATTCGAAGGGGAGGTCGGGACGCTGAGTGGTCCGTGCGATCTTTTGCCCTACCTGACGAACGTAGTTGTTAAGGGCAGGATCGCGGTACTCCCCGCCCATCTGCTGAACGGCCTCGGGAAAGGTTTTACGGCCGATTTCAATCTCCTGATCCGTCGAAACCTGCATCAGGGCCAGTTCGCTTCTCCCGGTGACCGGATTGACGGCACAGCCTGCAAGGACGAGACCTGCTGCCAACCACACCCCTAACATCCAAAAAGAAAAAAATTGCATGATAAGCCTCCTTTTCGATCCGCTAGCCACTAGCCGTATCATAAAGCCCCTGTCTCCCCTGCGCAAGCTCTGACATTGCCGCTGGAAATGAATGATATCGGTATCGGGTTCAAGTTCGGGTGCGGATAGAGTCTTTTCGGCACCGATTCCGACGCCGATACCAAATGAATTTTTATCTGGTTATTCGACAAGGAAATGTATAAGATGGGCGGATTTCTCGGAAACGATACATACCAAAACAGAGACCAGGAGAAAAACCTTCACATGCTCCAAAACATACGCAATATCGCTATCATTGCCCACGTCGATCACGGCAAGACCACCCTGGTGGACGCCATGCTGAAACAGTCGGGAATTTTTCGCGACAATCAGGTGATCACCGAGCGGATCATGGACAGCAACGACCTCGAAAAGGAGCGCGGCATCACCATCCTTTCGAAAAACCTGTCGATTTTTCACGGCGGCCTGAAGATCAACATCGTCGACACTCCCGGTCATGCCGATTTTGGCGGCGAGGTGGAGCGGGTCCTGAAAATGGTCGACTCGGTCCTGCTGCTGGTTGACGCTTTCGACGGCCCCATGCCCCAGACCCGGTTCGTGCTGAAGAAATCCCTCGATCTCGGCATCAGGCCGATCGTCGTCATCAACAAGATAGACCGGCCGGGAGCTCGTCCCGAGCAGGTGGTCGATATGGTTTTCGACCTGTTCTGCGAACTCAGTGCCGACGAATCGCAACTCGATTTTCCCATCGTCTACACCAACGCCAAAGCCGGGATCGCCAAACGGGATCCAGCCGAGGAATCGGAGAATCTCGAACCTCTTTTCCAGATGATCGCCGAGCACGTTGCGCCGCCTGCCGGTGAACCGGATGCGGATTTCCAGATGCTGGTAAGCAGCATCGACTATAACGACTATTTGGGCCGCATCGCCACCGGCAAGATCGCCAACGGCAAGGTCGCCACCGGCCAGACCATCGCAGTGGTGAACAAGGACGGCAAGGTGTCCAACGGCCGCATCTCGAAACTCCTGGGTTATCAGGGTCTGAAACAGGTGGAGCTGGCCGAAGCCGGTGCCGGCGATATCGTCAGTATCGCCGGCTTTGAAAATATCGGCATCGGTGAAACCTTTGCCGACGCAGCCAGCCCTCAGGCACTGCCTTACGTCGCCATCGACGAACCGACCCTGTCGATGAACTTCATGGTCAATTCCTCCCCCTTCGCCGGTCAGGAGGGGAAATACGTCACGTCCCGAAATATCCGGGAACGCCTTTTCAAGGAATTGCGCACCAACATCTCCCTTCGGGTTGAGGAAACCGCCAATACGGACACATTCAAGGTTTCCGGCAGGGGCGAACTGCACCTTTCGATTCTCATCGAAAACATGCGCCGGGAAGGTTTCGAACTGGCGGTCTCGAAACCGGAAGTCATCCTCAGGGACATCGACGGAGCCTGCTGCGAGCCTCTCGAGTATCTGGTCATCGACGTGCCCGAAGAGTACCAGGGAACGGTGATCGAAAAACTCGGAGGCCGCAAGGCGGAAATGATTGCCATGCATCCGCTGGAAGGAACGACCCGTCTCGAATTCATCATTCCCGCCCGTGGACTGATCGGCTTTCGCACCGAGTTTCTCACCGACACCCGGGGAACCGGCGTCATGAACCATGTCTTTCACGAATACGCCCCCTACAAAGGTCTGATCCCCGGCCGCAAAAACGGGGTCCTGATTGCCATGGAGGATGGCGAGACCGTCGCCTATTCCCTGTTCAACCTGCAGGATCGGGGCATTCTCTTCGTTGGACCCGGCGTTCGTGTTTATGAAGGCATGATCATCGGTGAGCACGCCAAGGGCAACGATCTGGTCGTCAACGCCTGCAAAGGGAAAAAATTGACCAACATCCGGGCTTCGGGAAGCGATGAGGCCATCCGTCTGACGCCGCCCCGCGAGCTGTCCCTGGAGCAGGCTCTGGAATATATCGACGAGGACGAACTCGTTGAGATCACTCCAAAATCGATCCGTCTGCGAAAAAAGCTGCTGGACGAAAACGAACGCAAGAGGGCCCAGAAAAAGCAGGGTTGAAATTGAAAAACAATCCCCTTATATTCTTTTTGGAATTGCCAAAGCACTCATGCGCGGATCCATCTGGTGAGGAGTATTATGGACACCCCTTTGAAAAGCAGGGAAAAGGAGATACTGCTGGACATTGCCCGCGAGGCCATCGCGAGTGTCGTCAGCACCGGATCCATGTACGTGGAACCGCGGGAAGAGAAGGCTCTCAATATTCGCCGAGGCTGCTTCGTAACCATCACCTGTCAGGGTCAGTTGCGAGGCTGCATCGGCAATTTCCAGTCCGAACTGCCCCTCTTCATGGAAGTCGCTGAAATGGCTGCCGCCTCTGCCACCAAAGACCCCCGTTTCTATCCGATGCGAGCAGAAGATTTGGAAGATTTCGATCTGGAAATATCGGTTCTGTCGCCGCTGAAAAAAATAGAAAAACCGGAAGAAATAAAGGTTGGCATTCACGGCATCTACCTGGAAAAAGGGTATCATCGTGGGGTTCTTTTGCCGCAGGTCGCTCTCGAATATGGCTGGGACCGGGATTCCTTCCTGCAGCAAACCTGCACCAAGGCCGGTCTTCCCCAGGAGGCCTGGCGCGCGGAGGATTGTGAAATCTATATTTTCAGCGCCGAGGTGTTCGGCAGGAAAAAATCCGTGAACAGAGCCACTTGCGGCTAGGATCCGACGATTGTTAGGCTGCTGGTGTTGGAGGAAACGGTTAAGCGGCGCAAGAATTGACCGGCTGCAGGAAGGTTGCCCAGGAACTGGGCAATCCGTCAAGTATATCGAAGATATGGCCACTTACATCCGGCAAGGTCGACTTATCCCAAAGGTTCTCCACAAATGCTGTGGACAGCTCGAGCAATCCCCGGTCTCAGGCCGCTTGGCAAAGGGAGCTTCGACCTGATAAAATTAGAAGAAATGCAACCGGGGGCAGAGCTGGTTTGAGGAGCGCATAAGGCTTTTCGATACCCTAGATACCACCCGGAAAAATCGACTCGAATAAAAGGGGTAACCACCCAGAGAGAAGGGGCCACGTTATACATGCATATTCCTCGGGAATTGACCGAATTTTTCGGCAGCTTTTTCTCCCCTAAAAATGCCAGTGCGCCCAATCGGAATTCCGCCAAAACCGATGAGACTCTTTCGAAGCGACTTTCATCGGCAAAGGTCGACACCTCCGGATCAACGTATGACCGGGTCACTTTTTCCAATGATGCGGTTGCCGCGGCGGGGGCTCTGTCCTTCCCCACCTTACCTAGACAGGATCTGCCCCCCGTTTTGATGCCGGCACCGAATCCCCCCGCCGAAGGAGAACCCGCCCTGACCCGGGAGCTGGCCATGGCCCCTGTCCAGTCCGTTGCCCCAGTGGCAGATGGCGAACAGGCACCCCCTCAACGGGAACCAGCCAGAGCCGAGGACAGAGAAACCCCCGAAACCAGACGACTGGTTCGCAAGGCTTATGGCTTTCCCCAGTCAGCCGAAAATGTTCAGACCCTGCAGTCAGAAAACCGTATCCGAATTCGTGCCTGATTGTGGCAGGAAGCGCTGTGGAAGCGAGGCGGGCGATCCAATATATCTCAGTTTTCCGGTCCATTTTTGAAAATGCGTCTCATTTTGTAGAAAATAAGCTTTTTTCTCTGTCAAGGTTTTGTTAAAGTAGGGCGCCGCCGCATCCTGTAAACAACGGTAGGCACGTGTCGAACTGTGGAGTGCCCAGATCAGCTTACCCAATTCAATGGACATGAGAAAATGCAGGACTCCCTTCGAAGTATCCTTTTGGTAAGCGACAACAAAGCAGAGCGTGAGAAGCTTGCGGTGGTGTTGCGCGACAGAAACGACTGCCTGGTTCTGGAAGCGGACAATCCGGATCAGGCCCTGCAGGTGGTAGGCAGTGAGGATGTCGGAGTCATGCTGACCGACCTCTTTCTCCCCGACAAGGCCGGCATCGATCTTCTGAAAAAGTCCCTACAGGCCAACCCGCAGCTGATCACCCTGGCCGGACTTCCTGAAAATGATCGTGCCTGCCGGGTTGAGGCATTGAAGGCCGGTGCCTTTTTCTGCATTCATACTCCCTACGATCTGGAAGAGGTGGTCATCGCCACCTCCAGAGCCCTGCGGCATAACGACTTTTTGACCGATGGCGAAGAGCGCGGCAGAAAGACTCGAAAAACCGAAGGCTACCATGGCATCATCGGCAATTCCCAGAAGATGCAGAAACTGTTCAAGTGTATCGACCAGGTGGCCAGCGAAGGGAATACGTCGGTCCTGATTCTGGGAGAAAGCGGTACCGGAAAGGAACTGGTGGCCCGCGCCATCCACGCCCACGGGCCGCGCCGGGGAAAAAACTTCGTGCCGGTGAACTGCGCCGCCATTCCTGAAGATCTTCTGGAAAGCGAGCTTTTCGGATATGTGAAAGGAGCCTTCACGGGCGCCAATCAGTCCAAGATGGGCCGCATCCAGTACAGTGAAGGGGGCACCCTGTTCCTGGATGAAATTGGCGACATGAAACCCAGCCTCCAGGCCAAGCTTCTTCGGGTGATCCAGGAGCGGGAATTCGAGCCGGTGGGTGGAATCAAGCCGATACCGGTGGATGTAAGAATTGTAGCCGCAACCCACCGCGACCTGGAAAAATGCGTCGCCGAAGGAAAATTCAGGGAAGACCTCTATTACCGGTTGAACGTTGTGCCCCTGAGCGTCCCCCCCTTGAGGGAACGCCGGGAGGACATTCCACTGCTGATCGAACGTTTCGTTGCCATTGCCAACCGCAACCGGAAAAAGGCGTTAAAAGGCTTTTCTCACGAATCGGTTCAGACGCTCATGCGCTACAATTGGCCTGGCAATGTCAGGGAGTTGGAAAACCTCGTCCAGCGGATGGCCATCTTCTGCGGAGGCGCCACCGTGACCGTGGAAGATCTGCCTGAGAACTATCAGGGGGGAGAAGCCACGGGAGGAGCGGAACCGAACATTTCCCTGGAGGGACCGGAAATCAACTTCAGCAGCAGCGGCATCGACTTCAACTCCATGGTCAGCCAGTTCGAAAGCCAGCTGATCCGGCATGCACTGATGCTGACCGGGGGCAACAAGCGGGAGGCAGCCAAACTGCTGAATTTGAAACGCACCACCCTGATTGAAAAGATCAAAAGAAAGAGAGCGGAAAACGAAGAGTTTGTCGAAGTTGAGGATTAAACCCCTCTTGCCCGGCTGTCATTTCAAAAAAGTTTTTGTGGCAGCCGTGGCGAATGCCGTCACTTCTGCCCAAAATGGGCAGAAACCTTTTCCAGAATCTCTTCGCTGGTCGCCGGAAGGAGCAGGATGTCACGGACCCCGTACTTGACCGCCTGCAGGACTTTGGTCCGGGTCCATTGCGAACCCGCCGCAATCAGAGGTACCGATTTGCCGAAAGCCGAACGGATCTTTATGGCCGTGGCAAAGCTCTGGTCCTCGATATTTTCCATGACCAGAAATACGCCCCTGACCTCCGCAACAGTATCCTCGATGACCTCCTTGAAATTCTCCTTTCCTCCCAGCAGCTTCGCCCCCCATCCGTTCGCCTGCAGCACTTCGAGCAGCGACTCGGCACTGCCCTTTGCTTCCGAGACAATCAGGACAACCGCTTTTCCCCCAAGTCCCTGATCGGATTCACCCGCTGCCCCATTATCGGCCGCCCCTTTGGTACGGACCACCGGTCTGACCAAAGATTCCACATCGGCGCCGCCGGCCGCCGGGGGAAGTTCCGAAGGCACGAACATCTCCTCCTCTGCCGGCGGGACCTCCGCCGGTACAGCGCCCATGCCAAGAATCCCGGCAGGAAAAAGAAGGATCAAATCGCCCAACGTCTGGTCATCCAGATTCATCGGGTATGAGGCACAGACATAGTCTCCCGGGGGAAAGGGATCGTCAGATCCGGGATCGACCTTTGCCGTCAGCAAGACCTGGAGATCGATTTTTTTGAAATGAAGCTTTTCCGGGTAGCACTCCTCAAATGCCGCGTTGAGATCCCCGGAGAGAATGTTGGCGATTTCACCGAAGGCATCGGTTTCTTCCTCTCCGAACTCCTCTTTTTTGATCCTCTTTTCCAGTTCGGCCGGCGGCAACATGATCAAGGTCCCGCCCAGCTTTACGGCATCCTTCAATTGACAAAAGACGTAGAGAGAGCCTTCCTTGTCGCCGCTGACAGCCATGCGGGTCAGGACCATTTTTTTCCCGATGCCGGAAAAAAATTCGCTTTTGCTGAGCTGGGAGGTCGTGGGGGAAGAAATGGTGAGCTGGCAGCCCAACAGGCCGCCCAGTTCCGTTTCGATTTTGCAGCCTGCATCCTCCAGGGTGCTGATGATGACTTTTTTGATTTCCATGGTTAACTGTCCGGGTGCAAGCGCAGGAGAACCGATCCTGGTGAGGCGGCGATATTACCATAAATCCATGGCAAAAAATACCCCTGGAACGCCCCTTTCTGGTAAAACAATTCGGGCCAAAGGCTGCAGACGCCTGCCGGCAATCCATAATACAGGGCCGGGTTTCTCCTGGGGGAAAAACCCGGCCCGATGAACAGGATGCATTGAACAAATGGGTTTTTCAGCCCTGGAGATGAAACTCCACGATAAATTCCCCCCCGTCGACGGAGAACGGAACAATGCCGCCCTGGCTTTCCGAGAGGCATTCGATCTCGTATTCGACCCCGTTAACCACGGAAGGAATGGAAAGCTTGTAGTCCTTTCCATCCAGAAGATCGGCTTTGATGCTGCCGGCCACCATGTTCGCCAGTTCTCCGATGGCATCCTTGACATCCTCGTCGATGCTGCTGACTTCCATGCACAAGAAACTGCTGGTGATTTTCAGTGCCGTCTGTTCCGGTATGTGAATCGCCACCATTCCCTTGGAAGGGCCGGCAATTCCGACAATACCGCTGACCGAGTTGCTATGGTGGGCTTTACGGCCAGTCAGGGGGTCTCCGGGAACAGCATCCATCATCAGCATGGTCTGGAAGACTTCCACCGTTGCACTGCAAATGCTTTTGTTTAAATCCACAGAAGGTCTCCTTTTAAAGCAGACTGCCAAGAATTTCCTGGACCTGGTCTGGGGTAAAGGGTTTCTTGATGCTGCCCCGGGCCCCGAGGCTCATGGCCTCATTGAGAATTTCCGATCCGGCTTCGGTGGTGATCATGACCACAGGAATATCCTTGATCTTGCCGTTGACATTTTTCTGCCGCAGAAATTCGATCCCGTCCATATTGGGCATGTTGATATCGCTCAGAATGATGTCGACGGTTTCACCTTCCAGCACCTCGAGGGCCGCCTGGCCGTCGCCGGCTTCGAGTATGGTATCGAATTCCAGCCCGGCCTGGCGCAGAGAGCGGGTAACGATTTTCCTCATGGTGTTGGAATCGTCAATGATCAAAACTTTTTTACTCATGTTTCTGTTCTCCTTCCAATAATGAATTCATGCCGTCTCTAGGGTCTATTCCTGGAAAAACCCGTCTCCGACCAGGGTCAGGGAAAATACGATGTCGTCAACCTGGAATTCCCACTCCTTCATGCTTGAAAAATCTGCTTCCGGCAGCCCAACGCCGTTTTCCGGCAGGCCGAGAGCGTAGGTCTGGTTTTGCGGCAGGTAAGCGGTCATCAACAACCCGCCGATGGTATTGATCAGTTCTCCGAGCATATCCAGGACCATCTTTTCCGAAAGGTCCTGTTCCGGCAGGATGTAGACCGTGGAGGCGATTTTCTGCAGAAGAGGCCTGGGCATCAGCAGATACATCTCCCCCTGGAGCGGATCGTGTATGAGCAGCCGGCAGCTCAGAATCTCTTCCTCCGGATACCTCCTGGCATCCGCCAGATCCTTTCCCACTTCCAGAAAAGTCATGTTTTCCAGGGTGTTGGCAATGGCGCTGTAAACAGCATCACCCAGTCGATCGGACATTGGCTTTTTCCCTTTCAGTTCGTTTTCATAAGCGGCTCGAGAGCCTCCAACAAAGCCGCGGGCGACACCGGCTTGTTCAGTACACCGAAAGCCCCCAGGCTGCAGAGTTCGGTTTCCTTTGCGGGATTGCCAGCACTGGTGATCACCAGTACGGGGAGATCGGTCAGACGGGGACTCCCCTTGACCCATTTCAACAGCGCGGTGCCGTCCATGACCGGCATGTTGAGATCGGTCAACAGCAGATCGGCCGGCTTTTCCTTGACCAGGGACAAAGCTTCCCGACCGTTTTCCGCCTCCAGAATCTCGGCTTCGCCGAAACCGATTATTTCCAGGCAGCGCCGGATAAACATTCGCGCCGTCGCGGAATCATCCGCTATGACGATACGATTCATTCTCAAACCTCCTGTCCGGACCTGATTGTTCCAGATTGCCGATATTCATCATCCGTTTTGATCAAAAAAACCTCAGGGTCCGAAATCTTTCCACCCTTCAGCTGTTGGCCATCGATGCTTCAGCCTGTCTGAATTCTTCGCCGGAATTCAGCAAAATCCTGGCCAGGGTTGTCGAATTGATATCGAAGTAGTCCTGATACCGCCGATCGAGGTGGTACTGCATGCCGTCGCTGCCGGTGGAAAACCCCGCCATCATCGCGATGATATCTCCAAGATGGACGGCATAGACCAGAGGACGAACCTCTTCCTCGGTCTTTTCGGGTTGATGATGGTAACGGATAGCCATCTGCAGAGCCTGGGGCAACTGCCAGTGCCGGCTGATCTCCAGTCCGACATGGGTATGATCCATGCCTGCAAGAACCTGTTCCGCCTCGAGATAATCCCGCACCTCACCCTGATCGATATGCTCCAGGGCCTCCTGGGACGCCCCTTCCCAGAAGGAGGAGAAGACCGATTTGCCGATGTCGTGCAGCAGGCCTGCGGTGAAGGCGAGATCGATTTCCAACTCATGCCGGGCGTGTCTGGCCACTTCGCGGGATGCAATGGCCGCAAAAAGGTCGTGGCGCCACAGATCACCCTGTTGCGCGTGATAACCGACAAGGGTCTTCTGCAGCAGGTCTCCGGCATTCTGTTCAATGGCGATGCTGACCACCGTTCTTTCGCCGAGGTAGCTGAGTGCCCGCTCGATGGAGGTCACCGGTTTGACAAGGCCGTACACCGGGGAGTTGACGATCTTGAGGACGCGCACCGTCAGCGCCGAGTCGAACTTGACGATGCGGACCACATCGTCCAGGTCATGGTCGGGGTCCGCGATGACCTGGAGAAGGTTCAGGGCGTTGGGAGAGAACAGGGGAAGTTTCTCAATCGCCTGCCGGACAGCTTCTTGATCGACGGTCTGTATTTTCATTGACTCTCAAACCTCCCATTGACCCCGGCCGGGGCAGGAAACGACAACCTTCCCGGTGTCGACGGCCACGGTCACCGTCCTGCTGTGATTGCCTCCAACGTCCTCGGCGAGAGGACCCATGCCGAAGGACCAGAGCATTTTCTTGATGGCCAGGACATTGCGCTTGCCGATATTGAAAGTTTCGCTATGGTCCATGATCGAGGCACCTCCAACCAGCTTGACCACCAGGCCTCGGCCGTTGGACGGCGCTCCGCATCGGGTCATCTCCTTCAACAGCAGGGGAACCCCGAGATCGGCGAAATATCCCGGCCGCTCCCTCCCTTTGGCCTCATTGATGCTGGAATCGGGCAACGCCACATGCACCATGCCGACGGTGTGGGTCTTCGGGTCCAGAACGATCACTGCGACGCAGGATCCCAGGGCAAAGGTTTTCACCGTCGAACCGGGGCTGTTGGATGCTCCGTAGTCCCCTATGCCAAGAATAATGTCTTTCATGATATCCGTTTCGATAACAGTTCGATAACAGCTGAAGTCATCTGCTCCAGGGGAACCAGTCGTTCGGCACCGCCTTTTTCAAAAGCCACCTTGGGCATGCCAAAAACGACTGAAGACGCCTCATCCTGAGCCAAAGTACGCGCACCTGATCTGCGCATGGCCAACATGCCGTCCGCACCGTCCGCCCCCATTCCCGTCAGCATCACCCCGAGGGCATTGGCGCCCACATGGCGGGCCACCGAGTGCATCAGCACATCCACCGAAGGGCAGTGTCCGCTGACCGGATCGCCGGGGGTGCATTCGACCAGATAGATCCCCCCCGACCGCACCACCCGCATGTGCTTGCCGCCGGGCCCGATCAAGACGCGACCCGGCATGACGCGATCGCCCGTTTCCGCTTCCTTGACCTCCATGGCGCACAGCTGGTTGAGGCGATCGGCAAACATTTTGGTAAAACCGGCGGGCATGTGCTGCACAATGACCACCCCCGGCATGGCCACCGGAAAATCGACCAGCATCTTGCGAATGGCCTCCGTGCCGCCGGTGGAGGCGCCTATGGCGATCACCTTGTCCGTCGACTCGGCCAGAGCCCGCACCGGAGCGGCCTTTGTCGGCCCGGCCGCAACCGGTCTCTTCCCCTTCCAGTGCGAAACGTTGGCCCGGGAGGTCAACTTCACCTTGGTTCTCAGCTCCTGCAGCATTCCGGTCAGACCGCGGGCGACATCGGTACTCGGTTTGGAGACGAAATCGACGGCCCCGGCGTCCAGGGCTTCCAAAGTAATCTGCTTTCCCCGCTGGGTCAGGGAACTGACCATGAGCACCGGAATCGGATACTGGGGCATAAGGCGCCGCAGGAAATCGACGCCGTCCATGCGGGGCATTTCCACGTCCAGGGTCAGAACGTCCGGTTCGAGTTCGACGATCTTGTCCCGGGCTTCGTAGGGATCGGCAGCCGTGCCGACCACTTCGATGTCAGGATCCATCGCCAGCCCTCTGCTGAGCAACTGCCGAACCAGGGCGGAATCGTCTACAATCAGTACCCGTACTTTACCACCCCTCATGACTGCTCCTTCTGGTAAACGGCGGGCATCACATACTTGAACTGGTTCTGCTGCCGGCCCAGGGTTTCCGAATGGCCGATAAACAGGTAGCCGCCCGGCTGCATGACCTGGTGGAACCTGCTGACCAGTCCGGCGCGGGTCTCGGCGTCGAAATAGATCATGACATTTCGACAGAAGATGATATGAAAGGCCTTTTTGAAGGGAAATTTCTCATTCATCAGATTGAACCGGCGAAACACGGCCTCCTTGAGAAGATCTTCGCGGAACATGTAGTGGCCGCTTCCCTGGGGTCGCAGGTATTTTTTCTTGTAGGATTCCGGCAACAGTGTAATTTTCTCTTCGGGATAGACTCCTGTCTCGGCCTGCTCAAGCACCCGGGAGGAGATGTCGGTGGCCAGAATTCCACAGTTCCAGCGCTTATACTCTTCACCGAAATATTCATGCATCAGCATCAGAAGCATGTAGGCCTCTTCCCCGGTTGAACAGCCGGCGCACCAGACGCGAAGATCGTGATCCTTGGTCTGTCTCAGCCTGTTGGCCACCGTCGGCAGGGCGGTCTCGAGAAAAAAGTCGAAGTGCGCCTTTTCCCGGTTGAAGTAGGTGTGGTTGGTGGAAATGCGGTCCACCAGCTGACTCAGATTCTGTTCGCTTTGATCGTTGAGCAGCGTTTCGTAATAGTCCCTGAATGAGGCATGTCCCGAATGGCGCAGAAGCTTCTGCAAACGCCCTACCAGCAGGGATTTTTTCTGATCGCTCAGGTTGATGCCAAATTTCCTGTGAATCAGGCTGCGCAGCAACCCGAATTCCTCCTCGGTGATGGGCATCAGGGCCGAGTTATCGAGATCGGAAAAACTCATCCGGTCCTCCCCTTTCTTCAGACAGCCTGAGCCGGTGCCGAGCGGGCCCTGCCGGCTCCCTCGGTCAGAGTGGCTACATCCAGGATGAGACAGACCTCGCCATTGCCGAGAATGGTACAGCCCGAAGCGATGTTGACATTGCCCAGATATTCCGACAGCCCCTTGATGACGGTCTGCTGCTGGCCGAGAATCTCGTCCACCAGAAGGCAGATATTATTGTCCTGGTACTCCAGAACGATCAGAACGCCGTCACAGACTTCGGTTGAGGTCGGTTCTTCCTGCAGAATGCGGTAGAGATACTTGATCGGGTAGAATTTTTCCCGGACCCGCACCAGTTGCAGGCCGTCGGGCATGACCGTGATCGCCTCGGGACTGGGTCGGAAGATTTCCTGGATGGCCAGCAGCGGCACGATGCACTTCGCTTCCCCGACCCGAACCAGCATGCCGTCGATGATCGCCAGGGTCAGGGGGATGCGCAGGTCGATGCGGGTCCCCTTGCCGAACCGGCTGGTGACGTCGATCTTGCCCTTGATCTTCTCCAGATTCTGCTTGACCACGTCCATGCCCACGCCACGGCCGGACACATCGGTTACCTTGTCCGCCGTGGAGAAACCGGGCTGGAAAATCAAGTTAAACACCTCCTTGTCGCTCATCTCTTCTCCGGTCCCGGCCACCAATCCCTTGGTGCGGGCCTTGGACAGGATCTTTTCCCGGTTCAGCCCGCGCCCGTCGTCCTCGACGGAGATCCAGACTTCCCCTTCCTGATGGCGGGCAGACAACTTGACCACACCCTTTTCCGGCTTCCCGGCGTCAACCCGCTCATCGGGCATTTCCAGGCCGTGATCCAGCGAGTTGCGCAGGAGGTGCACCAGAGGGTCGGTGATCTGTTCTATCACCGTCTTGTCGACTTCGGTCTCCTGTCCGAAAAGCTGAAGATCGACCTTTTTTCCGGACTTTACAGAAAGGTCGTGAACCAGGCGGATCATCCGCCGGAAAAGACCCGACACGGGGACCATGCGGATAATCATGGCCATTTCCTGAAGATCCCGGACGATTTTGCTCATCTGCTGGGCGGCCTTGTTGAAATTGTCCAGCTCCAGACCTTCCAGGTCAGGGCTGCGCAGCAGCATGTTTTCCGCGATAACCATTTCACCGATGAGGTTGATCAGATCGTCCAGCTTGGCGAGGTCGACACGGATGTCCTGCCGGTTGACCACGGCCTGCTTCTTGTTGCTTTCCTGGCTGGGTGCTGCCGGCCTTGGACCCGTTTCAGGCCGGGGCTCCGAACTCTTCTTCTGGATGTTCAGAGCCTGCTCGATCTGCTCGGGACGGATTGCCCCCTTTTCCACCAGCAACTCGCCCAAAGGCTTGCGCTGCAGGGCAAGAGCCTCCTCGACGGCCCCGGCGTCGGCCAGCCCCTCCTGAACCAGAATCTCACCCAGCAGGAGGGGCTCCCCCCCTCCCTGGGGAGCTTCCATTTCCAGCCGGCTCAAGGCGGCCAGACGCTCCTCGAGGTCGGGAACGTTTCCCCGTCCGCCGGAAGAAATTTCGGCAACGGCGGACCGCAGACCGTCCAGGACGAACAGAAGATTTTCAGCCGGGGAGTCCGACAGGATCCGCCCGCCTGATTTGACGACATCGAGAGCCGTTTCCATCTGGTGGCTGAGCTGCTCCATGGACCGATAGCCGAAAAATCCGCAATTGCCCTTGAAACTATGAACATTGCGGAACAGGGCGGCGATCGATTCGGCATCCGGAGGAGAGCCGTCCCAGGATAGCAGACCCAGCTCGACCTGCTGCAGCAGTTCGTCGGCTTCCTGCACAAACCGTTCGATCATGTCGGGACTGATCAGCATCGCCAGCTCATCCTCGATGACAGGCCGGTTCTCCGCCTTTTCCGGGGCATCCTGCCTGTCCGCACCCTCCGCTGCCGCCCGCTTCAGGGCCTCGGCAGCCAGCCAGGCGAACCGCTCGGCCATTTCATCCGCCGCAGCTCCCATCGATTCGTCGTTGGCTTCCCTCTCCACGCAATCCATGGCCGACCGGGCAAAATCGCAGGCCTGGCAGAGCTGATTGACATGCTCCGGCTCCATACTAATTTTTCCGGCCCGGATCAGATCGAGCAGGCTTTCCGCCTCGTGGGCGACCCTGGAAATATTGTTCAGCTCCAGAAACCCTGCACTGCCTTTCATGGAATGGAACAGCCGGAAGATGGCATTCATGGTCTGGGGATCGCCATTGGTTTGGCGAATGACCGAACAGGCGCGGCATTCCTCCTCGGAGGCCGCCTTTGTGCAGGTCTTGGAGCCCTGCTCCAGATATCCTGTATCGAGCCAGCAGGGCTTGTCAGGAGATTGGCCATGGCGGGGGCACCCGGTATGGGAACATGACAGAAATTCCCAGCAGTCGACTTTTTGACAACTCTGCCCGAGCTCTATGATGGCCGGCTCCAACTGGTCGAGCATATCCCGGCTTTCCTGGAGGAATTCGTTAAGAATTTCAAGTTGTTCAGAGAATACATCGCTGCTCATCAGTCCCTCGCTGAAATTAATTTTTGTGCCCGGATCAATGCATATTCAAGCTTCTGCTCAATGGCGGTTTTCCTCTTGAACCGTATTCGGAAACTGAATCTTTCAAGAACCGGACCAATCCGGCCGCAACCCCTTTCTTCCCGTCTCGCAGGCCAGCGGCAGGTACCGGAATTTCGCCAGGGAGCCGGAGAAAGCCCCCGCATATCTGCGGATTTATTTTGTCCGCCGGTCCTTCCGCAACTGCCCTGTGCGACACTTCTGTACCAACCCGCATGGGACATGCCACACATTTTACAGGTTCACCTGTCATTTCAATGTCTTGTCAAAAATCCGGCCCTATTCGCCCTCCAGATCCGCCACACACTCAAAATAGTCAATTATTTAACCCCTTAGCCCTTGGCACATAATTAGCACCGGTGGCATTCAACAGGTCCCCCGCTTTCGGATGATATTCCATGAACTGTTCGATCAATCACATTTTTCTGACATTTCTGGTTCTCGGCACCCTTCTGCTCCCCGCGCAGGCGGCCGTTTCTCCCCAACTTTTCGCGGTCAGCAAAAAGGATGACCTGGCCGGCACCCAGATCCGTTTCGAATTTTCGGAGGTCCCCGCCTACCGCATGGCCGTTTCAGGACAACGCGTCGACCTCTTTTTTGCCGCGGCGACCGCCAAACCCGACCTTAAACTGCCGCGGGAAGACGGACGCCTTCTGAAGATTCTGGTCGCCCAGTCACGGAATGAGCTGCTCATCTCCCTGCTGCTGCGCCAGGTTCCCGCCCGTGCCGTCACTCTTACCGAAAAAGTTTCCCCCACGGTGCGGCTTGAACTGTTCTGGCAGGAAGGCAACGATGAACGACCCGCCATCGCCTTCCGCATCAGCGGACTGCCGACACGGCAGAAGAATGCCCCCGTCAGTTCCCCGGGAAAGCCCTCCCGATACAGCGGCCGGTGGAAGGAATTTTTCGACTCCTATCAAAACCCTTTCACCATCGATGCACCTTTGATCTTCTCGTTTCCGCCTCTGCCCGCTCTGAACCGTGACCTCCTGCCTTCCGACCTGGCCGGTCTGGCTGACCGGACAGCGGCAGGCGACTGGTCGGGCATTCTGGACGAAACCGGCAGAGTCGGCCCGATCTCGTCTGCGGACCGCTCCACACCCTTTCTTCTCTTGGTCCAGGCCGAGGCACTGATGAAAGAGGCTCGACCGAAAGAAGCCCTCTCCATCCTCGAGAACTTTCCGCCCGGCAGGCTCCCCCGGGAACTCGAGGAGAGAATCGACTACCTGCATGGTCTGGCCCTGGCGAGAACCGGTCAGCCTTACCGGGCTCTGAACCGGCTGAAAAAAGTGGCCGATTCGCCGTCCTCCGGGCTCCGGCTCCATTATCTATTGCTGTTGAGCGAACTGGCTCTGTTCCGCGGCGATTTTCAGCAGGCTCTGGAAATTCTCGACTCTTCCGGGTCGCAATGGCCGGAGCCCCTGGAACCTCTCTACATTCTGCGCTCGGCCGATGCAATGGCCGGTATCGACCAGGACAAAGCGCGTGAAATCTACCGGGAACTGCTGAACAGGAAAAGCTGGCCGAAAAACAAGTCCTATTCACTCCATCGGGCCGCGGGAATTTTTTTCCAGTCAGGCGAGTGGGAACTGGCAGCAAGACTTTACCGGACTTTGCTCCTTCACAATCTTCCCGCTTCCACCCTCGGCCAGACCCAGTTCGCCATCGCTCTCACCGACTACCGTTCTGGAAAGGTGGAGCAGGCGCTGAAAGACATGTCGAAAATCATCAAGGATTTTCCTGACACCGATAGTGCACAAAGGGCCAAGATGAAAATGCTGGACCATGGTGTTCTGGGTGGAGAAGAGTACCAACTGCTGCGAGCTCTGCGAGATTACCAAAGCATAGCCCGAGAGGCAGGCAGCCGGGAACTGCGTGAAGAAGCGGCTTTCAAATACAGCCTGACCCTCTTCCTGAACGGTGACAGAATCCGAACGATTGAGAGCCTTGAGAGTTTCTGCCGCAATTTCGCCGGCGGATCCCTGCGCTCCGAAGCCGATGCATTGCTGGCTGACATCCTTCCGCCATTGATCGAAAGCCTGGTTGCCGAGGGCAAGGACCATCAGGCCGTGGTGCTTGTGGAAAAGTATCGGGACCTGCTGCTCGAGCGCCATGGCCAGTGGTCTTTTCTTCCGGCCCTGGCCGAGGCTTTTACCCGACTCGGACTGTTCGAGCGGGGATGCAGGGTTTATCTCTATCTGTTGGAAAAGGCGGAGAAACGCGCCGAAGCCGACCGCTTCTATCTCCCCCTGGTCAAACTCTATGCCGATCTGGAAGAGGACCAGGAGGTGGAAAAATACAGCCGTCGCTACCTGCTCAAATTCCCGGAAGGAAAAGACCGCAACGCCCATTTCCTGTTCCTTCTCAAATCCCTGCAGAGATTGGACAGGTACAAGGAGGCGGCCGATATGCTCAAGGACCGCAATCGACCGACCGACAACCAGATCGAACTGGTGGCAGAGAGGATTTTCTGGCATCTCGGAGAATACGGCTGGGTGATCAATTGCGCTTCACGCCTGGGGGACTGCGGAAAAGCGATCCCCGCTGAAGGTCTTTTGCTGCAGGCCGAGGCCATGCGCCGAATGGGCCGCGGGTCGAAAGCCCTGCCCCTCTACCAGGTGCTGGCTGCAGACGGGACGTTCAGGGACCAGGCTTCATTTCGCTGTGGTGAAATTTTGCTGGCCGACGGCAGGCGGGACGAGGCTCTTAAGCTTTGGAGGGTACTGGCCGAAAAGGGGAAAGACCCTATCTGGAAAAAAATGGCAGAGGACGCCCTGGAGGCGGCAAAATTCTGACATTCCTGTCTTGACCAATCCCGACCACGAGGTTTCGGTCATACAATTGACAAGGAGGTAAACCAAATGGCTCTCTCAGGAATTTTCGACCGCACCATCGGGGTTCTGCAAAAAGTCCTCGATCTGCGGGTGCGCAATCAGCAGATCATCTCCTCCAACCTTGCCAATATCGATACTCCCGGATATTCCGCCGCCCGACTGACTTTTGAGGAGGACCTGGCTCATGCCCTGAATCAGCCGGTCGTCCAAACCGGCAAGAGACACCCGGACCATTTCGCCATCGGCGGGCAAGAAGTCGAACAAGTGCAGGGACAGGTGCTGCGGGTTTACAGCAAGACCGGTCTCGGGGACGGCAATGGCGTCGATATCGACCAGGAGATGATCGCCCAGGCGGAAAACCAGATCCTTTTCGAAGCGGCCACCCAGATGCTGAACAAAAAACTCGGTCTGCTGAAATACGTGGCTCAGGCCGACCGTTAAACATCTTCAGGTCGGACAGGCGAACTTGGTCCGATCCTTGAATCAGTTCCCATTGCATGCAATTGACGCCGCTTCTGCTGATGTGGCAATTGAAGTCCAAAGGAGATTTTCATGGATATCTTCACCTCCCTGCAGATCAGTTCCTCGGCACTGACCGCCCAGCGAACCCGACTCAACGTTATCAGTTCCAACCTGGCCAACGTCGGTACCACCCGGACTCCCGAAGGGGGCCCCTACCGCAAACGGGATGTGGTTTTCCGAAGCCTGCCCGGCGACTTCGATGGACAACTGAACCAGGCCATGCGAGGCGCGATCAGCGGCGTGGAAGTGACGGAAATACGTCCCAACCCCGCCCCCTTCCGGACTGTTTACGAACCCGGGCACCCCGACGCCGACGAAAATGGCATGGTGGCTCTGCCAAATATTGACACCATGGCCGAAGTCGTCGACATGATGAGCGCCACCCGCAGCTATGAGGCCAATGCCTCGGCCATTCAGGCAGCCAAGCGGATGGCCCTGAAAGCTCTGGAGATCGGCAAATGAGTTTTGACGTCAAAGGACTGATACCCCTCGGCCAGATTCCGGCAGCACCCGGCCCCCGAACCGAAGCGAAAGGGCCCGGCGGATTCGGCGAATTGTTGGAAAAAACCATCAACGAAGTCAACCAGGCCCAGTTGGAATCGGACAAGGCCGTCGAGCAACTGCATTCCGGGCAGGCCAAGAACATTCACGAAACCATGATCGCCCTGGAAAAGGCGGACATCTCCATGCGTCTGGTGGTCCAGATCCGCAACAAGGTCGTTGACGCCTACCAGGAGATCATGCGGATGCAGGTTTGAAAACCAGTTGCTGGTTGCTGGTTGCTCGTGGCTCGTCAGATTTTAGATTTTCTTTTGAAAAACGAGCCACAAGCCACAAGCCACGAGCAACCGATTTTAATGCTTTTAATTACCAGCTACTAGCCACCAGCTACTAGCTACTGTTTTTCAGGAGGTTTTCCCCACCATGGCCAAAGAAGCCAGAGGAAACATCATTCAGACCATCAAGCAGTGGCCACGTTCCCGGCAGATCAGCCTGGCGGTGGTGTCTCTGCTTTCCCTGGCGTTTTTTACCTTGATCGTGTTTCAGGCCAGGCATGCCGATTATCAGCTGCTGTTCGGCAACATGGAGCCGGAGGATGCTTCAACGGTGGTCAACCGGCTCAAGGACCAGAAGATCCCCTATCGTCTGGAAGATGCCGGCAGGGCGATCTACATTCCGGCGGACCGGGTTTATGAGATCCGCCTCGAACTTGCCGGCTCGGGTCTGCCCCAGGGCGGCGGGGTCGGCTTCGAAATCTTCGACAAGCAAAGCTTCGGCATGACCGACTTTGCCCAGAAGATCAATTACCAGCGAGCCCTGCAGGGGGAGCTGGCACGCACCATCACCTCCCTGGCTCCGGTGGAAGCCGCCCGGGTTCATCTCGCCATGGCCGAGAAACGGCTATTCCGTGAACAGCAGGAAAAAACCACTGCCTCGGTCATCGTCAAGCTGATTCCGGGAAGCAACCTGACTGAAAGCCAGATTCAGGGGATCGTCAATTTGGTGTCGGGCAGCGTGGAAGGCCTCGACAGTGAGCAGGTCTCGGTCATCGACTCCAACGGGCGCGTTCTGTCAAGGGCTCCGCAATCGGACCTCAACAGTCCCCTGACCCCGGGTTTGCTGACCTATCAGCAGACTTTCGAAAAACGCCTCGAGCACAGGGCCCAATCACTGCTGGACCGGGCTGTCGGCACCGGCAATTCACTGGTCCAGGTCACCGCTGCCCTCGACTTCTCCCAGCGGGAGGTCATGGAGGAAACCTACGATCCCAACGCCACCGCCATACGCAGCGAACAGATCTCCAACGAAAAGAGCGGCAACAGCATCGCAGGAGGCATCCCGGGGGTGCAATCCAACCTGAAAGGAGCCGAAGGCAGCGCCGGAGCTACCTCCTCCAATCGCACCGAGGAGACCACCAACTACGAAGTCAGCAAGGTGATCAGCAAGCTGGTGGAACCGGTGGGGGCCGTCAAGACCCTGTCCGTGGCTGTACTGGTCGCTGACAAGCTGATTCCGGCGGAGGGCGACGGACAGCCGACCTACGAACCGCGCACCGAAAAGGAACTGGCGGCCATCGAAAAAATGGTGCGCAGCGCACTCGGCCTGCAGGATGAGCGGGGGGACCAGATCGTTGTCATTTCCCGGCCTTTCGAAAAGGATTTCTACGGCATTTCCGACCCGGAAGCCTCTCCCGCAAACAGATTCTATCCCTACATGCCCCTGGTGAAATACGGCCTGCTGTGTGCCGCCGCCCTGATGCTCTATTTCCTCTTTATCCGGCCCCTGCTGCAGACCCTTAAAGGCCAGGGCAAGATGGTGGAGCATTATAAAACTGTCGAGCAGCTCGAATCGGAGCTTTCCGGTCAACCCCTGCAGCTGGAAAGCCCTGATGCCGAAACGATGAAACTGCGCGAGGAGATTTTCAGGACGGAGGACGCACCCGCCCGGATCATCAAGAGTTGGCTCAAGGACAGTTGAGGAGACGATAGATCCCCATGGATATCAGTAAACTTTCCGGTGCGGAAAAGGCCGCAATGCTGTTGATCTGCCTCGGTGAAGAGGCGACCGCCCGCGTCTTCAGCATGCTCAGTGACGACGAGGTTCGTACCATCAGCCGCTGCATGGTCAATATTGATCACATCCCCGCCCAGGTCGGGCGGGAAATCCTGGCCGAATACCAGCGCACCCAGAAAAGCCGGGCCGGTATCTTTGTCCAGGGCAATGAATTCGTCAAAAAAGCCATTGCCAGCAGCGTCGACAAGGAACGGGCGGAAAAACTCATTGAAGAGGTCGGCGGCGAAAAGGAGACCCGGCCCCTCGAAACCATCGCCCTGATGCAGCCGCACATGGTGGCCAGCCTTCTCGAGGAGGAACACCCCCAGACCGTGGCCCTGGTGCTTTCCACCCAGAAAGTGGACCATGCGGCCAAAATTCTCAACCATCTTCCCGAAGAGCGCCGATCCGACATCATGTACCGGATCGCCCGCATCGACCGTGTTTCCCCGGAGATCGTCAACCGCATCGAAGAAGCCCTGCTCAAGGAGATCGGGGTGGTGACACGGCGGGATCAGCAGAAACAGATCGGCGGAATCCCCAAGGTTGTCGACATTATCAATCACATGGGACAGGGCGCCGACCGCAAGATTCTATCGGCTATCGAGGAGGCCGATGCGGAGATGGCCGAAGAGATTCGCAAGAACATGTTCACCTTCGAGGATCTGGCCCTGCTGGACGGCCGTACCCTGCAGAGCATCCTGCGGGAGGTCAACAACGATCAATTGACCCTGGCTCTCAAATCGGCCTCCGACAACCTGAAGGAAGTCATATTCCAGAATATTTCCAGCCGCGCGGCGGAAATGATTCAGGACGACCTTGAAGCCATGGGTCCCGTCAAACTGTCCGAAGTCGAGACGATGCAGCAGACGATTGTCAAAATCGCCCTGAAGCTGGAAGAGGAGGAAAAGATCTTCATCCCGGGTCGCGGAGGTAATGATGCACTTGTCTAAGGTCTTCCGCATCAACAATGACGAAGCTCTGAAAAAGGTTCGCTTCCGCGAATTCGGCAGCAACGGGGAACTGATTGACGACGGGCTCGAAATCGTGCAGGAAGGGTTCCGCGAAACCCGTCCCGCCGCCGTGGCCGGGAATCCTCCCCCCGCCCTTCAGGAGAACCAACGGCAACCCGTCGGGCCGCCTGCGGACTTCGAAAAAAAGGTGGAAGCCGCCTACCTGCAGGGGAAGGAGGCGGGTCGCGAGGAAGCCATTGAACATTTCGAGAAAACACTGGAGATGTTCGCCCAGGGCATCGAAGAGATCAGCCGTCTGCGCAGAACCCTCCTGCAGAACAGTACCCATGACATGCTTCGCCTGGTCCTGTCCATTTCCCGCCAGGTCATCCATGCCGAAATCTCGATCAATCGGGAGGTGATTCTGACCACGGTCAGCAAGGCTTTGAGTGCTGCCGTGCGCTCCGACAGCTATCGGATCAAGGTCAATCCCGAGGAGCTGGAACTGGTCAACGAAAAAAAACCTCTCTTTATGGCAAGCATCAACGGACTGAAAAACATCATCTTCGAGGGCGATCCTCTTATCGAGCGGGGAGGCTGTCTGGTGGAATCCGAGTTCGGCGAGGTCGATGCAACCATTGAAGGGCAGCTGGACGAAATCCGCCGCACCCTGCTCGGCGTCATGGAGCAGTAATGGAAAGATTCCTGCAGTGTGTCGACAATCTGAACCCTCTGCAGATCAGCGGCAAGGTCACCAAAATCGTCGGGCTGGTCGTGGAAGGCTACTGTCCCACCGCGGCCATCGGCAGTTTGTGCGAACTGGCACCCCTGTCCGGCGGAGCCGCCGTCCCCGCCGAAGTGGTCGGTTTTCGCGATGGTCGTGCCCTGCTCATGCCCCTGGGAGAACTGCGCGGACTCGGCCCCGGAAGTCTGATCCGGGTGGTGCGTGACAGCGCCTCTCTCGCTGTCGGACCGGAAATGCTCGGGAGGGTGATCGACGCCATGGGACAACCGATCGACGGTCTGCCGATCGAGGCCTCCAAAAGTGAAATGCCTCTCTACGCCCTGCCGGCCGGCCCCATGGCCCGCAAAAACATCGATCGCCCTCTCGATCTGGGGATCCGGGCCATCAACGGCCTGCTGACCTGCGGCACCGGCCAGCGCATGGGCATCATGGCCGGTTCCGGGGTCGGTAAAAGCGTGCTGCTCGGCATGGTGGCGAAAAACACCCGCGCGGACATCAACGTCATCGCCCTGATCGGCGAGAGGGGACGGGAAGTGCGCGAATTCATCGAGCGCGATCTCGGCGAGGAAGGGCTCTCCCGCTCGGTTGTGGTGGTGGCCACCTCTGATCAGTCCCCCCTGTTGCGGATGCGCGGCGCCTTTGTCGCCACCACCATCGCCGAATATTTCTGCCGCCAGGGGAAAAACGTCATGCTGATGATGGACTCGGTCACCCGATTCGCCATGGCCATGCGGGAAGTGGGTCTGGCCATCGGTGAACCGCCCACCACCAAAGGCTACACCCCCTCGGTCTTCGCCACCCTGCCCAAACTGCTCGAAAGGGCAGGCAGCTTCAAGGGGGCCGGCAGCATCACGGGGCTCTATACCGTGCTGGTCGAAGGGGACGACATGAACGAACCGGTCGCCGACTCGGTCCGGTCGATTCTGGACGGTCATATCGTTCTCTCCCGCAAGCTGGCCGCCGCCAACCATTACCCCTGCATCGACATACTCACCTCGGCCAGCCGTGTCATGCGCGACATCGTCTCCTCCGAACATCTCGAGCAGGCCGGCAAGATCCGGGAGATCCTCGCCACCTATCGGGAAGCCGAAGACTTGATCAACATCGGCGCCTACAGCTCTGGCAGCAATGCCAGAATCGACCATGCCCTGTCCAAGATCGAAGCCGTCAACCATTTCCTGCGCCAGGGTATGAAGGAGGCTTTCAACCTGGAGACGACATGGAAGCAGTTGGAAGCATTAGTACCGTAACGTGTAATGCGGAAATCAGAATTGGTTTTACCCCTCACGCCTCACGCCTAACGGATTCAGACGGAGTTCCTCATGCCCAAGCCCTTCAAACTGGAGACGGTTCTCAACCACAGGCAGCGCCTTGAGGAGATGGCGGTGCAAAAACTGGCTGAGGCGATCAACAAGGAAAAAATTCTGCTGTCGAAGCTGGTGGAGCAGGAAAAATTTCTCAACCTTCAGATTGAGGAACTCACCGAGCGCCAGACGACCGGAATTTCCGTTCACGAACTGCAGGTTTACCGCCTCAGCATCCAGCGGCAGCAAAGTCAGCTCCAGGGTCTGCGCAACCAGGCCGAGCAGTTCGCCAAAGAAGTCGAGAACCGTCGCAGACAGCTGGCGGAAGCCTGCCGTAAAAAAAAACTTCTGGAAAAACTCAAGGAAAAGCACCTCGACGAGCAGACCTTCCTGGACAATCTGAAGGAGTCTGCTCAGCTCGATGAAATTGCCCTCAGAACCGGGATGACTGACCTATGAAAAAACATTTTTGCCGGCCTGATCTCATTCTCCTGATCCTGATTTTCTTCTCCTCGGTTCTTCCGCCTCATGCGGCGGGAGAACCGGAGAGTGTCGAGGAACGTCGGATTAAAACCTCCATCCAGCAGGAATTGAACCGTCTTCGCCGCAAGGAGGAAATGTTGAATCGCCGCGAAATGGAGCTAAAGACCCTGCAGCAGGAGGTCGATAAGAAGATCGAGGAATTGAAGACGGCCCGAGTCGAAATCAGTGCGCTGCTGGAACGAAAGAAGGAAATAGAGACGGAGAAAACCAGGGAATTGGGCAAAATGTACGAAAAGATGGAACCGGCCAGTGCGGCCGGGCTGCTGACCACCCTGGAAAAACAGTTGGCAGTCGCCATCCTGGAAAGCATGACTCCCAAAAAGGCCGGCAAGATCCTTGACAATATGGATCGTGAAACGGCTGCGACTCTGAGCACTTCCTATTCCAAACTGCAGTAACCGGTTTTTTCCCGCCTTGAACCTTCTTCAGGGAGCCTGTCGGACGCGGGGAATCAAAGTCGGGCAGGGTTCTCGGAAGAAATACCAATCAGAAAGGAGGTGAACGTATGGCCATGATAATGGAAATGCCTGTGGTACCGCCCACAAGACCGAACGCATCCCCATCCACTGGAGCGAAGCCCGACCAGGGAAAGGAGGCAGGTTTTCGGGAAGTGCTGAACGAAGAAAATCTCAAACAGGCGAAGGGTTCCGCCGAGAAAGGTCCTGAAGAAAAGGATTGCATCGACAATCCGTCCGAGGATTCCGAACCGGCCGCAGAACAGGTGTCTGAGGGATCGGTCGCGGTCTCCCTCTCGATCAATCCGGCTATCGCGGAGACACCGGCCGAAAAGTCTCCTTCGGCTCCGGGAACGGTTGAAAAAACGGCTGCATCTGTTTCCGGGGCAGTAAAACCGGATTCAGGGTCCGTCATGGAAACCGGTTCTCAGTTGCCTCAGTTATCAGGGGAACAGACGGGCCCGGAGGTTGGGACAGAAACAACCCTGCAGGCTTCAGGAGAAAACCTGAAGGCATCCGAGGGTAGGCTGGAGACCGAAAAACCGGCAGCAGCGGGAAGTTCAGCGCCTGCGGCGTCACAGCCGGCAATTCTGCGGGTCGGGCAGGAACAGAACGATCTGGCTGACATGAAAACCGGTCCGCAGGGGCTGATGGAAGCCACCTTTGCGGGACTCCTGAAGCCGGTCGATTCTCAGGGAGCCAGAAAGATCCCTGCCTCTGCATCCCTGCCTGGAACCGGCACGGTTCAGGCTTCCGGAGAAGAAGCAGAGTCCCTTTTGTCTTCACCCCGGCAAATGGTAACAGAGGAAGCCGAGGCCAGCCTGGCTGAAGCTTTGTCGAACCAAAACGCCGGATCTTCCGTCCCTGAAACCGGCGAACCCTTGATCGAACCCGGGGGCAAGACCCCGCTTTTCGATCATGCCCTTGCCTCGGCTGCCCAGGGAAAACCGGCAACCATCGGAAATGCAAGTCCCCTTCCCGGCGGCTCGCAGATGCCGGCTGTGAACCCGAGCCCGAACGAAGACGTCCGGGTTCTCGACCAGATCCTCCACCAGCTGCCGATGCATCGCATGGGGGAAAAAAGCCGAGTCGTGATCCGGTTGCATCCCGAAGAACTGGGCGAGGTCAAACTCGACCTGGTAATGGACAAGGATCATCTCAAGGCGCAACTGGTAACCCAGAGTCAGCAAGTGCAGAACATCCTCGAAAAACACCTTCCCCGCCTGCAGGAAGCCCTGCAGAATCAGGGAATCAACCTCGATCAGATCGAGGTCAGCGTCGACTCCGGAGGGCGGCAGGGGCAGGAGTTCTTCGATCGTCACAACCAACCCGCTCACCGGATCCGCTCCTTCGGCCCGCACCAGACGGTTTCTGAGCCCGCGAATGTTGCGCTCTTCAGCAGCCCGTCTGAAACAGGCCGGGGAGGTCTGAGTCTGAGAATCTGAACAAGGAGGTGACAGAAACATGTCCAGCGTCTCTTCTGTAACCGGCAGTGGCACATCCAGCAGTCTTTCCGCCATTACCGGCAACTCGACCATGGGGAAAGAGGATTTTCTCACCCTGCTGGTCACCCAGCTGCAGAACCAGGATCCGCTGAACCCGTCCGATCCTACGGAATTCACGGCACAACTGGCCCAGTTCAGCTCATTGGAACAGCTCTTCACGGTCAATGAAACCCTGCAGAGCCTGACCAGTGCGACCCAAGGGCAACAGCAGATGTCCGCACTCTCCCTGATCGGCAGGGAGGCCGTGTTTGACAGCGAAAAGTTCACCCTCGGCACCGAAAGCGTCTCTCTCGGCTACAACCTCGCAGCCACAGCCGACCGGGTGGAACTTCACATCCAGGACGAAAACGGCAAATCCCTCGCCATACTGAAACCTGAAGACAAGACCGCCGGCACCCATTTCGTCTCCTGGGACGGCCTTGATCTGAACGGCCGGCAGGTCTCCCCGGGCGATTATACTCTGTCCATCCTCGCCCTGGATACGGCCCAGGAAGGGATTCAGGCGAAACCGCTCTTCCGAAGCCGGATCTCCGGAGTCGATCTGGATCCGTCAGGAAGCGTACTGGTGACCGGCAGCGGCGATTTTTCCCTCGGTGATCTGATCAGTGTCAGGGATCAGGGCCTATGAGCGATAAAATCGTCATCATTCCGCAACCGATTCTTCCGGCAGGACAGGCTCCCGGTGTTGACCGGCGGAGCAAAACGGGTGCGACCGGACCCTCCTTCGATGAGGTGCTCGGCAAAAGCCTCGAAAATTCGAAGGTGCAGTTCTCCCATCATGCCCGTCAGCGGATGGCCAGTCGAGGAATCAGCTTTTCCGAAGCGGAACTCGGCCGGCTCGATCAGGCGGTAAACCTGGTCAGGTCCAAGGGCGGGCGGGATTCCCTGGTGCTGCTCAACGACAGCGCCCTCGTGGTCAGCGTCAAAAACAGCCAGGTGGTTACGGTCGTCGACCGCGAAAACCTTAAGGACAACGTTTTCACCAATATCGACAGTGCAATCATTGCTTAACCGAACCGGTCCTCAAACAGGAGGTTCGCGGGCTGCCGACCGATCGACGCAGCCTATACCCAGGAGGATAACAGCATGGCCATTTCAAGTTCGCTCTACAGTGGCATCAGCGGTCTGAATACCAACGGCAACGCCATGTCCGTCATCGGCAACAACATCGCCAACACCAATACCGTCGGCTTCAAATCGAGCCGCGCAGTCTTTTCCGATCTGCTCTCCGGCTATATCAACGGCTCCGGCGGGGCCTCCCAGGTCGGCCGCGGCACCGGACTGTCCATCGTCGACAACATTTTCGGCCAGGGAACCTTTGAAAGCACCGAATCGAATACGGACCTCGCCATCGAAGGGGAAGGCCTGTTCGTGCTCAGGGAGGCCGACAACAACACCACCTTCTATTCCCGTGCCGGTGCCTTCCGCTTCAACGGCGATGGTTATCTGGTCAATCCCGAAGGCTACCGGGTTCAGGGAAAACCCTTCGACATTAACGGCAATCTGAGCGCCGGCGACAGTTCAGATATCCAGATCGACATCAATTCGGCCATACCGGCGCATATGACCGCCAACATGTTCCTGGCCACCAACCTCGACTCCAATTCGGCGGTGGTTTCCGGCCCCTTTGACATCAACGATGCGACCACCTACAACTACGCCTCATCGAACACCATCTTCGACTCCCTGGGCAACACGCACATGTTGACCACCTATTTCGGCAAAACCGCCGATAACACCTGGGAGTACAACGTTGTCGACGAAGCCAACAACATCGTCGCCACTTCCGGCGGCACCCCCCTCACCTTCGACAGCAACGGCGAGCAATTGACCGGAGGCACCTTGACCATTTCCGGTCTCAACTGGGGAGGAGGGACTGGCGCACAGGATATCGTCTACACCCTGCAGACCACCCAGTACGCCAACGACTCCCAGGTCTTTTCACAGGATCAGGACGGCTTCGGTCCGGGCAGCCTGATGAAAATCTCCATCGATGGCGAGGGAACAGTCACCGCCAACTACTCCAACGGCGAGCGGATCAAGATCTCCCGCATCGTGCTGGCCAAGTTCGCCAACTTCAGCGGCCTGGTCAAGGAGGGGCAGAACATGTATTCCGCCACCGATGCCGCAGGTCCGCCCCGAGTCGGCGTACCCGGAGCGGAGCTTGGCACCCTGTTCACCAACGCTCTGGAACAATCCACCGTCGACCTGGCCGCCGAATTCGTCAAGATGATCACGACCCAGCGCGGTTTCCAGGCCAACAGCCGGGTCATCACCACAACCGACGAGATGCTGAGCGAACTGATCAACCTCAAGCGCTAAATAACGATGGGGCATTTCCCGAAAAAACCCCGGGCCGGGCCCGGGGTTTTTTTATTCCCGCAGTCTGTCATTACAGGAAAAGGGTGGCGGTTCTAACGGGTGAACGTCTGGATCACCGGGGTCAGAAGTACGGCATGAAGAGTGTTACCGATTGCGGCGTTGGCGGCGATCTGTCCGAGTTCGTTGATCGATTCCGCGGTACTGATCACACCGTCGAAAGATTCGTCTTCAAGCAGATCATTGAGATCCTGCATTCTGCCGTCGGTATAGAGGAAGGCGTGATAGGCCCCTGAGGCCATTTCCGAAAATCCCACGATCTGCCCTCGATTGTTGATATCGCGGGCGAAGCTGAAAAGACCTCCAAGAGTGCCGAGACTGCTCATGTTTCCCCCTTCATAAAGCATCGCTTCATCAAAGTTTCCGTCTATCGACCAGCTGCTCCCCACCACCTGTCCACGGTCGTTGATCCCCCACCCTTCACTGTTGCCTCCGATCGATCCCAGATCCTGAAGGTTTCCCCGGATAGCAATGAAGGCATGCTTGGGTCCGTCCGTAGGCAGGTCCTCGAGCATGTAGGAGTAACCCGCCACCTGCCCCGCCCTGTTTATGGCCCGGGCGTAACTGTACCCGCCGAAGGTCCCGATGTTTGACATTTTCCCACGAACGTAAAGAAAGCCCCGGCTGTCCCCTTCTGCGGTCTCTGAAACCCCTACCACCCTGCCGGCATCGTTGATGTCGAAAGCACTGCTTTGCTCCCCGCCGAGGGTGCCGAGATCCTTCATTTTCCCCCGAGAGAAGAGAAAGGCGCGAGCCGGTCCGTCGGCGGTAAACGACCGCCCAACCACAATACCGGCATTATTGATGGCCCGGGCCTCGCTGAAATTGCCTCCGAGGGTACCAAGATCCCGCATGACCCCTTTCGAATAGAGAAACGCCCGGGTTCCCCCCGCTGTTGTCGACGATCCCACCAGCTGGCCAAAGTCGTTGATTCCGTAGGCATAGCTTCTTTCGCCTCCCAGGGTACCGAGGTCGGTGACCCGGAAACGAATCTGGCGATTATCCGCAGCAGATGTGGCCACCGTCAGCAGGACGACGAGTAGAGTGAAGAGGATCCTTCTCATATTTTGTCTCCTTTCCAGCGTGCAGATGCGAACGTCAGAGGTCTATGCGAGCAGCCCCTCCCACAGGAACATTCTACTAGAAAAAAACCTCGAAATTCCGAATCTAATTTTCTGCATTTCACCACCTCTGCCGACACCCTTCCTATCGGTTTTGACAAATTCTGAAATTTTGTTAAAGGTCAAAACTCCGGCCCTTTTTTGCAGAAAGGAACCCTGATAATGAACGACAACGTGATCACCGACCTGCTGATTCCCGGAAACGGCCGAATCGTCATGCTGGTGCTGGACGGCCTCGGTGGCTTGCCCATGGAACCGGGTGGTCCAACGGAACTGGAGGCTGCCGACACCCCTCATCTGGATCGGCTGGCCCGGGAAGGCGAATGCGGCCTGCATCAGCCGGTCGGCACGGGGATCACCCCCGGCAGCGGTCCCGCTCACCTGGCGCTGTTCGGTTACGACCCTGTCCGGTATCAGGTCGGGCGCGGGGCCCTGTCGGCTCTGGGCACCGGATTCGACCTTCGGCCCGACGACGTGGCGGCACGGGGCAATTTCTGCAGCCTGGATGACCAGGGCCGGATTCTCGACCGCCGCGCCGGCCGCCTGGCCACCGAAGAGAGTCGCAAACTTTGTGACAAGCTCCGCCAGCTCAAACTTCCCGGCATTGAAATATTCCTTCAGACCGTCAAGGAATACCGCGTGTTGCTGGTTTTGCGAGGCGAGGGAATGGACGACGCCCTGACCGACACGGATCCCCAGTCGATCGGCGTGTCGCCGGCAACGCCCCGGGCCAAAACCGCCCGGGCCGACAGGACTGCAAATCTGGTGGGACAGTTTCTGGAAAAGGTTGGGGAAGAATTGCGCGACCACCCCCAGGCCAACATGATCCTGCTGCGAGGATTCGCCAAAAAGCCCGATTGGCCGACCATGCAGCAGCGCTTCGGCCTGCGGGCAGCCGCCCTCGCCGACTATCCCATGTATCGGGGCGTTGCCAGATTGCTGGGGATGGATGTTCTGGAAACACGGGGCGGTCTGGAACAGAATCTGCCGCTATTGAAAGAAAACTGGGATGACTACGACTTCTTCTTCCTGCACTTCAAACCCGCCGACAGCGCCGGAGAGGATGGCGATTTCCGGCGCCGGGTCGCCCTGCTGGAAGAGGTCGATACCCAGATCCCCCGTCTGCGGGAATTGAAGCCGGACGTGCTCCTCGTCACCGGCGACCATTCCACCCCCGCACGGATGAGATCTCACAGCTGGCACCCCGTTCCAGCCCTGCTCTGGTCCCCCCATTGCCGGCCGGACCCGGTCAGGCATTTTGGAGAAAGAGATTGCCTGGCAGGTGCCCTAGGCCCCCGCTTCCCCGCCATCGAACTGATCCCGCTCGCCCTGGCGCACGCCAGACGGCTGCAGAAGTACGGGAGTTGAGCTTCAGTCCGCGGTTCGGTCCGGCTCCTCCGGATGCCACTTCTTCATATGCTCGGAGTGAGTCTTGAGGTAGGCTCCAGGATTGTAGAATTCGTCATAGAAATCGAGGTCGAGGTGGTGGGCCTGGAGGTACATGATGAGGAACATGGAGGGGACCGTGGCGGGGAACTTGCCGAAGGTGTCGTAGAGATACCGGGCCTGAAAGGCGATGCATTCGCGGAACCTTTCGTCGTGAAACTGGGCCGCGGAACGCACCTTGCGGCTGTCTTTCCAGGGGCCGGGCGTTTCGGGGTGGAAGGGTCCGCCCGGGCCGAACTTGCGCTGGCAGAGGGCGTCGACGGCATCCCGCATATCCCGGTAGTGGGGCGGACAGTAGCCTTCCATCACCCCCTCCAGACCGGTCGGGTTCGGATAGGGCCAGCGGTCGTCGCTGTCGTAACGGAAGCCCAGGCCCGGTGCCTTTGAATCGCCGCTGGCGCCCAGCATGGCGAAAGGATCGACACCGTTGAACATCCACCCGCCCAGGCCCATGGCCTGCAGCATGAGAACCCCCGCGTAACAGCTGGTTCCCAGTTCCACGGTCAGTTCCGACAGAGACCACTGTTCGACGAAGGTGATCGGCCAGACGTTTTCGACATCGACGATGTCCTTGAACTTTTCTATGCCCGGGATGGACCGCCGGTTGAGGTCGTCATACAGGACCAGGCCGTTCTGCAGCATGTAGAGAAGATTGAGCAGCACATGCTGAGCCAGGTCGCCGACGGGGACGACCACCAGCGTGGACGGCTGGTTGAAGACCCAGGTGTTGTGGGGTTCGGTGAAGGGCACTTCGGGTGGAAGCTGCAGGCGCCCTTCCCCAATTTTGCGGACTCGGTTGCGGACGTTCTGTACAAAGGCTTCAGGGTCGAGGGCCCCGTCCTCGGTTCGGTCCTGGAAGGACGGCGCATCACGCATGTCGAGCAGGTAGACACCGTCATCGTCGGTAAAAAAGGTCTGACTCGTATGGAATCCTGCCGCCGAGGGGAAGGTGCGGCCGCCTGCTGCACCGGCATAATTGGAAAGGTAAGGTGCGTAACGGGCGGCCCGGTAGATCAGGTGGTTCCATGAACTGTTCCCCCCGCAAGCGGCCACCACCAGCATTTTTTCCAGCTCGGTCAATGGGAACTGCGGCCGTCGCGACTGGAAAGCCAAAACGCCGTCCGGAATTTCGGCACCCTGGAAAAAACGCCGGGAGCGACGCCCCAGGAGGGCGTCGACAAGGGGAAATGACAGCATGCTCTGAAATCCCGGCGGGTACTTTTCGCTCATCAGGGTTCCTTCCCATCATACTCTTCGCAGACAGATCAGGACAGATAGCCGAGTCTCCCTCTCCGCTCTAGGGCCGGGATCCTGAATCCTCCCCGGCTTGGAGGCACAGGGCGAAATCAGAAACCGGCGCTATCGAATCAGCAGATCGTTCTGTACCCGAATGACGCCGCCGACCTCGCTCGCTATTTCCTCGGCCCGTTGCTTGTCCTGCGCGGTTTTGACAAACCCGCTCAACTGCACAACGCCCTTATAGGTATCGACCTGAACGTTTCTTGCGGCAACCTCTTCAGCGGTGATCAGAGCGGTCTTAACTTTTGTCGTAATGGAGGCATCGTCAAGGTAGGCCCCCGTACTGCGGCTCTCCGGGCCTCCCGCACAAGCGATCAATGAAGATAACAGAAATGTCCCCAGGAGAAGTCGGCTCACAATGTTCATCCATTTCATCTCTTTTCCTCCTCTGGTTTGGCCCGCACAGTTCGGGCATGGGTTGTTTCAGTGTTTTTGGTAGGTGCCCATCAACTCGGCCTGGTCCAAAATATGACCCGACATGGCCGCCTCTATGTCTGACTTGGTCGGCCGCTCCAGAGGGTCCAATACCTTGTCCAGGGCATAGAGCTTGTGAATATAGCGGTGATTGCCGATGGGCGGGCAAGGTCCGCCATAACCGGTTTTTTTCCAGTCGTTCAGCCCTTCGCCGGTGCCTGACGGCAACTTGTCGACAGCTTCGGGAAGTCCCTCGCTGTCCGGCGGCAGATTGTAGAGGACCCAGTGAACCCAGGTCATTTTCGGCGCATCCGGATCGGGCGCATCGGGATCATCCACTATCAGAACCAGACTCTTGGTCTCCCTCGGCACACCCGACCATTCAAGGGGAGGCGAAATATTGTCCCCCTGGCAGGTGTATCGCGCCGGGATATCGCCACCCTTCTCAAAGGCAGGAGATTTGAGTTCCAAAGCCATTGTGGCCTCCTTTCCGTTGCAGACCAGGGCCAGTGTCATCAGCAGAACCAAGGAATACATTCGGGCGTGCACTTTGCAATCTCCCGGACCTGTTTTTCATGAAAATCAAGCAGTTCGCCTTTATTATTTATTTTTCAGACTATCCTCTTTTTTGCGGATGGCAAATATTTCGTCGAACAAAAAGCAGATGTCAAATACCTGACAGCCCTCCTTCCGCCACTTGCCCGGTCACGGATGGCTCTTTTCCCCCGGCTCTCTGTTCGGTTTTCCTGTTCATTTTATCCAACCAGTCAATTCACCAGGGTTTTTCCGCGGCATTCAAGGTCATCACGATAAATTGACGGCGACTGGCATGTTACTTGCCAATAGCTGTTTGGACAGGCCTTCTGTCCGGGATCGACAACATTCTGACAAGTAGAGGGTTTTAACTAATGGATCTCTCGACCATTCTCGGGATTGCCGCCGCCTTCGGCCTGATGATAATTGCCATCGCCCAGGGGGGCGGAATCTTTCTCTTCGTCGACATCCCCTCCATAATCATCGTCTTCGGCGGTACTGTGGGGGCGACACTGGTTCATTATCCCTTCGGAGAAGTCTTCGGTACCGCTTCCATCGTCAAAAAAGCTTTTCTTTACAAAAAAACCTCCTCGACCGAGCGCATCGAGCAGTTGATCCGATTTGCCGGGAAGGCACGCAAGGAAGGGATTCTCTCCCTGCAGACGGTGGTGGGCGAGGTCAGTGACCCGTTTTTCCTGAAAGGGCTGCAGATGGCGGTGGATGGGCAGGAGCCCGAAAAGCTCAAGGAAATGCTCGACCGGGAAATCGAGTACATCCAGGACCGCCATGAAAAAGGCGCCGATATCCTTGTGGCCATGGGCACCTATGCACCGGCCATGGGCATGATCGGCACCCTTATCGGCCTGGTACAGATGCTCCAGACCATGAACGATCCTTCCAGCATCGGCCCGGCCATGGCCGTCGCGCTGCTGACGACCTTCTATGGAGCGGTCGTTGCCAACGTCATCTGTCTGCCCATGGCCGGCAAACTGAAAAACCGGTCGGCGGGAGAGATCCTGGACAAAACACTGGTAGCCGAGGGGATGAAGTCGATTCTGGAAGGCGAGAATCCCCGCATCATAGAGCAGAAGCTGCACGCCTTCGTGGCGCCCAAGGATCGCCAATCAAACTTCGGAACCAAAAAGAAGGGATAGCATATGCCCCCAAAGAAAAAGAAATCCGGAGGTGAAGGCGGTGCTCCGGCCTGGATGGTGACCTACGCCGACATGGTCACCCTGCTGCTGACCTTTTTTGTTCTGTTGCTGTCCATGGCCAACATGGACATCAGCAAGGTTCGGGATGCCCTGGGTTCGCTGAGAGGAGCTTTCGGCATCTTCGGCACCTCTGCCCGGACCGAGATCGATAAGCCGAAGATCGTCAGTTTTACCCCGGTCGACGATGACTACGTGCAACGGCTTTACAACAAGATAAACGTCATCATGAGCCGGATGAAGATCGATGAGGACATCAAACTGGTCAAGGACCGCGGAGCGGTCATCCTGCAGGTCAAGGATTCCATTCTCTTCGATCCGGGGTCCCGCCAGCTGAAATCGACCGCCTACCCGGTTTTGCGCAAGATCGCCGGCCTGGTACGCCCCCTGCCACTGGCTCTGCGCATTGAAGGGCATACAGACAATTTGTCCTCTGGCGACCCCGCCATGACCAATTGGGATCTTTCGATCCAGCGGGCGGTCGCCGTTTTGAAATTTCTGGTCGATGAAAAGCTGATCCCTCTGGAACGTTTGGCGGCGGTCGGTTACGGCGATCAGCATCCGGTCGCTCCCAACAACACCGAGGAAGGTCGGACGCTGAACCGCAGGGTCGAGTTCGTGCTCGAAAGTCTCAACCATTACCGGGACGATCTTCCCTACCTGATCGACGCGCGCGATCAGATGCCCTTTTGAATTGAAGTCTGAAATCATACCGGAGGAATTTTATTTATGGCTGAAAAAGAAAACGCATCCGAACAGGGATCTTCCACAAAAAAGTCCCCACTATTCCTGATCATTGCAGGGGCTCTTGCAGTCCTGTTGATTGGCGGAGGCATAACGGCCTTTCTGCTGCTGAAGGGTGAAGAGCCGTCGACGGCTGCAGGAAGTCCAGGCACCGAAGCCTCGGTCTCGCCCCGATCATCCGATCTTGTCGGACCGATGGTCGATATCGAACCCTTCATCGTCAATATCCTTGATCCGGACGGAACCCGCTACCTGAAGGCCGCCATCACCCTCGAGGTTCAGGACGAAACGAAGAGTGAAGCGGTGAAACAGAGGATGCCGCAGGTACGGGATGCCATTTTGCTGCTGATGGGCAACAAGACCTTCAACGAACTGTCCGACCTTCAGGGAAAACTGCAGCTTCGCAGCGAACTGCTGGACCGTCTCAACGAGATCCTGGGAAAGGACAGTGTACAAAAAATCTACTTTACCGATTTCGTCGTTCAGTAGGGGCTTGCCGTGGAACGCATTCTTTCCAAGGAAGAAATCGCAGAACTGCTTTCGGCCGTGCAGGATGGGGATATCGATGTCGACCCCGTAGAATCCGGCGGACCATACGGCGAAAAACAGGTGCGCCAGCTCGATCTGCTTTTTGCCCAGAGTTCGCGCCAGTGCAAGTTCGACAACCTGGATATCATCATGGACTCCTTTGGCCGCAACTACGGTATCTCTCTCACAAACTGCCTGCAAAGTTCGGTCACGGTCAAACGGACGGCTATCGAAACCTACGAGTTTGATAATTTTCTGCAGCGTCTGGGCGAGAGGGAGGCCATCGGACTGATCCGCCTCGATCCCCTGCGCTGGGGCGGACTGTTCATCATGAGCGGGGAATTGGCCTTTTTCATCATGGAAAACCTGCTCGGCGGCAAGGTCGAACAGAAACGTCCCGCACCCAACCGCCCCCTTACAACCATCGAGCGGCATGTGCTGAAGGGTGTTTTCGACGATGCCTGCCTCGATCTGGAAAAGGCCTTTCTGCCTCTGGAAAAGTTGAACAGTCTCCTGGTCAAGATCGAGAACAATCCCCGCCTGGTCAACATCGTGCCCGCCGACACTTTGGTGATCGTCTGCCGCTTCAAGGTGACTCTGCGCAAACTCGAAGGCCAACTCACCCTTGTGCTGCCGCTGCCTTCGCTGGAACCGTTGCGGGACAAAATGCGCGAACAGATGGCACCCATGGCGAAAAAAAGCTTCAGTGCATGGAGGGAGACGATAGGAGAGGAAGTCGTCGAAATGGAAGCCGAAGTGGTCGCCCAGCTGGCCGAGATCGCCCTGCCGGTCAGGGATATCCTGAATTTCCAGGTGGGGGACATTATCGACCTGGGGCGGGACCCGAGCGCTCCTCTGACTCTGCTCGTCGAAGGGCGTCCCAAGTATCTGGTCCAGGCGGGGGTCACCAAGGGCAACAAGGCGGTCCGGGTGTTGAAACGGGCCGAAGAGATAAAGCAAGCCGAATCGAAAAGGAAATGAGGTAATCATGGCAACCACAGAAGACAAACCCGGCACCAAAAATCTTGAAACCCCGGAAAAATCGAGGGAACTTGGATTTCTGCTGGATGTTCCCCTGCAGGTCTCCGTGGAGATCGGACGTTCACGCATCCTGATCAAGGACCTTCTGCAGATGCAGGAAGGCTCGATCATCGAACTGGACAAGCTGGCCGGAGAACCCCTTGATCTCTATGTCAATTCCCGGCTTATCGCCCGCGGCGAAGCCGTGCTGGTCAAGGACAAGTACGGTTTGCGTCTGACCGATGTGGTCAGCCCCTCTGAACGGATCGAAAATCTGGGATGACCTGCATGAGAATCATCACCGCCCTGCTCCTGATCCCGGCCATTGCCCAAGCCGCCCCCTCGGCGGAAATGGCCTCCCCCGGTCTGCTCGGAAGCAGCCTCCGCCTGCTGGCCGGCCTGCTGCTGGTGGTCGGCTTTCTGCTGCTGCTCTATGCACTCAGCCGACGGGGACTGGCCTGGCTGCCCAAGGCGAAAGGCAGTCTCATCCAGGTCCGCGAAATGCGCCCTCTGGGCCCCAAGAAAAGCCTGTGTCTGGTGGAAGTGCGGGGACGGGAACTGCTGCTCGGCATCGGCGCCGACCGCATCGAAATGCTCAAGGATCTGGGCGAAGCAACCCGGGGAGAATTCGAGGCGCAGCTGCAGGCCGGCATCAGGGAGTCCCGGTCATGAAAAAACTGTTCGCTTTTTCCCTGCTGCCGATCCTCTTTCCCGCCATGACCTGGGCGGAGGGGCTGCCGACCCTCACCGTGGGGATCGGCCAGACCGCCGACCCGGCCCAAATGTCGACCGCTCTGCAGATTCTGCTGGTGCTCACCGTCCTGACCATGGCCCCGGCGATCCTGCTGATGACCACCGCCTTCATACGCCTGGTGGTGGTGCTGTCCTTCGTCCGCCAGGCCATGGGTACCCAGCAGATGCCGCCCAACCAGATCATCATCGGACTGGCACTCTTTCTGACCTTTTTCATCATGGCCCCTGTCTTCAACCAGGTGAACGAGCAGGCTCTGCAGCCCTACTTCAAGAAGGAGATCGGGCAGGAAGCCGCCCTGGAAAAAGCGGTGAAGCCGATGCGTGAATTCATGTTCAGCCAGACCAAGGAAAAGGAGCTGAGCCTGCTGATGGAGATCGCCGGAAACGAAGTTCCGGACAATCGGGACGACGTACCGACCATGACCCTGATCCCGGCCTTCATGCTTTCGGAGCTGAAACGTGCCTTCCAGATCGGCTTCATGGTCTATGTGCCCTTTCTGGTCATCGACATGGTGGTGGCCTCGGTTCTGATGTCGATGGGCATGATGATGCTGCCCCCGGTCATCATCTCTCTGCCCTTCAAGCTGCTGCTGTTCGTGCTGGTGGACGGCTGGAACCTGGTGGTCGGCTCGCTGGTGCAGAGTTTTTATTAGGAGCGCGTGGCTATTGGCTCGTGGCTGGTTAAACCTCAAGCTACAAGATACGAGCAACGAGCTACGAACAACCAGCCCCTTGAGGTAAAAAAATGACTCCGGAATATGTCTGCGATATCGGCCGTCAGGCGGTCGAAACCATTTTGCTGCTCTCGGCGCCAATGCTGCTGGCGGGTCTTGTGGTCGGTCTGGTGATCAGCATTTTTCAGGCAGCCACCCAGATCAACGAGCAGACAATGACTTTCATCCCGAAAATCGTGGCGGTGTTTGTCGCTCTGCTGATCTTCGCTCCCTGGATGATCAAGGTCATGCTGAGCTTTACCAGCCAGATCCTGCAGAATATCGCAACAGTCGGCAGCTGAGGTTTATCGTGCAGATCCCTGTCCTGCCCCTGACCACCGTCGAAAGCTTTCTGATCTGCGCCGCCCGCACGGGAGCACTGATCGGAAGCATTCCCATCATCAGCGGAGGGCAGACACCTGCCACCCTGCGGGCCGGGTTGGCCCTGATTCTGGCCCTGATCACCTATCCGGTGGCGGCCCCCTATATCCCGGACCACAGTTTCACCCCTGTCAGCCTTGCCATTCTGATCGGCCAGGAAGCTCTATTGGGGGTCATGATCGGGATCATGGCCCGCCTGATCTTTACCGCGGTGGAGTTCGGCGGCGACATTATCGGCTACCAGATGGGGTTCGCTGCCGCCAACATCTACGATCCGCAGAATCAGCATCAGCTGTCCCTGATGTCCCAGTTCCAGAACGTTTTCGCCATCCTGATCTTCCTGGCACTGGACGTCCACCATCTGTTTTTCCGGGTCATGGCGTCCTCCTACCGGCTGTTGCCGCCCGGTCAATTCGATCTTTCTGCAGGAGCGGTCCCTTTTCTCATGGAAATGACAGGCCGCATGTTCAGCCTGGCAGTGCGCTTCAGCGCTCCGATTCTCGTCCTCCTGCTGCTGTCGGGGCTGGTCCTCGGCATCATGGCGCGCATATTCCCCCAGCTGAACGTTTTCCTGCTGAGCTTCCCGCTGAACATCGGCTTGGCACTTCTGGTCATCGGTTTGACATTCCACATGGTGGCCGGGCTTCTGAGCCGGGAATTTGCCGCTTTGCCGGAGCGGCTGATGCATCTTTTGGAGCTTGTCGCCCGCGGCTCGTAGCTCGTAGCTCGTAGCTCGTAGCTCGTAGCTCGTAGCTCGTAGCTCGTGGATACCAAAACCCGCACAACCAGCAACCAGCAACTAACAACCAGCAACTAGCAACCGACTTTACATGGCCGACACCGATCAGGAACGCACAGAACAAGCGTCAGAAAAAAGACGCCAGGACTATCGCGAAAAGGGGCAGGTAGCTCAGAGCAAGGAGGTGCAAACGGCCGCCCTGCTTTGCGCAACCCTCCTGCTCTGGTATTTTTACGCCCCGCTGTTCTGGCGCCGGCTTTCCGTCTGGCTGGCGCAGATGTGGCGGTCTGCAGCCACAGCAGAGGTCACTTCGGCCGCCGTCGTCTCGCTGCTGATTCAGACGGCGATGCAAATCGCCCTGCTGCTGGCGCCGCTTCTGCTGGTGGTGTTGCTGGTCGGTTTTTTTTCCAGCTTTCTGCAGATCGGCTGGCTGTTCACCACAAAGCCTTTGCAGCCCGACTTCAGCAAAATGAATCCCGTCACCGGAGCCGCCCGTTTTGTATCAAAACGCTCTCTGGTGGAATTGATCAAATCCCTGGCCAAAGTGCTGCTGGTCGGAACTGTCGCCTACAGGGTGGTGGCCAATGATTTCGACCAGGCTCTGCATCTGGTTGACAAGGACGTCATCGAAACCGTCCGGACATTGGGCCAGATTTCTTTGACAGTGCTGCTCAAAAGCTGTGCCATCCTGATCCTGCTCGGTCTGATCGATTTCCTGTATGTTCGCTGGGAGATGGAACAGAAAATGAAAATGACCAAGCAGGAGCAGAAGGAAGAGTTCAAGGAGGTCGAAGGGGATCCCCACATCAAGTCGCGGATCCGCTCACTGCAGCAGCAGATGGCCCGGCGGCGGATGATGGCGGAAGTGCCCAAAGCGGATGTCGTCATCACCAACCCGACCCACTACTCGGTGGCCCTGCTATACGACCGCAGCCGCATGGATGCCCCCCAGGTGGTGGCCAAGGGCGCCGACAATGTCGCCATGCGGATCCGGGAGATCGCCCGGGAGAACAATGTGCCCCTAGTGGAAAACAAGCCGGTGGCCCGGGCCCTGTACAAGGTCGATCTCGGCAAGCAGGTGCCGGAGGAGTGGTTCAAGGCGGTGGCGGAGATACTGGCTTATGTATACGGCTTACGCCGTTGAAAGGCGGGGCTAGGGGTAAGGGGCTGGCAAAACCAGCAACCAGCAACCAGCAACGCCTTTAAAAGCTTTACAGGAGTTAACAGATGTTAGCAAACGTCCTACCCAACAACTGGAGAGAGAGTCTGCTGCGCAGCGATGTCATGGTCGCGGTGGGGTTGGTGGCCATCCTGCTGGTGATGATCATCCCCCTGCCCTCGTTCCTGCTCGACATCTGCCTCTCCCTGAACATCACCTTATCTCTGCTGATCCTGATCATCTCGCTCTACACCCTGCGGGCCCTCGATTTTGCCATTTTTCCGGCTTTGCTGCTGGCGACGACCCTGTTCCGCCTCTCACTCAACGTGGCGTCCACCCGCCTGATCCTGCTTAACGGCAACGAGGGGCCTGGTGCGGCCGGTTCGGTGATCCAATCCTTCGGCCAATTCGTGGTCGGCGGCAACTACGTGGTGGGGATCGTCATTTTCGTCATTCTGGTGGTCATCAACTTCATGGTCATCACCAAGGGCGCCGGCCGGGTGGCAGAGGTCGCGGCCCGTTTCACCCTGGATGCCATGCCCGGCAAGCAGATGGCCATCGATGCCGACCTGAACGCCGGCCTGATCAATGACGAGGAAGCCCGTCAACGCCGCCAGGAGATCGCCTCCGAATCCAACTTCTATGGCGCCATGGACGGTGCCAGCAAGTTCGTCAAGGGGGATGCCATCGCCGGCATCATCATCACCTTGATCAACATCGGCGCCGGCTTTGTCATCGGCGTCATGCAGCAGGGAATGCCGGCCGTCGAAGCCGCTCAGACCTATACCATACTGACTGTCGGAGACGGTCTGGTGGGTCAGATTCCGGCGCTCATCATCTCCACCGCCGCCGGTATTCTGGTTACCCGTACCTCCGGGGCCAAGGATTTCGGTGCCGAACTCAAGTCCCAGTTTACCGTGCACCCCCGGGCCCTCTGGGTGGTGTCCGGCATCCTGTTCGGGTTCGCCCTGATTCCGGGCTTGCCCACCCTGCCCTTTTTGGTCCTCGCCGCCGCTCTTGGTTTTATCGCCTATAAAGTGCAGAAAGCCCAGAAGGACGAGCAGCAAATTGCGGATGCCGCCGCCAAGGTCCCGGATGAACTGGTCCCACGGGAAGAAAAGTACGAGGAGATGCTCAATGTCGACCTCCTCGAACTGGAGGTCGGCTATGGACTGATCCCCCTGGTGGACGCCGCCCAGAACGGAGAACTGCTGTCCCGGATCCGCTCGATCCGCAAGCAGTTCGCCCTCGACATGGGTTTTATCGTGCCGCCGGTGCACATCAAGGACAACCTGCAGCTCAAACCGAACGAATATTCTATTCTCCTCAAGGGGATCGCCATCGCCGGCGGAGAAATTCTCCCCGGCCACTACCTGGCCATGAACCCCGGTCTGGCCACCGAACCCCTGAAAGGGATCGTCACCACCGAACCGGCCTTCGGTCTGCCCGCTACCTGGATTTCCGAAGACAAGAAGGAGCGGGCCCAGATCGCAGGTTACACGGTGGTTGACGGCACCACGGTCATCACCACTCACATCAGCGAAATCATTAAACGTCACGCTCATGAGCTGATCGGCCGCCAAGAGGTACAGAACTTGCTAAACAACTTCGGTAAGACCTATCCGAAGCTGGTGGAAGAGTTGACACCGAACATCCTCTCACTGGGAATGATCATGCGGGTACTGCAAAATCTCTTGCGCGAACAGGTGTCTATCCGGGATCTGCGAAGCATCCTCGAAACTCTGGCGGACTGGGGCCCGAGCACTTCCGATCCGGAACTTTTGACCGAACAGGTTCGACAGGCCCTGGCCCGCTCCATCAGCGGTCGCTATGCCGTCGACGACCAGCTGCTGCCCCTGCTGACCCTCGACCATACCCTTGAGGAAAAGATTCTGGATTCACTGCATCGTACCAAGGAAGGCAGCTATCTGGCCCTCGATCCGGCGACCGCCCAGGCTTTTCTGGAGAAACTGAGCGAGGCCATGCAGAAGATGGATGGCGGGACGAATCCGGTCCTGCTCTGCTCGCCAACAATTCGTCCTCATGTCAAACGGTTGACCGAACGGTACCTCTCCAATCTCGCCGTTCTGTCGCACAACGAAATCGCTCCGCACCTCAAGGTGCGGTCCATTGGAACGGTGAGTATCGATGCTCGTTAAAGTTTTCGAATCGGAAGACATGCCCTCGGCCCTGAAGAAGGTCAAGGAAACCCTCGGATCCGATGCACTGATCCTTTCCACCCGAACGGTGCGCAAAGGCATGGGGGTTTTTCGTAAACCTCTGTACGAGGTGACCGCTGCCATCGACGACCCGGCCGGTGCTCCCGCAGCTCACGACCATAAGCAGAAGAAACTGAATCAGCCGGTCTTTCCCGTGACAGCGGAAGAGGAGGAACCCCTTATCAGCTACCAGGACATCTGGAAACAGCGCAAGGTGGTGGACCCGCTGGAGGACGAGATTCGTGTGCTGAAAAGCCGGCTGGCCGACCAGGACATGAATACGGTACGCCGGGAAATCGACGAATTGAAAACCCTGGTCCGGCAGATGGCAGACGCAGGCGCCCGCCCCGCTCCCGCTCAACCGGCTCTGCCCATGCGGTCGGCGATGCCTGCCCCCGCCCCCGATCGTCGGGGTCAGGTCATGGAAATGTCGCTGCTCCGGGAAGCGCTGGCGGAGTACGGCATCGAGAGCGACGCCGTCGAAGCGATCGAGCAGCTCGCCTGGGAAAACCTGTCCCCGCAGCAGCTGCAGAACCCCCAGCGGCTCCGGGAATTTTTCAAACAGACGGTTCAGGACTTGATCCGGGTGACCGAGCCTGTACATGCTGATCGCGGCCGGCAGCGGCGTGTTGCCCTGATCGGTCCCACCGGGGTGGGAAAAACCACCACGGTCGCCAAACTGGCCGCCAACTACCTGCTTAACGGCGGAACGCGGATCGCTTTGGTCACCATCGACACCTATCGTATCGCCGCCGTCGAGCAGTTGAAGGTCTACGGCGAGATCATGAACCTGCCGGTGGAGGTGGTACTGACTCCCGATCAATTGCAGGAAGCCTTTGCCCGCCACCAGGACAAGGACCTGATACTGATCGACACCGCAGGCCGCAGCCCTCGCGACGTGCCGAGCATCGAGGAGCTGTGCCGCTTCCTCGGCCCTCAGGCCGGCACCGAAAACCATCTGGTCCTGGCGGCTCCCACGCGGGATCGGGAACTGCAGGAAACGGTGAGCCGGTTTGGCAAGCTGCCCTTGCACAGCCTGGTGTTCACCAAACTGGACGAATGCGATCAGCGGGGTTCGCTCTTCAACGTGCCCCTGCGGCAGAATCTGCCGATCAGCTATCTGACCAATGGCCAGAGAGTTCCGGAGGATCTGGTCGTGGCCGAACCCGAGGCCCTGGCCGGTTTCATCACCAATCAAACCGAAGAGAAAAGTTTATGAGCATGATTCGCGAACATGCCGATCAGGCAGAAACCCTGCGCGCCCTGAAGAATCAGATCGAGTCTGGCAGCGCAGGGAAATTGGCGCCGGCTCCCCCCCGGGTCTTCACTATCACCAGCGGCAAGGGGGGCGTAGGAAAAACGGCGGTCACCGCCAACGTCGCCATCGCTCTGGCCAAATTGGGCAAAAAGGTTCTGATCATCGATGCGGACCTGGGTCTGGCCAATATCGATGTGGTTTTCGGCCTGACGCCCCGCTACAACCTGAACCATTTTTTCAAGGGAGAACGTCACCTCGACGAAATCATGGTCGAAGGTCCCCATGGCGTCCGCATTCTGCCGGCAGGCTCCGGAATCCAGCAGTTTACTCATCTGGACAGCAGTCAGCAGCTCCGTTTCATGGAGGAACTCGACCTGCTGCACGGCCTGTTCGACATGGTGCTCATCGATACCGAAGCAGGTATTTCCGAAAACGTTACCTACTTCAGCGTGGCGGCGCAGGACATCCTCATGGTGACCACCCCCGACCCAACGGCCATTACCGATGCCTATGCCCTGATGAAACTGCTCTCGACCCGCTACCATCAGAAAAATTTCTGCCTGATCGTGAATTCGGTGGCCAATATGGAAGAAGGGTTGGACGTCTACCAGAAGCTGACGACCGTAGCCAATCGATATCTGTCCATCTCCATCGATTATTTGGGGTGCATCCCCTTCGACAAGCGCCTGAGCGAATCGATCCGGCGCCAGCAGCCGATGCTGGAACTGTATCCGGGCAGCAAGGTCAGCGGTGCCTTTACCGGCTTTGCCCAATCCCTGGCTGCCCTGCCTGAACCGTCACGGGTCAAGGGAACCATCCAGTTTTTCTGGAAGCAGATGCTCTCCATCAACACCGAGGTCGCGCCATGACGGGATTACCCGGCTACTTCCGCCCACCGGGACAGGACCACAAGGATATCCTGATCAAGAGTCATCTGCACATGGTCGGCTTCCTGACCGAGCGGATGGTATCCCAGGTGCCCCAGTTCATGACCAAGGAAGATATTTCCAGCGCCGCAATGCTGGGGCTGGTGGACGCCGCCAGCCGGTTCGACCCCTCTCTCGGAGTCACCTTCAAAACCTTTGCCGAAAAACGGATGCGGGGTGCGGTACTTGACGAGGTGCGCCGCATGGACTGGTTCTCCCGCACCATGCGCAGGAAACAGTCTTTGGTCCAGTCCGCCATCAGTGACCTGGAGCAGACCCTGAGCCGGTTCCCGGACGAAAAGGAGATCGCCAGCCATCTCGACATGGATCTGGAAGAATATCGCCAGGTGCTCCAGGACATCAGCCATCTCGGCTGCGTCAGCCTGAATGAAAGCATCGACGATTCGGAGGACGGGCCCAGCCTGCTCGACAATCTGGCCGACGACACAGCCAAAAACGCCGACGCCATTCTGGAGAACCACGAACTGACCAGGCAGCTCGCCGAACACATCGATCGCCTTTCGGAAAAGGAGCGCCTGGTTATTACCCTGTATTACTACGAAGAGCTTTCACAGAAGGAGATCTCCGAGGTCCTCGAACTGTCCGAGGGCCGGGTCTCCCAACTGCACAGTCAGGCCCTGGTAAAACTCAAAACCCACATTGGGCGCGCACAGAAAACAGCGCGCTGACGCCATGACCTTTTCGGACCCGCGACTTCTCCTGCTCATCCTGGCCCTGCTGGCGGCCTGCATGATTATCGCCCTGCAGTTCCTGCAGATCCGCAAGCTGCGCAGGACATTGCAGAAAGACAGCCAGGACCGGGCGGGCGGCGAAAAAGCACAGACCCGGCAGGGGGAGTTCCAGTCTTCGTTATTGGAAGCCACCCTTAAAAGCCGCCTGGAAAGCAGCTCCAACTGGCGCCGAACCCCCGAAAAATACCGCTATGCGTCTGCTCTTGCCGAACAGGGCGCCAATGCGGAACGAATCGCCGAGCTGCTGCAGCTGCCTCTTGCGGAGGTCCAGCAGTTGATTGCGTTGAGAAAGGCGAAGGGCGGGGGTTAATTGCTCGTTGCTAAGTCTTGGTTGTCGGGTTTGCTAGCCACTAGCCACTAGCTACCAGCTACGAGCAACCATTTTGGCCCTAAAGAATAGCTCCAAAGCGGTCGAAAAGATGCTCATAAAGAAACTTCTGCCAGAGGATAAAACATGAGCAGCGGAAAATACAGCGCCCTCTCCGGCGCAATGACGCGACTGAAGATGATGGACTCCATCAGCGACAACCTGGCCAACAGCAAGACGGTCGGTTTCAAAAAATCCCAGGTGGCATTCGAGGCGCAACTCGCCGATGCCATGGCCGTGCGGGGCGACGGCATCTTCTCTCTGACCGACATCAAGGAAGGCTTTACCGATCACTCCCAGGGTCCTTTCACAAGGACCGAAGTTCCTACCCATGTGGCCATCGACGGTGAAGGGTTTTTCAAGGTTCGGGACATTGAGGGAAACATTTTCTACACACGGCAGGGAAATTTTCACCTGGACGGCGGAATTCTGACCACCGCTCTGGGTATGCAGGTGCTCGGCGACAACGGCAAACCGATCGTTCTGACTTCCCCGGATGTCGTTATTGATGAACGGGGCAATATTCAGATCGAAGGCGGAGAAGCCATTAAACTGCCCATTTATGCCTTCAGCGATGATTCAGTCGTCGAACGCAAGGGCGGCGGGCTGTTCACCGTCGGCGAAGAGGACATCAAGGAATTCGAGGAACTGGTCACCGACCCTCAGATCATCCAGGGACAGATCGAAGATTCGAATGTCAACATGATGCAGGAAATGGGCAGAATGATCGAAGCGACGCGGGCCTTCGAAGCCTGCCAGAAGGCGCTGAAAAATTTCACTACTCTCGACAACAAGGCCATTGAACTGGGCCGGATCTGATAAGGAGACAAATTCATGATCAGGGCTTTGTGGACCGCCGCAACCGGCATGGAAACCCAGCAGACCAACATGGACGTCATCGCCAACAACCTGGCGAACGTCAACAGCGCCGGTTTCAAGAAAAGCCGGGCGGATTTCCAGGACATCCTGTATCAGACCGTCAAGGTCGCCGGCGCCTCCTCCGGAGAAGGCGTAGAACTTCCCACGGGAGTGCAGATCGGCCTCGGTTCCAGGGTTGCCGCCGTACAGAAAATCTTCACTACCGGAGACATCCAGCAGACAGGAAACGATCTCGATATCGCCATCGAAGGGTCCGGCTTCTTCCAGGTGACCCAACCCAACGGCGAAGCGGCCTATACCCGCGCCGGCGCTTTCAAGAAGGACGGCACCGGCCGGCTGGTCACCTCCAACGGGCTTCCCCTCTTTCCGGAAATCATCATCCCGGAAAACGCCACCGACATCTCCATCGGCCAGTCCGGTGTGGTGGAAGTCTATCTGGATGGTGAAAGCGAACCCACCCAGGTCGGCACCATCGAACTGACCCGGTTCTCCAACCCGGCCGGGCTCAAGGCCATCGGTCACAACCTGTTCACAGAAACACCGACCACGGGGGCGCCCAGCAGCGGCCTGCCCGGTGAAAACGGCTTCGGCGTCCTGGCTCAGGGTTTCTTGGAAGGGTCCAACGTCAGCATCATGGAGGAGATGGTCAACATGATCGCCGGCCAGCGGGCCTACGAGATCAACTCCAAAGCAATCAAAACCGCCGACGAAATGCTGCAGATGACCAACAATCTGATGTAAAAGACTGCAGCGCTCGCCTCTCGTTGTCAGTGAAGCGAAAGCGAAACGGTTGTCGTTGTCGTAATCGAAATTGGCAGTTTTAATTCAGATTACGACAACGACAACGATGCCGGGGCATGGCATGGATAGTACCAACTTGAAAAGTTGTAACCAGAACGGATTTATATTGATGCACTTTTTCCCCCGCATATCCCCGATCGCCCTGCTTCTGACGGCATGGATGCTTTTCATCGCTGTCGGCGCTGCCGTGGCCGCCGAAAACCTTGTCCATCCGGATCAGTTGCGCCGGTTCCTGGAGGAATACCTGGAGCAGCATAAGCATCAGCTGCCCGACGCCGAAATCCGCTTCAAAGAGCTTCGTCTGCCCGATCCTTTTTCCGTACCGGCTGGCAAGCTGACCTGTGAGATCAACCCTTCCGATCCGCGAATCCTTCCCAGCCGACGCTTCAATCTGATACTGCGTGTTAATGGAGAAGTCGTTGAAAATTTGGCTGTCAGCGGAACTCTGGAGGCGATGGCGGAGGTTGCCATCGCCGCCGGCGATCTGCGCCGGGGAGCCTTGATCGAAGCGGGAGATATCGAGATGGCGGAGCGCGACCTCAATCAGCTGCGCAGTCCCTGCTTCGATGCAGCCGAACTGGTCGGCAAGCGCCTGAAGCGTTCCTTGCGGCCAGGCGACGCCTTCGAGCGGGCTTCCATCGAGTTTCCGCCCCTGGTCAAGCGGGGCGAGATGGTGACCATGACCGCCCGCCGGGGCGCCCTGGTCGTGACCACACGGGGTCTGGCCCAACAGAATGGACTGGAAGGGGACATGATCCGGGTCCGCAACACCACGTCCAACAAGGACATTCTTTGCCGGGTCACCGGTCCCGAAGCGGTGAGCGTGGAGTTCTGAAATGAAACAATACTCGCATATCCTGGTATTTGCAGCAGCCTTGATATCATTGACGGCATGTGCGCCCACCCTGCCCCCAATGACCGGTCCTCAGCTCCCGTCCGACAACGCGCCTCCGATCGTCGTTGAAACGCCCCAGTCCCCCGGAAGCCTCTGGACCACGAGCCGAGGCAGCCTGTTCGGCGACGTCAAAGCCACCCAGGTCGGCGACATCCTGACCGTTGCCATCTTCGAAAAAGCCAGCGCCAGCCGCGAGGCGACCACCTCCACCGGGCGTTCCAGCTCGATGGACGCCGGCATCGACAACTTCTTTGGCCTTGAAAACAATCTCGCCAAACTGAGCAGTTCCATCGACCCCTCAAAGCTGGTCGGCACCAGCTACGAAAACGATTTCAATGGCTCCGGCAGCACCAGCCGCAGAGAGGACCTGGTTGCGACCCTGACGACCCGGGTGGTGGAGGTCTATCCCAACGGCAACCTGCGCATCGAGGGAGGCAAGACGGTCACCGTCAACAACGAGGACCAGATCATCGTTCTCACCGGCATCGTCCGCCCCAACGACATTTCGCCGCAGAACATCGTCAACTCCAAGAACGTGCTCGATGCCAAAATTGCCTATACAGGCAAAGGGGTCATCAGCGACAAGCAGAAACCGGGCTGGATGGTGCGGATTCTGGATAATGTCTGGCCGTTTTAAATCCGTCATGCCCGAGTTGTTCTATCGGGCATCCATGATTGTAAACACTGAAAGGGCTGGATTCCCGATCAAAATCGCTTCGGGAATGACACCCAGAGTTCTTTTCGCCACACCTTCGCTTCGCCCTGTGGTGAAAGCTTTTGATCTTGATATACTCTCAGGGTAATACCATGACAAAATCTTACCTCCGTTGGCTGGTTTTCCTTTTTTCGGCCCTGCTGTTGTTGCCCGACGTTACCTCGGCCGCCCGCATCAAGGACGTCGCCCGCCTCGAGGGCGTTCGCGACAACCAACTGGTCGGTTACGGCCTGGTCGTCGGGCTCAACGGCAGCGGAGACAGCGACAGTACGCAGTTCACGGTGCAGTCGCTGGTCAACATGATGGAACGCCTCGGCGTAACGGTCAATCCCGGCGAGGTCACCGTGGAGAACGTCGCGGCTGTCATCGTTACGGCCGACCTGCCCCCCTTCGCCAAAACAGGTTCCACCATCGACGTATTGGTTTCCTCCATCGGCGACGCTGACAGCCTGGCTGGGGGCAGCCTGCTGATGACTCCCCTCAAGGGCCCCGATGGGCAGATCTACGCCGTCGCCCAGGGGGCGCTGACGGTGGGGTCCCTGGCCTTCGGCGGCAAGGCGGCCAAGGTGCAGAAAAACCACCCGACCGTAGGACGCATCCCGGGCGGTGCCCTGGTAGAGCGGGAAGTTGCTTTCCAGTTCTCTGCCGGTGAAACCCTCCGCTACCAGTTGGGGGACCCCGACTTCACCACCGTTTCCCGAATCACCACCGTTATCAACGATTATTTCAAGGCGGCCCTGGCAAAGCCCATGGACAGCGGCAGCCTCGAGGTCGCCATCCCCGCAAACTACCAGAGCCGGCCCATCGAATTCATTGCAGCCATCGAAGCCCTCCCCGTCCAGCCGGACAGCATCGCCCGCATCGTGGTCAACGAAAAAACCGGAACCATCGTCATGGGCGAAGGGGTTCGACTGGCGACGGTCGCCGTTTCCCACGGCAATCTGAACCTGGTCATCAGCGAGTCGGCCCAGGTATCCCAGCCTGCACCATTCTCCGAGGGACAGACGGTGGTCGTACCGGAGACCCAGATCAGCGCTACCGAAGAGGGGGGCGAACTGGTCGTGCTGCAGATGGGCGTCAGCATCGGCGATGTGGCCCAGGCCCTCAACGCCATCGGCGCCACCCCCCGCGACCTTATCGCCATCTTCCAGGCGATCAAGGCCGCCGGTGCGCTGCATGCGGAGTTGGTGGTTTTGTAAAACCTAAAGGCGTGGCTAGTAGCTGGTGGCTAGTAGCTCGTAAAAGCAAAATCCCCAGCAACGAGCCACGAGCCACGAGCCACGAGCCACAGGATTCTAACATGGACCTCAGCTTCGATCCGAAATTCGTCATCAGCCAGGCCCTCGCTCCCCGCACACAGGGTGAAGAGGAAAAGTCCTCGAAAAATCCCGAAGCCCTGCGCCGGGCCTGTCAGGATTTTGAGGCGGTGATGCTCAAGGCCATGCTCAAGAGCATGCGCGACACGGTTCCCGATGACGGGCTGGTGGAACAAAGCAACGGCCAGGAGATCTTCAACGATCTCATGGATCAGGAAGTCGCCACCCAGATGGCCCGCACCGAAGGCGTGGGGATCGGGGAGATGCTGTTCAGACAGCTGCAGAAACTGGAAAAATAAACAAGACGCAGCTGGCGGCGATCTGACGGATCGGTCGGAACGCCGCCAGCAAACAATTCCCCTCCCTCGCCCCGCTTCCCGCAAAAAAACTCCTAAACTATTCCCTCTGCCCGGTCGATACGTAGAGTAAGAAACATCAGAACACTTAAAAAAACCAGCTCGTCTCACAATTTGGTGCTGCCGATTATTTCGCAGAGCAGCCATTGATTCGAATCAACGGTGGATATCCGCGGCCACGGAATCCACAAAACCCAAGGTGAAGACCATGACTATCAACAAAATTTACGGCAACAACGGCATCGGCCCCATCGACAAATCCCGCGTTTCCAACCGGGTGAAGGATGCGGACGGTAAAACCGAATCTGCCGGCAGCGACAAAGTCCAGTTCTCCGATGTGCTGCAGCAGGTCAATCGGGCCAAGGAAGCTTCCCCTTCAGCCGATGTCGAAAGGGCGGAAAAGCTTCAGGCTCTCAAGGAACAGATCGAGGCAGGGACCTATCGCCCCGACACCCGCAAGGTCGCGGCCAGCCTGATCAAATTCATCGCCGGGAATAAATGATCATGTCCGAATCGACATTGCGCCAGCAGCTTATCGACCTGCAGCAGGTCATCATCCAGGAACGGGAATACGCCAAGGCTCTCGACATGGAGAATCTGGCCCGCATCGGTGAAATCAAAAGCCGCATGCTGACGGTCCTGGACACCATCGGCGAGCGTCCCGAGGACGAGGAGACCCGCCGGCTGGCCGCAACCGTCAAGGAAGAAAACCGGCGCAACGCCTACCTGTTCTACATGACCCTGCAATGGGTCCGCAACCTGATGACCTTCTACGGTCAGCGCACCGTACCGAACACCTACGGAGCCCAGGGCAACGACGTCCGCCTGCAGCATGGCGGTCGTCTTCTCTCCGGGAGGATCTGATATGGGCGGCCTGTCCACGGCATTGAACACCGGCAAGACCAGTCTCTCGACAACCCAGAAGATCATCGAGATCTCCGGTAACAACATTGCCAACGTCAACACCCCCGGTTATTCCCGCCAGAAGGCCACGCTCAGCACCTACCCTTCCCTGACCTTTGGCGGTTTTGTCGTCGGCCAGGGGGTACTGGTCAACAACATCGAGCGGGAACACGATGCCTTTCTCACCAGCGAGATCCGCGACAAGAGCGCAAGCTATGGCGAAGAGGATGCCAAAACGATGCCGCTGGCCGAACTGGAACGTCTCTTCAACATTTCCGACGGCGGGCTGGGCACCGAGATCGACAACTTCTTCGACTCCTGGCAGGAACTCGCGGCAAATCCGGGCGGCCAGACCGAACGCGACCTGGTCATTCAGCAGGGCGGCCTGCTGGCCGATGCCTTTCATTCCACCATTGAGGGACTCGATTCAGTGAGGCGCAACATCGATGAAACCCTGCTCGCGAAGCTGGAGGGAATCAACGACAGTCTGCAACGGGTCGCCGACCTCAACAACCGTATCGCGACCATCGAAAGCGTCGGTCAATCGGCCAATTCCTTCCGGGATGAAAGGGACCTGCTGCTCGCCGACCTGTCGAAAACGATCGGAGCCAAGAGCCTTGAAAACAAGGACGGCGTCGTCTCCGTCCAGTTGCCGAACGGCCTTCCCCTGGTGCAGAACGGCCAGGCCATTACGCTGGAAGGATCGATCGTCGCCAACGAACTGCAGCTCAACGTCACTGTCGGCACCATTTCCAGACCGGTGGATACCACCCGCCTGGGCGGCGAATTCAAGGGGCTGCTCGAAATCCGCGACCAGTTGATCCCCGAACTCGAAGGCAAGGTTGACAAACTGGCAAACGATTTGATTCAGGCAGTGAATAATGTACACCGAAACGGCACCGCTCTGAACGGCGTTACGGGGGCCGATTTCTTCAACGATCCGGGTACGGTCGCGGGCTCCGCCAATGCGATTTCGGTGTTGCTGACCAGTCCTGACGAAGTCGCCGCCGGACAGTCTTCGGCGCCGGGAGACAACACCATTGCCCAGGCGATAGCCGAACTGGGCAGCGCCAAGGTGGTCGACGGCAACGACACCCTGGTCGGCTCCTACTCCCGGATCGTTTCCCGGGTGGGCGTCGAATCCGGACAGAACGAACTGGCCCGCAACGCCAACGAAGACACCATGACCCAGTTGCAGAACCTGCGCGACGGCGTGGCCGGCGTCTCCCTGGAAGAAGAGATGATCAACCTGATCAAGTTTCAAAAAGGTTTCGAAGCCTCGGCCAAGCTCCTCTCCACGGTGGACGAGATGATGGATACCCTGATGAGCATCAAGAGGTGATAAGCCATGAAAACGACCCAGGCGACCGTTTACCGGGCCCTTCAACACCAGATCAACAAGATGGAAGACCGGCTGCTCGATCAGCGCCTGTCCGCCGCCACCGGCAAGCGGATCAACAAACCCTCCGACGATCCCTCGGCCGTTCGCCCGGTCCTCAACGCCCGCAGCCAGATCCAGCAGAGCGACCGGTACCTGCGCAGCCTCGGCACCGCCTCCGACCGCCTGCAGATCCAGGATTCCCATCTCGACCAGGTGAGCAACCTGCTTATCCGGGCCCAGGAAACCACCATCGCCGCCGGTAACGGCGCGGCGAGCGCCGCTGACCTGCAGAGCTACGCGAACGACATCGCCAATATCCGGGAAGAGCTCTATGCCCTGGCCAACTCCCAGGTCGACGGCAAATACATCTTCGCCGGGTTCGAGGAAAACACAATTCCCTTCCCCGACACCAGCGACCCCTTTACCTACGACGGTACCAGCGATGAGATCAGGCTGGAGATTGCTCCCGGGGAAAAGATCCAAACCAATCTGACCGGTGACAGGCTGTTCCAGGGGGCAGGAATACCTGGCGGAATCAACCTGTTCGACCTGCTGAGCCAGATCGAGACCAGCCTCACCTCCAATGACCCGACCGCGGCCCTGAGCCACCTCGACGATTTGAAGGCCGGATCGGAGCAGGTCAGCCTCATGCGCAGCAAGATGGGCAACATCGCCCAGCGGGTTGAGAACGCCCAACTGCACATGGAAAACGTCAAGATCGACATGCAGGAAGTGCTGTCCCGCTACGAAGACGTCGACATCGTCGAAACGATCACCAATCTCAATCAGCAGCAGCTGGCTTTCGAAGCGGCGCTGAATGTGACGGGTAAGGTTTCGGAGTTGTCAATTTTGAATTACTTGTAAAGCAAAACCAGGATAGGACGCAGATCAAATCTGATGCTTCGCATACGCAGATCAATCAAAACCAAAATGCATTTAGGTCAAGTTTTATGCCTTATCAGCGTTTATCTGCGTTAATCAGCGTCCAATCTGCCTCTTAGACTTAATCCAGACGCCTTAGGATGAAGGCGCCAACCAACGCCAGGGAGGGCAAACATGCTTGTACTCACCCGTAAAGCCGGTGAAGGAATCGTCATCGGCGACGACATCAAGATAACCGTAATCGAGCTGAAGGGCGGCGGCATCCGTATCGGCATCGAGGCCCCTTCAGATAAAAAAATCTATCGGCAGGAAGTTTACGACCGTATTTGCCTGGAAAACAAGGAGGCGACCCAATGGAACCTTGCAGATCTGAACGATTTGAGCAGCAGCCTGGCCGGGAGGAAAGAACCGAAATGAGGAAGATTCAGAGCCGCTTCGGCGAAATCGAATACAGCGACGAAAACCTCCTGACCTTCCCGGAAGGACTCATCGGTTTCGAGCATCTGCGCAGGTTCGTGGTCATGCCCAACGAGAAGGAAGGTCCCCTGTTCTGGATTCAGAGCGTCGAGGACCCGAACATCGCCTTCATCCTCACCGATCCGACCAATTTCTTTCTCGATTACCGGGTGGTTCCCGATCAGCGGGAGCGGGTGAAATTGGGACTCGAGGAGACGGAGGAATGCTTCGTCCTGACCGTGGTGACCGTGCCTCCCGACCGGAAGATCACCCTCAACCTGGCTGCGCCGATCCTGTTCGCACCGAAAAGCAACCGGGCGCTGCAGGTCATCCTGGAAGGCACCAAATACCAGAGCCGCACCCCCCTGCCGACTATCGAGGAAGCCCGGGCCGCGGCCGAAGAAAAGGCTGGCCAATAACCTGAAAGGCAAATTGAACGCAGATAAAAGCGGATGGACGCAGATGATTTCAAAAGCAAACCGGAATCCAAAAGAAGAAACATTCAGATTTTAACTATATCCGCCTCTATCCGCAGTTATCTGCGTTCGAAAAGCCTATGACTATGAATATTGAAAAATAATCCTAAAGATTTCGGTTTTGAAGGTCGAAAAGTGAGTCAAAGAGCAAATCCGGGAAAATCCAGTCGAAGGAGGTGAGTGAATCAACCCGAACCTTCCCGGCAGGCAAACAAAAAACAGAACAAAAACCAAAACCAGGGCAAGGATGCCCGCCAAACCATCATTCACGGAGGAATAAACCATGGCAATTACCATCAACACTAACGTAATGTCCCTCAACGCTCAGCGTAACCTCGGCCAGTCTCAGGGTGCCTTGGGCAAATCGATGCAACGCCTCTCTTCCGGTCTGCGCATCAACAGCGCCAAGGACGACGCCGCCGGTCTGGCGATCTCCGACCGCATGACCTCGCAGATCCGCGGCCTCAACCAGGCCGCCCGGAACGCCAACGACGGCATCTCCCTGGCCCAGACCGCTGAAGGCGCCCTGGGAGAAAGCACCAACATTCTGCAGCGCATGCGCGAACTGGCCGTACAGTCGGCCAACGATACCAACACCAATCAAGACCGGGCATCTCTTCAGGCGGAAGTTGACCAGCTGATTTCGGAACTGGACCGTATCGGCAACAACACCACCTTCAACGGTAAAAAACTCCTCGATGGAAGCATGACCGACGCCAAGTTCCATGTTGGCGCCAATGCCGACCAATCCATCTCTCTGTCGATCAGCGATGCCCGTGCCAATGCTCTGGGTGCCAACGCGGAAGTATCCTCTACTGGAATAACTGCACCTGGTACGGCATCCGGACTCTTGACCAACATTTCAGGCGTACTGACGATCAACGATCAGGTCATTACCACCTCAAATGACAATCTTTCCACCACAGACGCCGATAACTCGGCAGCTTCGGTTGCTGCAGGGATCAATGCCTTTTCTGCTACGACCGGTGTAAGCGCCACAGCCAACGCAACAACTGTTAATTTGGGTGCTGTTTCCCTCGATGCAGACGGCCTGGCAGCAGGTGAATTCGCGATTAACGGCGTCGATATTATGTTGGCTTCAGTTCAGGCTGCCGATGCAAACGGCGCTTTGACTGATGCGATCAATGCTGTGTCAAACCAAACCGGTGTTACCGCTGAAATGAACTCTTCCAACCAAATGGTTCTTACGGCTAGCGATGGCCGTAATATCCAGCTGGAAGCAGATGGTAACGGCGACGCCTTGTTTGGCAGTCTCGACCTGACGGCGGTTCAAGATGAGGTCATCGTCGGCTCCGTAACTCTCAGCAGTGAAAATGCAATCGTTATCAATCAGGGTACGGCTGCTGGTTCGGGTATGACCTTTACCGCAGGAACAACCAATGTAACGACTGCGAACTCCATGACCAACGTGGATATTTCCACTCAGTCCGGAGCGAACAGCGCGATCACCAACATCGACCGCGCCATTGCCCAGATCGACTCCTCCCGCGGAGATCTCGGCGCCGTGCAGAACCGCTTCGAATCGACCATCGCCAACCTCAACAACGTTGCTGAAAACCTGAGCGCCGCCCGCAGCCGGATCCTGGATGCAGACATCGCGCAGGAAACCTCCAACATGACCAAGCAGAACATTCTGCAGCAGGCCGGCGTCTCCATTCTGGCCCAGGCCAACCAGGCCCCGCAGCTGGCTCTGTCGCTGCTCGGCTAAGGCCGGATCGGTCATCCAACCTGGGGGGCCGGGTTTCCCGGCCCCCTTTCTCAAGGAGCTAACAGGAGGCAACCATGAAAGTTGACTCTGCAGCCGTCTCCGGGACCGTCACGCCAAAATTGGCGACAAGCGCCGACGAAATCACTCGCGTCCGCGAAGAAACCGCCAACCGGGTCGATTCGGATACCGCCAGGAAAAAGGTGCAGCCCGAGGAGATACTCGATCAGATCAAGTCCCTCACTGAAGACGGCGCCTACAGTGTACGTTTTGAGATGGAGCATAAGACCAACCAGATGGTGGTGCGTCTTGTGGAGGTCGAATCGGGCGAAATGATTCGACAGATTCCACCCGAAGAACTTATCGATCTGACCAAACACTTGAAAGAACTACGCGGCAGCCTGGTGGACACCACCGGGTAGACTGCACGGAGGGGAGCAAACCATGGCGATATCTTTCGGCGGCCTGGCCACCGGCCTGGACACCACCTCTCTGATCAAACAGTTGATGGAGGCTGAGCGCCGGCCGCTCAGCCGACTGGAGACGGACAAGGCTTTTTTCAGCGCGCGTTTGTCGGCCCTCGCCAAGTTCGAGGACAAGTTGGATGGCTTTTTGTCGAAAATCGAGGATCTCGATTCGGTAACCGAACTGCAGGCAAAAAAAGCAACCTTGAGTTCGGAAGATTTCTTTGCCGCTACCGCCGACAGCGATGCACTCCCCGGCAGCTACCAGGTCGAGGTGGTCGATCTTGCTCAGGTACAGAAAAGTGTCAGCCAGGGGGTTTCCAGCAAAACGGCCAACAGTTTCGGTACAGGCAGTTTGACCCTGACCGTGGGCAGTGAAGCACCGGTGAGTATTACCATCGATGCCGAAAGCAATTCTCTGGAAGGCATCATGACCGCCATCAACGAAGCGGATGCAGGCGTCACGGCAGCCATCATCAACGACGGCACCGCAAGTCCCTATCGGCTGGTTGTGACCGGGAACGATATCGCTACCGGGTTCAGTCTCGATTTCTCTGCCTTGGCAGGGGGCGTTGAGGGTTATGAGCCTCCGGCGCTTGCTACAACCCAAAACGCCCAACAGGCTCACATCCGTGTGGACGGCATCGATATTTACAGCGACAGCAACACCCTGAGCGAAGCAATTCCCGGCGTGTCACTGGACCTGTCAAAGGCTGAAGAAGGCACCCTTACCAACCTGACCGTAAAGTTGGATGAGGACTCCATAAAAGGATTAATCAAAGATTTCGTTTCGGGCTATAACGATGTTGTTTCCTTCGTCACCAGCCAGTCCAAATCCGAGGGGGGAAGCGCGGGCATTCTGGTTGGGGATTCGGGCCTCAACAACATCAAGCGACGCCTGCAGAGCCTGCTGACCACTCAAGCCGGTGGCAGCATCACCTCTCTGTCCCAGTTGGGTCTCGAAACCCAAAAAGACGGCACCCTTCAGATCGATGACGCAACATTATCGGATGCAATCAAGAGCAACCTCTCCGGTGTGACCGAACTGTTGGTGGGCAATGAATCGGTAGATGGCATCGCCACCCGCTTCAAAAACTATCTGGAAGATATCACCGACAACACCGATGGTTTTTATGCCGGTCGCAAGGAAAGCATCGAGAGAAACGTAAAACGCATTGAAAAAGGCATTGAACGCATGGAGATGCGTCTTGAAAAACGGGAGCAGAACCTTTACGACCAGTTCAACGCCCTCGAGCAATTGATAAGCGGCATGAACTCGACCAGCAGTTATCTGAGCGCACAACTGGAATCACTCGAAAATTTGTGGAGTTATAAACGATGAATGCCTATCTGAACAGTTACCAGCAGAACCAGATCTCCACTGCATCCCGCGAGCAGATCCTGATCATGCTCTACGACGGCGCGATCCGCTTCACCCGGCAGGCCATCCATGCCATCGGGGAGGGGAACATTTCCGGCAAGGTCACTGGTATCCAGAAGGCCATGGCCATCGTCATGGAATTCCGCAATACTCTGGATCACCAGATCGGCGGGGAAATCGCCGCCAACCTCGATGCCCTGTACGACTACATGATCCGCAACATGCTCGAGGCCAACCTGACAAACGAAGCGAAACCTCTCGAGGTGGTCGAAGGCCTGTTGTGCGATCTTCGGGAAACCTGGACGCAGGCTATCGAAACAGTCCGCGAGGAACAGAAGGTCGAGACCAAGACGGCCAATGGCGATTACAAACCTCTGAATGCCAGCTTCTGAGGTGAGACGATGGAACTGGAAAATCTCCTTCAGCTTTCCCTGCAGCAATACCGGGACCTTCTAAATAAGCTGGAGGAAATCGGAGGAATGCTGAAAAAGGGGCAGGGAGATGCTGTCGGCGTTTCGCTGCAGGGCTGGATGCAGCTTCGGGATGAAGCGCATCTGATCGATGGTCGAATCGCTGATCTGTTGACAGCGAAGCCGGAAACTCCTCTCCCCTCCTCTTTTCTGGCAACAAAAAGATCGCTGATGACCGATCTCGCCGATCGCTGCCAGGAAATTCTTACCCAAGCCACGGCACACAAGGCGCTGGTTCGGGATGAATTGGCTCAACTCCGGGAGGGCCGCACTGCAATCAGCGGATATAAAACTCCTTCGTCATATTCCGGCAGCAGGGTCAGTTCCAGGCAGTGAATTCAACGCCAGGACACCAGGACGCCAAGTCGCAAAGAAACCAATGAACAAGATGATCCTGATCGTTTTTCCCCTTGCGCCTTTGCGCCCCCGCTCCTTTGCATTAAGCCTTTGTGATTGAAGGTTTTATCTTCACAGTAGTCAAGTGCATAACCAGAAAACTTTGTTTGCGTTATCGGGAAAGTAAGGCTAATATGGCTGCTCGTATTGCCCTTGAATTAGACGGAAAAGCCGGGTTTCGACAGCGTCATTGGAACCACGACCCAAAGCTGCCCAATCAAAAACAATAACGGACCCGAAACCGCTTCATGTCAGCTCTCGATCATCTAAAAGATTTTCGGATTATTCAGATCACCCTTCCCATCAGGGATGATCAGACCATGTCCCTGGAGTGCGTGGCGCGCCGACGGTCCGTGGATACTGTCGAGGCGACCTTCCTGACCGGTCAGCTGCCTGTTGAGGAACTGGATCTGAAAGGCGGCTGCCGTCTCTTTTTTGAGGAAGATGGGCACCCAATCCGCCTCAGGGCGACCATAGAGGAGGTCCTCGACGGGGACAAACTGCGTTTAAAGGTTGTCGAAACACCGCTGCAGTTCGGCAACCGCGAATTCTTCCGGGTGGATACCGACCTGACCATCCGCTATACCCGCTTTGTGGAAGGCGAGGAGAACCAGCCCCGCCAAATTAAGGCGCGGGTCAATATCAGCGGCTGCGGCATTCGCATGCCCCTGCCTGATACCGTCCAGCTGAATGAAAAGATTTCTCTAACCTTGATTTTCAGTGAGGATCCCCCGAAACAGGCCACCTGCATCGGCCAGGTCAAACGTTTGTGCCCTTTTGCCGGAGGCCGAAAAGGAGTAGCCATGCACTTTATCGAGATTGAGTCTGCCGACCGCGACGCGATTATCGGTTTTTGCATGGCGGCCCAGCGTGAGGAACTGCGCAACAAGATTCAGACCCGGGATCTGGGGTAGCAGGAACAATCGCTTCATGTTGATATACTCGCAAATTCGATCCGTCATGCCCGAGTGGGTCTATCGGGCATCCCTAATTTCAAGGACTTTATAAGCTGGATTCCCGATCAAAATCACTTCGGGAATGACTTTTTCCAAAACCATCAGATTGACCACCTTAGGATTACTAAATGATGGTGGAACAATTCGCCGACTGCGTGATGGTCAACGTAACCGTTCCCATGAAAGGGCGGCAGGTCCTGCATGTGGACGGGGTTCTCCGAAACTTCTCCCCTCCTCACCTGGAAATCCAGTTTCCCACCCAGCCCCTGCCTCTTGAGGCGATTGATCCGGGCGGAAAGTGGCGGGTCACTTTCGATAAGGGAATCGCCTTTCTCACCGCCTGGGCCGATCTCGTCCGGGCGATCCAGCCCAACCTTGTACTGCTCTTTGTCACCAATTCCGAGATCAGCTCCCATGTTCGCCGCGATTACCGTATCGATACAGAAATCTATCTTCGTTACTGGCAGGGCGGCGAAGGCCGTCACAGGCAAAAACCCCAGCGGGCCAGGGTCAATCTGAGCGGATACGGAATCAGCTTCCGGACGACAAAATCCCTGCCTCCCGGGGGTCTAATGGAAATGGAGATGCATTTGCCGGGAGCGACACTGGAAACGGTTCGATGTCTGGGCAGGGTCATCAGGACAGTGGAAAAAAGTCCGGGGTTTCTGGAAACGGCTTTTGAACTGGTGAATCTGCAACCGGACGACCGGGAAAAGATAACTCATTTCTCCATGACCGAACAATTCAAGGCCATGCAGAACAAAAACCGCATCTTTGCTTCAACCTTGCAGGATCCGGGGGAAAGTTCAATAGAATAAAATCGGAAAAATCTTGGTTTGGACGCGGATCAAATCTGATGTTTCGCATGCGCGGATCCAGCCAAACCAAAACATTAAGTTTTTGGCTTTAAGCCGTATCCGCGTTCATCTGCGTTAATCTGCGTCCCAATTTGCTTTTGACCTAAAGTTTTTTCAAGCCGAAGCCACTGCAAGATTGCCGGGATATACCAGATGCAGATCGCAGAAATCGGTCTCATTCCTGGTCGCCACCTCACAGCGGTTGCGACCTTTGCGCTTGGCGGCATAGAGGGCAGAGTCGGCGCCGGCGATCAGCAGATCGGGAACCAGTTCCTCGTAATGTTCAGCACAGTTGATGCCGATACTCGTGGTCACCGAAACCTCTAGCTTTAGCTCAGAGATCTGGCGCCGTATCCTTTCGGCAACCAGCTGAGCGCCGGCCAATGGCGTTTCGGGAAGAATGATCGCAAACTCCTCGCCGCCATAGCGGCAGACCGTATCGGCAACGCGACTCTGATCCCGCAGTGCGGCAGCCACATTGGCAAGCACCCGGTCACCCACCAGATGACCGTGGTTGTCATTGATCTTCTTGAAATGATCCAGATCCACCAGCAACAGAGACAGCGGCAACTTGGACCGGCGGCTGCGGGCAATTTCCTTCTCCAGGGTGGCATCGAAGTAGGCCCTGTTGTAGAGGCCGGTCAACCCGTCACAGAGAGCCATGCGGGCCAGCTGACTCCGGCTCATGCACAAACCCTGAATTCGTTGACGGTTTTTCAAGTGCCAGCGGATCTTGGCGGTAATCTCCTCGATGGCCGTCTCCCGGGTCATCCCGTCACTCGCTCCACTTTCCAGAGCTCGGATCAGCAGGTCTCGCTTGCCGGGGTGAGAAAAAACCACAACAGGTATATCCCGCCATTCCGGTTCGTCCTTCATAAATCCGGTCAGGATTTTCAGATGGCGCATGTTCTGCTCCGTCAACCCGCAAAAAACCATATCCACAGGGTTATCCTGCAGCCATCGAAGCGCCCTGCGGTCGTCAGCGCAGTAGAGCTTGCGCTGAAACTGACGGGTGGCATCAACTATCTCGGCAACACTCTGCCTCGCCTCGGGGGTTTCCCCTATGATCAGTGCAGTATTTGGCATTTTTTTCTCCCGACAGGTCAACTGAAGGTTTGTTTCTTTACTCATGGTATCGACCCAAAACCCTGAAGTCTTTAGTCAAAAGGACATTTTATTCGGCTAATTTGAAAGGATTTTTTCGGGGTCGGGGTTGATATCGGTATCGGGGTCGAAAAGGTTTTTGAATATCAAAAAAACCTAAAATCCGACAACGGCAACGACTGTGATACCGATACCGATACCGATATGACTTAAGAAAGTTTGTGTACCGGTCGAAAAGAATCCATGAATATTATCAACCCTATGCTGATCATCCGCTCACTGCCCCCGGCAGCCAATGCCGTTGCGACGGCCGAAATGCGCCAATACGGGCTGCAGCCGGGGCAGCTTGTGCAAGCCACTGTTGCCGAGGGTGGATTGAACAGCGTTGTGCTCGATCTCAACAGCCAGAGACTCGCGGCCAAATCCGAAATCCCTCTTCAAACCGGCCAGCAACTGCGATTAATGGTCGAGGAATCGAGCCCTCAACTCAAGCTTCGTCTGGTGAAGGATTCCCTGGTGGAGCGCCTGACCCATGCCATACATCTTCTCGAGGAAAAGTGGGATCTGGCCCCCCTTTTGGCGAAGTTGTCAAAAAGCCCCGAAGCCAAAACTCCGGCTCTTGAAAACCTTCTCTCTTTTTTTTCCGGATTCGAGCCTTCTGCCGAAAAAGGCCTCTCAGGGGAAAGTCTGAAGGCGTTGATTGCCAGGCTAGGGTTGAGGATGGAAGCCGACTTGGCGGAGGGTTCCGGCAAATTTGATGCAGACAATCTGAAAAGCGCCCTGCTCAACATCCTGAAGCATGATGGTGAAGGGGATCCGGAGCTTTCCGAAACTGTCCACCGAGCGTTGCAGAAAATTGAACTTTTTCAACTCTGCAATCTTCGCCTTGGCCAGGAAAATTCCTTCCTGATTCCTCTGCCGCTTCCTTTCGTGGAAAACGGTTTCATGACGGTCGAGGATGGCGGACGAAGCAGGGGATCGATTACCGGACCCGACAAGGTCTCTCTGTTTTTGACACTCAAAAATCTCGGCAATCTCCGCATCGACATGCTGCACGAGCAGGGAAAGCTTTTTCTTCGCTTTACCTGCGCCTCGCAGGACACAGCCGATTTTGTTGCCGGGTGTGAAAAGGAACTTCGCTCCATTCTGACGGCACTGCCGATCCAGAATGCCTCTTATTGCTCCGGCGGGAAAAATTTCGACAATGAACTGATTCGACGGGTGTTGACGGACGAGCAGAAACTGTTGAATACGAGGGTTTGAAAGGTGGGGGCTCGTGGCTCGTTAACCGAAAACCTTCATAGACCGTCAACTAGTAACCAGCAACGAGCAACTAAGGTTTTTAAATGACTGAAAATAAAACTGAAAAAGCCGTCGCTCTGAAATATGAAAAGGGCAGGAATGCCCCCACGGTGGTCGCGGGAGGCAAGGGACCGATTGCCGAAAAAATCCTGGCTGCGGCCCGGGAGGCGGGCGTCGAGGTGGTTGAAGATCCTGATCTGGTGGAACTTCTGGCCAAGATCCCTCTCGGCGCGGAGATCCCTCCGGAGCTTTATCAGGCCGTGGCGGAAATTCTGGCCTTCGTCTATCGGATCAACAACCGATATGGCGGTGATTCGTCTTAACGTCAAGCCTTACAAAGAGTCCCCTCACTCCTCACTCCTCACGGCACCTGCCTCGTCCCATTCCCGGTCAATGTCTTCGTTGAAGAAGCAGAATCCCCTGCGGCCCCGGTTCTTTGCCGTATACATGGCGATATCGGCCCGTTTGAGCAGAGTCCCCGCGTCGCCGCCATCGATGGGATAAATGGCGATTCCGATGCTTGTGGTAACCTTCACCTGCTCCCCTTCCAGTGAAAACGGCTGATTCAGGGTCTCCAATATTTTCTGGGCGACAAACTTGACCTCGCCGGTTTCTCGAACACCAGGCAGGAGAAGGACAAATTCGTCTCCGCCGAACCGGGCGATGGTATCGCTTTTTCGGATGCTGTCATCCAGTCTCTGACCAACCTGCTTGAGCAGCAGATCGCCAAAGGCGTGACCACGCAGGTCATTAACCTCTTTGAAACCATCCAGATCCAGGAAAAGCAGGGCCAGCTGCCGTTTATCCCGCTTGGCCTGGACCAATGCCTGCTCCAGCCGGTCCAGCAGCAGCATCCGGTTCGGCAGACCGGTCAGGCCGTCGTAATAGGCCAGCTTGTGCACGGCTTCCTCGGCCTTTCTGCGGACCGTAATGTCCAACAGCACACTTTGAAAATGGGTGATCCTCCCCGTCTCGCTGAATCTGGGCCAGGAACGCGTTTCCACCCAGCACACCTCCCCTTCACCGTTGACAATGCGGTATTCCTGGATGAGATCGACGGTTTTCTCTTCCTCCTGGTAACGGGTTATTTCGGCGGTCACCCAGCCAACATCGTCGGTATGAATGATCGAGTTGAACAGTCGTTTCTTCGAATGAAACTCCTCGGCCATAAAACCGAGTTGCCGGATGTTTTCCGAAACATACTCAACGGGCCAGCCCGTTGTCGCCTGCCACAAAAAAACCACCGTGGGGCTGTGATTGATAATCATCTCCAGTTCCTTGCGCCGGGCAGAGGCCCGACGCAGTTCTCTTTCGACAAAAGATCGCCGCACGATCTCCCGATCCAGTTCTTCCCTGGAGGCAGTCACCTGTTTCAGATTGCCGACCATGACGTCAAAGGCTTGTGACAGCTGGCCTATTTCATCCCTGGCGTTCAAATTCATCTGGACGTCGAGCTCCCCCTGGCCGATTTTGTCAAAAACCTGAATGGCTTTCTGGAGGGGCCTGCTGATGCCGCGGGCGATGTAGAAACTCAGGGCCAGTGCAAACGCGATAATGGCCATTGTGACCAGGTTGGCCCAGTTGATCATCTGGGAGAAGGCTCCCGTCATCCGCTCCCGGGCTTCGAGGTAATCATCTTCGTAGGCCGTGGCCATGATGACCCAGTCCCAGGGCTCGAAATAGGTCACCGCCGCCAGTTTGAACCGTCTGTCACCTTCTGCAGGATTTTGCCATGGGTACCTGTGAAAAAATACCGGGATGGTCCCGCCGTCCCGGGGCACCTCAAGGGTCAGGGCTTTTTCGATGGCTTGTCCAATCCCATCGACCATGTCGACAGGCATGGAGGAGGCCAGAACATTCTCATTGTCCCGCGACCCTTTTTGAGAAATGATGTAGCGCCCTTGCTGGTCCCCTTTTCCGCCGAAAACGGCTACATAACCCAATTTACCGATCCGGATATCCATGATGCCCCGCCGCAGGCTGGTGACACTCTCCTGCTTCTGCCCCACAAACAGGGCGCCAACCACCTTTTTCCGGGAAGGATCCCACAAAGGCACATATCCGGTAAGGTACCAGGCATTGACCACATAGCCCCTGCCCGTATAGGTCTCTCCCTGCAAAAGTTTTTCGATGACCGGGTTGGAAGAACCGTCCGGATTGAATCGGGGAATGTAGGTACCGATGGCCCTTTTGCCATCGGAATCGGGAACACTGGTTGCCACCCGTATCATGTCTCCGGTTTCATTGACACGCTGAAACAGAGTACAGGCCGTCCCCAGCATGGCTGTAACTTCATCCACAACCGGCACCGCCTCCTCAAAACGGGTGGTCTGTCCAACCCAGCGGCCCCCGATAAGCATTTTAGGCAGAATGACTTTCGAAGGTTTCCCCGTATACTGGTTGATTGCTTGCCATGTCACCGTATCTCTGCCAAAAGAGATGTTTCCCATCCGCTTCAGAGCTGTTTCGGCTACGATCAGCCCGTGCCCAAGGCGCTGCTCGAGGGATTCCTGCATGATGCGGCACATGAGATAGACATCCTGGGCCACTTTCCCCGTTTCGCTCTGAATCAGCTGGTCAAGCTCAGCTCTTACATTCTCTGTAAGGACATTTTTTTGACGGAAGGCGATAGCGACAATTGACAAGGCTGTCAAAAGAACCAACACCAGGACCATGCTGACTATCTTCGTCTGGATATTCATGGGACTACCTGTGCAAACTGCTATAGAAAAATGGGGACCTGCGAGAGGTCGCACAACTTTACCGACCGAACCATGCAATTTTCATGGAATGCCAATCCAGGCTGACGGGAATGACACCTCCTTCGCCAATAGTTTACCCTTGAAACAGTCAAAGCTTTTTACTATAGTAAAAGCACGAATAAACTCTCTACCCTGCCCGTGAGGTTGGTAAGCCCTAGCGGTATACTTTTTATTTCGGGAAGACTTCAGGGGGGCGGTGAGCCAGCCCGACTCGTATCGGGACGCCTGATGCCCCCACAAGGTTTCCCACCTTACTAGGCTCGCTTTTGAGGCCTAAAAACCCACGGCAGGCGTGGAGAGAACCCGTCAAAAAGCGTCGCTGAACCGGCGCTTTTTGTTTTGAGGAAAAGATGACAATTTCTTCCGATAGAGAACTGGTGTCAATCCTGCCTTCGCGCCCCCTGCAAGATCCTCACCTTGACAAGGAGCCCGATTCCGATGTCCACCGCCTCAGCATTCGGGGCAAGGAGATCCTTTTGGTCGGAACGGCCCATATTTCCCGTGATTCCGTCGATACCGTTCAACGCGTGATTGAAGAGGAAAGACCGGATACCGTCTGTCTTGAGCTGGATCAGCAGCGCTACCAGTCTTTGGTCGAACCCGACCGCTGGAAGTCCCTCGACCTGGTCCAGGTCATCCGCAAAGGGCAAGGCGCCTATCTGCTGGCAAACCTGGCCCTCTCGGCCTTTCAGAAAAAGATGGGGCTGCAGACGGGTGTGAAACCGGGAGCCGAACTGCTGGCCGCCGCTCAGACAGCGGACAGGTGCGGTATTGAGGTTCGTTTGATCGATCGGGATATTCGCACGACCCTTCTGCGGGCCTGGCGTAAAACCGGACTATGGAAGAAAATGAACTTGCTGGCGGCACTTTTTGCCGGAGTCTTCGAAACCCAGCAGGTTGACGAAGAACAGCTGGCCCGCCTGCGCCAAACCGACACCCTGACCGCCATGCTGGATGAAATGGGCGAAATTATGCCGCCCGTAAAAACCATTTTGGTGGACGAGCGGGACCACTACATGGCCCACCAGATATTGGAGTCCGCAGGGGAAAAAATCGTTGCGGTGGTGGGAGCGGCTCATGTGCCGGGCATCATCCGCCGCCTCGGTGAAGAGAACCTGCCGGATCCGTCCGAACTCACGATCATCCCGGACAAACCCCTTTATTCCAAAATTCTGCCATGGGCTTTCCCGGTCATCGTGCTGGCTCTGTTCGTGGTGGGATTTTTCTTTGCCGATCCCCGGAAACTGACCGACGCCGCCCTGGCCTGGGTGCTGGCCAACGGCCTTTTCGCCGCCTTGGGCACAGTAGCCGCCCTGGGTCATCCCCTGACCGTGATCTCGGCCTTCATCGCGGCTCCAATCACTTCGCTCAACCCCACCATAGGCGCCGGCTTCGTCACCGGCCTGGTCCAGGCTTTTGTCGCCGCCCCCACGGTCAACGACCTGGAAAACGTCAACCAGGATCTGGCGTCCCTTCCCGGCTGGTGGCGCAATCGCATGACCAGGGTTCTGCTGGTTTTCCTTTTCTCCTCCCTCGGCTCCATCGCCGGCACCCTGCTGGCCTTCCGCTGGCTGGCGGAGTTGATCTGAGATCCACAACAGCTAAACTCAATTCGGTTGCCTATATCATTTCATCCATCTGTATTCCGGATCTCGAGACCACGAAGGGATATTTGATGTTGCATATTCCGGCACCAGAGGCATCCCAAAGCTCTTCCACAGGAGGAAAAGGGCTTATACCTTGCTACGGCCGCGGCAAGGAATAATCGGAAGGCGTGCAGAGGCTGCCCCCCCTGGCGAAACGCTTTCGCCATCTCATATTCATAAGCGCCTTTTTCCAGTTTTTTCAAACGCGGCACGACTGTCATCTTCTCGACAATGGGTGCAAGAGAACTGTTTGCCTCGGAAATCGTTTTCCCGGAGGACAACAAGGCTGCCTTCTTCATAATATAATCGCAGATCAGCGCAGCGTATTCCGGATTTGTTCTGCTTTCGGAATCCTTTAACCGGCGGTAATAGATCAACGGTTCTCCGACATTTATGAGCCTTGCCAGGCTGGCGACATTCATATACATGTCACAGTCCTCGACGCTCTTGAGAAGAGTATTATAACCGCCTGATTTTAAAAGCATGGACCGGCGATGAACAGATCCCGGATGCAGAATCATGTAATGTCCCGCCAGCACCTCCGATGTCACATCCCCCTTTTTTTTGCAGTACTTTACCTTGCCCGTAATAAGCCCGTTTTCGGTCATGATCACGCCCCCTCCGCCCACCGACCCGGCTTCGGGAGCTTCCTGAAAAACCGCCACGACCCTTTCCAGCCAATGGGGCATGGCTATGTCGTCACTGTCCAGTATCGCAATCAGTTCCGATCCGGCTTCCCTGAGTCCCACATTTAAGGCCGCGGGACGCCCTTCGTTTTTTTTAAGGGGGATGACCCGTATCCGAGGATATTCTTCCGCCAGCTTGTAGGCCAAAGCCAGAGAACCGTCCGTCGAGCCGTCGTCAACCAGAAGATGCTCCATCGGTTGAAAGGTTTGAACGGAAACGGATTCAACCGTTTCACGGAGGAAGCGCTCGGCGTTGTAAACGGTCGTGAGTACTGTTACGGATATGGAAGTCATTGATACCAGGCTTATTTTTATGTTGGCACAAACAAAACCCGCAAAACGAGCAGTAAAATACCATTCTCGTGAATTTTTAATCAAGATAATTAATTTAATTTTTTAAACAGGGGTAAATCGAGGGAAGTCATGACTGGAGGATGCATCAGGGCAGGTGATTCTCATTGTCGATATGGCGAACTTCCGAGGCCAGCAGAGCTCTTGTTTGGGAAGGCATCTTGTTCAGCACCAGCAAGAGCTCCTGATCCCTCTTGTAAATATCCTTGCGGAATTGGACATCACCCCTGGAGTCCACCCAGGCTGTCTGATAAAGGATATGAACCGGCAACCGATCTGGAATATCGACCCTTTGCGGCCGCTCGGCCGCCATCGCCTTCAGGATGCGCTCTTCATTCCAGCCCCTTTGCTCCCTTAAAAGGTAAGCAGCCAGTTCTGCAGGCCGTTCCAAACGTATGCAACCCGAACTGAAGACCCTCTCTTCCCGTTTGAACAGGTTCTGTTCGGGTGTATCGTGCAGGTAGACGTCGAAGCTGTTGGGCAGCATGAATTTGACCCGGCCCAGCGAGTTCCAGGGCCCCGGTTTCTGACGAAGCATTCCGGGGAAATTATCCGCGTTGATCAACTCCCAATCGAGGGTGGAAGGATCGATCACCCGCGTGGGGAAATCCTTCCAGGAAACAATCTGGTAGTGATAAGCCGCCAGATATTCGATATCCGCCTTGATCCTGGGGAGTTTTTCCCGGCGCAGTATGGAGAGAGGCACATTCCAGTAAGGAGCGAAAACCAGGTAGCTGAGACGGGAGGAAAAAACCGGAGTCCGGCGTTTGGTCATGCCGACTACCACGGCCATCTCCAACACCTGGCGGTCGCCCTCGATCACAAACAGCCGGAAGTCGGCGATGTTGACCAGCAGGTGGCGGTCGCCGAATTCATCGGGAAGCCAGCGTGCCCGCTCGAGGTTGAGCTCGATCTGACGGATTCGCTCTTCAACGGAAACATTGAGTTCGGCCAGTGTATCCGGACCGAAAACCCCATCCGCCTTCAACCCGTGTCGACCCTGAAAACGCTGCAAAGCAAGGGCCGTCTCCTCTTCTAGTACCGGCGAATCCTGGTTTTCCCCGACGGGCAGATCTCCCACCTGGACCAGGTGACGCCTCACCCAGGGAATCCTCCAGTCATTTTCACCGCGTTTGACGGTTTTCCCCTCGGGGATCTGCGGCCAGCCGCCCGCCTGGGCCATTTTCCGGTAAAGGTCCAGAGACTTTCGCAACTGAATATAATGGGGATTTTTCGGAGCCGCTTCCATCAGCAACCCGGCCGGCTTCCCCTGACGAAGCCCGTCCCGCAACAGTTCAACCACGTCCAGGGATTTCAAAACGGCATGCCACTCTCCGGGATAAACAGACGAGGGGGTTGCGCGACCCCGAACCAGATGATCGGCATATTTAAGGCAGGCATTGGTCAGGAGAATGTCAAGCCGGGCCAGACAGCGCAAATCCCATAAATATCCATAGGACGGCAGGACCTGATTCAGGGCCCCTAAGACGGTCAGTGTCGAAACCTGATAATCCTCCGGATCCAAGCCTTCATTGGACGCCGCCCGCAAAAGGCTCAACAGCCGGCGAGCCTGTCCGTTGAGCTGACGTCCCTCGAGCCAGGCCGGGAAATAGTGCCGCATGCGGTAGAACTCCTCCACCCTTGGGTGAAGGGGGACAGGGGTCCCGTCGAGGGCAGACTCAAAGGTGGAGGTGTTTTGCTCTAAAAGTTGCCGCAGTTCCGATGCGACCGGCGAGAGATCGACTTGCGCTGCGGCCGCCGGTAACGCAAATAACCAGACCAGAAAAATCATTCCGACCCTAACGGATATTTTCCAGACCAAACTCCTCATCCTGTTGCCGATTCCTTTTCTGGTTAATCCCTCAGTTCATTAAAGTATAACCAAGTATATCGTCAATTGAAGCCCTGAAACCCGAATTTTTTAATACCAAAAACGTAACGTTCATCTTACGACTTTCGCTGCGCGTTTTTAAGCTCCCACGTTCATCAGTTACATTCCACCTCGTTGTCGTTCTCGTAATCGTTGTCGAAATTGGATCCATTTTCGATTACGACGCCGACAACCGTTACGCTTGCGCTCCATTGACAACGAGCGGAGCAGTCCTCACTCCTCACGCGTTTCACCTTACCCACACCGTTTGGATATTCACGAACTCCCGAATACCGTAGGCCGACAATTCCCGGCCGTAGCCGGAATCCTTGATCCCGCCAAAAGGCAGGCGGGGATCGCTCTTGACCATGCCGTTGACAAATACGGCTCCGGCCTCGATACGGGCCGCCAGATGTTCGGCCCTCAAGGAATCCTTGTCCCAGACGGAACCGCCCAGGCCAAAGGATGTCTGGTTGGCCAACTGCAGAGCGTCCTCCACATCCCGGGCCCGGATCATGGCCGCCACCGGTCCGAACAGCTCCTCATCGAAGGCCGGCATGCCCGGTTGCACTCCCGTCAGGAGAGTGGGCGGGTAGAAAAATCCCGGTCCTTCCGGCAACACTCCCCCCAGAATCAGGTCTGCACCTTGCAGCACCGAGGCCTGAACCTGGGCATGCAGTTCCTCCCGCAGGTCTCCCCGGGCCATGGGTCCGACTTCGGTCTCCTCGTCGAGGGGATTCCCGGTTTTCAGCGAAGCCATCGCCCGGCGGAGATGCTCCACAAAGGCATCGTAAATATCCCCGACAACGATGAACCTTTTGGCGGCAATGCAGCTCTGCCCGGCATTGATGCACCGTGAATGAGCACCCACGGTGGCGGCTTCGCCGAGATCTGCGCCCGGAAGAACCACAAAGGGATCGCTGCCGCCCAGTTCGAGCACGGTTTTCTTCAGCATCTCCCCCGCTTTCGCAGCCACCTTGCGCCCGGCCTGCTCGCTTCCGGTAAGGGTGACGGCGCGCACCAGGGGATTTGCGATCACCTGATCCACCGAGCCGGATCCGATCATGAGGGTGCGAAAAATATGGTCTGGAAAACCGGCCCGCCGGAACAGATCCTCGATGGCCAGGGCGCAGCCGGGAACATTGGAGGAATGTTTCAGTAACGCTCCGTTCCCGGCCATCAGGGCGGGAGCGGCGAACCGGAACACCTGCCAGAAGGGAAAATTCCAGGGCATCACCGCCAGCACGACCCCCAGCGGCCGAAAGGCCACATAGGAGCGGGAGGCGTCGCTGGGCAGGGATTCCGGTTGCAAATAGGAGGAAGCCTGTTCGGCGTAGTGTTCGCAAACCCAGGCGCATTTCTCGATTTCACCCCGCCCCTGACTGACCGGCTTCCCCATTTCCTGGGCCATCAACCTTGAGTAACGCTCCTTTTCTTCGCGAAGCAAAAAGGCCACTTTGCCCATCAGGATCGCCCGGTCTTCCAAACTGATTTTCTTCCATTCATTTGACTCTTTATGGCAGTTCTTAATAATTTCCTTTATATTTTCCTCGGAAATTTCTTCGTAACGGTTATTTATCCTTTCGGTTGTCGGGTTGATCGATCTTATCGGCATGCTTCATCCTTTCCTGGCCGTACTTGCTCGGGCTGACCGGCAGCCCTCGTTATCATCTGTTATCATAACAACCCCATCCTTACGGAATGATTCATAAGTTGAACCAGCTTCGTTTTTCTGCAATAGTATTTCTACCCATTTTCGTGAAAGGATCTTGTGTGGACTGGAAGGCGTTTTTCGACCGTCTGGGACTGGACGGTACCCGTTGGCAATGGAGAATCATGCGCTGGGAGCGCAATATGAAAACTTTTTTCAAGCAGGGAACTCTTCCCGGAGGTGAAAGCCTCAATGCTACCAAAATCATCCTTGCGCTCAACCTCATCTGGTTTTCCCTGATGATTCTCAAGGGCGCCGCCGCCGGTCTGGGCCTCACCCCCCTGATGGCGCCCCGCATCGAATTGCTGCTTCACTTCGGCGCCCAACTCTGGGTCCCTCTGGTTCTGAATGATGGCCAGTGGTGGCGCTGCCTGACCTACGCCTATACCCATGCAGGCCTGATCCATCTCGGCTTCAACATGCTTGTACTCTATCAGGTCGGCCCCTTAATCGAAAGGGAGATCGGCACTCCCCCCTTTATCACCCTCTACACCCTGACCGCTTTGACGGCGACCCTTCTCGGTTTTTTCTGGCACCCAGGAACACCGGTTGTGGGCGCATCGGGATCGATTTTCGGCCTGATCGGTTTTGCCGTGGCCTATTTTCACCGCATGGGTCCTGTGGGCCAGGCGCTGCGCAATTTCATGTTTCGCTGGGCGGTCTTCGCCTTTATATTCGGCCTGCTGGTCGGTGCCGACAACGCCGGACATCTTGGCGGAGCGCTCGGCGGTGCCGCCTTCGGCCTGCTGCTGCCAATGAGCTTTCGCGGACGCCAGGCCAGCGCCAAACTGTTTTTGAGCCTGGCCGTCCTCTGCGCCGGAGCCACTATCGGCAGCCTGGGATGGCAGGTTGTTTACTGGTTTATTTGAAAGTTTGAAGGCAAACATCCGATACCGATACCGATACCGATACCGATTTCGAAAAATCCAAATCGAAATCGGAATCGAAATCGGACCTTAGCCTTTAATTTTTAACATTTTAAAAGATAACGTTATGGCAAAAGACAAATTCCCCGTCACTCCCGCTGTTCGCCTGCTGCGTTATAAAAAAATTAATTTTATCGGACATTTATACGATTACGAAGAGCATGGAGGCACCGCCGTCTGTGCCCGTGAGCTGCATGTCGACGAGCATGCCGTTATCAAAACACTGATCATGCAGGATGACCGCGGAGAACCCCTGGTGGTCCTGATGCACGGCGACCGCCAGGTGTCCACCAAATCCCTCGCGCGGGCCATGGGGGTGAAACAGATTACCCCCTGCGACCCGGCTGCAGCCAATCGCCATAGCGGTTATCTGGTCGGAGGCACCTCGCCCTTCGGCACCCGCAAACATCTGCCGGTCTACATGGAAGAATCGATACTCTCCCTTCCGGTCGTCTATATCAATGGGGGCAAACGGGGCTTCCTGCTCGAGATGACTTCTCAGGATGTGCAGCAGGTCCTCCAGCCGACACTTGTCCAAGCAGCCATGGACCCCTGATCTTTTTTCAGCCCCTCACCCTGTATACTGGAATCAAATCGATTCCACCGGAGGCAGCATGTCGGATTATCGCTATTCACCGCTTTTAACCGATCTTTACGAGCTCACCATGTTGGCCGGATACTGGAAAAACGGCATGCATGAAAAGCAGGCCGTATTCGATCTTTTCTTCCGGAAAAACCCTTTTAAGGGCGGTTATGCGGTTTTTGCCGGTTTGGCCAACGCGCTTGCCTATCTTGAAAAACTTCGTTTCAGCCGGGAAGATCTGGACTATCTGAAAGCTTTGAATATTTTTACCCACGGTTTCCTTGATTACCTGGAGTCCTTTCGCTTTTCGGGCAAAATCGTCGCTCCCGCCGAGGGCACCGTAGTTTTCGCCAACGAACCGCTGGTAACCGTGGAAGCGCCTCTTGCCGAAGCTCAACTGGTTGAAACCGCGCTGCTGAATATGGTCAATTTTCAGACCCTCATCGCGACCAAGGCGGCGCGCATCGTACTGTCAGCCGGGGAAAAAGGCACGGTGATCGAATTCGGCCTTCGCCGCGCTCATGGGCCCGACGGGGGGTTGAGCGAAGCCCGGGCGGCCTTTATTGGAGGGGCCCGCAGTACCAGCAACACCCTGGCCGGTCAAGTTTACGGTATCCCGGTCAAAGGCACCCACGCCCACAGCTGGGTCATGGCTTTCGACGAGGAACTGGAGGCTTTCCGAGCCTATGCCGAAGCCTTTCCCGATAGCTGCATCCTGCTGGTGGACACCTACGACACTCTGCAGAGCGGCATTCCGAACGCCATCACCGTGGCCAGGGAATTAAGGAACAGAAATCATGAACTCCTCGGGGTGCGCCTCGACAGCGGGGACTTGGCCTACCTGTCGAAAGAAGCTAGGAATATGCTGGATGAGGCGGGATTTCCGGAGGTTAAAATCGTCGCCTCCAGCGATCTGGACGAATATGTCATCCAATCCATCCGGGAAGAAGGTGGCTGCATCGACATCTACGGGGTCGGGACCCAACTGGCCACGGCGGGGGGCCCGGGAGGAGGAGCCCTTGGCGGCGTCTACAAGCTGGTGCGTTGCGAAGACCAGCCGAAGTTCAAGGTCACCAGCGACATTGCCAAAGCAACCCTGCCGGATCACAAACGGCTTCTGCGCGCCATGGAGCCCGATGGACAATTTTCCATCGATATCATCTGCCTCGAAGACGAGACCCTTTCCCCGGCCGATACCGTCTACGATCCCACCAACCCTTCTCGGCACAAAAGCCTGCCCAAAGACGTCACCTTCGAGGACATACGAAAAGTGGTCATGGAAAACGGCAAACCCACCCTGCCCACAGAAAGTCTTGAAACCATGGCCGACCGTTGCCGGGATCAGCTGCAGCGAATGCCCAACGGTACTCTGCGATTGATCAATCCCCACACCTACAAGGTCTCCATCAGCCCGGGTCTGAACGCCCTACGCAACCGGTTGATGGAACCTTACCTTGAGGATTAGCCGTAGGGTGCGGGTCTCAGACCCGCACCAGGACCCACCGAGATTCTTACCAAAGGGCAGGTCTGAGACCTGCCCCTACGCCTAACCATACCCTTGAAAATTGACAGAGGACATGATATAGCCCGATGTTCCATACCATAACCAGCCGATTCCGGGCCCCAACCAAGGAGCAAACAATGACAACCGAAAAAGCCCCCGTGGTTCATCTAAAAACATCATATGGGGACATCACCATCGAACTCGACCCTGTCAACGCCCCCGGATCATCCGAAAACTTTTTGCGCTATGTTCAGGAAGGGTTTTTCGACGGGACCATTTTTCACCGCGTTATTCCCGGCTTCATGATCCAAGGCGGCGGCATGACCGCCGATATGTCGCAAAAACCGTCCCACGAGCCGATTCGAAACGAAGCGAACAACGGCCTGAAAAACCTGCGCGGCACCATCGCCATGGCGCGCACCCAGGTGGTCGACAGCGCCACCAGCCAGTTCTTCATCAACCTGACCGACAACCACTTTCTTGACCATCAGTCTGAAACGGCTGCCGGCTATGGTTATGCGGTTTTCGGTAAAGTGATCGATGGCATGGATACGGTCGATGCCATTGCCAAGGTGTCCACCGGCCGTCGCGGTTACCATGAAAACGTACCGGTGGAGCCGGTCGTTATCGAAAAAAGTAGGATTGTGGACGAAAAGGGATGAGGGCGAGGATTTCAATCGAAATCGGGATCGAATCCGGGCCTTGACTTTGAAGCCTGGTTTTATGCAAAAAGGCCAACACCCGATTTCGATTTCGATAGCGATTTCGATTTTGCAAAACCGCAAACCAGAATCGGCTTCTGTCAACCTTTCATGCCGATAACGAATTTAAGATAACGCCCTTCCGGGAACGTTACACTATAGGGAAAGTCCTCCCCCTGTCCGGAGGTGGCGAGAATCCGCAAGTCGCAGCCGGCGCGCAGAGCGCCTCGACGCAACTCCTTGAGGTAATCCGCCCAATCGACCTTCTGGTGATTGGAAGAGGTGACCAGCAGCCCTCCGGCCGGCAGCAAATCGAGGGCCAGGGTCACCAATTCGGCCGTTCCTCCCGTTGTGGTGAACCGGCTTTTGCCGACGGTAGAAAAGGAAGGCGGGTCCATGATGACCAGATCGAACCGGTCTTTTTTGCGGACCAGTTCTTCCAGGACAGTAAAACAGTCGCCGAGAATAAATTCATGGCGCTTGGGGTTCAGTCGGTTAGCCGCAAAATTTTCCCGGGCCCAATCCAGATAGCCTGCCGAAGCATCCACACTGGTCACCCGGGCGGCCCCCGCTGCGGCGGCCACGGAAAAGGCGCCTGTGTAGGAGAAAAGATTCAGGACTGAACCGCCCCGGATCCGCCCCATAAGATCCCGGCGATTGTTTCGTTGATCACAGAACAGCCCGGTGTTCAGACCGGTTTCGAGTTCAACCAGGAAATTAAGTCCGTTTTCCATCACCTGGAGTCGACCCGGCGCACCCCGCCCCGTCAACAGGCGGCTGCAACGCTTCCCCTCGTCGGCCAATTCCCGGGTCTGCTGGGGACGGTGCTTGACATAAATTCCGCGGGGCTTCAGAAGCTTGTCCAGAGTATCGGCGATCATGGTCAGGTGGGGTTGCCAGGACCGGCAGAAAAATTGCACCATCAGGTGATTTTCGTAGCGATCAACGGTCAGACCGGGAAGACCGTCGCCTTCGGCATTGACCAGGCGATAAGCGCTGGTTCGGTCCAGGTCCAAGGTCCTGGTGCGCAGATTCAGCGCCCGCTGGATCTTCTCAGCCAGCCATGCTCCACCAAAATTCATGGGACCACGCTCCAGCACCCGGGCGACAATCCGATCCTTGGGATCGAGCAGAGCTGTGGCCACCATCTGCCCGCCGGCGTCGCGCAGTTCGACAAGGTCCCCGGGACGACCCGAAGGCCAGGTTTTGGTGTAACGGTCTGCGATCACCCATGGGTGACCAAGCTCCAGCATTTGAAGGGTCTGAGGGCCTATTTGAAACATATCTTTTTTCATAACGCTATCCTATGTGGACAGGAAACAATCAGCTTGTAAGGCCAACCGGCGGGGGCCATTGTAACCGTCCGGTCATTTTCCGCCAAGTCAAAAGGATCTGCGGAACCTCCTCAGAGGTGTCAGAGAACCGTTCCTCCTCCCCGGGAGCCGGAGCAAAAACCAACGCCCGCACAGGTCAAACCTTTCGGGGTCCACGGTCGGACTATTTTTCGGAGACAATACGTGACTGATCAGCCTCAATCCGGCGCCGAACGCCATATCGAAATGATCATGCAGCAGCTGGATCCTTCCTCGGATCGCTATCGGGTCCTGGACGTCGCCCGCCGATTCAAATCCTCATGGGTGGAATTGGGGGAAGAGCTGCTTCAGGTCAGCCGCAACAACCTGTATCGGCAATGGGGTTACGACAGTTTTCAGGATTACTGCGCCCGGGAAATCCATATCAAACAGCCGACGGCTCAAAAACTGACCCGCGCCTTCCAGTACCTGGCCAAGGAAGAGCCCGAACTTCTCTCCCGTCGAAAGGAGCTGAAACCCCTGCCCGATTACAGGACCATCGACCTGCTCCGTCAGGCGAGGGAAGAGGAGGATTTTTCAGGGGAGCAATATGCCGAGTTGCGCCGGGCCGTCCTTGAGGAGGAGCGCAGCCATCCCGCCGTCCGCAGGCAATTCAAGGAAATGTCCAGGGCAAATGCCAACGACCCGGCGGCTGAATATCTTCAAGCCTGCAGATCGGCCCTGTCCGCGGCGCGGCGTCTGGCCGGATGCCTTGAATCTCTGGAAGACCTGGCCGGGCCCTGTCGTGAGTCCATCGCCGAGCTGATATCGAGGCTCGAAGACCGGGTCCAGGCGACTTCCCTGGATGATTCCGAGGTGGGTTAGAATCCGCCATGCAGGGGCAAAAACATCCAGTGTAAAATAGCGCATTCCAGGACTTCCCAAACCTTTTTGTTCATGATAATGTTCGCCGACACAGGGCTTTTAATGGATCCAACAACACCGGTACGGAATGGTATAATGGCTTCAGCCCGAGGCTTCATGAACAGGGCCGCCGGGAGCAAGAATCTCAGGAGAATTTGATGCCGAAAAACTTCAAAGACAAGGTCAGGGAACAGTTCAGTCGCACCGCTGAGGGCTATGTGAAAAGCCCCGGATTCGCCTCCAGCGACGACCTGGCCGAAGCCGCCCGGCTGCTCAAACCGACCGGTGACGATATTCTACTGGATGTGGCCTGCGGCGGAGGGCATACCGCCCTTTACTTCGCTCCCATGGTGAGAAGCGTCGTGGCTTCGGACCTGGCGATGCAAATGCTGAAAAAAGCCCAGGAGTTCATCAGTGAAGAGGGTGGTGTCGAGAACGTCACCTTCCGCGAGGCCGATGCCGAAGACCTGCCGTTTCCGGCCGGTGCCTTCACCCTGTTGACCTGCCGTATAGCTCCGCACCACTTCCCCGACCTGCCCAGGGCACTGCAGGAATTCCACAGAGTTCTCCGTCGTGGCGGGCGCATGGTGATCATCGATACCATGCTTTCCGACGACCCCGAAATCGCGGAATTCCAGGAAACCTATGAAAAACTCCGTGACCCGACCCACCACCGCGCCTATACTCGACAGGAGTGGGAAACCATGGTCAACGAAGCAGGCTTTATCCTTCATGAAACAAAAGAGTTGAGAAAAACCCATGATTTCCACGAATGGGCAAGACGGGCCGGCTTGAATCGCATCGGAGTGCAGGAACTGAACAAGTTGTTCATCGAGGCCGGAAGCAAGGTACAGGACCACTTCGAGGTGGAAACCTTTGCGGGAGAAGTGGAAAATTTCACCGACGTCAAGATAATGATCTACGCCAGTCGTCCGGAAAAAAAGGCTGCACCCCCCAGCGAAAAAAGTTAAGTTGCGCATCGGCGACGGAGAGCCCTCATGCCCCCTGCCCGCCTGCTCAAAACGGCCTTGCCCTTAATTCTGCTCCTGCTGGTGCTTTTCGCCTCACGGCTGAGCTGCGCCTTCTGCTTCGAAGAAGCCGGACGGGAGTACCATATTTCCCCCGAACTGCTCTGGGCCATCGCCAAGGTTGAATCCCAGTTCGACCCCGCCGCCATCAACTACAACAGCAACGGCTCCTACGATTTCGGCGTTATGCAGATCAACTCCTCCTGGGCCCGGCACCTCGGACTGAAGCGCTGGGCCGCCCTCGGCGACCCATGCTACAACGTCAAGGTCGGGGCCTGGGTGCTGGCCGACTGCCTGCAGCGCTACGGTCTGACCGAAGAGGGGATCGGCTGCTACAACGCCATGGACAGCGGAAAACGGAGCGTCTATGCCGGCAAGGTGCTCAAAGCCCTGAAACAGGCCCTCGCGGAGAGAGGGATGTCTACAGATTTGCAGCCAGTTGAGATAAAAACGTCCGCCTCCATCACTCCCCGATAATCTTCACCAGCACCCGCTTTTTCCTCCGCCCGTCGAACTCGCCATAAAAGATCTGCTCCCAGGGACCGAAATCGAGTTTGCCCTCGGTAATCGCCACCACCACCTCCCGCCCCATGATCTGCCGCTTCATGTGGCCGTCGGCGTTGTCTTCGCCGACATTGTGACGATAACCGGAGACCGGTTCGTGCGGCGCGAGTCTTTCCAGCCAGCGGTCGAAATCCTGGTGCAGGCCCGATTCGTCGTCGTTGATAAACACCGAGGCCGTGATGTGCATCGCATTGCAGAGCACGAGACCTTCCCGCACTCCGCTCTCCTTCAGACAGAGCTCCACTTCCGGGGTTATGTTGATGAACCCTCTGCGTTGAGGCAGGTTGAACCAGAGCTCCTTGCGATAGCTTTTCATACGCTCCTCCGAAGATTTTTTTCTTTAATATCAAACACTTAACCTCAAAACTTGCATTAAGGCCGCCAACTGTTATATCTTAAGGTACTTTCGAGCGGGTTGCTCCTGTATCTTGAAAGGCGAGGATGAAGAATCTGATACTGAAAATAGGCCCGATGTTCGCACTGGCCGCCCTGGTGGCGGGAGGGTGCAGGCAGGGGTCGTCAACGGCTTCCAGGGAATCGGAATTTTCCTACTCGTCGGTTCCGATCATCGCCCCTGCCACTTGCCATGACTTGAGGACCTTCATGGCGGGCAACCGCTACCACTGGGACAACCTGGATCAGGGAGTGCCGCCCTTCATCATGGCGACTTTGCCTCCCGATTTTCAGGAACTGAGGGAGGTCAAGGAAAAGAAACGGCTGTTTTACCTCTCCCTGCTGCCCATGGTGCTGATGGTCAACGAGGAGATCCGTCATCAGCGACAGGAAGTGATAACCGCCCTGGATCATTATGACGCGGGCCTGTCCCTCACTGCGGCCCAGCACCGCAGCCTGCTGAACAGCAGCCGGGAATACAACGTTCAGGGCAATCCCCTGCTCGATCCCCTCGCCCGCCGGAACCTGCTGAAAAGGCTCGATGTGCTGCCGCCCTCCATGGTTCTGGCTCAGGCCGCCAACGAATCGGCTTACGGGACGTCCCGCTTTGCGCTGGAAGGAAATAACCTCTTCGGGCTATGGACCTACGCCTCGGGGACCGGGATGGTTCCTTTGGACCGCTCCGCAGGCGAGACCCACGAAGTGCAGCGATTCCCCACTCTTTATGACTCGGTCCGTGCTTACATGAAAAATCTCAACTCCCACCGGGCCTACGGCTCACTGCGCGAATTGCGGGCCATGCTGCGCGATAAGGGAATGGGGTTGCGCGGCATCGATCTGGCCGCAGGACTTCGACTCTACTCCACCCGCCGCGACGATTACGTCCGGGAGATCCGCTCCATGATCCGGGGCAACGATCTGGCACGGCTGGCCTCGGTCCGTCTGCAGAAACCCGCCCCCTCCGTCGGCCTTCTCCCCGCCGAACGCAATTTCCACCACCTGCTCGCCGCGACAAACTGATTGAACCCCTTCAGTCCGCAGTCACAATCTCTTCCTTGACCTTGACCCGCAAAAACTTCCGGATCTGATTTCTTGCCCGCGGGGTGACCGCCCAGTCGAGCCATTTGGGCAGTACGGTCGGGGTGGAACTCCGCTCAATCTCGACCTGGTCACCGTCCAGAAGACGGGATTTGAGCTGCCGCGTCTGCCCGTTGATGCGCGCCCGCCAGGCATACAACCCGACCTTTTCGTGAATCGCAAAGGCGAAGTCGAGGGCGCTGCTTCCCTCCGGCAGAGTGCAGATATCCCCCTCGGGAGTGTAGACCTGAATGGAGGCCGAAGCCAGCCGCAAACTCTCGGGGTCTATGGCGGATTCCCCCTCGAGCAGGGAGCGCATCAGCTCCTGAAAATTGTCCCGGCGAAATTCGAAGCCCGGGGTCAGTACACCGGATTCGTTGAATCGCGCCAGCTTGCGGGTGGTGATCTCAACCCGCAGCCGAAGCTCCCCGGCCTGCACCGATGTTTTCAGGGACTGATAGCCGAACTGGGACGGGACGGTGAGATGATCGCGCAGTTTTCCGGGAATCGGATGATAGAGGCTGTGCAGCACGCCCAGAGCCAGGTAGGCCTCCATGGTGCGGTCGACCTGAATCTCCAGGGTATACAGGGTGGGCAGACCGCGGCTCATGGCCCGGGCCGCCGCCACCGAGAAGGGACGCCAGCGATCCTTGAGAGTGGCCGGCAGTTTGTGGTGTTCGAAGGCCTGCGAAACGGCGGAGCGGACCTTGCGAAGACTGGTTTCCACCTCTGATCTGAGGGCATTGATGGTTCTCTGATAGCGATCGGCCCGGCCGGGATAGAGGATACGCAGCGACAGGGCCTCCAGATTGACGGCCACGTTCCCCATCCCGAGATGGCGGGCCAGTGGGACATAAACCGACTTGGTTTCTTCAGCGATCAGGGCCTGTTTTTCGGGGTCGAGAGCCTTGATGGTTTCAAGATTGTCCATACGGTCCCAGAATTTCAGGCACAAAACCCTGACGTCCTCGATGGCCAGAAGCAGCTGCTTGCGGTAGGTTTCCGCCTTGAGGGTTTCACGGCTGAGTTCCCCCCCGCTCACCTTGGTCAAGCCGTTGACCAGCAAAGCCACCTCTTCCCCGAACAGCGACTCGACCTCCGCCAGGGTGACCGGTGTGTCCTCGACCACGTCGTGGAGCAGGCAGGCAATGATCGAGGCGAAGTCCATCCAATGGCGCGCCGCCATATGGGCAACCCTCAATGGATGGAAAAAATAAGGCTCACCCGATTTGCGGTATTGTCCGGCATGGGCATTGCGGGCCATTTCAATGGCCCGGTGCAGGGTTGTTATGCCCTCGTCCAGAGCCTCTTCGCTCAGACCACCACCGTAATGGGTGACCAGCAATTCCATGATCTCATTGATCATTCGCCGTTCTTTTTTTTCATCGCCTGCCGGCAGATACATAAAACCTCGATCAAATTTGGTGGTGGAAGTTTCATCTTAGACAAGAAAAGGATGCCCGGCAAGGCTGTTTTTAAAACGATTGAAGCCGAGGATGTTTTGACTGGCACCTGCGGCAAACCAGGGGCCCTTTGCCATTATCGTCATCAGGAGCCGCATGGGGCACCAGCTGGGTCAATTGACATGATTCCGGCACGGACATAAGCTGTAAATAGGATCGCCATTCGCCTTTGCGGCCGTTTTTTCTCGGCTGTAACCACTGACTGCGAGGAGCAGAAATGAGGGAAAACAAAATCGCCGAAATCAAAAAGCACCTTCTGGCACGCCGGGAGGAACTTTTGACCGAATTCCGGGACAGAAGCGCGGCGGCGGCCGCCCTTATCGACCAGGGAGTGCCCGACGTGGGAGACATGAGCCTGACCGATATCCTGCAGGACACACTTCACCTGCTCAGCGAAAGCACGCGTGAGGAAATCATGCGAATCGATGAAGCACTGGACCGCATCGAAAACGGCGAGTACGGCTTATGCCAGAGTTGCGGGGAACCGATCGCGACAGAGCGCCTGGAGATCCGCCCTCATGCCCGGTACTGTGTGGATTGCAAGGAGGAGCTGGAAAGGGAGCAGGCGAAAAAAGCTCCTCCGGAAAAAGGAAAATTGTAGACCGGGCTAACCGGGGGGCCAATGGAAGGCGCGCCCGCCCAGCAGATGGAAATGAATATGCCAGACGGTTTGACCCGCCCCTTCGTTGCAGTTATTGACGACCCTGAATCCCTGGTCGGAAAAGCCCATCTCTTCTGCGAGTCTGGCCGCCACCAGGAAAATATGCCCGACAAGATCCTTGTCCTCTTCGCCCAAATCGAGGGTGGTGGCCAGATGCTTGCGGGGGATGAGCAGATAGTGATGCGGAGCCTGCGGCGCGATGTCCTGCAGGGCGACAATTCGATCATCCTGGTAAACCAGCTTGCCGGGTATCTCCCCGGCGATGATCTTACAGAAAAGACAGTTGTTGAGCATCTTCCTTCCTTTCCTGGGCAGCCGGAAACGTCACATTCGGCTGATCATTCAGAGTGACCACATGCCAGCGTTCGCGAGCCGCCTTTTTCAGCAGCCGATCGTCATGACTGAACAGGATGATCTGATGTTCGCTGCTCAGTCTCTCCAAAACCTTGAGGGTTTCCCCGAGCCGTTCCTGGTCCTGGTTGACCAGGGGGTCATCCAGAAGCAGCGGGAGATTCAGCCCCTGGCTGAGGTGACTGGTCAGGGCCAGCCGAACAGCGAAATAGGCGGCATCGTTCGTGCCTCGGCTGAACTGTTCTATTGGCCGCCATTCCCTCTCCCGGACCTGAACCTGGAGGGAAAAATCGTCGTCGAGGCGGACCTTCCGATATCGCCCGCCGGTCACCATCCCCAACCGGTTCCCAACCTCCTCGGCAAAACGGTTCAGATAGTTGCTGCGAAACTCCTCAACCGATCCGGACAGCAGTTCGATCGCCGCCGCCAGTGAATCCCGCCGCCGGCACAAAAGAATTTCCCGCTCCTTGAGGCTCTCCCCCTCATCCTCAATCTGCTGCAGATCGCCAAGCTCCCCTTCCAGGGCCGCTTCCCGGCGACTGAACTCCACCAGCTCCTTTTCCCGACGGCGGATGCTTTCCTCCAGGGCCTGCAGTTTCTCCTCGGCCTCGGGAAGTTCCTCGGGGGGCAGCATGCCGTCATCGGCCAGGGGCCGTTCCCGCTCCATCCGCTCATCCAGCACGGCCAGTTCCCGGGTCACGTGGGCCCTTTCTTCGCCGAGCTGTTCCGATTTTTCCAGTACCCCGAGGGCGCTGACCACTTCCCGGTACTTCTCCAGCAGCTGCTGATGCCGCGCCAGGTTTTTCTGCATGCGGACCAGCTCCACCGGCGAGGGGGAGAGACCGGAGGCTTCGAAACGTTCTTTCAGCCGCTCCAACCGCTGGCGGGCCTCATCGCGTCGCCGTTCGAGAATCTGGTTCTGTCCCTGCAGACGGCTGCGTTCGGTGCGTTTCTGGTTGAATCGCCAGAAATAATGTCCCCAGATTCCGAGCACCGCAGCACTGAAAAGGGACCAGGCCAGCACCGCCAGCCCGTCGGTCAGCAAGGCCGCCAGCAGGCAGACCGTCAGGACAGCGAGGGAAATCAGCAGTGGTGCTTTGGTCGGAGGATTTTTCTGTTTTCGCAACTCCTCCTGCAGGGCATTGGTTTCGCTCTGCAGACCGACCATTTCCTTGCGGGTCTCTTCCGCTTCCGTCAGCAGGACCGGAAGTTCAGGCGGCATCTCAAAGGGCAGACCGGTCTTGGAGAGTTCGCTTTCAAGCTCCTGCCGCCGCTGTTCCAGATCCCCGACCTTGCCGGCTTCCCGATCGATGCGAACGAAATCCCGGCGCAGGCCGCCCTCCTTTTCCTTCAGCTGCCAATGCTTGCGAACCCGGTCGAGGTACCGCTCGCCCTTTTCCCGCTCCCTGCGGTCGGTCTCGATGGAATCCTGCAGTTCGCGAATGGCTTTGCGGATCGATTCAAGCTCCCGAATCCCCTCCTGGGCGGCAATCCAGCGCTGCTGCAGATGTTCGATCCGTTCGAACACTTCGTCCAGCTCCCGATCCCTGGTCTTGTCCTTGCCCCAGGGATTTTTCCGGGTGATGGCGAAATAATCCTCCTCCAAAGATTCGAGTACCCTGTCATAGTCGACTTCGAGAAAGCCGGAAAGCAGAGTCTTGAGCCGCGAAGCCAGACCGCGATCCGCCAGTTCCAGGGCCCCCTGGCCGACAAAGAGGCTGGCTCGAAAGATGCTCTCCTCGGCCACGGCGAACAGCCTGGAAAGCTGATCGTAATACTCCTTTCGCTCGGAGGAGCGACCCTGCGGCGCGGCCTTGCCTTCGAACTGATAAAGCACCTGGTAGAGATCGTCCCGCTCCACCAGGGTCACCTGATCGGTCAGGATATTTCTCTCGATGCGAAGGGTGCGGCCGCCGTTCTCCAGGGCGAGAGCGGCTTCGCTGTTGCCCTGGCGCCCCCAGGGTTTGAAGCGATCCTTGTCCCGCAGACCGAACAGAACCGCCGGAATTGCTTCCATCAAGGTCGATTTGCCCGATTCATTCGGTCCCACGACCAGATTCATGCCCCGGCGGAAATCGAAGGCACGTTCGGAGAACTTGCCGAAATGCTTCAGTTCGACAGTGCGCAGGATCATGAATCTCCTCCCGCAAAGACCTTGAAACGCGCCAAAACTTCTCGGAACGCCTCGTCGAGAATCAACCGCTGCTCGCCGTCGGCCCGGGCCATCAATTCCCGGGTGCGGCGTACAAAAACACCCCGGACTGTTTCCTCCTTTTCGATCTGCCGGACAAAGGCGCTGTCGAAAAGACGGGTGCGGTCCCTCAGTTCCAGATAGAAGAAATCTCCCTCACAGCGGCTCTCCAGGGCCGCGAGATCGAGGGGGATCTCGACGGTGCCGGTCATGGTCAGACGGAGCAGCAGATTCGGGTTTGCCAGAGGGAGGATTTTTTCCACGGCCTCGCTCATTGCCGTACACCCGGTCAGGTCCAGTTCTTTCTCTTCGAGAAACCGATGGTTCACCGCAATCGGTTCGACCCTGGCCGTTCTCGGATCCACGGTCACCAGGGCACAGTGGCGGGGTCCGTTCTCGCCAAACCTCTTGCCCTCGGGCGAACCGGGATAGCAACCGAAAATCCGGCCCTCCTCCTGCAGAATCTCAAATCCATGGTAATGGCCAAGAGCGACATAATCCAGGTCCCACCCTTTCAGCATGGACATGGAAAAAGGCAGATCCTTTTTCCGATGGTTCCACTCGGGACTGCCCTCCCGGGACCCGTGCAGCAAGCCGATGTGCAGCCCCTCTTCCGAGCGGCGCTGCATTCCGTCCAAAGCGTTTTGCGAGGCAAAGTTGCGATAGGCGAACCCATAAAGGAAAACCGGATGGCCGGCCAGGGTGAGTTCCACAGGTGCCGCCTGCACCGGCTGATCGAGGAGCACGGCCCCCGGAAACTCCGCCTGCCGATAGACCGAGGAACCGGCGACCAAATTGTCGTGAGTGCCGGGCAGCAGTACCGTGCGGATACCCCGATCGGCCAGCCTTTTCAGGCCGGCCTGCACCTTGCCCAGAGCTAAAGGAGAGGGCCGGGGATGATCGAACAGGTCGCCGGCAATCGCCAACAGGTGGACTTCGTTCTTGATGGCGGCGGTGATGATCCGTTCGAAGGTTTCAAGGAAATCGATCTGCCGTCGCGCCGCGCGACAGCCCAGCCCCGGAAAGGGGGCATCGAGATGGAGATCGGCGGTGTGCAGAATGCGTATCATGATTGATACCTGTAAAAAAACAATCGAAATCGGGATCGAAATCGGGGTTGGAAGTTCAAAAACCTGACAACGATCGTTCCAATGAACAGGATGGAAAAATTAAACCAGACTCTTTTATTAACGCAATGACGCAACAAAAAAACCATATAACAGGGATGGACAGGATAGTCAGGATAACTTCCTGAAACCAGTATCCTTTGACCTTAATCCTGAATATCCTGAATATCTCTGTTCATTCCGTCTTGCAGGTTTTCCTCCAATACCTTGCGAACGTCACGGCTTCTGTCATCCCACCAGTCGCTCCCTGCGGGGGCGGTCAGGGTCTCGCCGACGATCACCAGAGTCAGGGCAGATCGTCCCTTCCCCCCGGGTTCGGAAAAAAAGTCGTACTTTTTGGCCTCGGCCTCGATATCGTCGAGATGACCCCGCACCAGTTGCTCGCCGGGAAAACCGAGGCGGTGCACCAGGGCGATCGGAACGTTGCAGCCATATCCGGATCGGAGTCGGGCGACCAGCTCCGGCAAGGGGTGGTGATTCATGTAGATCACCAGGGTGACCCCCGGACCGGCCAGTTCCTCCAGGCGGGGAGCCCCTTCGGCCTCCTCCAGGGTGCGGGTCGACACGATGACTGTGCGGCTGCAGCTGCCGGAGAGGTTCAGCGTGCGCTTCATCGCTGCCGCGGCGGCATTGACCGTGCCGACCCCGGGCAGAACTTCGGCTTTTTTCCCAAACACCTCGACCAGAGCCTGAAAGGGGCAGAAAAATGTCAGGTCACCGGGCACCAGAAAGGCCACATCCCCTTCTGACAGCTGTCCTTCGAGAATCTGCACCAGCTCCGAGAACCGGTAGCCGTAGGGGTTGCAGATCGCCTTGCCGGCCAGCCGCTCGGCGAAAGTCTCATCGAAAGGAGGGAACGCGTAAACCGTTTTGCAACCCTCCAGGCGCCGGGCCCCGGCCAAGGTCAGAAGCTCGGGATCCCCCGGCCCTGCACCGATAAACCAGACTTTGTTCAAGACGGCTCCCTCTCAGAAGGCAGGACTTTGAGCCAGATCAGAAACTCCCGGTTGCCTTTGGGCCCCAGAATCGGACTTTCGGTTTCGCCGAGAACCCTGCATCCCAAATCTGCCGCCAGATTCCGGATACGCTGCAGCACGGCCTCGTGCTTTTCGGCATCCCGCACCACGCCTCCCTTGCCCACCTCTCCGCGGCCGACCTCGAACTGCGGCTTTATCAGTGCGATGATGTCCGCCTCATCGGTCAGCAGAGTCAGAGTGGGCGGCAGAACCTTGTCCAGAGAAATAAAGGAAGCATCGATGACGGCCAGAGAGGGCCGTTCGGGCAACCGCTCCGCGGTCAGATGGCGGATGTTGGTCCGCTCCAGGTTGACAACACGGGGGTCCTGGCGAAGTTTCCAGGCCAGTTGTCCGTAGCCCACATCCACGGCAAAAATCCTGACAACTCCGCGCTGCAAAAGACAGTCGGTAAAACCACCGGTGGAGGCCCCGACATCGATTGCAGTCCTGCCTGCCACCGCAACCCCGAAGACATCCAGGGCTTTTTCAAGTTTCAGGCCGCCACGGGAAACGTAGGGGATATCTTCGCCTTTCAGGCGAATGTCGCGGTCCTCTTCCACGGCAGTTCCCGCCTTGTCCACCACCTGCTCTTCAACCAGCACCTTGCCGGCGAGAATCAGACTGCGGGCCCGTTCGCGGGATGGTACCAGGCCACGCTCCACCATCAGCTTGTCGAGCCGTTCCTTTTTTTTCATATAGCGCAGAGACACGAGTGTGGCTGGAAAGAACAGAAATTGACAGGCCCACAGGGTAGCACAGGGTATTTTCACGGGCAACCGTTTTGCCCGGACTCGAGCAAGGATCCGGATTTGCCGGCATTTACCCAATAATATATGTAACTTATGGATTTTGTGATGAAAACAGACTCACATCCGGACCAGATCCGGACGAAGTGGGCCTGTAAATTGCAGAATTTTTCCCTGAGAACAAATCAACTGATATCTTTGGTGGCTCTTTCATAAACGGAATGTCATGCCTGAAAAAATTTTGCTGGCCCAACAAGAGACCGAAACCTCCTGCCTCCTCTACAACTTTCTACGGGATGAAGGTTATCTGGTCCTCAAGGCTGCCAACCTGCCAGATACAGGCCGCCTTCTGCAGGAACTGCCCGACCTGCTCCTGCTCGACACCGACCTGGCCCTGCAGAATTCTCCTCAGGACTGGTCGGAACTGAGTCACAATGTTCAACGGAACAAGGTGAGCTGCCTGCTTTTTTCCTCCGGACGGAGGCAACCAGCGGGGATTGCACCTCTTGCTCCCTGGGCGGACGATATGATCCTGGAGCCGGTCGACCGCCGGGAGGTTTTGTTCAAGATCGCCTCCCAACTGACCATCCGCCGCCTGACTTATGAAGCGGAGATGGCGAACAGGGCGCTGCTCGAAAAACAGAAGGAACTCGAAGCCTACCAGCGCTCGGCCGCGGACATTCAGAAATCGCTGCTGCCCGGGGACATTCCCGATCTGCCCAACCTGCATTTTGCCTGGCGTTTCCTCCCCTGCGAAAAGGTGGGCGGAGACCTGTTTAACATCATGAGGGTTGCCGACGACACAGTCATGACCTATCTGCTCGACGTCAGCGGCCACGGCATCTCTTCAGCCATGGTGACCGTTGCCGTCTACCAGAGCCTCTCCCCCTTTTTCGGCCGGATCATCAAACAGCCGATCGCCGACCCACCCTATTTTCGCCTCCTGTCTCCGGGAGAGGTCCTGCAGCAACTGGAAAAGGAATATCCCTATGACCGTTTCGGCAAAATTTTCACTATCAGCTATGCCCTGATCAACACCCGGACCGGGATGGTTCGCTACAGTAATGCCGGCCATCCCAGTCCGCTGCTGACGCGCCGGAACGGTTCGAGCGAAATTCTCGGCGCCGGCGGCTCCATCATCGGAACCGGCTGCTCGGGTCCGTTCGAGACGGGAAACATTCTGCTTCAACCGGGCGACCGCCTCTACCTCTATTCGGATGGGATCATCGAGCATAGCGACGGGAAGGGGAACCAGTTCGGGCAGAAACGCCTTTATCGCAAACTGGAAAGTTTGCGCAAGCTGTCGGTGGAAGCCTGCTGCGACAAGGTGATCGAGTCTCTGTGCGATTTCGGCCAGGGGGCTCCAATCCGGGATGACGTCACCATGCTGGGGATCGAATTTCTGGGAGAAGACGATCTGCGGACCAATTGACACACTGTCATCGGTTCGACACATTCGGTAAACCACCCTTCATCAAGTCAAATTTGTTGACAAAATCCGGGTTTTTATGTTTGTTTCCTGCCATTAGCAGGCGCAATCTCCACTTGTTGTCAGTGGTCGTTGTCGACGTACTCGTAATCGTAATCGTACTCGAGGATCGATCAGGATTACGAGTACGACAACGAGTACGATTACCTTTACAAAAAGACTTCATTACCCGGAGGATAAAATGATCGGAACTCCATTGAAAAAAACCGCCACCCGCATCCTGCTGCTCGGCTGTGGTGAACTGGGCAAGGAAGTGGTCATCGAAGCCCAGCGTTTCGGCATCGAGGTTATCGCCGTCGACCGCTACGCCGATGCCCCGGCCATGCAGGTTGCTCATCGCAGCCATGTGGCCAACATGTTGGACCGGGAAAGGATTGAATCGATTATCCGCCAGGAAAAGCCCGATTTCATCGTCCCGGAAATCGAGGCGATCCACACCGCCTGTCTGCTCGACCTGGAAAAAGAGGGCTTTACCGTCATCCCCACGGCGAGGGCGGCCAATCTAACCATGAACCGCGAGGGGATTCGCCGCCTGGCCGCCGAAGAGCTGAAACTGCCGACGGCCGGCTATCTGTTTGCCTCCACTCTGGAGGAGTTCCGTGGAGGGGTTGCCCGCATCGGTTTGCCCTGCGTGGTCAAACCGATCATGAGCTCCTCGGGCAAAGGCCAGAGCACCGTCCACGACCAGGCCGGCATCGACAAGGCCTGGGACTATGCGCGGGCCGGTTCCCGGGGGACGGCCGACAAGGTCATCATCGAGGAATTCATCCCCTTCGACTATGAAATCACCCTGCTGACCGTGCGCCACGCCGGCGGCACCAGCTTCTGCCCGCCCATCGGCCATATCCAGAAAGGCGGCGACTACCAGGAATCGTGGCAGCCGATGCCCATGTCGCCGGCAGCCCTGGAGGAAGCCAAACGCCAGGCAGAGGCGGTGACCGGCGCTCTCGGCGGCCGCGGCATCTTCGGTGTTGAATTCTTCATCAAGGGGGATCAGGTCTATTTCAGCGAGGTCTCTCCCCGCCCCCACGACACCGGCATGGTGACCATGGTGTCCCAGAACATGTCCGAGTTCGAACTCCATGTGCGGGCGATTCTCGGCCTGCCTGTCCCGGAGATAGAACTGCTCGCGCCCGGCGCCTCCTATGTGGTGCTGGCGGCGGAACAGGCCGAGGAGGTAGTGTTCGAAGGTCTCGAACAGGCCCTGGCCGGACCCGGCACCAAAGTGCGTCTTTTCGGCAAGCCCGATGCCCGTCCCGGCCGCCGCATGGGGGTCGCGCTGGCCGTCGGGGAAACGCTGGAACAGGCCCGGGAACGGGCCATGGATGCTGCCAAAGCGATCAAAGTGAAACCAGTCTGACATTTTCCTGTCAAGCAGTACCGATAAATAAACCGCACCAAGCCTTTTCCCAACCGGCCCTTGGTGCGGTTTTCTTTTTTACAACAAACAGTTGAACACCTTTCCGCCTTCCCGACCTATCCCTCGGACAGCTGTCAAATAGCATTTGTAAATTTTCTTTGACACGATCATGCCTGTCATGTCATTATCGTGCCTAATTTGACACGATCGTGTCACGCCCTGCGCGCCACCCCAATTCTGCGCCTATTTCGTCCTCCGGCAATGTACGGACCCAACGAAACCCGCATGATTTCGGTCGCTACCGGCCCCGGATTGTTCACAAAAGACTGGAGAATTTCGAACAATCCGGGCCGGGAAATCATTCGGTATTACCGATTGCCTTTTCTTTCCCGAGCAACTCTGCCCCGTCGGTGAATTGAGCATGGATATCCGCACCATTGATTGGAACAAGGTCTGGCAGGAGCACCTCGCCCGGCCCTTCGATGCGCAACAGGTTAAGGAATACTGGGACCGTCGGGCCGCCGGCTTTTCCCGACCGGAAAGCCAGGGTCCCTATATCGAACAGTTCCTGCAGCTGCTGTCACTGCAACCCGACTGGCGGGTCCTCGATGTCGGTTGCGGTACCGGCGCACTTGCCCTTCCCCTTGCCGCACGTGTCGCAGGAGTCACCGCTCTTGACATCTCTGCGGCAATGCTCGATCGCCTGCAGTCCATCTGCCGGCAGCAGGGAATCACGAACATCCATCCGGTCCGAGCTTCCTGGACTGATGATTGGCAGGAGCGGAACATCACGCCCCACGAGGTGGTCATCGCCTCACGCTCGGTGATCGTCCCCGACCTTCGCCACGCCATAGAAACTCTCAACCGGTTCGCCCTGCATCGCGCCTACATCTCGGTGCCCGCCGGCGACGGCCCCTTCGATCCGGATCTGTTCCAGGCTATCGGCCGGCCCTGCCGCCGGGGAGCGGACTACATCTACGTCTACAATCTGCTGTATCAACTGGGCCTGCACGCCAGCATCTCTTTTATTTCCTATGTCGAGGACAGGAGCTTTTCCGACCTGGAATCCGCAACCGCCGCAGCTGGAAACAAACTGGGAAATCTCCTGCCCAGCGAGAAAACCGCTTTACAGCAATACGTCGCGCGAAATTATGAGTGCCGGGAAGGACGCTGGCAGCACCGGTCGCCGCGCACAGTCCGCTGGGCCGTCATGTCGTGGGACTCACCCGGAAAGCGATTCTAGAAGGGCTTTGGAATTCGAATTCAAACATCTGATCGCTGCCCTGCAGCAGACCAACCAAGGAGGGAAAAATGAAACTTCGCACAACCGGAGAATGCGAAATTTTGCCGTTTTGGCGCTTTATGGCCGCGGCGCTTCTTTGCCTGGCCCCGTCGACGGCCCTTTCGCAGGAGGGGGTATTCAATCTCGGAACTGTGGAGGTTGTAGGCACAGGAGACGAAACACCGAGCGCAGCACTGACCGAGCAGGTATCCTCCGAGGAGATGCGCCAGTTCAACAGGGAGGATGTAGCCGAGGCCCTCGACCTGCTGCCGGGGGTGCATCTCAGCAGAATCGGAGCCCGCAATGAAAGCGCCGTCTACGTCAGGGGGTTCGACATCCGCCGCGTACCGCTTTTCCTGGACGGCATCCCCATCTACGTGCCCTACGACGGCTACCCTGACCTGCGCCGTTTCACCACCTTCGACCTCTCCCAGATCGTGCTTTCCAAGGGATTCGCCTCGGTGCTCTACGGCCCCAATACCATGGGCGGCGCCATCAATCTGGTATCAAAACGCCCGGAAAAAGCCTTCGAGGGTAACATGGGCGCCGGAATCGCATCCGGCGACAGCTATCAGGCCTACCTCAATCTCGGCACCAACCAGGACTGGTGGTACCTGCAGGCCGGCGGTTCCTGGTACGAACTGGACTATTTTCGTCTGTCGGACAATTTTGATGAAACTGTCGCCGAGGATGGCGGCCGCCGGGAAAATTCCTATCAGGAGGATTACAAGTACAACGTCAAGATCGGCCTGACGCCTCGGGGTGACGATGAATATGCGTTCAGCTACATCAAACAGCGTGGGAAAAAAGGCACACCGCCCTATGCCGGCGACGATCCCTCTGAGAGAATCCGCTACTGGCGCTGGCCTTATTGGGAAAAGGAAAGCTTTTATTTCAACACCCGCACCCGTATCGCCGAAAAATCATACGTCAAATCCAGACTGTACTATGACAACTATGAAAACTCCCTGTACAGCTACGATGATGCGGATTACGACACCATCACCCGGCCCTACGCCTTTCGCAGCGACTATGACGATCACACCTATGGCGGGTCCGTAGAAGCCGGCACCGAGCTGATCCCCCGCAACTATCTGAAACTCGCTTTTCACTACAAGCGGGACGTGCACAAGGAGCACAACCTGCCCAACCCTTATCAGCGCTTCGAAGATGAAATCTTCTCCATCGGGGTCGAGAACACCGTCACCTTTACGCCAAAGCTGAAAATGGTGGTGGGATTGAGTTACGACTCCCTGGAAACTCTCGACGCGGAAAACCTGATCGGCGGTGAACTGGTCGATTTTGAAAATAAGGAGAAAATTGATTCCTGGAATCCGCAGATCGGCTTCTTCTACGATCTGACCGAAACCGCCACTGTCTACGCCACCGCCGCCCACAAAACGCGGCAGGCCACCATCAAGGACAAATATTCCTATCGATTGGGAAGGGCTATTCCCAATCCGGATCTGGATCCCGAAAAAGCCATCAACTACCAGCTCGGCTATCGGGACCTGTTTTGGGGACGGATTGCCCTGGATACGGCCGTTTTCTACAGTCACATCAAGGATTTCATTCAGCTCGCCACAATCACCAATCCGGCTGATCCCACGACAACCATCGAGCAGAACCAGAATATCGGGAAAGTCGACCAGTACGGATTCGAAATCGGCCTGAGCGGAGAAGTGTTCGATTTCCTGACCGCCGGCATCAACTACACCTTTCTCGAGCGGGACAATCGCAGCAATGACGATGAATTGACCAACACCCCCAACCACAAGCTGTTCACTTTCCTCCGATACCATCCCTTGACCTGGCTCACTCTGCAGACCGATCTCACCTACTATTCCAAGTCCTACAGCTCCTCGAACGGGGTCAGGGTCGCCGAAGAATTTGCCGTGGTCAACGCCAAGGCGGAAGTTGAGCCGTTGCAGAACCTGATCGTGGAAGCCGGAATCAATAATCTGTTCGACGCCGACTACGCCTATGACGAAGGCTATCCGGAGCCGGGCATCAACTTTTTCACCAATATCCGGTACCGCTTCTGAGGATAGTCATGAAAAAAGCCCTGGAAAGAGGTTGTTCGGTCGGTTTGGCGGTGATCCTTCTGCTGCTGCAGGTGGCCCTGCTCCCGGCTGCCGGTGCTAGAGAAGTTGTGGACATGGAAGGGCAGCAGCTCGTTCTTCCCGAACAGATGGAAAGGGTTTACGTGGCCTCGCCGCCGGAAAACCATCTGGCCTGCGCCATCGATCCTGACCTGATGGTCGGCCTCAATTTTCCAATCAGGGAACAGGATAAAAAGTTCCTTCCGCCCCAATTGTCACAATTGCCGGTCATCGGCGGTTTTTTTGGCCTGGGGCACACACCGAATCTTGAGGTTCTGCTCAAGGCCAAGCCGCAACTGGTGATCTGCTGGCGGGAAAACGCCGTCAGCAATCGTTTCGATACCTTTTTACAGCGGTTCGACATCCCCCTGGCCTATGTCACTCTGGAAAGACTGCAGGATTATCCCAGGGACATCCGCCTCATGGGCCGCCTTCTCGGCCGTGAGCAGAGGGCGGAAAAACTGGCCGTCTACGCCGAACAATCGCTGGCGGAGATTCTGTCGAAAGCCGCGGCCATCCCGCAAAAAGAACGGGTGCGGGTCTATTACGCCCTGGGCAGCGACGGCCTGCGCACCGACGGGGGCGGCACCTGGCACGCGGAACTGATCGATCTGGCCGGCGGCGTCAACGTGCATCCCGGCGATCCGGAAGATCTGTTCGGCATGCAGCAGGTGTCGATGGAACAGGTCATGCTCTACCGCCCCGAGGTCATCCTGGCCCAGGATCCGAAATTCTTCCGGGAGGTTTTTTCCTCGCCCCGCTGGCGCAACATCCCGGCGGTGAAAAACGGCCGCGTCTACCAAATTCCCGACATCCCCTTCAACTGGTTCGACCGGCCGCCCTCTTTCATGCGGCTGCTCGGCATCAAATGGGTCGCCAAGGTGCTGTATCCGGAGAGATTCAGCCTCGACATGGACAAGGAAACACGGGAATTCTTCAAACTCTTTCTGCAGGTTGAACCATCCCGGGCGGATCTCCGGTCGATTCTTGACCAGAAAAAAGGGGGCAAGCCATGAGCCGGGCGGAAGCGATCCATCGGCCCGCCCTGGCGGTTGTCGGCCGGCACTGGGTGGCGCTTTTGCTGACCGTGCTGCTGATGATAACCGTCCTGATTTCCCTCGCCCTCGGCAAATATCCCGTTTCCTTTGGAGAAATCCTGCTTTTTCTGCAGCAGCAGCTCTTCGGCCGACCCACACTGGCGCCGGAGCGGTATGAACTGCTCCACAACCTGCTGTGGGAAATCCGCGTGCCGAGAATCGTTGCGGCGATGCTGATCGGCGCCGCTCTGTCCGCTTCCGGCACCGCCTTCCAGTCGATGTTCGTCAACCCGCTGATCTCCCCGAAAATGCTGGGGGTGCTGCCCGGTGCCGCCTTCGGCGCCGCCCTCGGGCTGCTGCTTTCCCCGCACTGGTTCGGGGTCCAGCTCTGCTGTTTCGGCGGCGGCCTGCTGGCGGTCGGGATGGCGGCCGGCATCGCCCGCCTCTACCATGGCGACCGGATGCTGATGCTGGTGCTCGGCGGCATCATCAGCGGTTCCCTTTTTACCTCGCTGCTGATGGTGGTCCAGTACCTGGCCGATCCCCTCGACGAACTGCCGGCCATCGTCTACTGGCTGATGGGCGGCCTGTCGATGGCCAACAGCCGCACGATCATGGCGGTTTCGATCCCGATCCTGATCGGCCTGGGCTGTCTGATGCTGTTGGGGCGCTACCTCAACGCCCTGAGCATGGGCACGGAAGAAGCCGGCAGCCTGGGGCTGAATGTCGGCCTGCTGCGTTCCCTGCTGGTTTTCTGCGCCACGGTAATCAGTGCCCTGACCGTGGTGATCGGCGGCAGGATCGACTGGGTGGGACTGATCGTCCCCCATATCGGCCGCCTGCTGGTCGGGCCGGACAACCGCATCCTGCTGCCGGTCTCGGCCCTGCTCGGAGCGATCTACCTGCTGGTCGTGGACGATATCTCGCGTCTGCTGCTCAGAGTCGAAATACCGCTGGGTATCCTCACCTCCCTGGTGGGCATACCGTTTTTTATTTTCCTGCTGAAAAATACTCGGAAAGGATGGGGATGACATGACCCTGATCGAAGGGCGAAACCTCTCTTTCGAATACGGATCGAAACAGGTCCTTGAAGATGTCAGTTTCCGCATCCCCAAAGGCAGTCTGGTCGCGCTGCTGGGACCGAACGGCTGCGGCAAGACCACCCTGCTGAAGATCATGCTCGGTCTGCTGCCTCCGGGCAGCGGCGAAATGCGCCTGGAAAACCGCCATATATCCTCCTATGACCGCAAGGAACTGGCGCGCCGGGTGGCTTATGTCCCGCAGATCCACAAGGCTTCCTTCGCCTACCGGGTGCTGGACGTGGTGCTCATGGGGCGCCTGCCTCACAAGGGGTTCTGGTCCTCAACCAGCCTACGGGACGAACAGCTGGCCATGGAGGCGCTGGACCTGATGGGCATCGGCCATCTGCGGGATCGGCCCTACACCCGCATCAGCGGCGGCGAACGGCAGATGACCCTCATCGCCCGGGCCCTCTGCCAGGGAGCCCGCACGTTCATACTCGACGAACCGGTGAACGGTCTCGACTACGGCAACCAGATCCGCCTGCTCGAGCGGCTCGCCGAACTGGCCGCCGAGGGCTACACCTTCGTCATGTCCACCCATTTTCCCGACCATGTGCTCTGGGTGGCCGGCCAGGTGGTCATGCTGCGCGACGGGCGCGTCATCGCCCACGGCCATCCCGACGAGGTGTTGAACCGGGACAACCTGTGCCGTCTCTATCAGGCGGACGTGGAAGTCTGGCAACTCATGGAAAATTTTCGCATCTGCGTGCCGGAAAGGCTGCGCAACAGAATCTGCAATTGTCCGTCGGGCTGCAAGCCGGTATTGCCCGGCAACCCGACCGATGGGAGGATCGCATGCTGAAAGTCGACAACGTACGGGACATGTTGAAACAATGCGAGGAATATCACGGACATCTCTGCACCGGACAGGTCATGGGTGTGCGCCTGGCCAAAAAGGGACTGGAACTGGTGGAGGCGAAGGATATCAAGGAGCTCATCGTCTTCGTCGAAAACGATCGCTGCATCACCGACGCCATCACCATCGCCTCCGGCGTGCGGCTGGGACGGCGCAGTCTGAAATTCCTCGACTACGGCAAGATGGCGGCCACCTTCGTCAATCAGAGAACCGGCGAGGCCTGGCGGGTGGCCAGCCGCGGCGATGCCGAACTGCCGCCGGAGCAGGCCATGACCAGGGCTCTGGAGGCGGACGACGAAACCCTGCTGACCTGGCAGAAAGTGACCGTGACCTTCGGGCCCGGCGATCTGCCCGGTCCTCCGGTTCGTATTGCCAAATGCTTCCGTTGCGGAGAAACGGTGCTCGATCACCGCGATGTGATCGTGCCCGAGGAGGGGAGTATCTGCCGTGCCTGTGCTCATGGACCCTATTATCGGCCCTGTCCCTGACTCGGGAAATCCGTGCCCGGGGGAGGTGTCCCACGGTTTTCATAAGGACTTGTCGGGATCGAAATCGAAATCGCTATCGAAATCGGATTTTGGTTTTTGGTTCGTTGAGTTCACCTGGATCGGTTTCATTTTAAGTCAAAGACCGATTTCGATTTCGATCCCGATTTCGATTTGGACGATAAATCTGCACTTCTAGGAAAACAACCATGACGACCTGCACCATCTGTGAAAACCGCTGCCGGGTGGCCGATGGCGCCAGCGGCGGCTGCGGCCGCTACCGCTGTATGGCGGGGAGCATGGAGGAATGCCATCCGGACCGCTACCTGATCGTCTGCCCGATCGCCATTGAAACCATGCCGATGCTGCATTTTCACCCGGGCGGGAAATTCCTGCAGGTCAGCACCGCAGGCTGCAACTTCGATTGTCCCGGGTGCATTTCCACCGTCATCGTGCGGGAAATGAACCCTGACGGCAGATCCCTGCGCCATCTAACTCCGACGCAGGTGGTAACCGCCGCCATGCAGGAAGGCTGTCTGGGCATCGCCTTTCTGATGAACGATCCTCTGGCCAACCTTGAGACCTTCCTGCGGGTCGCGCAGGCCGCCCGCGCCGCCGGGCTGCTGGTGGGCTGCGCCACCAACGGCTACTTTACCGAGGAATCGCTGGCCCGGCTGCTGCCGGTGCTCGACTTCGTCAACGTCGGCATCAAGGGGTTGACCGAAGACGCCTACCGGGCGTGCGGAGGACGATCGCCGGAGCCGGTCATGCGCAACATCGGTCTGTTTCACCGGTCGGGCGTGCATGTCGAAGTGGCCTGTATGCACCGCCGGGACAACAGCGCCGAATTGATGGAACTGGCCCGTCGCGTGGAGGAGATCTCGCCAGCCATTCCGCTGCAGGTCATGCGCTATATTCCCCTGGAGACGGCCGATCCCCAGTGGGAGCCGACGATCCGGGAATCGGAAAGGCTGGTCGACGAGCTGAGGGGAATTCTCCGCCACACCTATCTGTTCAACTGCCCCGGCACCCAGCAGCTGGACAGCCGCTGCCCCGAGTGCGGCGCCAGCCTGCTGCGCAGGGATTTTTACGGCCCGATGGGAGCGAAGCTGATTTCCGCCGATGAGAGCTGCCCTCACGGGTTCACCGCTCTGAAGCTCAGGGGCCAACCGTGCGGCGGCGGTTTTCAGGAAGGGGATTTCCAGGGAGGCTATCCCTTCACCCGAGCCCTGGAAATCGTTCAGGCCATGCTCATCGCACTGGGTGTGCGGGACCCGGCCGAAGTGGGACGGGTCTGGGAGACGATGCTCGGCCCGGAAAACCTGCGGGAACTGCACCAGGCCATACAGCAGCCGTGCTCCTACATGGACCTCCTGCGCCATTTCGGGGAACTGACAGGCCGCCCCAAGCAGGCCGCTGCACTGATCGATTTTATTGAAAACCGAATGGTGCAGGTCACCCGAGGTCTGATCGGCGCCCCCTGCCGTCCCCGGGTCTATTACGCTATGGGCAGGCCGCTGTTCGCCATCAAGGGCAAACGCTTCGAAAACCAGTTGGTCCGACTGGCCGGAGGCGAAAGCGTCAACCAGAAGCTCGACCTGACCGGTCGGCCCGGCATGACCATCGACCGCCAAACGCTGATCGACCTGAATCCCGAGGTGATCATCATCTCTTCTTTTCTCTCCAACCCGGTTGCCGATTTTTATGACGAATGCCTGCAGCGCGGCATCGAGGTCGACGCGGTCCGCAACCGGCGCATATACACCCCATCATTGCCGAGCAGCGATTTCGGCGGCCCGCGCTGGGTGCTCGGCCTGCTCTACCTGGCCAATGTGCTGCACCCCGACCGCTTCCGGTTCGACCTTTACCGGGAAGCGGACCTCTTTTATCGCCAGTTTCACGGCATCGCATTTTCCCGCGCGAGCATTAATCGTTCCTTCGCCAAACCAGACATCGATTGGCATTGGGCGTGATCAAGAACGGGCTGGGGCGAGATTCGAGAGTAAGGGATGACGATCGATTATTGAACGGATTGTCCCTTCAGCGGTTCGTTATGCCGAGGGTGGATGCAGCGGCGCGGGGGAAGGACTTTCCCGCCTGCTGCTGGGCTACCAGGGAATCCCTGTTACCGCAATGATTGAAAATTCTTGCTGGGATTCGTTGGGACTGGAAATCGGAAGCGAGGCGCTTTGGCTTCCTCCGGAAAAAAGACTCTGCCTGGGCCCGCAATGACAGGTAAAACATCAAAAGTCCATCCCGGACGGCAAAACCGTGGTGATCATGGCCCGCTGATCTTGATCAGCGGGCCGCCTCACATCGGCAAAAGTTCCCTGGTGGCTGAACTGGTGCGGCAACTGCGCGCTCTCGGCTGGCGCATTGCCGGCATTCTGGCCGAAGGTCACTGGCAGAATGACCGGCGCAGCGCTTTTACCCTGATCGATTTGAGTGACGGCAAACGAACTCCTCTGGCCGTTCGCACCGATCCGGCCGGTTCGGGAGGATTTCCCTATGCATTTTATCCGGAAGGGCTCGCCGCAGGACGCCTGGCCCTTTCTTTGTCGCATTGCGCCGGGGCCGACATCCTTGTGGTCGACGAAGTCGGCTCCCTGGAGATTCAGGGCAAGGGTTGGGCCGACCATCTCAGGCCTCTTCTGGAACTGCCCGTCATCCATCTCTGGGTGGTGCAGTCGGCCCGGGTCGCCGGCGTCTGCCGCCGCTGGGGCATTTCCCCGCTTCATGTCATTTGTGCTGATGAAACAGATGCAACCGCCCGCCTGCTGAAAATCCTGCAAAATCTGGACAGAAGTTCCTCAGGACTGATTTGAGGTCAACCAATGGAATGTTCGATCTGTGAAATGAAATGCCCCGCGGTATATTGCTTGGGCATCCCCATTTCAAAAGAAGACTTCCTAGGCATTTCCCCATACACTATTATCGTTTCAGGCCCGGTCGCCTGGCCGGTGCAAGATTTCATCGCCTTCTCGAGGAACAGGACCTGCGACCCTTCGACGCGAAGCAACAACCATAAAGGAGTCAGAAAATGCAGCAGAATTGGACCCAGACCAGACAACCGGCCTTCAACAGAGACGGCGCCCTGAAGATGAACGAGATTGCGAAAACGGTTTTCGCACCGATCTACCCCGTCATTGCCCGAAACGCCTTGACGGTCACTGGAATCACCCAAGGGGTCTGCCTGGATCTGGGCACCGGACCAGGCATGCTGGCGATGGCCGTGGCCCGGGAGGTGTCGAAGATGGAGGTGATCGCCTTCGACTTTTCTTCGGATTCCCTGCAGATCGCAATGAATAATATCGCCGAAGCACAACTGAGCCACCGAATTCGCACCAGGGCCGGCGATGTACATTCCATGCCATTCGCCGACAATTATGCCAACCTGATCGTCAGCCGAGGCTCGATGTTTTTCTGGAAGGATCTGAAGGATGCCTTCAGGGAAATTCACCGGGTCCTGGCACCGGGCGGATTCACCTATATCGGAGGGGGGTTCGGCAGTCTCGAGCTCAAGGACCAGGTCGTCGCGGAGATGCTCAAGCGAGACCCGGAATGGGATTGCTACGCGAAAAAGAAAACCGGCGAAGACGGTCACAGACGATTTGCGGAAATGTTCGCCGAACTCGGCTGCGAAAACGACTACCGCATCATCGACGACGATACCGGTTTCTGGGTTGCGCTGCGAAAGCAATAAAACCGTGAATTGTCGCTGCAACTTGAGTCAATGGCCTAACCAGAAAACCGAAAATTGTTAAAACCTGTTGAAAAGGGCTTTCCAGCCACTATCCTTGAAACTACGGCATGCACCTGTCGCCAAATGCAGCCGGACAAAGAGGAGGTTATCATGGTCAAAGTCGCGATCAACGGGTTGGGCAGAATCGGCCGGGCCGCCCTCAAAATACTTCTGCAGAAGGGGCAGCTGGACGTAGTTGCCGTCAACGACCTGATCCCGCCCGACGGTCTCGCCTACCTGCTCCGTTTCGATACCGTTTACGGCCGCCATCCACAACCGGTGGTCCCCGAATCCGATGGGCTGACGGTCGGCGACCGCAAAATTCGGGTGCTGAGCGAAAAAGACCCTGCCGAATTGCCATGGGATCAACTCGGAGTGGATGTCGTGCTCGAATGTACCGGCCGATTCACCCGTCGCGAGGATCTGGAAAAACATCTGGCCGCAGGCGCCAGGAAGGCGATCCTGTCGGCTCCGGCCAAGGGGGGCGGCATCGATACGGTGATTTACGGCGTCAATACCGAACTGCCGGACCAGCCGATCGTCTCCTGCGCCAGCTGCACCACCAACTGTATCACTCCGCTGATCGAGATCCTCGGTCGCCGCATAGGTGTTGAAAAGGCCATGCTGTCGACCGTCCATGCCTATACCGGCAGTCAGGCTCTTGTGGACACTTATAACAAAAAAGCCCGCCGGGGCCGGGCCGCAGCAGCCAACCTGGTGCCGACATCCACCGGCGCAGCCATCGCCACGACGCGTGTTCTCACCCAATACGACGGCAAGTTCGACGGCGTGGCGGTGCGGGCGCCGGTACCGGCGGGTTCGGTGGCGGATGTGGTGGCGCTGACCTCCCGTCCCACCAGCGTCGAGGAAGTCAACGATCTGTTTCGCGAAGAAGCGGCAGGGGACCGCTACCGGGGGATCGTGGGGGTGACCGAGGAAGCACTGGTTTCCTCGGACATCCTGGGAGACGACCGTGCCTCGGTGGTCGATCTGGCCATGACCATGGTGGTGGACGGCGACATGGTCAAGGTGATGAGCTGGTACGATAACGAATGGGGCTACGCCAACCAGATGATCCGTACGGCAACGGCACTGGCAGGCAAATAGTCACCGGTCCCGACCCGGAACGGGATTCTGCCTGGCAGGCAACAAGAGAACGGGAAGTGGTTCGAAACCATTTTTCAGGGAGGCACGCCATGGAAAAGTCAGATGTCATCCGCGTAACGCCGAACGAGGCGCACCGCAGGATCGAATCGGGCAAGGCGGTCCTGGTCTGCGCCTACGAGTCCGACGAAAAATGCCAATCGATGCTTCTGGAGGGAGCCGAAACGCTGCATGAGTTCGAGGACCGGCTGCCTGAGATTCCCCAAGAGCAGGAGGTTATCTTCTACTGCGCTTGACCGCATGAAAAGACGTCTGCCGGTCTGGCAGCGCAATATGCGGAAAAAGGCTTTAAAAAGGCCGAGGCTCTCCAGGGTGGGGTGGACGCCTGGAAAAAAGCAGGGTTTCCATTGCATTAAAAGATCTCATATCTGACTGCAGGAACAGGCGACGTCTTTCTGGGACGGCGCCTGTTCTGTTTTCAGGCCGTTCCTCGTCAGACTATCCTTGATGGCAGGAGACGGGTCGAAACTGGCTTTAACGCAGCTTCCGCCGTTCTCTCACCCATCGCTCGGTCAGCAGTATCACTCCCGTCCCCAGCAGTGCCGCTAACATAAACGCAATCACGGCCTGCAGGTTTTGTAAAAGCATCGGGTCCCAAAGCAGGATCAGACCGAGGATCAGCATCATCATCCCCGACATCAGTTTCAGCACCCGCCCTTCGAACTCGCTCATCTTGCGGCTGCCGAGGGTGAGGGCGAATAGGGAGGCGATGATCAGCAGAGGAGTGACATAGGCCAGGTTGTAAAGCCCGAGGTAAAGATAATAGAGCCAGCCGGGAAGCTCCTGGAGGGTGAGGACGCGGGTGTAGACCATGGGGAATCCGGCGGTGCAGAGCAGCTCGTAGCTGTTGGCGACCAGGGCCAGGATCACGGTGCCGCCGAGAATCGGCAGCAGGCGGTGTCCCTTGAGCAGATTGCGCATCCGGGCCATCAATTTCGGTTTGGCTTTCTCCGAAATGGAGAGAGAGGGACCATGATGGAAAAAGAAATGATCCTTGATGTTTAACAGGGCGATGGCCAGGGCGAGCAGGCCGGCGAAGGCTGTCAGCAGGGGGAGCTGTCCGGCCAGGAGGAAAAGATTGAGCCAGGCGGCCATGAACAAGAAGTAGACCAGACCGGAGAAAAAGATAAAAACCCCGCCGACGAGAAACATCCGCCTGCGCGAGCGGGTGTGGGCCATCAGGCTGAGCAGAAACAGCAGGACGAAAAAGGCGCAGGGGTTGAAACTGTCGAGCAGCCCGAGCAGCACGGTGAAGACCGGCAGGGAGTACTCTTCCAGATCGAGCGGCAGGGGAGCGTCTGCGGCCTCGTCGACAGGCGGGGGTATTGGTCGCCCGGCAGCCAAAGCCGCAACCAGGTCGGGGCAGCCCTTTGCTGCGCAATCAGCGACCGCAGCCTCGATCTCCTCGGCGATCATGTCGTTGAAGCCGAACCAGGCGTGCCGGCCCACGGCTGTGGCCGGGGTGGTGGCGATCTCCACGCCCCGAGCCCGCGCAAGAGCCATCATCAGCTCATAACTGTCATGTTCGAGCCAGACGTCATAGATGCGCACCTTCAGCTCAGGATAACGCTGCTGCAGCTCCTCGACAAAGGGCTTCTGCTCCCGGCAGCCCGGGCAGTTCTCGGCAAAAAAGAAATGAAGTTCCGTTACAGCGGGGAATGCGAGTGCCGGGACGAAGATTCCGATGCAGACCATCAGCAGGACCAGCATCGTAAAACGCTTGCCCATGCATCCCTCCTGTAGTTGAACGGCAGCCGGTTCAAGCATATCTTTTCGGTGCCGCTTCTCAAATGCCCGGTCGTTTACTCGCCTGCCTGCTTCCGACCCCCTCCGCGTTTCCGCAGAGCAGTTTGGCCGCCCCTGGTGTCCCCTTGACTTCTTTGAGGCGTCCCCAGGGGCAGGCACCCTGGGGCTGCTGCGAAATCGACGGCATAGCGAAGTTCGCGCAAAGGGCGTACCCGTTTGATGCTCTCCTGATAAAAAGGATGCGCTTTGTAGGCATCCAATTCCTCATAGCTGTCGAACTCACCGTAAACGATGACATCGATTTCCTGGGACAGTCCGTCCCGCTTTGAGTTGCAGGCCACCTCGAAATGGCAGCTGCCGGGTATCTCCTTGAGAATGCTGAGCCCCTCGAGAATCGTTTCGATATCGGCCGGGTCCTTTGCACTGAAAAGAACGATATGACGAATCACGAATGTAGTCTCCAGGCTTTTGGTCAAATACATGCCGGGCTGCAATACTTGTATCGTGAATATCTGTATATTGAATGTGCCACTTAAAATTCAACTTTCAAGGCGAGGCCTTTTCAGTCCTTCATGGTTCAGCCACCCTTCTCCTGACCCCTCCCGCCCTCTGCATAAAAAAAAGCGCGCCTCCCAGCTTAGGGCGGCGCGCTTTTTATGGACGATGATTCAAAAGCCTTATCCGGTAATCCGCTTCAAGGCTTCCATGTATTTTTCCGAGGTCTTGCGCACGATCTCCTCGGGCAGGGGCGGAGCCGGGGCCTGTTTGTTCCAGTCGAGGGTTTCGAGGTAGTCGCGCAGGAACTGTTTGTCGAAGCTCGGCTGGGAGCCGCCCGGGCGGTAGCCGTCCTGGGGCCAGAAACGGGAGGAGTCCGGGGTCAAAGCCTCATCGATCCAGATCAGCTGATCGTCGTAGAGGCCGAATTCGAACTTGGTGTCGGCGACGATGATCCCCTTGGCCGCCATTTCATCCCTTGCGCGGGTGTAGATGGCCAGGGTCAGGTCCCTTACCTTTTCGGCCAGATCTTTCCCACAGAGCTCGGCCGCCCGCTCGAATGAGATGTTTTCGTCATGGGCGCCCTGCTCGGCCTTGGTGGAGGGGGTGAAGATCGGCTGGGGCAGCGGAGCGCTTTCCTGAAGGCCCGAAGGCAGGGGGATGTCGCAGACACTGCCCTGCCGGAGATATTCCTTCCAGCCGGAACCGGTGATGTAACCTCTAACGATGCATTCGATCGGCAGGGGTCGGGCCTTTTTCACCAGCATGCTGCGCCCCTCCAGTTGCTGACGATATTTGTGAGTGGCCGCGGGGAAATCCCCGACCTCGGTCGCCACCAGGTGGTGGGGTACCAGGTCGGTCATGCGCTCGAACCAGAATTTTGAAATCTGGGTCAAAACATAGCCTTTGTTGGGGATGCCTTCATTCATGATGACGTCAAAGGCCGAAATGCGGTCACTGGTTACGATCAGCAGGTGTTCGCCGAGATCGTAGAGATCGCGGACCTTGCCGCGGTTCACCAGTTTCAGATCGGGGAAATCGGTCTGCAAAACGATAGAAGTCATTTGCTTATTCACTTTCAAGATTGAGATTCAGAGCCGGATCGATACTGATATCGGCTTCCTTGCGCAGGGCAGCCAGACGGTCTTCCAGCAGTTTCTCTTTTTTCCGGGTCAGCAGAACCTTCTCCAGGTCCTGGCGGGCGGCTTCGTCAAGCTTGCTCATGTCGGCCGGACGCTTCTCCTTCAGCTTTACCACAAAAAACTGATCGGAAACGGCATGAATTTTTTCGGGAAGCGGTTTTTGCTCCGTCAGTCCGAATGCCTCGTCTGCCATTTCCGGCGCATTGCCGATCCGGGGAACGAAATCGCCGTAGGAATGGGGAAAAAAACCGGTTTCCTCGACTTTGAGCAGTTTGCCTTCGGTGAGCTGCTGCAGGTCTTTGCCGGCCTTGAGCTCAGCCAGCATTTGTTCGGCGGTATTCCGGGCCAGGGGCAGGCTCTGATCCTGCCGATAGGACTTTTCCACCGCCTGCCGGACGTCCTGCAACTCCGGAACTTTGCTTTCGATCCTCTCCTCGAGGGCCACCAGGTAAATGCCCTGGGGCAGGATCACGGCGTTGGCCAGTTTGCCTTTTTCCAGACGGAAAGCCTCTGCATTGGCTTCGGGAGCGTTGCCAAGTCCCGGGACCGTTGCGCCCCGCTCGAAAGGACCCGTTTTCTCGACTGCCAGATTGTGTTCCTTGGCAACGGCCTCGAGGTCGCCGCTCTCCCGATATTTGCTGTAGGCCTGCATCGCCTTGTCGATCGCCGTTTCGCGGGCTTTTTCCTCGATCAGGCCCTTCCTCACCTCGGGAAGAACCTCGGCCAGCGGTTTGATGCCCGCCTCGATGTGACCCTCCCCTTTAAGAATGTGCAGGCCGAAGGAGGTTTCGACAATACCGCTGATCTCACCTGGCTGCAGGGAAAAAGCGACATCCTCGAAGGCCGGCACCATGGTACCGCGGGTGAAATAGCCGAGACTGCCCCCTTCTATCGCACTGCCGGCATCGTCCGAATGCTTGCGGGCCAACTCGGCGAAGTTCGACCCGTCCTTGGACCGGATGTCGGCCAGGACTTTTTCAGCCAGCTGCCGTTTCTTCTGCAGGAGATCTTCATCGGCATCGGCGCCGACCCGGAACAGGATGTGGCTGACCTTGGCCTGTTCCGGCATGTCGAACTGCGCCTGGTGCCGCCGGTAATAGTCCGCGATTTCCTGATCCGTCACCTCGAGATCGAGAGCGTAGCGCTCAGGGTCGAACTTGACATACCGGAGTGCCACTTTTTCCGGGATTCGGAATTCTTCCTTATGTTCTTGGTAGTATTCTTGCAATGCCTCGTCGGTGACGTTCACCTTGCTTTCGAAAAGGGCAGGGGTCAGGCGGACGAAGGCCAGATTGACCATCTCGTTGCGCTGACGGTATTCCGCGGTGACCTCATCCGCGGTCACCGAAGCTTCCTGTTCGATCCTTTCCCGCATCTTTTCGATCAGCATCTGGCGCCGCTGACTGTTCTCAAAATCCTGCGGGCTGATTCGTTCATACTGCAGCACTGTCTGGTACTGCTCCATATCGAACCGGCCGTCACGCATGAAGGCGGGAATGGCGGCTATGGCCTCGACAACCTGACCTTTCGACACCTCGATATCGAGCCGGTCGGCTTCCTGCAGCAGCAGGGCCTGATTGATCAGACCCTCGAGAACCTGGCGGTCCAGCTGAAGACGCCGCTCCATCTCTGGATCGAAGCCGTCGCGGTAGACGTTCTGGTAGAATCGGCGCAGGTTTTCATAGGCGCTGCGAAATTCGTCAAAAGTGATTTCGTCCCCATTGACTTCCGCCGCCACGTTTCCCGGCTCGTCTTTGGTCAGATACATCGCGCCCGTTCCCACGAAGGTCGCAATGATGATCCAGAACATTATCTTAATCCAAAGGGATTTTTGCTTTTTCCGGACAAAATCCAGCATGCTCCAGGCTCCTTATTTGCAGGTTATTTCTGAGGAAAAACAGAATGGAGAATGTTAGTCAATCAGGCCTTTAATTGCAACTGGTTTTTCCTTTTCATTCTTGATAAAACAGGGCGATTCTGCTAGGGTGAGGCACCTTTTTTCCAGCCGCAATCATACAGCTCGACGCACCGATAGTGCGTCGTCGCAAAAGGAGATATTTCCACCATGCTCAATCTTTTCGATGTCATTTTCGGCATGTTCTCCAACGACCTGGCCATCGACCTTGGCACGGCGAACACTCTGGTCTACCTCCGAGGCAAGGGGATCGTGGTCAGCGAACCCTCCGTGGTCGCCGTCCAGAAAGACAGCATGGGCCAGAAAAAGGTCCTGGCCGTCGGCATGGAGGCAAAAAAAATGCTTGGCCGCACCCCGGGCAGCATCATCGCCATCCGGCCCATGAAGGACGGCGTCATCGCTGATTTCGACATCACCGAGGAGATGCTGCGCTATTTTATTCAGAAGGTGCACAATCGCAAGACGCTGGTGCGTCCCCGCATCGTCATCTGCGTCCCCTCGGGCATCACCCAGGTGGAGAAGCGTGCGGTGAAGGAATCGGCTGAATCGGCCGGAGCCCGGGAAGTCTACCTGATCGAGGAGCCGATGGCGGCAGCCATCGGGGCCGGCCTGCCGATTACCGAAGCCTCCGGCAACATGATCGTCGACATCGGCGGCGGCACCACCGAGGTCGCCGTCATCTCCCTGGCCGGCGTTGTCTATGCCAAAAGCGTGCGGGTCGGCGGCGACAAGCTCGATGAAGCCATTGTCCAGCACCTGAAGCGGAAATACAACCTGCTGATCGGAGAACGGACGGCGGAACAGATCAAGATCGAGATCGGCAGCGCCCACCCGGATTCGGAAGTGCGCAGGATGGAAGTCAAGGGTCGCGACCTGGTGTCCGGCATTCCCAAAACCCTGGAAATCGATTCGACCGAAATCCGCGAAGCCCTTTCCGAGACAGTCAACGCCATCGTCGAAGCGGTTCGCATCGCGCTGGAAAGAACACCCCCCGAACTGGCCGCCGACATTGTCGACAAGGGGATCGTCCTGGCCGGAGGCGGCGCCTATCTGCGCAATCTGGACGTCCTTCTGCGGGAGGAAACCGGTCTGCCGGTTGTCATTGCGGAGGACCCCCTGTCCTGCGTCGTCCTCGGCTCCGGCAAGGTCCTCGATGAACTCGATCTGCTGAAAAGGGTCACGGTCTCCTCCTGAAACCGGTCCCCTGACCGTCGCTGCCGAACTGGTCTTTCATGCCCATACTGGATCTGCTTCGCAAATATCGCACCCATCTTGTGGTTGCCGTCCTGATTCTGGCAGCCCTGGTGCTCTATTCGTCCAATTTGCGCCAACGGAGCCAGACCACTCTTTTCGAGCGCACTTTGTTGCAGTTGACCGCGCCTCTAATGAAGGGTTACGACACTCTAGCCCAGGGCATGGACCGCATCTGGAGCCGATATCTCTGGCTGGTTGAAACGGAACAGGAGAACATCCGGCTCCGGCAGGAAAACATGCAGCTGAAAGGCGCTCTTGCCGGATTGGAGGAGGTTCGCCTGAGCAACGAGAGGCTGCGCAAACTGCTTGACTTTCGGGAGGAGACCGGCCTGGCAGCGGTTCCCGCGCAGATTATAGCGGTCGATGCCAGCAGCTGGTTTCGAACCGTCATCATCAGCAAGGGAACCCAGGACGGTCTGGCTGAAGGTCAGCCGGTGGTCGTTGCCGAAGGGGTCGTTGGCCGCATCATCAAAAGCTCCTCTCAACAGTCCCGGGTGATGCTGATCACCGACGCCTCTTCCGCCGTCGCCTCCCTGGTCCAGCGCAGCCGCACCAGGGCCATCTGTCGGGGCGACGGGACCGGACTTGTGCTGGAATTCGCCCAGCGGCAGGACGATGTCGAAATCGGCGATCAGGTGATTACAAGCGGTACCGGAGGGATTTTTCCCAAGGGCCTGGTGCTCGGCCGGGCGACTGCGGTCAGCCGCGGCAACTATGGGCTTTTTCAGACCGTCGAGGTCACCCCGGCGGTCGACTTTTCCCGCCTTGAGGAGGTACTGGTTCTGACCAGGGAGGAATTATGAAAAGTCTGCCCGGCTACCTGATTCTCGGCCTTGGTCTTCTGTTCCTGCAATCCGCGGTTCTGCCCCACCTGCTCCCATTCCACCTGAAACCCGGGTTTCTGCTGGTTCTGGCCATCTATCTCAGTTTCCACGAAACCCGTATCAGAGCCGGCATCACCTGTTATCTTCTCGGCTTGATGCAGGACACGTTTGCCGGGGAATTTCTGGGCTTGTACGGGTTGGTGTTCCTGATCATCTCCCTTGTGGTCAAAAGCGTCGCCGGACGGCTCAACACCGAGAGTCCTCTGCTGCTCCTTTTCATGGTCGCCTGCGGCACTCTTCTTGAGGGTGTCCTGTTGATCTTCAGTCTCGGGTTTTTTACCGATGCCGGGCAGTCCTGGCGCCTGATCGTCGGCGACCAGCTGTTGCAGGTCTTGCTGAACCTGGTGGCAGCCGGCCTGATTCTCAAATTTTTCTCCATGTTGCCGAGGAGGGGGAAAAATCACCTTTTTTTCCTCCGCCCCTTTCCGCCACTGACATAATCCCATGGCCCTGAATATAGGCAGGTCGGCCGCTACCGACCTGAAAAAACGTTTTGTCGTCTCCTCCCTGCTGGCGCTGGGCATATTCCTTCTTCTGCTGCTGCGACTCTGGTATCTGCAGGTGATCAATCATGAGGAATACCGGGTGCTTTCGGAAAAAAACCGGACGAGATTTATCCCTATCACCGCCCCCAGGGGTCCGATTTATGACCGGAACGGTGTGGTGCTGGTGGACAACCGGCCCGCTTTCGATATTGCCGTGCTGCGTCAGGAAGTCGAGGATCCGGAAAGTCTACTTTCCAGCCTGACCGCATACCTGGATGTGGATCTGGAGAGCCTGCGCAAACGATGGGCTGCCGGAAACCGTTTTCCGGCATACCGACCCGTACCGCTGGCCGACGACGTGAGCCGCGAAACCCTCGAGAAGGTCCTGGAACACAGCTTCGAACTACCCGGCGTTTTAACCGAAATCCGGCCACTGCGATCCTATCCTCACGGCGACCAGGCGGCCCACATTCTGGGATACCTGGGGGAAATCACCGAAGAAGAACTTGATTCAGGGAAATTCCAGGACTACCGGCCGGGACATTTCGTCGGCAAAAGCGGTCTGGAAAAACAGCTGGAGAAATATCTCAAGGGCACGGACGGTGAAAGGCGGGTCGAAGTCGATGTCCAGGGGAAAAAACTGCGCATTCTGAAGACCCTGGAACCTTCGCCCGGCCAGCGGGTTCTGCTGACAATTCGTCAGGACCTGCAGCAGGCGGCGGAAGAAGCCTTCGGCGAAGAGGCAGGGGCAGCTGTGGTTATGGACGTCAGAACCGGGGAGGTGCTGGCCATGGCCAGCCGGCCTTCCTTCGATCCGGCTCTTTTCGCCAGGGGAATTACCGGACAGGAATGGATCGATCTGCTCCAGAATCCGCGCAATCCATTGACCAACAAAGCGATCAAGGGACAGTATCCTCCAGGTTCCGTGTTCAAGATCGTCTCCGCGCTGGCGGCTCTCGAATCAGGCGCCGCCGACCCGTCCACCAAAGTGCTTTGCGGCGGTCAGGTTGCCGTCGGCAACAGAACCTTCCGCTGCTGGAAAAAAGGGGGACACGGTACGGTCGACCTGAAAAAAGCCCTCAAGGAGAGCTGCGATGTCTGGTTCTATCAGGCCGGGCAGAAAGCCGGCATCGAGGCCATTGCCGCAATGTCCAGAAATCTCGGTCTTGGGCACGAACTGAAATTCGATCTGGAGGGGGAACAGGACGGCCTGATACCCGATCGACAATGGAAAAAGCAGCGTTTCGGACAACCCTGGTATAACGGGGAAACGGTCATCGCCGCCATCGGCCAAGGCTATATCCTGGTGACCCCGATGCAGATGGCGGCCATGATGAGCGCCATCGCCAATGGCGGAACGGTCTGGCGCCCCCACCTCGTCAAACGGATCCAGGATGTTCACGGCAATATCCAGTTCGAAACCAAACCGGAAAGACTGCATTCCGTCGAGCTGAATCCCGCTCATCTGAAGGCGGTGCGGGAGGGCCTCGCTGCAGTGGTCAACGAACAGGGGGGGACGGCCTGGCTGGCTCGCCTCCAGGAAATGCCCTATGCCGGAAAAACCGGGACGGCCCAGGTCGTCAAGCAGAAAGAGCGGACCCGAAAGGGAGAGGAGCATCTGATACCCTACCAGTTTCGCGATCATGCCCTCTTTGCCGCCTATGCCCCTCTTGACCGGCCGGAGGTCGCAATAGCGGTGATCGTTGAGCACGGCAGTCACGGCAGCAGCGCCGCCGCTCCCATCGCCCAGGCAATCCTGGCCCGGTATTTCAATCTGGAAATAGAGAAAAAGCCGGTTCCTGCTCCGCCCGTTCCGCAAAAACCTGCTCCCTCCGCCGCGGAATCAGGACCGGAAACGTCCGCCCCTGCCTCCTCCGGCGAACCAGAAGACGTTCTTCCGGCCGAACCTTCGGCCGCCGCGGAAACCCCGACAGCAGATAGCTTGAGTGGAGACTGAAGCAGATGTTCGATCGAAGACTTCTGACCCATTTTGACTGGCCCCTGCTGCTGATGGTCCTGCTGACGGCCCTGGTCGGCATCGCCAACATGTACAGCGCAACCTCTTCCTGGTCCTCCGCGGCCACGCCGGTGTATGTCAAGCAGCTTTACTGGCTGGCGGGCGGCCTGATGCTCGCCGGAATCGTTGCGGCCATCGACTACAGGCATCTGGAGCAGCTGGGCTACGTCTTCTACTTTTTGAACCTGCTGCTGCTGGCGCTGGTCCTGGTGGTCGGCAAAACGTCGATGGGCGCCACCCGCTGGCTCGACTTGGGCTTTTTCAACCTGCAGCCCAGCGAAATCATGAAAATCGTCATCATCCTGACCCTCGCCTGTTATTTCAGCAGACAGGACTACCTGCTCGGTTACCGGATGAAAGACCTGCTTCTGCCGTTTGCTTGCATGAGCATTCCGGCCTTGCTGATCATGAAACAACCCGACCTGGGCACGGCCATGATCGTTCTGTTTATCGGGCTGTGCATGGTTCTGTTCGCCGGCATCCGCCCCGGGACGCTGGCGGCACTGATCATCCTTTCGACGGGAGCGGCCGTCGCCGGGTGGTTCAAGCTCCATGAATACCAGAAAGAGCGCATCATGACCTTTCTCGATCCCGAACGGGATCCGCTCGGATCCGGTTATCACATCATCCAGTCGAAAATCGCAGTCGGCAGCGGCGGCCTGTTCGGAAAAGGCTATATGGAAGGAACTCAGTCGCAGCTCTCCTTTCTGCCGGAAAGGCATACCGATTTCGCCTTCTCCGTTTTCGCCGAGGAATGGGGTCTCACAGGCAGCCTGGTCCTGTTGTCCCTCTACCTGTTTATCGTCATATGGGGGGTCTACGTGGCACGCAATGCGGCCGACCCTTTCGGTATGTTCCTGGCATTCGGCGTTTCAACCATGCTGTTCTGGCATATTGTCATCAATCTCGGCATGGTGATCGGCCTGCTGCCCGTGGTGGGAGTGCCTCTGCCGCTTTTTTCCTATGGCGGAACCAGCATGATCACCACCATGATAGGCGTGGGACTGATTCTCAACGTCAGTATGCGGCGGTTCACTTTCTAAGGTATTCTGCCCCATTGGACAATCCATTAATTGCGATTGACTCTTCTATTAGCGTTTTGTTACCTTGGCGGCAGACGCTGCCCAGGCCCGAAGAGTCATCGGTTTCAAGGAGACAAGCGTTATGCAACAGAACGGACCGGCTTCTTTTTCCTTTGCGGAATGGGCCAAGAACGATGCTGAACTGACGGCTGCCGTGCAGGCGGTGCAGGACCTG